>JAWKRQ010000033.1:0-107756 GCA_041389545.1 Myxococcota bacterium | reverse complement strand
CAGCGGCACCGAGCAGGGCCGGGCGGCGGCGTACTCGGCGCTCGAGATCAAGCGCGACACCGTCAACGCGGGCTTCCTGCGCGCCGACGACCAGGACTCGGGCATCCACGTCATCGTCATCTCCGACGAAGACGACTACAGCACCAACTCGCAGGTGCCCATCAGCGAGTTCATCGCCTACATGAACGGGCTGCGGGCGAGCGACGACCTCGTGTCGTTCAACTCGATCGTGAACCCGCCGGGCGGCGGCCTGCTCAACGAGCCGGGCGACAAGTACATCCAGGTCACCCAGGGCGTCGGCGGCCTGTGGCAGTCGCTGCTCGAGGACGACTGGACGGGCGTGCTCGACGACCTCGGCATCGAGGTGTCCGGCCTCAAGCGCGAGTTCTTCCTGTCGCAGCTGCCGGTGGTCGACAGCCTCACCGTGCAGGTGACCGACACGGCGGGCAACGTCCACCCGTTCGATCTCGGGCCGGACTACAGCTACTCCGAGGTGCGCAACAGCATCACGTTCAAGGAGTACCTGCCGGATCCGCTGTCGCAGGTGGTCATCCAGTACACGGTGCTCGCGTCGGTCGTCGATCAGGGCGACTGAGCCGAGCGTCGAGGTAGATCCGGTCGCGGTCCGGAGGTAAGCTCAGGCATCCGGCACGCACCGCTGGGGGCCCCGTGACCCTACAGACCGCCCGAGGCGGCGGACTGGACGACGACGAGCTCGCCCAGTCCCTCCAGTCGCTCGGCCTGCAGCGCGACAACTACCGAGCGGTGGCGCTGCTGCCGCTCATCGAGGTCGCGTGGGCGGACGGCCGCATCCAGCGTGCGGAGCGCCGCCGGATCGCGCAGATCGCGCGCGACCACGACATCCCCGTCGACGACGCCTGGCTCGACCGCTGGCTGAAGCGCCGCCCGTCGAAGAAGGCGTTCTTCGCGGCGCGCACGGTCCTGCTGGCGCTGATGTCGCGCCTGGGCCGCGATGCGGCGCCCATCGAGTCGGTGGAGCAGCTGCTCGACCTGTGCCTGTGGGTGGCGGAGTCGGCGGGCGGGCTGTTCGGCCTGGCCTTCACCGTCTCGCGCAGCGAGCGGGAGTGCATCGAGCAGATCGCCGGCTCGCTGGCGCTCGGGCCGGCGCTGCCCGACAACGTCGTCTCGGCGTGGCACGAGGCGAAGCGGCGCCGCAACCTGGCCGAGGCGCCGACCTCGCACCGGCGGCGCCAGCGCTACGGCATCCTCGACCAGACGACCGCCCACCTCGACATCTGGGGCAAGCGCACCGAGACGCTCGAGGAGCCCGCCGACCCGCACGCCTCCACGCACCTCGACCTGCCGGTCACGGGGACCGTCGCGCGGATCGCGGTGCCCGTGCCGTCGCCCGGCGGCAGTGCGCTGCCCACCATGCGGGGGCCAGGGTCGCCGACCTGCTGGACCAGGCGTTCACCGGGGCCGACGCCGACGACCTGCCCACCAGCGAGTCGCTGCGGGCGAGCGAGCCGCCCGTGGCGCGCCGCGCGACCCGATCCCGAGCGACTTCGACGCGCCGTCCGACGAGGGGGCGCGGGCCCGGCGCCCAGCACCTACGACGAGGGCGAGCCCGTCAGCGAGCCGTCGCTCACGCCGGGGTGGTCGTCGACGCGGTGGATGCAGGTGCCGGGGGCGCGGCCCGCCGATCGCGACCTCGACCCGCCGTCGCAGGCGCCGCCTCCCGTGCCGCTGGGGCTGCGCTCGATCACGCCAGACGGCGGACGAGCCGCCGGTGGCGCGGCAGAGCGTGGCCAAGGTCTACCGGGGCGCGCCGCTGACCGAGGAAGGACCCCGCGCTGCCGTTCTTCGACGACGTGAACGTGGGGACCTACACCAACGACACGGACTGATGGGGTGTGCTCGGGCGAAGGCGGTACGCCACGCCGGCGCCGTCGGGCGCGCGGAGTGCGGGGGCGAGCCATCATGGGGCGCCGACGTCGCGTACCGCCTCGCCCTGCGCGCACCCTGGCCCACACGGACTGGCTGGGCTGGGCCGCAGCGGCGAGGCGTGGCCGTCCAGCGCGCAGGGCCGGGGCGGAGCGGGCGAACGTGCGGTTGGGCCTCCCGTTCGCACGGTGCCCGCCCCCGGCCGAGCGCCCCCATGATTACGGCCCGAGCACGCCCCCATGATTCCAGGCACGCCGCAGCGGCCTCATCCGGCCGGTCAGCGCGTGGGGCCAGGGTGCGCGCAGGGCGGGGGCGAGCGGGCAGGCGTCACGGTTGGGAGGCATCCCTCCCGTTCGCACGTTCCGGGTGCCCGCCCCCAGCCCGAAACACACCCCCATCGGCCCCGGCCCGAGCACACCCCCTGATTCGAGCACCGCCGCAGCACGGCGCCTCGTCAGGGCCGTCAGCGCGTGGGGCCGGCGAAGCACACCCCCCATGATCACGGCGCGAGTACGTGGGCCTTGCCCTCGATCCTTGTCGAGCGCGTACAGCTTGCTCCCACGCCGTCACGTACAGCGTCGGTCCGCCACCCGTTGATCCCGTGGCCCCACCGCGCTGTTCGGGATCCACCGCCGCCGGCAGATCCACGACGAGGTCGCGGTTCACCCCGTCGGGCTGATCCGGTACACCCGCCCCACCGTGTACTCCGTGATGTACACGTTGCCGCAGGCATCGACGTTGATCCCGTCGAAGCCCCCGTCGGGGCCGGGCGGATCGTACAGCACCCGCGGCACGTCCCACTCGGTCGGCCCGAGCCGGTCGATCGCATAGATGAGTCCGCCCCCGAAGCTGCCCACGTACAGCGTGTTCCCGTCGGGCGACAGGATGACGCCGTTCGGCTGGACGAGCCCGTTCGCCACGATCCACTGGTCGCCCGTGTACGCGTCGATCTGCCGCACGCGCGCGCCGCTGTTCTCGGCCACGTAGACCATGTTGTCGGCGTCGACCTCGACCCCGTTCGGGTACTGCAGCCCGCTGGCGATGACCTCGCGCCCGCCCGTCGCGCGTCGACCCACTGAGCGCGCCGTTGCCCACGTCGGCGGCCGCAGTCGCCCGTCGGGAGGATCCGCGTCCCCGCCGTCCCCGAGGCGACGTTCGGCGACACGAGCTTCGTGTTCCCGTTCAGGTCGCGGCAGGCGAGGTTGCCGCTGTCCATGCTGCACAGGTAGCCGTCACCGTCGAGGTCGAAGTCCTCGGCGGTGTCGAACTGGTTCATCACCTGGTAGGTCACCGGCACGGGCGGCAGCACGCTGCAGTCGAGCGGCGCGGCGGTGTCGCCCGTGGCGCCAATCGTGGACGTGCCCCGCGGTGTCGACCGTCGTCTGCGTGGAGGTGGTCGTGGGGACGGTCGTGCTCGGGACCAGTCGGTCTGCGTGTCGTCCGGGGGCTCGGCCGCCCGGTGGCACACTTTGCCAGCACCAGCGACGGCGACAGCGACACCACGTGCGGGGACGACAGGCTCACCTCGCGGCGACCGGGAGGATCATCATGCCCCGACCGCCGGGCGGCGATGCCCGACCGTCACGCGGGCGGGGCATGCGCGGCGCAGGAGCGCGGGCGATGCGGTTTCGGGACGACGGCGAGATCGGGCGCGGCGGCGCGAGCGACGTGGTGCACCACGCCTTCGACCCGCTGCTGCTGCGCCGCACCGCCCTCAAGGTGCTGGCGCCGGGCCGCGAGGCGAGCGGACGGTTCCTCGAGGCGCGCCCTGCCACGGGCCAGCTCGAGCACCCGAACATCGTCCCCGTCTACGAGTACGGCACCGCGGAGGACGGCCGCGGGTACACATCGACATGAAGCTCGTCCAGGGCGACAGCCTGCTCGACCGCCTGCGCGCCCTGGGCGACGACCGGCTCGACCCCGACGTGCTGGCCGAGCACCGCCGGTGCTGCTCAAGGTGTGCGACGCCGTCTCGTTCGCCCTGGCGCAGGGGTGGTCACCGCGACCTCAAGCCGTCCAACGTGATGGTCGGCGAGTTCAGCGAGGTCTACGTCATGGACTAGGGCATCGCCCTGCGCCGCGACCCGTCACCCGCCGTCCGACCGCTGGACGGGCGAGCCCCGCCGCTGCTCGGCACCCCGAGCTACGTCGCCCCCGAGCAGGTCGACGACCCCGACGGCGTCGACGCGCGCGCCAGAACGTCTACTACCTCGGCGGCATCCTCACGCTGCTCACCGGCCGCGCGCCGCACCCCGGGCGCACGCCCGTGCACTGCGGATCATGGCCGCCACCCACTGACGCATCGCGCCGCCCGACCAGGTCGTCGCCGACCCGCGGCTGCCGCCCGCCCTCGCCCGCATCGCGCTGCGCGCGCTCGCCCGGAACCCCGCCGACCGCTACCCGACCGCGGGGGCCTTCAAGCGCGACCTGGTGGGCTTCCTGCGCGGCAGCTGGCACCTCCCCACCCGCCGCTACGAGGCCGGCGAGGCCGTGGTGACGGAGGGCGAGCCAGGCGACGAGGCCTTCCTCATCCGCAGCGGCCGGTGCCGGGTGCACAGCCGCAGCGCGGGCGACATCCGCGAGCTCGGCCCGGGCGAGGTCTTCGGCGAGCTGGCGGTGCTGTCGGCGGACGGCCGGCGCACCTCGAGCGTCTCGGCGCTCACCGCCCTCGCGAGGTCGACGTGGTCAGCCGCGCCGTGCTGCGCGAGGAGCTCGGGCTGAACACGTGGATCGGCGCGTTCGTCTCGGCGCTGGCCGCCCGGTTCGCCGACGTGGAGCGGCGAGCGGGCGAGCCGTGACCCGGTCAGTATGCAGGGGCATGCTGTTCCCTTGTCTGCTCGCAGCGGCCGTCGCGGCCGAGCCCGAACCCGCCCGGAGGCGCCCGATGCGGCGCGCCTCGCCCAGGCCCAGCGCTACCACGACGCCGGGGTCGCCGCCTCGGTGGGCGGCGCGGCAGCGATGGCCGGCGGCGTCGTGGTGCTGCTGGTGGGCCGCGGCAAGCGCGGCGAGCTGTCCGACGAGTCGCAGCTCGTCGACGACGTTCGCTCCATCGGCGGGCTCGGCCTCGTGATCGGCGGGCTCACCTCGGTGCTGGTGGGCGGGGATCGGCTCGGCAAGGCCCATGCGCTGCGCCACCCCACGGTGTCGGCGTCGCTGTCGCGCGACGGCGCGGGCCTGGTGCTCACGGGGAGGTGGTGATGCGGCAGTGGGTGGTGCAGGACGCGTTCGGGCTCGAGCACCTCGCGCTGCAGGAGGTCGCCGACCCGCCGCCGCCGGGCCCCGGGGAGGCCCGCGTGCGGATGCGCGCCTGGTCCCTCAACTACCGCGACCTGCTCATGGCGCGCGGGCAGTACGACCCGCGCCTGCAGCTGCCCTACGTCCCGCTCTCCGACGGCGTTGGCGTGGTCGAGGCGGTGGGCGTGGGGGTCGAGCGGGTGGCCGTGGGCGACCGCGTGTGCCCGACGTTCTGCCCGACCTGGCTCGCCGGCGCTCCCGACGCCGACGCCGTGAGGCGCACCCGCGGCGGCCCTGTCCCCGGCGTGCTCGCCGAGGTGGTGCAGCTCGACGCCGCCGAGCTCGTGCGGGTCCCCGCCCGCCTGACCGACGCCGAGGCGGCCTCGCTGCCCTGCGCGGCGGTCACCGCATGGAACGCGCTCGTCACGGTGGGGCGGCTGCAGCCGGGCCAGACCGCGCTCGTCATCGGCAGCGGCGGCGTGTCGTCGGCGGCGGTGGCGATCGCGCGCAGCTGCGGCGCGCGGGTGGTGGCGGTGGGCCGCTCGCCCCACAAGGTCGCCACGCTGAAGGGCTGGGGGGTCGAGCACTGGATCTCGTCGGTCGACGAGCCCCGGTGGGGCCGCGCCGCGCGCCAGTGGTCGGGCGGCGGCGTCGACGTGGTGGTGGAGGTCGGCGGCGCCGGCACGCTGCAGCAGTCGCTCGACGCGGTGCGGGTGGCGGGGACCGTCGCCGTCATCGGCAACCTCGCCGGCGCGAAGGAGCCGCTGTCGGTGCTCCCCGTCCTGATGAAGGCGGTGCGCTGCCACGGCGTGTACGTCGGGCACCGGCGCTCGTTCGAGGCGCTGTGCGCCGCCCTCGCCGCCGGCACGCGCCCGCCGGCCATCGGCGAGGCCTACGCCTTCGAGGACGCGCCGGCCGCGTTCGCGACGCTGGCCTCCGGGGAGCACGCCGGCAAGCTGTGCCTCACCGCAGCCACGTGAACCAGATGGCCGCGCAGATGGCCGCGCCCACCGACAGGTTCATGGGCACGCCGATGCGCAGGAAGTCGGCGAAGCGGTACTTCCCGGTCGCGTAGACGAGCGTGTTCGTCTGGTAGCCGATCGGCGTCGCGAAGCTCGCCGAGGCGCCGAGCATCGCGGCCGTGATGGCGGCGCGCGGCTCGAGCTGCAGCGCGTGGGCCAGGCCGATGGCCACCGGCGTCAGGATCACGGCCACGGCGTTGTTGGAGATGGCCTCCGTCAAGAACGACGCCAGGAAGTAGATGGCCACGACCGCGACCACCGGCGGCGCGTCCATCAGCCACGGGGTGGCGGCGTCGACCAGCAGCTGGATGGCGCCGGAGGCCTCGAGGCCGCGCCCCACCGCGAGCATGCCGTAGATGAGCACGAGCAGGCCGGCGTCGATGGACTGCCAGGCCTCCTCGCCGTCGACGCAGCCGGCCACGAGCACGAACGACACGGCGACGAGCGCCAGCGCCGCGATGGGCGCCAGCCCGAAGCTCGCCCCCAGGACCACGAAGGCCAGCGCCGCGATGGCGACGGGGGCCTTGCGCCGCCGGTAGCTGCGCGTGCGCGGCTCCGCGATCTCGACGAGCTCGCTGCGCTCGGCGGCGGCGGCGATGCCGTCGGGCGGGCCCTGCAGCAGCAGCCGGTCGGCGGAGCGCAGCCGCACCGTGGCCAGCGTGATCCCCGGCAGCTGCTTGTGGCGGCTCACCCCCAGCACCGCCACGCCGAACCGCGTCAGGTGGAGGTCGGCGATGCTCGGCGTGTGGAAGCGCGACGTGGCCAGCATCGCCTCGGCGATGGGCTCGCCGCGGCGCTCGAAGGCGTCGTCGCCGTGCAGGGTGAGCACCTCGGCGACGTGCCCGAGCACGACCACGCGGTCGCCCGGGTCGAGCGAGACCTGATCGAGCCGCTCCACCACGCGCGTCAGGCCGCGCAGCACCGCCAGGACCTGCACGCCGTCGTGCTTCAGGCGGCGGATCTCCGCCACCGACTTGCCCACGAGCGGGCTGTCGGCGGCCACGCGCAGCTCCGTCAGGTACTTCGCCATCTCGCCGCCGAGCCCGTCGCCGTCGGGTCGCCTCGGCAGCAGCACCGGCGCGAGCAGCGCCATCACGGCGAGGCCCGTGCAGGTGCCGACCAGCGCCACGGGCGTCACCTCGAAGATGGTGAACGGCCGCATGCCGTACTGGCGCACCACGCCGTCCACCACGAGGTTCGTCGACGTGCCGATGAGGGTGCACGTGCCCCCGAGGATCGCGGCGTACGACAGCGGGATGAGCAGGCGGGTCGACGCGATGCGGTTCGACTTCGACAGCCGCTCCACGAGCGGGATGAGGAGCAGCACCACCGGCGTGTTGTTGACGAACGCCGATGCCACCACGGTGAGCAGCACCAGGCTGATCACGCCGAGCCAGGCGTTGGCCGCGCACAGCCGCGACAGCCAGCCGCCGAGGGCGTCGAGGGTGCCGGTGCGGACGAGCGCGCTCGACAGGATGAGGATGGCGCCGATCGTCAGCGGCGCGGCGTTCGACAGGACGCCGAGGACCTGGTCGATGTCGACGATCCCGAGCACCAGGAACGCCGACGCGCCGCACAGCGCCACCACGGGCGGCGCCAGGCGCTCGCTGACGAACAGCACCAGCATGCCCGCCACGATGGTGATGGCGACCCAGGGCTGGTTCTCGGTGATCCAGGCCACGATCAAGCAGGTCGGATCTCGGACATCGGCCACTCCCCGCGCTGCGCTCGGACATCCCACCGGCCGTATGTCGCCGCGAGGCGAGCCGGCCAGTCGAACGGTGTCTCAGCGGTTAACGGCGCGGTGACGCCGCCCGAGACAGGACCTCCCACGGGCCCATGCGCGCGAGGGCCGCCAGCTGGGCCTCGGAGGTCACGGCGAGCAGGCCCACGTAGGCGAGCGAGTTCACCGGCATGCCGTCGACCTCGCCGGCGGTGCGCGGCACGAGCAGGCGCCAACGACGCGTCGCCAGCAGGGAGTGGGCGCCGGGCGCCCGCGGATCGGCGCCGGCGGCGGCGAACAGCGCGTCCAGGTCGGCGTCGGGCGGCCCCACGGCGTGGGCGAACGGCAAGGACGGCACCTGGTCGAGGCCCCGGCCGACGGCGTCGGCCAGCGGTGCCTCCAGCGGCATCGGGCCGACCGCGTCGGCGGGGACGAGCTGCAGGTGGCGGTGCGGCTGGCTTGCCCCGGCGGCCACGCCGCCGTTGTAGAAGCCGAGGCCGTCGACGATGGCGAGCAGCCGCTCGAGCGCGTCGAGGTCGCCCGCGGAGGGCGGCGCCTCCTGCGGCTCGTCGCGCAGCGTGACCAGGAGCAGGTGGTCGGCGAGCACCGGGTAGCGGTTGAGGAGGAGCGCGTGCGCCGGCGGCCAGTCCGCGACGTGCAGCAGGGCGGGGTAGGGGGGCAGGAACGGGTCGGGACGCGGCCCCGACGCCGCCGTCGCCTTGGGCTTGCGCTCGAAGCCCGCCAGCACGCGCACCTGGAAGCCGTCCACGTGGTGGATGGCGCAGCCGAGCGGCTCGAGCACGCCCGCCGCCCGGGCGGTGACGGCCAGCGCGCGGGCCCGCAGCAGCAGGCTCAGGCACGTCGCCGCCGGGCGAGCGCCAGCGCGAGGACCAGGGCGCCGAGCCCGGGAGCGCCCGAGGTGCTGCAGCCGCAGGCCCTGCAGCGCGTCGGGCCGGCTGTAGCGGCGGCCGGGGCCGTCGGGCGGCACGACCCGCAGGACCCAGCCCTGCGTCGCCAGGCCGCCCTCGCCGTCATCGGCGGTGAGCAGGAACCGGACCTCGGCGCCGGGCGCGGGCGGCGCCTTCCAGCGCACCGTGCCGTCGGGGTCGAGCGTGGCGCGCGGCGGGCCCTCGAGGCTCAGCTGCACCGGATCGACGTCGACCACCTCGGGCCGGTAGGCGAAGCTGGTGCCGGGCGCGATCTCGCCCCCGGCGCGGTGGAGGCGAAGGCGGGCGGTGCGTTGCGCACGTCGAGGGCGAACGGCAGGGACACGCCGGCGCCGTCGTCGTCCTGGACCTCGACGGACCCCTCGTAGCGCCCGTCGTCGGGCAGGGTGACGGTGACGGCCTCGCCCAGCAGCACCTGGCCGCCGATCTCCCCAGGTGACCGAGCGCGTCGTCGCGGCCCGATCCTCGGCGTCGACCGAGAGCAGGAGCGGCTCCCTCGACGGCGCCCGAGGGAGCGTCAGGCCGCGCACCTCGGGCGGCGCGTTGGCGACGGGCACCTGAGGAGGCTCGTGGCTTCGCCGCCGTCGTCGTCGGTCGCGCCGGATCAGCACCTCGTGCACGCCGTCGTCGCGGAACAGCAGCACCGCCTCGTCGCCGGGGATCCAGGTGGCGCCGCCGTCGTCGCTGAACGCGACGGCGGTGGTGTCGAGCGGGGAGGGTCCACCGCCGCGGCGTAGACCGTGACGGGCGCGCCCTCGACGGCCTCGCCCCACCAGGTGGCGTCGCGCACCTCGGGGGCAGGTTCGCGACCCGCACGTCGAGGAGGCGGCTCGTCGTGGCGCCCGCGTCGTCGGTGGCGGCGATCTCGATGGGCCAGGGGCCGTCGTCGAGCAGGGTGACGGTGGCGGTGGTGCCGGTGGTCACGCTGCCGTCGGGCAGCCGCCAGGTCACGGTGAGCGGGTCGTAGAACCCCGCGGGATCGCTCACCAGCGCGGTCAGCGTGGTGGGCGACGCCTCGACCGCGGTGTCGGGCACGCTCACGCCCTCGACGGCCGGCGGCGCGTTCGCCACGTCGACCACCACCGCACCCTGGATCCTGCCGGCCGGCGTCGTCGGTGACGGTGAGGGTGGCGGTGTAGGGGCCGTCCTCCAGGAACGTGTGCACGACCTGATCGCCGGCGTACGTCGCCGTCCCGATGGTCCAGAGGTAGGTGAGCGGGTCGCCGCCGGCGTCGGTGGCGTGGCCGGTGAAGGTGACGGGCGCGCCCTCGGTCGGGTCGGCCGAGGCCTCGAGGCGGTCGATCACCGGGTCGTAGTCGTCGACGGCGACGGTGATGGCCGCCGTGGCCTCCTCGCCCGCGTGGTCGGTCGCGGTGAGCGTGACGGTGTAGGTGCCCTCCGAGGCGAACGCGTGGGTCGCGGGGTTGCCGAAGGCGGGCGGCGCGCCGTCGCCCCAGTCCCAGCGGTAGGTCGCGACCTCGCTGCCGTCGGGCTCCCGGGCCAGGCCCGTCAGCGCGAGGTCTTCGCCGCTGGCCACGAGCCGCGGCCCGTCGATGGAGACGACGGTGGTGCGGCCCTTCTCGATGGCGAAGGTGTCGAGGATGGCGCCCGCGTCGTCGAGGAAGCGCCCCTCGAGCAGCCCGCCGTCGACGTCGAGCACCAGCGAGCCGAGCGCGTTCAGCGACACGTACATCGCCGGGTGGTCGAGCAGGCCGCCCGAGACCTGCCCCGAGGAGCCCGCCACCACGTAGACCGCGCCCTCGTGGGGCTCCACCTGCTCGGGCCACTTGGTGTACGGGCCGTCGCCGAGCGGGTCGCCGTCGTGGCCCTGGCGCACCATGGCCGGCTCGAGGGCGGTGCTGTCGCCGTAGTAGCCGTCGAGCAGGACGGACCGCTCGTAGCTGTGGCTGTGCCCGCTCAGCACGAGGTCGACGCCGCCCTCCTCCAGGATGGGCAGCAGGTTCTCGCGCATCTGCACGAGGTTGAGCTCGGTGTCGGAGTTGTGCGAGCCGTGGCTGTAGGGCGGGTGGTGGAACGCGGCGACGACCCAGTCCGTCTGCGAGCCGAGCGCGGCGAGGTCGGCGCGCGCCCAGGTGGCCATGGCGCCGGTGGCGCTGCGATCGGAGTCGGTGGAGTCGAGCACGATCACGTGGACCGGCCCGTAGTCGAACGAGAAGTACGCCTCGGTGCCCGACGCCACGCCGCCGCACTCGCCGGCCGTGGGCAGCGTGAACAGGTCGAAGAACGGCCCGGACTGCGTCGCGGCGTCGGCGCTCATGCCGTCGTGGTTGCCGAAGACGGGCCACAGCGGCACCTGCTGCAGCCAGGTCGGGTAGATCCCGAAGACGGCCTCGTCGTACTGCTCGAGGGTGCCGCTCGGGTAGGCGTTGTCGCCCAGCATGAGCCACAGGTCGGTGTCGAGCGGGTCGGGCGAGAGCTGCGCGTAGGCGTCGCGCACGGCCTCGGCGTTGGCGTCGGCCGTGCCGGAGTCGCCGAGCGCCCAGATCCGCACCGGCCGGGGCTGCGAGCTCGGCGGCGGGAGCTGGATCACGTGCTCGGCGTCGTCGCCGGCGAGGACCTTGCCCACGGGCGTGCCCACGGCGTACCGCACCCGGCCGCCGACGGGCGCGCCCGTGATGGTGAGCTCGTGCTCGAAGCCGACGACGGGGTCGTCGACGGACTGCGTCAGCGCGTCGAGCTCGTCTCCCCACCACAGGCGCCCGGCCGAGGGGCCCGCGGTGCGCCAGCGCACGATGACGCCCGACGGCGTGGGCTGCTGCAGGTAGGGCCCGCGGACGACGTAGCCCGGCGAGTCCCAGCCGCTCAGCCGCAGGTCGAGCACGAGGTCGGCGCTGGCGGGCGACTGCTGGTGCACCTCGACGGCGACGACGTTCTCGCCCTCGACCAGCAGCCCGTCGGGCACCACGGCGTCGAGGAAGCGGTCCTGGGCGTCGCCGAAGACGGCGTCGAGCGCCAGCGTGTCGGGGGTGACGGCGCCGAACGGGAGGTTGTCGCGGAGGATCTCCACCCCGTTGAGGTAGACGACGGCGCCGTCGTCGCGGCGCAGGTGCACCGACACGGCGTCGAACGCGTTCGGCGTGACGGTGAGGTCGAAGGTGCGGCGGAACCAGGTGGTGACGTAGCGGTCGCTCGGGTCGGCGCCGTAGGCGACCGTGGTGGCGATGTCGGCGAGGCCGTAGCCGAGGGCGCGGGGCCGGTGCCCCACGCGCTGTCGTCGTAGCCGAGCTCGACCCAGTCGGCGCTGGGGGCCACCCCGTCGTCGAGGTAGCGCCAGTCGTCGCCGGAGACGACGAGGGGCGTCTCGGCGCGAGCGGCCAGCGGCAGCAACAGGGCGATCATGGCGGGCTCATCATAGTCGATGGGGGGCGTCGAGGCCTCGCCGCTGCGGCAGGCCGCGCGCTGGGGTATCTTCGCGCATGCGCTGGATCTGCCCCGCCCTCCTGGCGATCGCCTGCTCGGGCGATCCGAAGACCACCGACACGGGCCCCGCCGACACCGGCTCGGCCGCGACCTCCGACACCGACACCGACACCGACACCGACACGCAGGGCACCACCGACACCGACGGCGCCTGCGGTGCAGTGACCCGCCACGACCTCACGCTGCTCGGCGCGGTGGTCCTCGCGAGCGGCGGGCCGGCCGTCGGCGCGTCGGTGTGGATCGAGGATCGCGCCTGGGCCGTGCAGACCGAGACCCTCGGCACCGCCACCACCGACGACGACGGCCTGTTCACGCTCCCCATCACCGGCCTCACCAGCGTCGAGGACTGCTGGGGCTCGGCGCTCGACTACGTCGTCGTGGCCGAGCTCGGCATCCAGCGCGGCGAGCGCGACGTGAACGCGCCGCTGTACAACGTGATCCTGGCGGGCGGAGACACGGCCGACATCACGGCCTCGCCGATCGAGATGATCGACACGTCGCTGTGATGCTCGGGTGGCTGGTCGTCGCCGCTGCGGCCCACCCGACCGTCGACGAGCAGCTGGCCGCCGGCGCCGCCACCGGCTGCGACCTCGACGCCCGCCTGGCGCTGATCCGCACCTACGCCGAGGCCGGCCGCGGCGCCGAGCGCGCGCGGCGCTGGCCGAGGCGGAGGGTGCGGCCTCGACCGCGCCGCTGCGCTGGCGCTGCAGGCCGAGCTCGCGGTGGCCGCCCACGAGCGGGGCGCCGCGTGGGCCGGTGCCGACGGCGACGCCCTGCGCGCGGTGGACGCCGCCCTGGCCGCCCACCCCGGCGATCGCGGGCTGCAGCTCGACCGCGCGCGGCTGCTCGCCGAGGCCGGCCGCGTCGACGAGGCCGCGCAGCTCGGCCTGGAGGCGATCGCTGCGCCGGGCCGCCTCCGCCCCGACGACGCCCTGGCCGTGGTCGGGTGGTGCCGCGCGGTCGGGCGCGCCGAGGACGCGCTGCGCGTCGCGGACGTGGCGATCGCGCGCGGCGGGCCGGCGCCGGCCGTGGTCGAGGCCGCGCTCGCGCTGGAGCTGGCGCTCGGCCGGCCCGACGACGCGCTCGGTCGGCTCGACGGCCTGCCGCCCACGGCGACGTGGCTCGATTGGCGGGGTCGCGCGGCGGTCTCGGCGGGACGCATCGGGGACGCGCTCGACGCCTGGACTCGGGCCCGCGACCTCGCCGCCGGGCGCCCCACACCGGCCAACCGCGCCACGGTGGCGGCGCTGGACGATCTGCTGGGCGCCTGGCGGCGGCGGTAGGGATCGCTACTCGGCGGCGTCGCTCAGGGCGTCGTCGACCTCGGCCTGCGACCAGCCCTTGGCGGCGGCGGCGCGGATCTGGGCGCGGAAGGCGTCGTTGCCCTTCTCGGTCCACTTGAAGTGCTTGCGGATGTGCTTGAGGGTCTTCTTCTCGAGCTCGGAGTACTGGCCGTCGGCGGCGACGAGGGCGAACAGCGCCTCGGCGTCCTCGATGCTCAGCCGGGCGTCGCCCTTGGCCTCGGTGCGCGCGATGGCCTCGCCCCACAGGCGGCCGTCGACCTCCACGTCGCGGCCGTTGGCGGCCTTGAACGTGGTCTCGAGCACCTCGGCGTCCTTCCAGCCCTTGGCGGCCGCCTCGCGGACCAGGCCGCGGAAGACGAGGTCGCCGCCGGCGGTCCAGCGGAAGTTGGCGCGGATGTGCTTGAGGGTGCGCCGCTCGAGCTCGCTGTAGGCGTTGTCGGCGTTGATGATGGCGAACAGCGCCTTGGCGTCCTCCTCCCCCAGGCGGCCGTCGCCCTTGCCGGCGGTCCGGGCCTTGGCCTCGTTCCACAGCTTCGCGTCGACCTCGACGTCGCGGTTGTTGGCGGCCTTGAAGGTAATGGTGTCGCTCATGGGGGACCTCCGTGCCGACGCGGGAGGTGCGCCGGTGGACCCCGTTATGACGCCGGCCGCCGCAACACATGTATCGGGATGTACCAGGCCGCTCGATCCCGGTTCGAGCTCGATCCGGACGCGATCGCGGGTCCGATCGCGCAGCGCCTCCCGCAGCGCCGGGGCGCGATCGCTCGGGATCGTCACGGTCACCGTCACCGCGGCGTCCCAGTCCGTCTGCGCCACCGAGGCGCCGTGCGTCGCGATCGCCGCCTGCACCGCTTCCACGACGTCGTAGTCGTGGACCAGGCCTGGCGTCACCACGGGCGAGACCTCGATCGTCTCGGCGCGATCGAGCGCTCGGCCCGCTGCGGCGCCGTAGGCGCGCACCAGCCCGCCATTCCCGAGCTTCGTCCCGCCGAGCCAGCGGGCGACCACGGCCACCACGTCGTGCAGGCCGTGCCCTCGATCCTGCGCGAGGATCGGCCGCCCCGCGGAGCCACCCGGCTCGCCGTCGTCGCTGTGGCGGTGGCGGCCGTCCGCGAGGCGGTACGCCCAGCAGTGGTGCGTCGCGTCCGGCCACCGCTGGCGGGCGCCTGTACGATCGCAAGCGCCGCCTCGTCGGTGTCCACCCGCGCCACCGCGCCACGAACCGGGACCCGCGCACGGGTCGTCGGCGAAGTCGGCGTCTCGCCCAGCGATACCGAGCGTCCGTCCGTCGATTTCGAGGCTCCGCGGGGACCCGACTGTCCCCGGCATGCCGGGGCAGCCGATACGGACCAGGGCAAGGGGGTGACACGCTCGATATTACTTCAACTGTACAGGCTGTCGCGAGTATCACTGGAGACCGGAAACGGAGCCGGTCCCCATGATCATCGCTTTGCTCACCCTGCTCGCCGCGCCCGCCCACGCCTCCGGCGAGGCGGAAGGCGCCGAGGTGGCCTTCCAGCTCGGCGCCGACGCCTACACCGCCGGGCAGTACGAGGACGCGCTCGCGCACTTCCTGATGTCCAACCGGCTGGCGCCCAACCCGTCCGTCGCCTTCAACATCGCCCGCTGCCACGTCCGCCTCCAGAAGTACCCCGAGGCGCACCGCTGGTTCACCGTCGCGCGCAGGACGGGCTGACGGACATGCACAGGTGCGCGCGGTCGTCGACCAGGAGATCGGCCAGATCGCGCCGAAGGTGGTGCTCTACGAGCTCACCACCGATCCGCCCGGCGCCACCGTCTACGTCGACCGCAAGGAGCTCGGCGCCCGGGCACCCCGATGACGTTGCCGCTCGCACCCGACGGGCCCGTCACCATCCTGTTCGAGCTCGACGGGTACCTGCCGACCGAGGTCGAGGGCGTCGAGGGGCGGGCAGGCGAGACCGTCGAGGTCGCGCGGGAGCTGAAGCAGATCGTCGGCACCGTCTCGGTGCAGGCCGACGAGGGCGCCACCGTCCGCCTGGGCTCGCCCGAGGGCGAGGCGCTGTGCGAGACGCCCTGCCAGGCGCAGCTGCCGCCCGGCACCTGGGTCCTGTACGTCCACAAGGACGGCCACCGCGACGCCGTGCGCCAGGTCGACGTGGTCGCCGACGAGGAGGTGGTGACCGCGGTCGAGCTGCAGCCCAACACCGGCTCGCTGCTCGTCGACGCCTCCGAGCGCGGCGCGCTGGTGGAGGTCGACGGCGAGGCGGTCGGGTTCACGCCGGCCGTCGTCCAGCTGCCCGTGGGCACCCGCACGGTGCGCGTGTCGCGCCCGGGGTACGCCGCGGTCGAGACGCAGGTCGACATCGCGACGGACGAGCAGGTCGTCCTCGACGACCTCGAGCTCGTCGCCAGCAACGAGATCACGGCCGTCAGCCGCCGGTCCGAGCGCGCCCAGCTCGCGCCCTCGTCGGTCACCATCATCGGCCGCGAGGAGATCGAGGCCTTCCGCTATCCGACCATCTACAGCGCGCTGCGCGGCGTGCGCGGCTTCGCGCTCACCTACGACTCCATCTACGGCTCCGCGGCCGTCCGCGGCCTCGGGCAGGCCAACGACTTCGGGAACCGCCTGCTGATCCTCTCCGATGGGGCCGTGCTCAACGACAACATCCTGTACCAGTCGTTCATCGGCTACGCCGGCCGCACCGATCTCGAGGGGATCGATCGGATCGAGATCGTGCGGGGGCCGGGCTCCATCCTGTATGGTACGGGTGCGGTGTCCGGGGTGGTGAACCTGGTGCCCGAGCCGCGGCGTTCGCCCGAGCGCACCACCGTCGCCGTGGGCGCCTTCGACAACCACGTGATGCGCGGCACTGCCGCCACGCACCAGAACTTCGGCGAAGACGCCGGCCTGTACGCCATGGTGTCGGGTGCCACCTCGGACGGACGCGAGGTCGAGGTCGACCCGCGCGGCCCGGCGAACCCGCCCACCACGCTGCACGCCTTCGACTCGTTCACGGCGGCGACCACGACCGGCCGGCTGTGGTTCCGGGACGCGGTGTTCCAGTGGTACCACGGCGGGCGCACCCTCCACTTCCCGACCGGCGCGTTCGGCGTCCGGCTCGACGCGGCCGACCGCAACTACTGGATCGACAACCGCACCCTGCTGGAGCTGCGGTACGAGCCGTCTCTTTCCGATTCGACAAGGCTGCTCACCCGGGTGTACGGGAACCGGTACGTCTACGAGGGGATCGGGGCGTACGGCGGCCGGTACCTCAACTACGAGAAGTACTACGGCAACTCGATCGGCGCCGAGGCCCGGGTCGTCTACGATCCCGGCGACGTCTTCGGGCTCCAGGTCGGCGTGACGGGCGAGGTCAGCCCGGAGATCGACCTGTACGGAGAGGACCGGCCGCCCGACGCGCCTGTCGACAACTACCTCGACGAGGAGCGCCCCTACGGCATCGCCGCCGTGTACGGGCTGATGGCGCTGAACCCGGTCGACGCCGTCCGGCTGACGGGCGGCGCGCGCATCGACTACTGGTCGACCTTCGGCTTCGCCGTGTCGCCGCGGGCCTCGCTGGTCCTCCTGCCGAGCCGGCGCGACGTGGTCAAGCTGATGGCCGGGCGCGCCTTCCGTGCGCCGAGCATCTACGAGCTCTACTACAACATCCCCGGCATCCAGGAGCTGCCCGGCAAGCTCCTGCCCGAGACGGTCTGGTCGGGGGAGCTCGAGCTGAGCCACGCCTTCGACGAGGCGTGGACCGGGCTGGTCGCCGGGCACGGCAGCCTCGCCCAGAACGTGGTCGAGACGCGCAGCGTCCCCGGCGGCGCCGTGCAGTACGCGAACAGCGGCGAGGCCATCCGCATCGCCGGGGTCGACGCCGAGGTGCGTCGGGCGTTCAAGGGCGGCTGGATGGCCAGCGCCTTCTACAGCTGGCTCGACTCGCGGTACGCCGACTCGCTGCAGGTCGTGCCGAACGTGCCGACCCACAACGCCGGCACCAAGGTCGTGATCCCCGTGGCGGGCAGCATGGCGCGCGTGGCGCTGCGCAACTCGCTCGAGGCGCCGCGCCGCATCGACCTGACGCGCGACGACACCACCGGCTGGGCGGTGGTGAGCGATCTGGTGCTGTCGGGCTCGGTGCCCGAGCGCCGCTTCTCCTACGCCATCGGCGTCTACAACCTCTTCGACATGCAGTACAGCCAGCCGCTCACCGACACCTTCCCGTTCCGGACGATGCCCCAGCAGGGCCGCTCCCTGCTGGCGACGCTGTCGCTCGGGTTCTGAGGGGCCGCTCAGAGCGCGTCGAGGCGCAGGGTCTCGGCGGCGCCCTCGAAGGTCTGCCGGTCGCGCTCGGTGTCCTCGGCCTGCTGCGCGCCCAGACTCTGGTCGAGCTGGTCGAGCAGCGGGCCGAGGCCGCGCTCGTCGGCGGGGTTGCCGCCCTGCATGCCGACCTGGCCCTGCGCCGGGCCGTCGGGGTCGGTGAACGCCCAGTGCGGCCCGTCCCAGGCCAGCACCGCGGCGCCCGAGGGCACCTCCGCCACGCCGCGCACGTCGGTGACGGCCGGGGTGATGGCGCCGCCGACCAGGGCCCGCACCTCCACCGCCGGCGCTGCCACGCCGCTGCGCCGGACGGCGACCCGCCGCCCCTGCGCGCCGTCGGTGGCGGCGAGCGCCAGCGCCGAGCGCACCACCAGCACCGAGCGCACGATGCCGTGCCCCTCGAGCTGGACGAGCCAGGCGCCCGGCCCCTGCAGCGGCAGCGTGATCCGGCGGGTCGCGGGGAAGACGCCCACGTCGACGGGGCGCTCGCCCGACCAGGCGGGCGACACGCCGGCCACGGCCACGTCGTGGGCGGCGGACAGGCCGCCGTCGCGCAGGAACAGGGTGCGCAGGTCGACGGCGTAGGCGCGGATGCGCAGCTGGTCGAGGTTGGTCACCTGCAGCGCCAGGGTCGCCGGCTCGCCCATGCCGAGCCGCACCACCTCCGGCGCCTCCAGGCCGGGGGTCTGCAGCGCCAGGCGGGCGCGCTGGGCCTCGGGGCGGTCGCTGGCGAGGGCGTAGGCGGCGAGCGCGCGCTCGACCTGGCCGTCGGCCTCGTACAGGCGCCCCAGGACGAGCTGCGCGTCGTCCCGGTGGACGGAGGGCGCGGGCACGCCGTCGGGGCCGGGGAAGGGGGCGTCGAGCAGCCGCACCAGCAGGCGCTCGGCGACGGTGCCGTCGCCGCTCTCGCTGCGGGACAGGGCCTCGAGGTAGACGAGCCCGTCCACCAGCGCGGCGTCGGGGTTCGACGCACGCACCCGCGCCGCCCACGCGGCCGCGGGCCGGGGGGCGCCGATGGACAGCAGGTTCCGCGCGAGCCGCAGCCCGGCGGGCACGGCGCGGGGGTGCTCGGGGTACGTCGCCAGGAACTCGCGGTCCCACGCCGCGGCCGTGAGGCGGACGTCGGTGGCGGTGAAGCCGACGGGGACGTCGCCGCCGTCGGCGAGGGCGAGCAGCTGCGCCGGGAGCAGGTACAGCGCCTCGCCGGTGGCGGGGCCGTCGGGGTAGCGCAGGGCGGCCTCGCGGACGCGCTGCACGGCGACCAGGGGCCCGGAGATGCCCTCC
The DNA here is from genome assembly GCA_041389545.1 of Myxococcota bacterium. Lineage (GTDB taxonomy): Bacteria > Myxococcota_A > UBA796 > UBA796 > JACKER01. The sequence goes on along the minus strand of JAWKRQ010000033.1, from coordinate 88,590 downwards.
ACAGCGCTCACGCCGGAGGCCTCGGCGGCGAACGCCGCGTCGAGCCCGGCGCGCCAGGCGCGGATCGCGCCCTCCGGGTCGCCCGTGGTGCGCAGCGCGTGGGCCGCTCGGGCGACGTCGCCCAGCGACACCTCGGCGCCCGGGTCGATGGACGCGAGCGTGCGGAAGGCGCTGGCGATGCGCGGGTCGTCGCCGAGCTGGAGCGCGTCCTGCAGGGCGAGGCCGGCGATGGCGCGCGAGTGGGGCGGATCGAGCGCGGGCAGGGCCGGGTGGCGGCCGGCGGCGACCGCCTCCCGCGCGACGGCGACGGCCACGGCGGGCGCCAGCGGCGAGGCGTCACCGTCGGCGGCGACCTCGACGGTGATCGGCGCGGCCGGCCGATCCTCGGCCGTGCGCAGCCCGGTCACCGTGAAGCGGCCGGGGACCGTCGCGCGCAGGCGCGGCATCCCGCGGTCGGCCCACTCGAGCGCGAGCCCGGTGGGCCCCGCCTCGAGGTCGATGCCCGGCACCACCAGGCGCTCGCCCACCCGCAGGCGGCAGGGGTCGCACGGGGCGCCCTGCGCCGCCGCCGCGACGGGGCGCCCGTCGGCGCCCGTGGGGATGCGGTGGGCGTCGGCGGTGCGCTCGCCGTCGGCGCCGGGGCTGGCGGCGCGCCACGACCAGGCGCCGGGCGGCACACCAGGGCGTCCGCGAGCGCGACGTGCACGCCCGGCGCGCCCGCCGACGGCGCGGCGCGGCGTCCGCCGACGGCCGTGATCCACGGGCGGCCGGGTCCCCGGCGGCGGCGGCCGCCGCGCGCAGGGCCGCGACGTCGGCCTCGGGAGCGCTCGCGCCGCGGCGCCTGCGGCGCCTGCACCCGACGGCGCGGCGTCCGCGGCCCGACCAGCGCGATCCGCGCCGCCGCGACCTCGGGTACGTCCCCGTCCGCCTCAGCAGCGAGACCAGGTTGCGGTCGACGTCGAGGCCGGCCTCCAGCCGGGCGAGGGCCACACCGCGCTCCTCCGCCGTCTGGGGCGCCCACCCGCGCGGCCTGCTGCTCGATCGTGGCAGCAGCCACGGGAAGCCGCGCGGCGCGCCTCCGGCCAGGAACCGCAGCGCCTGCGCCGCCTGGGCCGGCGTCCCGCCGATCCTGGCGGACGACGCTCTGGGCCCGCGCGACGGCCTCGCGCAGCCGCCGGATCGTCCGCCGTCTCCAGCGCGGCGAGCGCGGCGCGGCCGGCCACGGCGGCCCGCCACGGCGCCTGCACCACCGCGGGGTCGTCGCGCAGGGCGATCTCGGCCAGCGGCGCTGCGCCACCGGGGCCCGACGCCCAGACGACGAGCGGCCCGTCGGGGTCCGGCGCGCCCGCCCGCAGCGGGAACGCCCACCGGGCGGTCGCGAGGTCCTGCCGCCGCGGCGCAGCGTGAGCGTCCGGGCCTCGCCCGCGGCGACAGGTGCGGCCGTCACCGTCCGCACCTCGCCGGGGCCCAGCGCCACCGGCGGCGCCACCTCGACGCCGTCCACGGCGACCGCGATCGGCGCCTCGGCGTCGCTGCCGTTCACCACCGTCACGAGCGGCGCGGCCTCGTCGCCCGGCACACCCGGCGCCGGCGACGCGATCCGCCACCACACGCGCTGCGTCAGGTCCACCACCGTCTCCGCGAGCCCGACCGTGCCCCCGGACAGCGCCGTGACGCGCACCCGGTACTGCGCGGGCGGCCCGCGATCCGGCCCGACACGGCCCCGTCGGCGCCGGCGTCGGAGACCTGCCACAGGACGCGCTCGCGCACGCCCGGCAGGCCGGAGCGGCTGCTCGTGCCGCCGACGACCCCGCCGCACCGCGGCCGTAGCCGCTGGCGCCGCCGCCCGAGCCCGAGCCGCGCATGCCGAGGCCGCCCATACCGACCCCGTAGCCCACCTCGCCCGACAGCATCGCCTCGGCGAGCGCGTTGTCGGACAGCAGCCCGCTCTCGGTCGCCATCCGCGCGCGCTCCTGCTCCCGCGCCCGCGCGGCCTCGGCGAGCAGCGCCGGGGCGATGGGCTCGCCGAGCGCCCCGCTCCACAGGTCGGCGCCGATGGCGCCCTGCTGCCCGCCCAGCCCAGCGGCTCGACGGGCTCGAGCCGCTCCGGGCGGCCCCTCTGAGCCGCACGTCCCAGGCGGCGAGCGAGACGTTGGCGGCGACAGGACGGCCCGCGCGGTCGGTCACCACCGCCCGCAGCGCCGCCGCGGCGCCGTCGTCGCCCACGGTCACCTCGAGGTGCACGTCGAGCGTCGGATCGGCCCGCACCTCCTGCGCCGCGACCTGCCCGTCGGGGGACGTGGCGGCGAGCGTGACCAGGCCGCTCCAGTCCGCCCCCACGGGGACCTCCACCCGCTGCCCGTCCCGCTGCACGGCGGCCCAGCAGGTGGCCGTGCTCGGCGGTGAGCAGCGCCGGCGCGCCCCTCGGGGGCCAGCCGGAGCCGGTCGCCGAGGCCCGCGTCGCGCGCGCCCAGCAGCCGCAGCCCGTCGGCGGTCACGTCGAGCGTCGCGGTGACGGTGGACAGCCAGCCGTCGGTCCCGATGGCCTCGACCCGCCAGCGCCCGGCGGGCAGCTCGGGGAGCGCCACGTCGGTGAGGCCGTCCACGTCGACCTCGGTGCGCCACTGGGGCGCGTAGGCGGCGACGGGGGCCTCGGGGCGGCGCCCGTCAGCGGACCCAGCCGCCGAGCCCCGTCTGCGGCTCGGACACAGGTCGGCGGGCGGCTCGGCGGCTCTCCGGGCGCGATCTGCCGGGAGACGACCACCTGGACGTGGCCGGGCACCAGATCGCCGCGCTGGTCGGTGGATCGAGACGGCCGCCGCCGCCACCGGCGCCCGGGGCGCACGCGGTCGGGCAGCGCGAGCCGCAGGGCGGCCCGCGGCTGGTCCTCGTGGCGGGCGAGCCGCACGGAACTCCGTTCGTGCCCGCCACCCAGGCGAAGGCGACCCAGGGCACCCCCGCGGGCGGCCCGGCGAAGCGCACCTCGCCGCGCGATCGGTCTCGGCGAGGCGCTCCTCGAGCGCCACCGACCACGCCGACGGGCGCGCCCTCGGCGTCGACCACGCGGAACACGGCGTCTTCGCCGTCGAGGCCGATCGGGCTCCGCCCGCCGGGGTCGCGCGGCGCCCGCTCGATGGTGCCGAGCTCGACGGGCTCCAGGCTGCCGGGCGCGACCGCGTACACCGTCTTCGCCTGGCGGAGCGGCAAGCCGCCCGAGAAGCTGTCGACGTCGAGCTCCGGCACCAGCAGGTCGGCCACCAGCACGCCGCGGCGGTCGCTCGCCACCTCGACGGGCTCCCCGCCGTCCACCCACACCGTCCAGGTGCCGGTGACGGGCTCGCCCGTGGCGTCGCGGGCCACGGCGCGCACCCCGACGGTGTCGCCCGGGAGCACCACCCGGCGTTCGAGCTCGCGTCGACGTAGGCCGGCACGGGCTGCTGCTCGCCCTGCGCCGCGACCTCGGCGAGCGCCCAGCTGCCGCCGCGCTCCGCGAGCACGACGAGCTCGCCCTCGCCGGGCACCTGTCCCGTCCACAGGCCGCTGCCGTCGGTCTGGCCCTCGACCACCTCGCCCTGCTGCACCACCAGCACGCGGGCGCGCCCGACCGGGTCGCCGTCGGCGTCGAAGCTGGCCACGGCGACGTCGGTGCCCACCGTCCGCGCCACCACCGCCAGGTCCGACACCAGCAGCAGCGCCCGGGCCTCCTCCTCGGCGGACGCGGCGGTGATCGAGTACAGGCCGGGCCCCACCGGCACGGGCACGTCGAAGGCGGTGTCGGCGCCGGCGGCGTGCTCGGCACGGTGACCGGCAGCGTGCGGTCCGGGGCGATGGCGGCGACGTCGAGCGTCTCCGAAGGTCGTCGAGCTGCCCGCCGGCGCACGAAGGCCTCGGGATCGATGCGGTGGACGCGCAGCTCGAGGCGTGTCCAGGTTCCGCGCGCCGATCCGCACCACGGGCCGTCGCGCCTGGCGGCCCGGCGACGCGATCCTGGCGCGGGCTCGTCGACCGGTCGAGGCTCGACGGTGGCGGCGCCGTGTCCTCGCTGCGGCGCCGCAGCGCGCCCGCGCGCCCTCGAGGTCGCCGGCGTCGAAGGCCTGCTGGCGCGCCAGCGCGGCGACGGCCCGCTCGGCGTCGGCCGTGCCGGGCCCAGCGCGGCGAGCCTCGTCCACCGGCGCGCCGCGCCGTCGGCGTCGCCCGCGGCGCGCGCACACAGTGCTGCCTCGTAGGCCGCGGTCGGCGCCACCGACGTCTCGGGGTGGCGGGCCAGGACCTCGTCGTAGCGGGCCAGCGCGGCGTCGCTGCCCGCAGGGGCGGCCCGCGCCAGCGCCAGGGCACGGCGGCGCGCTGCTCGGCGATCGCGGCGTGGCGCGGATCGGCGGGGAAGCGCTCCAGGTGGGCGCCGAGGGCGGCGAGCGCCTCATCGTCGCGCCCGGCGTCGGCGAGCAGCTGCGCCTGGGCGGCCAGCGCGTCGGCCGAGCCGTCGGCCTCGAGCCACGGCAGGGCCGACAGCTCGTGGCGCGCCGCGAAGCCAGGGCCGCCTCGCGGCGGCGCTCGTCGCGGCGCTCGCCGGCCGGGGTCCGGTCGATGGCGACCTCGCGCAGCCGGTCGGCGGCGCGCTCGTCGGCGGCCACCGCGCCGCGCAGCCAGGTGGCGTCGGCGTCGGTGTCGGGCAGCGTCGTCAGGAGCAGCCGTGCGTCGTAGCGGTTGCAGACGCGGGCGGCGGCGAGCCGGTCGGCACGGACGTCGCCCTCGGCCAGCGAGGCCACCCGGGCGGTGCAGGCGGCGGCGTCCTCCTGGCGGCCGTCCTCCGCGCGGTCGGCGAGCTCGCGGGCCAGCGTCGCGGCGTGGTGCGGGTCGAGCCGGAGCCCGAGGGCGGCGGAGAACAGCTGCCGCCCGACGTCGTCGCCGCGATCGGGCTGCTCCAGCACGCGCCGGGCCAGCCGGACGAGCGCCTCCGCGGACTCGCCGTCGCGGTCGTCGCCGAGCGGCACCGCCCCGAGCGACTCGTACAGCGCGGCGGCCTCGTCGGCCCGCTCGTCGGCTGCCATGGCCTCGGCCCGCAGGAAGCCGGCGCGCCGGCCGCACGCGGTGTCGAGCGGCACGACCTCGAGCGTGCGCTCCGCGGCGCGGGGGCTCCCCGCCCGCAGCTGGGCGGCGCCGAGCAGGCAGCGCACGCGGCTCGTCGCGTCGGGATCGCCGGCGCGCTCCACCTCCGGGAGCGCGCCCTCGAGGATCCGCGCGGCGGCGCGCGGATCCCCGGCAGCGAGGGCCTCCTGCGCCCGATCGACGGCGATCGTCTCGGGGGCGGGCCCGGCCAGGGCGGGGACGGACAGCGTGGCAGCGAAGACCAGGGCGGGGAGCCGCATCGCACCTCCGGGGCCCTCAGTACCTGGTCGCCCCCCGCGGTTCCGGCGCCGCGCCGAACCTCACGCCGTCTTGACCGACGGCAGCGTCCCGCCCACCAGCGACGAGCCGTCGACGGCGCCGTCGGGGCGGATGGGCCACCGCCGCGGCATCGCCCGGGCCGGGGAGACGAGCGGCTGCGGCAGCCACGCCGGCGCGTCGCCGCGGATCCAGTCCGCCACCACCGCCGCCGCCGCCGCGCCGCAGGTCACGCCGGAGCCGCCGAGCCCCGCGAGCCACCACAGCCCGGGGCGCTCGGGGTCGGGGCCGAGCACGGGCCGCCGATCCGGGGCGAAGGTCCGCAGGCCGGACCAGCCCGCCGCGAGCGTCGCGCCGCGCAGGCCGGGCAGCAGGGCGCCGATGCGGGTGCGCGCGCGGTCGAGCGCGTCGCCGTCGGCGGATCCGCGGGAGGGGAAGCCGGGCGGCCAGTCGATCGCCTCGTCGCACGAGGAGACCCACCAGGCGGCGTCGGTGGGGCGGGCGTACAGCCCCGCGTCGTCCACCCACACCCAGGGCGCGCCGGCCTCGGGGGCGACCTCGGCGCGCAGGACGGAGCGCCGCAGCGGGAACAGCGGGCGCTCGAGCCCGGCCGTGCGGGCGAGCGCCGAGGTCCAGGCGCCGGCCGCCAGCACCACCCGGTCGGCGCGCAGGTCGCCGCGGTCGGTGCGCAGCCCCACCACGCGGTCGCCCTCCGTCAGCAGCGCCAGCGCCTGCACGCCGCAGCGCAGATCCGCGCCCGTGCGCACCGCGCCGCGCACGAAGCCGGCCAGCAGCGCCGGCGGATCGACCAGCAGCTCGTCGGGGACCCACCAGGCCCGGGCCAGGCGCGCCCCCCGCGCGATCGGCGCCGCCTCGCCGGGGTCGTCGAGCGCCTCGACCCGCACGCCGCGCGCCCGCAGGTGCGCCACCGGGTCCGCGAGCCAGGTCGGGTCCCACGCCGCGGCCACCACCGCGCCCGTCTGCCGCACCGGCGGCGCGGGCCAGTCCTCGCCGGGCAGCTCGCGCAGCCAGGCCGAGGTGCGCAGCGCCAGCGCGCGCTCGACGGGATCCTCGGCGAGGCGCCGCACCATCCCGACGCCGTCGCGGCTCGCCTCCGCCCCCGGCGCCGCCGCGCGCTCCACCACGATGCGCCGCTGCCCCGCCAGGTGCCAGGCGAGGCCCGCGCCCGCGAGGCCCGCCCCGACGATGATCGTGTCCGCGCCGTCGCTGCTCGCCACGCTCCGCCTCCGCGCCCCGCGTATCGTCCCACCGGATATACGGGCGCGTCGGAACCACGAGGGGGGTGCGATGGAAAATGAGAACCAGGGGAGCATGCTCCTCGGGATCCTGATGGGGCTGGTGCTGGGCTGCGTCGGCGTGATCATCGCCTTCGTGCTGCAGGGCCAGAAGACGATCACCGGCGCCATCGTCGGGATGGTGCTGCAGTGGGCGCTCGGCCTGTGCGCCGGCGGGGTGCTGTTCGCGCTGCAGCTGGTCCTCGCGAACAGCTACTGAGGGGCTACGGGGCGGCTGCGGCCGCGCCGCCGAAGCGGGGGATGGGCTCGCCCGCCCCGCCCGGCACCGCGGCGTGCGCCGCCGTGTAGTGCGACGGCGACCAGTGCTGCGCGCGCGCCTCGAGGTCGTCGAGCACCGACTGCAGCCGCGACATCGTGAGCTGCAGCACGAGCCAGTCCGGGATCGCGCCGCCGACCACGCTCGTCGCCTGGTAGGCCACCAGCGTGCGCCCGTCCGACAGCGGCGCCATGAGCCAGGCGCCGCGGTTGACGGGCGTGTAGACCGCCGAGTCGAGCTGCTCCACCGTCAGCCCGCCGATGCCGCCGTCGGCCACCATGGCGCGGGCGCGCGGCAGCCCGTCGCTCACGAGCGTCCACTTGTGCTCCCAGCACAGGTCGCCCGTCTTGCGCGCCAGCGGGTGGTTGTTGCCCGACGAGACCACCCACTGGCGGTCGCGGATCGGGCGGGGCAGGTCGAGGTAGCCGTACCACAGCGCGTCGTCGACCCCGAGCCACTCCACGACGAACTCGGTGAGCGACGGGTCGACCTGGGCGTGCGGGTCCTGCGCGGCGATCCACAGCGCGTTGCGGTCGGCCTCGAGCAGCGCGATGCCGACGGCGGTGGAGGGCGCCTCGGGGTCGTCGGCGTGGTGGACGATGCGCACCACCTCGGAGCGATCGAGCTCGGCGCGCTGCTCGGCGGTGATCGCGGGCAGGGGGTACTTCGCCGCCGAGCACGTCTGCAGGACGCGCGCGATCTCGTCCTGGAGGGCGGGGGCGGCGGCGGCCGGCGCAGCGCCGAGGAGGGCGGGCAGCAGGGTGAGCATGCCCCTGTATGTAGTCCGCGGCGCGCGGCGCCGTGCGTGACGCTCGGTGACGGTCGACGCTGGCTATCCGTCGAGGAGGGCCTCGACGACCTCCAGGATCTGGGCGTCGAGGTCGCGGATGACGGTGTGCAGCTGGCTCGTCGTGAGCCGCGTCCGCCGCCAGACCTCGGGGTCGAGCGCGTGGGCGGCGCGCTCGCCGCCGTTGCCGATGGACAGGCTGGTCGCGATGACGTCGGCCACGTGGACCAGATCGATGAGCGAGCGGTCGGGCGGGGCGGCGTCGCTGAGCCGATGGTGCCAGGCCGCCACGTCGACCACGCGGCGCGGCAGGTTCCAGGACTCGAGCAGCACGGCGCCGGCGTCGGCGTGGGAGTAGCCGAGGATCTGCTGCTCCACGACGTAGTGCGGCAGCCCGCGGTTCTCCGTCTCGATGAGCACGTTGCGGACCTCGCGCGGCTTCACGGTGCACAGCAGCAGCGTGCCCACGTCGTGCAGCAGCCCGGAGACGAACATCGACTCGGTGCTGCGGTAGCCGAGCGCCCGGCCGAGCAGGTGGGTGCCGAGGCCCACGGCCACCGAGTGCGTCCAGAACGAGGCCATGTCGAGCAGGTGCTCGGGCATGCCGCGGAACATGCGCACCACCGAGGTCGCCAGGGCGAGCTGCTGCAGCTGCACCGTGCCGATGCGCATCGCCGCCTGCGAGACCGTGTCGATGGGCCGCGGGGGCCGGATCGCGGCCGTGTTGACGAGCCGCAGCAGCCGGGCGGTGAGGTCCGGGTCGAGGCGGACGGCGGCGGCGATGTGCTGGGCGTTCGCGGCCGGGTCCTGCAGGACCTCCGACAGGCGGTGGTAGGCCGCGGGGAGCGCGCCGAGGCGCGGCGCGTCCGCCACGATGGTGTCGAGCTGGGCGCGCACGATCGGGTCGTACAGCGGCTGGACGACGCTACCGATCATGGTGGCCTCCCGAGCGCGGGGTCGACCGGGACGACCCCTCGGCCACCGTGCGCGCGCGCCGGCGCTCGACGGCGACCTCGAACAGGATCCGCACGGCCGGGTGGTCCACGTCCTGGTCGCGGAACCACCGCAGGACCTGCGCTTCGATCGGATCGGGGTCGTGGGGAGCCGCCATGTCCAGCCTGTCGGCCGCGCCCGGGCGGGCTTGAGCGGGGCGGCGGTATCGCGGCTGTCTCAGGCGCCCCCGGCCGCAGCCGTCGCCACGTGGCACGACAGGTCGAGCGACAGCGCCACGCCCGACAGCCGCCCCTGGCCGACCAGCACCTCGCCGGTGGGCACGCACCGCCGATCCTCGGGGTGCGCGCCGGCGACGGTGGCCGCGCGCGCGCCCGCGGCGGCGAACGCGTCGGCCAGCGCGGCGTAGTGGGCCTCGGGGTGGTCGACCCGCGGCACGGGATCCCCGATCGTGACGTCGACGTCGTCGAGCTGGACCTGGGCGATCGCGTCGAGGCAAGCGTCCAGCCGGTCCATGCGCTCGCGGACCGTGCCGACCTCGGCGAGGGGCACGTCGGCCACGAGCGCGGCCATCGCGCGCACGCCGTCGCTGGCGGGGGACGGCGGCGCGTAGTCGGCGATCTCCACGGTGCACCCGGCCTCGCTGCCGCCGCCGGTCACCCGGTCGAGCGCCGTCCGGAGCCGCTGGCCCGCCGCGGCGCGGTCGTCCGCCCGCGCCCGCACGGCGACGGAGACGAGCGCGCGATCGGGCGCCACCTCGTACGCCGGTGCGGGGAGGTCCGGCGGCGAGACCACCGCCTTGCCGCGCACCGAGCTCACGTCCCAGCCGGGCCCCGAGCCGCACGCGAGCACCGTCGCCGCCGTCACCACCACCGCGCCCAGGAGCCTCCGCCGCATCCGACCTCCCGCCTCCGGGATACCGTCCCCGGCGCGGCCGCAGGGTAACCGTGCTGTAAGGAGGCGGGGTGGGCGACTGGGATCGTGCGCTGACCGAGCTCGAGCGCCAGACCGTCGCGGCGGCGCAGCGCAAGGCGGAGGTGCTCTACGAGGGGCGCCTGGTGCGGCACCGCTCCTGCGGCGTCGCCATGGCCGAGACGTTCGGCCTGCCGACCGCGCCCTACCAGGCGCTGCGGCGGGGCGGCATCACCGGCTGCGGCGAGTGCGGCGTGGTCGTGAGCGGGCGGCTCGTGCTGGGCCAGTGGTTCGGCGACCCCGATCCGAGCGGCGCCGTCACCGAGCCGCTGCGGGCGGCGGCCACCGAGTACGAGGCGCGCTGGCGGGGCCGGGTCGACCGCGGGGCCGCCGGCGACGCCGTCGTCTGCAACGCGCTCGTGGCGCAGTTCCCGGACTTCGCCGGCCCCGCGCGGGCCCGCTTCTGCACCGGGCTCGCCGCGGCGGTGGCGGGGCTCGTGGCCGAGGTGATCCTGCGGAACGGCGGCGAGCTGCGCATCGCGCCCGTCCCGGAGGACGACCGGGTCACGGACAGCTCGCGAGCTCCGTGATCCAGGCGTCGACGAGGTCGGCGCCGACCTCGTCGACCAGCACCGACGCCAGCGGCGGCATGCCGACGGCGTCGCGCGAGCGGATCCGCAGCGACAGCACGGACTGCGCCGGGTCGCCGGGGGTCACGATGCGCGGCGCGTCGAGCCCGAGGTCGCCCTCCTGCGGCGGCTCGCACAGGCCGGTCTGCGCCAGCGGCACGTCGTGGCGCAGGTCGAGCTGGCCGCCGCCCGTGCCGCCCTCGAAGTGGCAGAAGCTGCAGTTCACGTCGAGGTAGGTGCGGGCGCGCTGCTCGACCGGCGCGTCGCCGTCGAGCGGGGGGAAGGGGCCCGGCCGCGGGGCGCCGGCGCGGTCGAGCATGCCGAGCCGCTCGAGCTCGTCGACCTGGTTGTCGCCGCGGGGGCCGACCACGTCGAGCTGCTGCAGCGACAGGCCGAGGGAGCCGCCCGTGGCGAGGGTGTGGCACTGCAGGCACTGCTGGCGGCTCGGGATGGCCCAGGCGCCGCCGAGCGCCTCGCCGCCGGCGGCGAGCAGGACGGCGTCGCTGCCGGCGTCGTCCCAGGCGTAGGTGTAGCCGGCCCAGGCGCCGTCGGCGTGGCGGACGAGCAGCCGCGTCTCGACCTTGCGCTGGCCGATGGTGAACTCCTTCACCGCGACGGAGCCGATGGGCAGCACCAGCTCGCCCCGGTCGTCGACGGTGATGGCGGTGCCGTCGGGGATGGCGAGCCAGCGGGCCTTCCCGGCGGCGTCGGACCAGAAGGGGTGCGCCACGTCGTAGCCGATGAGCATGGGCAGCGGCTGGTTCGGGTCGGCCGCGTCGAAGCAGCCCGTCTCCGACAGGCGCTCCGGGAACACGACGGCGGGCGCGGGGCCGGCCGGGTCCACCCGGTACAGCCCCGTGTTGCGGTCGACGAGGACGAGCTCGCCGGCGGCGTCGGTGCCGATGTGCACGACCGACAGGCCCGTCTCGAGCAGCGTCTGCACGCTCTGCTCGCCGCTGACGGGGTCGGCGACCAGGCCGTACAGCCGCCCCGAGCCGTAGTCCGCGAAGACGTAGGTGCCCTGGAGGCTCGGCAGGGCCTGCCCCGCGTAGACCACGCCGCCCGTGACGCTGGCGTCGCCGTCGTCGTGGGTGGTGACGGCGACGGGGAGCGTGAGCCCGGTGGGGTCGCACTCGGCCGCGCCGTAGCAGCGGTCGCCCTCCATGATCTTCCAGCCGTAGTTCCCGCCGCGCCGCACGACGTCGATCTCCTCGACGGCATCCTGCCCCACGTCGCCGACCCACAGGTCGCCGCTCGCCGGGTCGACGCTGAACCGCCACGGGTTGCGCAGGCCCCAGGCGTAGATCTCGGGCCGCCCGCCGCCCGCCGCGAACGGGTTGTCGGGCGGGATGCCGTAGGGGCTGCCCCGTGGACGTCGATGCGCAGGATCTTGCCGAACAGCACGTCCTTGTTCTGCCCGTTGCCCTGCGGGTCGCCGGCCGACCCGCCGTCGCCGAAGCCGATGTACAGCATGCCGTCGTGGCCGAACGCCACGTTGCCGCCGTTGTGGTTGTTGTAGGGCTGCTCGAGCGTGAGCAGGACGGCTTCTGTGCCCTTGTCGAGGGTCGCGCCGCCGTCGGTCGTGCGGAACGTCGAGATCGTCGACCGCAGCGGGTTCGACGGGGCGGTGTAGGAGACGACGACCTCGCCGTTGTCGGCGTAGGCCGGGTCGAAGGCGAGGCCCAGCAGCCCACCCTCGTTGGCGCTGTCCTCGACGCGGTCGGTCAGGTCGACCACCACCTCGGGCGCCTCGCCGGTGCGGGCGTCGAAGCGGACGATCACGCCGCGCTGCTCCAGCACCCACCAGTGGTCGGGATCGCCCGGCGGCTGCACCGCGAGGGTGGCCTGGCGGAACGACAGCTCGGGGAACAGCCGCGTGAGCCGCACGTCGGCGCCGGTGGGCGGCCGAGCGGGGGCCAGGCAGCTCGGGTTCTCGGGCCGCACCGCGAGCGGCGGCGCGGCGGGCGAGGTGTCGGTGGGGTCTTCGTCGTCGCGGTGGCAGGCGAGCGACAGCAGCAGCGGGACAGCAAGGACGGCGCGCACGTGGTCGTCTCCCGAGGCCGTCACGCGCACCCGAGCGGACGGTCCGGCCCGACGAGGGTACTACGGCTCGGGCAGCGACACCAGCTGGGCCGTCCAGCCCTCGGGCAGCTCCTCGTCCAGGGCGATCATCCCGCCGTCGATGTGGTCGTACGGGAACCAGGCGGCGGTGGCGGTGCCCGCGGGCGCGCCGTCGGCGTCGTACAGGGCGACGGTGGCCCGGGGCGCGCCTCGGTCGACGACAGCGCCACCGGGCGCATCGGCACCGCGACGCCGTCGACCACCTGCAGGGCCGTGCGCGCGACGGGCGCCGCCACCCGCTGCGACGCCACGGTGCATGCGGTCGTACAGGTGCCACATGTTGTAGTCGCTGACCCACGGGCGAGCAGTACGACATCATGTCGTAGTTGCGGTCGGGATCGTACTGCTCCTGGTCGACCACCGAGAAGCCCCACGCCCCGAGCCGCGCGTTCGGGTACGGGTAGTTGCGGTCGCCGGTGACGCCGCCGGGGGCGTGGTCGCGGCCGTGGGCGTGGCCGACCTCGTGGCCGAGCGTCTCGGCGGTCACGTCGCCCGTCCAGCCGATGCCGACCGACGCGCGGAAGTAGGGGTCGCTCGCGTTGTAGGCGAGCAGCGACAGGCCGGCGATGCACCCGCTGCCGCAGTAGGTGTAGATCGACGACGTGGGCTCGAACAGCCCGTAGTAGTAGGTGTTCGGCGGCTCGTTGGCGCGATCGCGCAGGTCGTTCATCTCGGAGAGGATGGCCGACCACTGGCTCGAGCTCGTCGCGCCGATGGGCTGGTTCCAGTCGAACGGCGCGTGGACGGACACCTCGACGGAGGTGGCCGGGTAGACGCCCATCACGAAGTCCTCGATGCGCTGCAGCTGGGCGGGGCTCGTGTCGGGCAGGCGCCCCGAGCCGTCGGCGTTGTAGCGGACCGGGACGAGCACGATGCGCAGCACGTCGGTGGTGTCGAGGTCGAGCCCGCCGAGGGCCGCGGAGTCCCACACCGCCTTGCGCTCGGTGCCGCCGCCGGGGCCGTTCGGCTTCTCCTCGACGAGCTCGACGTGCATCTCGGTGTCGCGGGCGAACAGGCTGCCGTCGAGGTCGAAGTCGAAGGTGGTGCCGGGATCCTCGACCCGGGACGGGCCGCGGACGTCGAGCGTCTCCTCGAACGTCTCCTCGTCGCCGCCGGCCGTGATCGTCAGCACCGCGGTGACGCGGCGGCGGTCGAAGCTCGGATCGGGGTCGACGAAGACGCGGAGCTGGCCCGGGCGGTCCTCGATGATCGGCATCTCGAAGGTGCGCGGCGCGTCGCCGTCCTCCATCAGGACGGCCTCGACCCCCTGGAACAGCGAGACCTTCGACATCGTGAGGTCGCCGGCCAGCGGGCGATCCTGGGGTGCCGTGGTGGAGGTCGCGTCGTCGTCGTCGTCGTCGTCGTCGCCGGTGCCGAGGCCCGGGAGGTCGATGTCGGGCGCGAACGGGTCGTCGGCGCCGGTGATGTGGTTGCATCCGCCGAGGAGCAGCAGGTGGGCGGTGAGCATGGCGACCTCCGGAGGAACCATGGATACACCGGAGGGCGACCGTTGCGGTCGAGGCACTGTAAAGTTTTCCGAGCTACGCCATCTCCTTGGCGAGCGCGTCGTGGCACCGGGCGAGGCCGTCGCTCGCGAAGCCCGACTCGGGGCGCAGGCGGAGCGCCGACTCCCAGATGGGCAGCGCGTCGCGGTGGCGGCCGAGCTCCGACAGGGTGGCGGCGAGGCCCTGCAGCGCGAACAGGTGATCGGGCGCCCGCGCGATCGCCGAGCCGAAGGCCACCACGGCGTCGTCGAGGCGGCCCAGCATCCGCAGCGCCTCGCCGCGCCCGGCCAGCGCCCACAGGTAGACGGGGTCGATGCCCAGCGCCTTGTCGTAGGCCGCGAGCGCGTCTTCCCAGCGCCCGAGCTTGCGGCGGATCTCGCCGAGGTTGGTCCAGGTCAGCGGCGAGTCGGGCTGCAGCTGCACGGCCTCGGTGAAGAAGTCGTGGGCGGCCTCGTGGCGCCCCTGGTCCTCGAGCGCGTGGCCGATCCGCAGCAGCGGCCCGGCGTCGGCGACGGGCGCGTCGAGCGCGGCCTTCAGCAGCTGGATCCACCGCGCCGGGACGGCGCCCTCGGGCTCGGCCTCCAGCGCCGCCGCCGCCTCGTCGAGCAGCCCGGCCGCCCGCTTCCTCGCCACCACCTGACCCACGCGTCCCTCCGCTAGAAGGCGAGCGATCCCCCGAGCGCCGCCGCCCCGAGCAGCCCCGTCGTCACGAAGCCCACCGACAGCGCGTTGGTCGCCGTGTGGCGGGACTTGGATCGCGCCGTTGTCCTGCGCGAGCACCGCCCGCTCGTACCCGCCGTGCGACGCCCAGGCGCCGGCGTACAGCCCCGCCGTGGCCACGCCGAGCCCGACCCCCGCCCACTGCATCACCCGCGCTCCCCGCTCATCGACGCGCCGCTGGCCGGGCCGCGCGGGTGCGCCGCCGCCCTGGACTTCCACCGGTCGACGAGCTTGGCGTGCTGCGCGGTGCCGTCGTCGCGCAGCGGCTGGACCACGTAGGGCTGCCCGGCGGGCACCGCGCCCGTGCGCACGCCGTCGACGAGCAGCCAGTGGTGGCCCGCGCCCTCCGTCCAGCTGTTGGGCTCCTCCTCCGCCCACAGCAGCAGGGTGCGCAGGCGGTGCCGCGGATCGACCACGTCGGGCGCGAGCTCGGTGCGCGGATCGGCGTGGAGCATCGCGCGCAGCCAGGCCACGGCGTCGATCTCCTCGCCGTCGAGCCAGGCCGCCAGCGCGCGCGCGCGGTGGATCCGGGCGCAGGTGCCGGGCGGCACGGGGGCGTCGTAGCAGCGCACCGCCTTGCGCACGAGCTTGACGGCGTCGCCCATGGCCTTGTCGTCTGACGCGACGAACGCGCGATCGACGGCGTCGAGCGCCTGGTCGAGCGCGCTGGGATCGCAGCCGGAGGCGCGGGCGGGGGCGGCGAGGAAGAGGAGCGTCGGCAGGAGGGTCGAGATCACGGGGCGCACTATAGCGCGGACGGTGGGGGCACCACCGTCGAGCCCGTCCGACGCCCCTGGGGTAGAGTGCCCGCATGCTGCTGATGTGGACCTTCGCCGCCGCCTGGGCCGGCACCGTCAAGCTCCAGTCCCCCGCGCCGCTGACCTACCGGGTCGACGGCGAGGTCACCTCGCGCCTGACCACCGAGGCCGTCCTGCAGCTGGCCGACGGCGGCCACCGCCTCGAGGCGCTCGACGCCTTCGGCCGCGTGGTGGCCTCGACCGACATCATCCTGCGCCCGGGCGAGCCCCTGTGGTTCGCCTGCGAGAACCACCGCTTCGTGCAGCGGGAGGTCTCGAGCCGCGCGGTGGGGGATCGCCCGCCGATCAGCGACGTGCAGTACCAGTGGCTCGAGCACCGCATCATCCGCAAGCGCAACGAGGAGAAGAAGCTCAAGCGCCTGGCGGAGGTCGTGAACCGCTCCTGGTTCGAGATGCGCCACGTCGACAAGCTGCTGGCGGCGTTCCCGTCGCTCGAGGGGCGGGTGCAGGCGGCGCGCATGCTGGCGCCGCGCACGATCGACCCCGAGAAGACGCGCGCGATCGAGAGCCACTTCCCGCCGGGGGACTTCCGCGATCGGGCGCTCGGCGCCTTCGCGTTCTACCAGCGCGACGTCCCCGAGGACGACGAGTAGCGGTTCGGCGCGGCCTAGCGGTCGCCGGCGTCGACCACGAGGTAGCCCTCGACCTGGCCGTCGCTCTGCACGTCGAACTTCACGGCGTCGATGGCGTAGCTGCCGACGGGGAGGAAGCCCCGGAACGTGCGCTGCTCGCTGATGATGCGCTGCGCGGCGATGATCGCGTCGCGCTCCTGCTGCGCGAAGGGCATGGCGTCGCGGTAGAGCACGGGCACGGCGCCGTGGCCGACGAAGATGGAGACGAGGCCGTAGCGCTCGCCGATGGCGGTGACCTCGCGGGTCGCGGCCTCCTGGGCCTCGCGCTGCAGCGTGTCGATGCCGGGGTCCGAGCGCTCGGCGCGGCGCAGGCGGTACCAGGCGAGGAGCGTGTCGCCGCGCGACAGGGCCGACTGGGCGCCGAGGTAGTGGTCCTGCGGCGGCAGGGCCCCGCCGTGGTCGAGCAGGCGGCGGTAGGTGCGGTCCACCCCCGTCCAGGTGTTGCGCTGGGCGAGCTTGACGAGCTCGTCCTCGAGGCGGGTCACCTCGGCGGGGGAGGGCGGCGCCGCCTGGGCGAGGGCCGGCGGGGCGAGCAGGGCGAAGGTGGCGAGGATCATGGGGTCAGCACGAGGGTGAAGTCGAAGGGATCGTTGGGGCCGGTCGTGTCGTGGCGCTGGACGCGGACACCGTAGTCGGTGGCGGGCAGCAGCGTCGAGCCGAGGCGATCGGGGGTGTTCGGGCCCGTGGCCTCGTCGAGGAGGGTGCCGATCCCGTCGAACAGGGCGAGATCGAGGTCGGTGGACGGGTCGTGGACGAGCCAGACGGCGCTGGCCTCGGCGTCGACCTGCAGCGACCAGCGCGCGATGTCGGTCTTGTTGGCGAGCCGGCCGCACAGCGCGGCGGGGATCGGCACCACGCCGACGGGCACCGGCTCGTCGCCGGTGGGGGAGAGGCCCGTGAGGGTGGCGGTGACCTCGACGGGCTCGCTCTGCAGCCCGGCGCCGTCGGTCACGACCACGCTGTAGACGTGGTCGTAGCCGTCGCAGGTGGCGGGCTCGTCGAGCAGCAGGGTGCCCTGGCCGCTCGCGCCGTCCCAGGTGTCGAGGCTGGCGACGCTGCGGTCGATCTCGGCGTCGGAATCGACGACGAGCGAGACGGTGCCGTCGTCGAGGGCGGTGCCGCCGGTCACGACGAAGCTGAGCAGCGGCCCGTCGAGCGTCACCCAGCTGGTGAGCGAGTCGATGACCGGAGGATCGGGGGGGGCCGTGTCGGCGTCGGCGTCGGCGTCGGCGTCGGCGTCCGCATCGGCGTCCACATCGGCGTCGGCGTCGGCGTCCGCATCGGCGTCTGCGTCGGCGTCGGCGTCGACCGGGGTGGACGCGAGCTCCGGGGGCCCCCACAGGTAGGGGCACCCGCCGAGGAGGAGCAGGGCACCGAGGGGGGGGCGGGAGCGGCGCAGGAGGGCCTCCGAGGCGGGCCGAGCACGGACCCACGACCATTGTACGTGATCTGCGCACCTTCCGCCGGAGCGCGGAGGGCGCGGACGTGTCATGATGGTGGTCGACCATGGCCGTCCCTCGTCGCCGCAGCCTGACCGGCCCGCCGGGCGCCCCACCGGCGCACCGACCCGGCCGATCTGCCCGAGGAGGACGGTCCGACCGAGACGCGCGACGTGGGGGCGACCTCGCGGCGCTCGAAGACCTCGAGGTGGTCGAGGTCGGCGCGCCGGGCGCCAACTTCGTCGAGGGCGACGCGCGGCAGGATTCCTTCGCGATGGAGGACGTGTCGGAGGAGGTGCGGCTCGACCCGCGGCTCAACCGGCGCGCCGAGCCCGCCACCGAGCCTCATCGACCGCGACCTGCTCCGCGACATGGCCGAGACCACCGAGGAGGAGACGCACCCGCCGTCGCCCGTGCCGCTCGACAGCGCCTCGGACACGGGCGCGATGCTGGCGCCCCGCGCGCCCACCGACCGGCGCCCGGCGTCCTCCGCGCCGCCGCCGCCGGTCGACAGCGGCACCACCACGTTCTTCCACATCCGGGGCCGGGCGGCGGCGCTGCCGCCGGTGCCCGAGCCGCCGACCGTCCCGACCGACCCGACCGATCCGCTGACGGAGGTGATCCTCCGGGACACGCCCGCTCACGACCTGCAGGCGCCGGGCGTGTCCACCGTCTCGGAGGAGACGGTCCGCACCCTGCTGCCGCCCCTCGAGGAGATCGAGCGCGCGGGCTACGACGACGCCGCGGTGCCGACCCCGCGCGACCCCTCCGCGGTGGAGGGCGGCCACGACGAGCTGTCGCTGCCGCCGCCGCTGGCGGGGGCCCGCGATCCCGACCGCGAGGCGCTGAAGGCGCTGCTGCGCCGGTCGAGCGACGAGACGGCCTTCGGGATCGGCGCCGACGAGCTGGCGCTGCCCCCACCCGAGCCGGAAGACACGGGGATGATCCCGCTCGAGCCGTTCGTGGCGCCGCGGAGCGCGCCCGCGGCGCCGTTGCTCGTGGCCTCGCGGCCGCCGGCGCCGCCGCCCGTGTCCGACGCGACGATCCCGCTCGCAGAGGCCGAGGCGGCGGGGATCGTGCTGCCGGAGGCGCCGGAGCCGCCCGCGCCGCCCGCGTCGGCGCCGCCCGCGTCGGCGCCGCCCGCACCGGAGCGCCGGGTGGCCGCCGAGCCGGCCTCGTCGGGGCGGGTGGGGCCGATGGTGGGGCTCGTCGCGCTGGTGGGGTCGGGCGGCGCGGTGGTCGGCGCGGTCGGGCTCGGCGTGGTCGTGCTGGTGCTCGCCCTCGCGTTCGGCAGCTTCGCGGGCGACGCGCCGGAGGCGCCCGCCGAGGTGCCGCTTCCGCCGATCGAGCTGCCGAGCCCCGATCCGATCGAGGTCGAGGCGCCGCCGGAGCCCGAGCCCGAGCCGGACCCCGAGCCGGTGCGCCACCGCGCGCCCGCGCCCGCGCCGCTGCCCGACCCGGAGCCGGTCGCGCCCGCGCCGGAGCCGGTGCTCGCGCCCGTGCCGGAGCTCGTCGACCCGCTCCCCGACCTCGAGGACCCGCCCGACGACGACGACGACAAGAAGCGCGGGGGCCTGTTCCGCCGCCGGAAGTAGGGCGGTGCGCTACGGGAAGACCCGGCCGTTCTGCACGACCAGGTGGATGTCGGTGGTCGCCTGCAGGTCCTGCAGCGGGTCGGCGTCGAGGACCACCAGGTCGGCCAGCTTGCCGACCTCGATCGAGCCGAGGTCGCCGTCGAGCCCCAGGTAGCGGGCGCCCTCGATGGTGCCCGCGGCGAGCGCCCGCGCGGGCGACAGGGCCGGCGCGGCGTCGGCCGGCAGCCCCACGCCGCCGAGCGACCACAGCTCCCAGTGCGCGCCGAGGCCCTGGAGTTCGCCGTGGGCGCCGAGGGTGACGTGCACGCCGGCGCGGGCGAGGCGCCCGGCGTCCTGGGCGGTGCTCCAGAAGCGCCAGTCAGAGGGCTGGGCGGTCATGGGCCAGCGCCACAGCTGCGCCTCGAGCCAGCGGCCCGGGGTGTGGCGCCGCAGCCGCGGGTCGTCGACCGGGTTGGCGCGCTGCAGGAACCAGTTCTTCCCCATGAGGGAGCCGTAGGCCACCTGCAGGGTGGGGGTGTAGAAGGTGCCGTAGCCGTCGCCCGCGCCGCCCGTGGCGCCGGCGAACAGCGCGATCACGTCGGCGTACAGCGGAGTGTCGGGCAGGGCGTGCTCGATGGCCTGGTAGCCGTCGACCACCATGGTGAGGTCCATCCACAGGTCGCCGCCGCCCTCCGGGACGCACAGCACGTGCTGGTCGTCGCAGGCGCGGGCGTACCACTGGCGCCGGTCGCGCTGCGACTGCTGGTAGACCTTGACGCTGTGCGCGCCGAGCGTGGCCATCCGCGCGACGTGCCGCTGGGCGTCGTCGGGGGTGGGGGTGTCGCTCGCGTCGTTCGCGAGCGCGCCGTACAGGATGCGGCCGGTGGAGAACACGCGCGGCCCGACCTCGGCGCCGGTGGCCACCCGGTCGGCCTGGGTGAACACGACGTCGTTGCGGGCCGAGGGGTCGTGGACGGTGGTGACGCCGTAGTCGAGGGCGGTCAGATAGCGCCACTCCTGCGCCGGCAGCACGTCGGTGGCGGTGAAGTGCAGGTGCGCGTGCACGTCGACGAGGCCGGGGATGACGGTCTTGCCGGTGCAGTCGACCACGGCGGCGCCGTCGTCGGCCAGGCCGGGGCCGATGGCGACGATGCGGTCGCGCTCGATGCGCACGTCGACCCCCTCGAGCACGGTCTCGGGGTCGGGCGCCATCGGCAGCACCCGCGCGTTGCGCAGCAGCAGCGCGCCCTCGGGGCGGGCGCGCGGCGCGGTGAGCGCGACGGAGACGTAGGTGATGGCGGGGTCGTCGACGTCGGGATCGAGCGCCTCGCCCTCGTCGGCGCGCAGCGGCGGCACGTCGCGCACGGCCAGGCGCGGCCCCTCGGCCCAGGTCACGCGCCCGTCGCCGGTGAAGCCGAGCCAGTCGCCGAAGACCCGCGTGACGCGGCGCGCGGGCAGCCCCGCCAGCTCGACCTCCCGGGCGTAGGGCGGCAGGGCGGTGACCCACAGCTGGTGGTCGCGCACGAAGGCGACCTGCTGCGCGTCGGGCGACAGCGCCGCCTCCTCGAGCTCGCCCAGGCGCAGGTGGTCGACCGTGTCGGTGCCGTCGGGCCGCATGGAGCGGATCACCACCTCCAGCGGCTGCCGCGGCTCCTCCTGGCGCATGGCCACCGACCAGACGCGCCCGCGCGCGAGCCACAGGCGGGTCGCGCGCTCGTCGACGGCGTCGTCGAGGGGGGCGCGGTCGGCGACCCGCCAGCCCCGCCCGGCGCGCACGAGGTGCACCGCCTCGACCCAGGCCTCGCCCGCGAGGTCCTCGCCGGGCAGCCCGCCGCCCTCGCCCCGCAGCACGACCAGCTCCCGCCCGTCCTCGGACCAGGCCGGGTTGGTGAGCTGGCCCTGCACCGGCAGCGTCTCGGTGTCGCCCCGCGGGCCGGTCACGTGCAGCGCGCCGCCGGCCTCGTCGTCCCAGCTGGTCCAGGCGAGCGAGGCGCCATCGGGGCTCCAGGCCGGGGCGTACCCCGTGCCCTCGGAGATCCGCCGCAGCTCGCCCTGCGGGGTGCGCACCCACAGCGCGCCCACCGCCGAGAACGCCCAGCTGCCGCGGGACGACAGGGTGGGCCAGCGCAGGACCTTCGCCGTGACCTCGTCGCCGATCGGGTGCGGCCAGCGCGTGACGTCCGCCATCGTCCAGCTGCCGCGCGCGCGGAACGGGATCTCGCGGCGCTCCCGCGTGTCGGGATCGAGCCGCCACAGCTTGCCCGCCGCCCACAGCACGATGTCGCCGTCGTCGGTGAGGTCCATCGCCGGGTAGGTGCCGTGCAGCGCGAACGCTTCGAGCTCGTCGGGGGACAGCCAGTCGGCGAGCACCTCGCGGCGCCCCGTCAGCGGGTCGAGCCGCTCCAGCACGGTGGTCTCGCGCTCCCGCGACACGAAGTAGACGACGCCGCGCCGGGGATCGAGCAGCGGCCGGCTGGCGGAGCCGCCGCCGTGGACCATCACCCGGGCGTCGCCCGTGCGCCGGTCGAGGCGGACGAGATCCCACAGCCCGCTGACGGCGCTCTGGTCGTACTCGAACCGGCCGTGGCGCGAGGCGAACCAGACCGCGGCGCCGTCGGCGGCGGGATCGGCGGCGTGCGGGTCGTCGTCGAGGTCGGTGAGGGGGAAGCCGTCGCCGCCGTCGAGGTGGCGCTGCCAGATCTCGGTCACGCCGATGCTGCGCGTGTCGACCGTGCGCCGCTTGTAGAGCAGGTAGGGCCCGGTCGGGTCCCACACCGGATCGGTGCACCGCGCGACGGGCTCCTCGGTGAACGGCACGGCGTGGGTGCCGTCGGGGTCGGCCAGCCAGACGTTCTCGTTGCCGCCGCGGTCGCTCGTGAAGGCGAGGCGCTGGCCGTCGGGCGAGACGCGCGTCTGGACGTACCAGGCCGGGCCGTCGGTGAGGCGGGTGGCCTCGCCGCCCTGCAGGGGCACCGACCACAGGTCGCCGAGCAGCGAGAACACGACGCGGTCGCCGTGGACCGTGAGATCGAGCCAGGTGCCCTCGGTCACGTCGATGGCGACCTCGTGGGTCGGGCCGTGCACGGCGTCGACGTCCCAGGCAACCTCGGCAGGAGGCTCCGCCGGCGCCGCCCAGACGGCGGCGCCCCACGACAACATCAGCATGGACGCTCACTCGCTGCGGGGGCAGACCTGCTCGCCGTCGAGCCGGATGCGGTAGCCGACCACGCAGTCGATCTTGCCGAACTTCTCGTATTCCTCGCACAGGTCCCGCCCGTCGACCACCACGGTGTCGTCGCCGGCGCAGGACACGTCGATGACGATGTCGTTGGAGAGCAGATCGAGCAGGAACTGGCAGCCAGCGAGGGTCAACAGCAGCATCCCGCCCGCTTAACCCGGGGGGCACTGCGGGGCTCACCGGGGCAGGGAGGCCCGCACGGCGAGCGAGACCCAGCGGGCGGCCTCGGGCTCCACCCCGTCGACCCGGGCGAGGGCGCGGCCGTCCTGGCCGACGAGGACCAGCGCGCGCTCCTCCACCCGGCAATCGGCCACCGTCGCGATGGGGTAGCGCTCCCCGCCCCAGGTCACCCGCTCGTCGTCGACCACGATCTCGACGGGGATGTAGCCCTTGCCGTGGCCGAAGGCGAAGAGCAGGCCGGCGAACAGCCCGATCGACACCACGATCTCGGCGGCGAGCCACACGTCGGTGGTGATCATCGCGGCGAGGCCGGCGCCGAGCGCCAGGAACGCGACCCACCCCGCGACCCAGCGCGCCCACGGGATCGCGGGCCGCGGGTTGATGCGGGCGTAGAACCCTTCGCCCTCGGGGCGCACGACCAGGCCCGTCCGCGGCGGCGGGCCCGGATCCTCGACCTCGCCCCCGCTCATCCGTCGACCGCAGCGGGCGCCGGGGCGAGGTGGAGCAGGATGGCGACGCGGCCCGGCACGCTCGCCGCGGCGTCCTGCAGGGACTGCTCGGCCTGCTCGACCTCGGTCCGCGCGGGGGTGAGCCGATCGAGGCGCTGGCGGACGAGGATGCCGGTGTGTCCGGCATCTTCGAGGGGGATGCGCACGCGCGCCTCGCGCTCCACGGCGTCGACGAAGGCGATGGCCGCTTCGCTGCGCGCCGGCTCGCTCGCCGTCTGGTCCCACTGGCGGTAGGCCTCGCGGAAGCCGGTGGCGCCGAGCAGCTCCACGTCGCGCGGCAGCGACTCCTCCTGGGCGAGCCGGTCCGACAGCACGACCCGCGCCGCCAGCAGATCCGCCGCGGCCGAGCGCACGCGCCAGGCGCCCACCGACGCCACGAGCGTGAGCATGGCGACGAGCGCCACCCCCGACACCACGGGCACGCCGACCACCGCCACGAGGATGCGCCGGGCCCAGATCATCGCCGGCGACAGCCCCGGGCCGTCGTCGGAGGCCTCGCGGTAGGTGATGAGCTCGGGCCTGCGCCGGTCGGACGGCTGGTCGACGCCGAGCATGTAGCTCGGCATCTCGGCGTCTTCGGCGTTCCAGCGCTCGGCGAGCGGCCGCTCGCTGCTGCCGAGGCCCGGGCGCGAGAACGACGAGAGCGCGGCCTGGTCCACGAGCGAGACGGGGCCGAGCGGGACGCCCGGGTCGGGGGCCTCGCCGCTCGGCGGACCCCGCTCGAAGTCGATGGTGCGCGAGTCGTCGCGGCGCTGCGCGGGCGCGGGCGACTCGCTGCCGGACTGCGACAGCTCGGAGGCGTCGCCCTCGCCGTTGAGCGTGGTGAGGATCTCCGAGAACATGCTCTCGGGCTTGCTCCGCACCGACGGGTGCCCGAGCGGCAGCGGCAGCGGCGGGGCGTCGGCCGGGTCCTCCGGCAGCGCGGGCAGCAGGTCCGCCAGGGCGTCCGACAGGGCGCGGGCGCTCGGGTAGCGGTCGCCCCGCTCGTAGGCCAGGCAGCGCTGCAGCACGGGCAGGATGGGCGCCGGGATGCCGTCCATCAGGCGCGGCTCCTCCTCCATCCGGAAGAGGTCGCGCGCCTTGCGCCCCGTGATCTGACTCCAGAGCGTGGCGCCGATGGCGTAGATGTCGGCGCGCAGATCGACCGACTTCGCGTCGTGCAGCTGCTCGGGCGACATGAACCCGAGGGTGCCCATCGCCAGGCCGGTGCGCGTCTCCTGCGAGCCGCCGAGCTGCGCGATGCCGAAGTCGGTGAGCTTGAGCACGCCGTCCCAGTTGACGAGGACGTTGCGGGGCTTGATGTCGCGGTGGACGACGCCGGCGGCGTGGACCGCGGAGACGCCGGCGCACAGTTGGATCATGGCCTCGGTCGCCATGCGCGCCGGCATCGCGCCGTGGGTCTTCGTCCACCGGTACAGCGAGCCGGCGTTGATGAGCTCCATCACGAGGAACGGCAGCTTCTCGCCGCTGCCCACGCCGTACACCCGCACGAGGTTCGGGTGCTGCAGCGACTTCATCGTGTGGCCTTCGCGCTCGAACCGCATGCGCAGGCCGCCGTCGCGGGCGTGCTTCGGCAGGAGCACCTTGATCGCGCGCCACTCCTCGATCTCGAGGTCCCAGGCGGCGTAGACGCCGGCCATCCCTCCGCGCCCGATGCGGGCGAGCAATGCGTAGCGACCGTCCGCGAGGCGCGGTGCGCCCCGTGGGATCTCGTTGGGTGGGGGGATCATGTCTCGGGCGATCCTACACCACGCGTGCCCTGCGCGGCCCTGTCGTGCCGGCCCTATCACGCGGCGCCCCCGTCGACCGCCCGGTCAGCGCCTCGTGATGCGCGACAGCATCCACAGCGGCACCGCGACCGCGCCGTAGAGCGCGCCGAGGGCGAGGCTCGAGAGCGCCGCCAGCCAGTGCGTGAGGAACAGCGAGCTGACGAGGGCCTCCGGGGCGGCCTCGAGCCGCGGGGCGTGCTCGAGCACCGCGATCACGTAGGGGAACGCGATGGCCCAGGTGCCGGCGCTCGGCCCGACGGCCACGAACGCCAGGATGCTCGCGCCGAGCAGCCCGACGAGCACCGCCTCGCCCAGGATCTCGCCGAGGAGGCGGGGGAGGGGATCGAAGGTCAGCTCGGAGTTCGCGCCGTCCCACGCGCCGGCGAGCACGCCGGTGACGAGGGTGGCCCCGAACATCCACGGCCAGAGCGTCAGCATGCCGGACGTGTTCAGGGCGCTCGCCGCGCCGAGCCCGACGAGGGGCGCGAGCAGGGCCGTGCCGCCCCAGAAGACGCCGGTGAGGCGCCGGCGGTCGCGCAGCAGCAGCAGGGTGTCGCGCATCGCCCACACGACGAGCGGGCCGCTCAGGGCCGCCGCGACGGCCAGCGGCGCCGACAGCGCGTTGCGCTGGCTCCAGGTGGCGCCGCCCTGGAGCAGCGGGAGGGCGGTCTTGTCGAGGTGTCCGGCCCAGATCGACGCGCCGACCACCGCGGCGGTGCAGCACCACAGGCCGATCTGCGGGACCCAGGAGAGGTGGATGGTGCGGGTGGTGCGGCTCACGGTGCCGCGCCACAGGTCGAAGAGCACGCCGCCCATGGCGCCGAGCGCCGGGCCGCCCACGAGCAGCGCGATGCCCACGGCGCAGGGGACCCAGGTGCCGCGGATCAGCGCGTCGACCACGTGCTGCTTCACCACCTCCGGGTCCGCCGCCGCCGACACCGACACCGGCAGCACCGAGAAGCAGGCCTCGATCGCCGACGCCGGCAGCGCGAGCAGCGTGCCGCCCACGAGCGAGGCGAGCAGGCCGGCGATCGTGCCGGTGCGCACGCCGTCGTCGGGCTGCATCCAGGCGGCGACGAAGCCCGTGAGCGCGAGCACGGCCAGCCCGACGGCCAGCCCGGCCAGCGCCACCTGCGACGAGGCGTCGTACCAGCCGGAGACGAACCGCTCCGGCAGCGCCACGTAGAGCGGTGGCACCAGGGCCGCGGTGAACAGCAACCCGCCGAGCAAGCCGACGAAGACGGTGGAGGTCCGCACGGCGGAGTTCTACGACATCGGGGGCTCGCGGTAAAGCGGCGGTGGGCTATGTGGCCCCGATGAGTCGGCGCCCCTCCCCCTGGCGCGTGGTGCGGCGGTTCCCGGGGACCCTGGGGATCGCGGCGCTGACGCTCGCGACGTTCGCCCTCGAGCACGCGCTCGGGGGGGGCCTGGATCTCCGCGCCCACGTGCGCATCGGCGCGCTGCGCACCGATCGCCTCGCGGAGCACTGGGAGGTCTGGCGCCTCGTGATGCCGATGTTCCTCCACTACGGTGCGGTGCACCTGCTGCTCAACGGGCTCGCGTTCCTGCAGCTCGGCCCGATCGTCGAGGGCCTGTGGGGCACGCGGCGGCTGGTCACCTTCTACGTGGCGTCGGGCGTCGTCGCCACGCTGTTCTCCGCCGCCTCCAACCCCGAGGGCAGCGTCGCGGTCGGCGCGTCCGGCGCGCTCATGGGCCTCGCGGGGCTGCTGCTCGGCACCAGCCTCTACGGTGAGGAGTCCGCGCGGGCCTTCCTCGTGCAGCTGCTCGGCCAGCGGCTGCTGCGCGCCGTGCTGCTCACGCTGGCGATCGGCGTGGGGCTGTGGTTCGTGCTCCCCATCGTCGACAACTGGGCGCACATCGGCGGCCTGGTCACGGGCCTCGTGCTCGCCCTCGCGTACCCCGATCCGGTCGACCGCTCCGAGCCGGAGGACACCCTCGGCGCGGCGGTGGCGGTGGCGGTGGTGGCGGCGGCGTTCGCGGCGAGCGCCGCGTTCGGCGGCGCAGCGATGCCGACGATGGCGCTCGACACGGCGCGCCAGCTGTCGAGCCGCGCGAGCCGCAACCCCGGGCGGCTGGCGGCGGTGCAGAGCCTCGTGCCGATGCTCGAGTGGTACGACGAGGCCGGCGCCACCGCCGAGGGCGACGAGCGCTTCGCCCGCGCCGTCGACAAGTTCCGCGACCCCATCCTGCTGCAGATGCTGGCGAGCGACCTCTTCGCCGACGAAGCCGAGGGCCGGCACCGCGATCTCGCGCTGGCGCGGGTGCTCGAGCGCTGGATCGCGCTGCAGCCCGACCGGCCCGAGGCGCTCAACGCGCTCGCGTGGCTGCTCGTCACCCGCGACGACGACGACGGCGCGCAGCGCGACCCGGTGCGCGCCGAGGCGCTGGCGCGCGAGGCCATCGCGCGGGTGCCGGCCGAGGGGGGCGGCGGGGGCTGCCTCGGCGCCGCCGCGAGCGCCGACGGGATGCGCGCGCAGCTCCTCGACACGCTCGGCGAGGCGCTGTTCCTCCAGGGCCGCTACGACGAGGCGCTCGAGGTGCAGCGCCAGAGCGTGGCCCTCGCGCGCGAGCTGCAGCTCGACGTCCTCGACGAGCTCGAGGGGCGCCTGCACAAGATCGAGGAGGCGCGCGCTGCCGGGTGAGCCGCGCTGGCGCGCCGTGTACCGGGCGGCCGTCGCCGCGGGGGAGCGCACCTACCGCGATCCCGACACGGGCTACGTCGTCATGACCGAGCTGGCCCACCGCGCCCGCGGCACGTGCTGCGGCTCGGGCTGCCGCCACTGCCCCTACGATCACGACGCGGTGGACCCCGCGCTCCGGCGTGTGATCGCGGCGCCCGTCACGGTCGGGTGAACGGCACGGCGCCGACCATCCCGCGGGGGACGGTGCCGTCGGCGCAGGTCACCTGCAGCCGCCGGTGCACCACGCCGCCCGGCCGCAGCTCGGACAGGCGGCTCGTCTGGGTGCAGGCGGCGAGCAGGGTGCCGTCGGACAGCGGGAAGGCGCTGCTCTGCACGGGGCAGGCGTCGCCCAGCGGCCAGGCGCCGACGACGTCGGCGGTGCCCTCTTCGTCGTCGATGCGCAGCTGCAGGACGCGGCTCTCGGCGCCGCGGTCGCCGTTGTCGAGCAGCAGGAGCGTGCCGTCCGGCGCGGCGAGCGGGTGGTGCGGGTGCTGGAAGGTGGGGTCGAGCCCCGCCGACGAGGTGAGCGCCAGCGCGGGCACGCCGGGGGGCAGCCCGCCCTCGGGGGTGTCGCCGCCCGAGAGCACCCAGCGCGGCTCGTGGTCGGGGTCCAGGCGGAGGAGCAGGTCGAGCTGCTTGAACGTGAGGAGCCAGTCGCCGTCGTCGGCCACGTCGATGCCGTTCTCGTGGCCGAAGTCCACGGCGCCGGGGGCCTGCAGGCTCCAGTAGACGGGGTCGCCGGTCGGCAGGCCCCGCGGATCGAGGATCTCGGCGATGTCCCAGACGTGGGTGGCGACGCCGTCGGCGATCTCGGTGACGCCGTCGACCAGGTAGGTCAGGCCGTCGTCGTAGGGGACGGCGTGGTCGTCGAGCGCGAGGATGCGCTCGTCGGGGCCGACCAGGCCGTGGTGGACGTAGCGGTCGAGCTCGGTGCCGCGCTTGGCGGTGAGGACGACGCTGCCGTCGAAGCCGAGCTCGCGGATCACGCTGCGCGACGCGGTCACCGCGATCGTGCCCCGATCGGTCAGGGCCAGGCCCGAGACGGCCGGGGTGTCGGGCAGGGGCTGGTACCAGCGCAGGCGCCCCGCGCCGTCGATCGCGTACAGCGCGGTGCCGTCGGTGCAGGTGAGGGGGAACAGCACCCGATCGAGGTCGGTGAGCCGGGTGGGGCCGAGGGCGAGCTCCTCCTCGAGCTGCGGGGCGGTGGAGGGCGTCCCCGTCGTGAACGTGGCGAGGCGGGTGCCCCGGGCGTCGTGCAGCTCGTAGGCGTAGTCGGTGTCGCCGCGCAGATCCCACAGCACGACCTCGTCACCGTCCGACTCGAAGGTGGCGGACGGCTCCGATCCGTCGGCGGGGACCACGCCGACCGACAGGGGGCCCGCGCCCAGGCAGCGGGCGCGCAGGGCGTTGTCGGGGTCGAGGGCGCACGTGCCGGGGTCGGGCAGCACGATCGGCGCCGGGGCGCTCGCCGTGCAGGCCGCGAGCGCGAGCGTGGCGAGGGCCCTCACGCCGGCCGCGTGGCCTGGACGAGGACCAGATCGGGCCGGGGCGCCCAGCCGAGCGGGGTGACGGTGGGCTCGAGGCCCGCCACGCGGCAGCGCTCCAGCGCCTCGGGCAGCGAGAAGGTGAGGTAGTACATGATGAACGGCGGGCGCATCACGGCGTTGCGCACGCGCATCACGGCGTTGAACCCGTGGGCCGCCCAGAACACCGGCGAGGACGCGCGCGGTGCCGGCCCGGTGACGAAGACGAAGCGCCCGCCGGGCTTGAGCACGTGGCGCACCAGGGCGAGCAGCGAGGGCTGGTCGTCGGGCTCGAAGTGGCCGAAGGCGCCGAAGCTCGTGACCACGTCGAACGGGCCACCCCATCCGTCGACCTCGGCGGGGGTCCAGCGCAGCACGTCCGTCTGGTGGAAGCGCAGGGTGGTGCCCGCGGGCGGGACGAACTGGCGCGCCTGGTCGAGCATGCCCTCGCTGAAGTCGACGCCCACGCCCTCGTCGTACAGGTGGGCCCAGCGGCGGAGCGCAGCGCCGGTGCCGCAGCAGATGTCGAGCACCTTCTCGATCTTCGGCCCCTCGGCAGGTGTTCGGCGACCCGATCGAGCAGCGCGTCGGGCGTTCGGAACGGGGTGAGATCGAACTTGGGCGCGAGGTGATCGTAGCCAGCGTCGGTGGCCAGCAGCCCCTCGCGCACCAGGTCCACGAACGACGGCCCACCGGGCTGGAACATCGCACCTCCTCGCCTCAAGGTACCCGCTGAATACACCCGAGGGGCGAGCGTCCAAGGGGTTCTGCGTCCGTGCTCGCCGGGCGGTGGGCGGAAGCTTTGGTTGGAGGTCGGATGTCGCGGATCGGGGCTGCGCTGTGCGCGATCGTGGGGGCCGGGGTGGCGTCGGGCTGCGGGGAGGCGCTGCCCGACATCAACATCTTCGACATCCAGGACGACAAGGAGCTCCAGGGCGCAGCTCGCGGCGGAGATCGAGGCCAACCCCGACGAGTACGGCGTGATCCTCGACCGGTCGCAGTACGCGGAGGCGTACGCGCACCTCGACGCGATCCGGGACGAGATCCTGTCGGCGGACGCCGTGAACTACCCGAGCCGGTTCGACTGGGAGACGCACATCATCGACGACGACGAGGTGCTCAACGCCTTCGCCGCGCCGGGCGGGTACATCTACGTCTACACGGGGCTCATCCGGTACCTCGACAGCGAGGACCACTTCGCCGGGGTGATGGGCCACGAGATCGCCCACGCCGACCAGCGGCACTCGACGCAGCAGCTGACGAAGGCGTACGGTATCGAGTCGCTGCTGGGGCTCATCTTCGGCGATGCCGATCCCGGGCTGGCGGCGGACGTGGCGGCCGGGCTGCTGTCCCTGGAGTTCAGCCGCACCGACGAGGCGGAGGCCGACGAGTACTCGGTGCGGTACCTGTGCGACACGCCGTATGCGGCGAACGGGGCGGCCGGGTTCTTCGAGAAGCTGCTGGCGGAGGGCAGCGTGGAGATCCCGGAGTTCCTGTCGACCCACCCGAGCTCGGCGTCGCGGGTGCAGGACATCAACGCGATGGCGGAGGAGCTCGGCTGCTCCACGGGCCGAACCCGAACGGCCAGTGGGCCGCCTTCGTCCCTCTTTGCCCGTAACTATGGCGCGTGCGCGCAGACCAGGACGCCAGGCGACCGCCGGCGGGCCGGAGCTGGGGTGCGGGCGTCGTGGCGCGCGTCCCGGTCGTGTGCTCTGGGAAATCCTGCGCGTGCGACCGCCGGCCGGCAGGGGCGGGCGTCTCCGCCCGCGTCCCGGTCGGCTGTGCTCGCGCTGGGGAAATCCTGCGCGTGCGCGCCACGACCGGGACGCCGCGACCGCCGGCGCCGGAGCTGGCGGTGCGGGCCGTCGGTGTGGCGGCCGCCACGCGTCCGGTCGGCTGTGCTCGCGCGGGAAATCCTGCGCGTGCCCGCACGACCGGGACGCCAGGCGACCGCCGGCGACCCGGAACGACGCAAACGCGCCCGACGCTCCGTCATGGGACGGAAATGCGTCGGCGCGTTGCGTCATGCTCGGCTGCGCGGGTGGCGACCCGGCGGGGTACGTTCCGCCATGCTCACCACCCTCGCGCTGCTCGCCTGCACCCCGAAGGGCGACGACGTCGTCGTCGACCTCACCGCCTCGGCCGCCCCGTCCGCCTACGTCCCGAGCGTGGCCCACGTCACGGTCTCCGGCGCGCAGGGCGAGACCTTCGTCGAGTTCGGCCTCGACGGCGCCTTCGACCAACGGACCCCGTCGGGCGACCACCTGATGGGCCTCAAGGCGTCCCACAGCTACGACTGGCGCGCGGTGGTGGTCGACGCCGACGGCGTGCGCCACGAGTCCGAGCCCGGCACCTTCGACGTCCCGGCGCCGCCGGCGGAGCTCAAGCCGTTCACCGTCACCGTCGACGACCCCGACGCCGAGTGGGCTACGTCCTGGCCAGCGTCATCCGCAGCCGCATCGACTCCTTCCGCGGTCATCATCGACCGCGACGGCGACCCGTCTGGTGGGCCGAACACGGGCGGCACCGTCATGGTCACCCCGGAGCTCGGCCTCGACCACGCCTCCATCCTGTGGAGCGAGTCGGACTTCGAGAAGTGGGACGACCTCGGCAAGCTCGTCCGCATCTCGCTCGACGGCGAAGCCCGCACCGAGACGCGCCTGAAGATGGGCCACCACGACTTCGCCCAGCTGGAAGACGGCCGGATCGGCTTCCTCGGCCTGTCCTTCGCCGACGTCGACATCGGCGGCGACTCCTACCGCATGGCGAGCGACACCATCTCGGTCGGCCCCGAGGGCATGACCGACGCCGACCAGCCCACGCTCGTCTTCGACATGTTCCGCGACTTCCCGCTCGAGCCCGAGGCCACCTGCAACCACGTGACCAGCCGCGAGCCGCGCCTGGGGGAGCAGAACGTGGCCGAGTGGACCCACGCGAACTCGCTCATGTACCTGCCCGAGACGGGCGCCTACTACGTCAACGACAAGAACACCGACTGGCTCTTCGCCGTCGACGCCGCCACGGGCGAGGTCCGCTGGATCCTGAACGGCCGCGGCGGCGACTTCGCCCAGCCCGACGGCGAGCCCGTGTGGAACGCCGTCGACCAGACGACGCTGTGGAGCCACGGCCACATGTCCGACATCTGGGACGGCGGCGGGCTGCTGTTCGACAACGGCGACCACCACCCGAGCGGCGGCAGCCGCGCCGTCGAGTTCGCGTGGGACGAGGCGTCGATGACGGCCGAGATCACCTGGTCCTTCGAACACCCCCAGGGGCTCAAGACGCCCGCCCTGGGCGACGTGCGGCGGATGCCGGGCGACCACGTGATGGTCACCTGGTCGGGCCTCGGCAGCATCGACGAGGTGGCCCGCGACGGCGGCAACCGCGTGGTCTGGGAGGCCACCTACCCGGGCGACGATCTGGTCTCGGACGGCCAGACCGTCGGCCGCATCGTGCCGCTCGCGGACCTGTACGCGCCGTGAGCCGGGAGCGGTCCGGCCAGCGGCGTGCTACCCATGTGCGGGGGCTCTCACGGTGCTGACGTTCGTGCTGCTGCTCACCGCCTGTGGCCCGGGGTCCCCTTCGGCGCCGCAGGACTACCAGGAACTCGATCCGCTCGCGCACGCCGTGCGCGCGTCGATGGCGCTGCGCGGGGTGCGCCCCACCATCGCCGAGCTCGAGCAGGTCCGCCGCGATCCGCAGGCGATCGACGCGCTGGTCGACGAGTGGGTCCAGACGCCGGAGTTCGGCGAGGTGGCGAAGGACATGTACGCCGAGTGGCTGCAGGTCCGCGCCGACGTCATCGACCCGCTCCCCGCGCTCGGGCCGCTCGAGGGCCGCACACTCGACGACATGAGCTTCTCGCTGTCGGAGGCGCCGCTCGAGCTCGTCCGGTACGTCGTCGACAACGATCTGCCGCTGACCGACCTCGTCACGACCGACGTGACGATGGCCGATCCCGTGGTCGCAGCGGCCTACGGTCTGCCGTACGACGACAGCGACACCGAGCACGTCTGGCAGCCCAGCCACTGGATAGACGGCCGTCCCAACGCGGGGCTGATCACGGAGTCCGAGGTCTGGCGTCGCCACGAGTCCGCCGGCTCGAACTTCAACCGGCTGCGCGCCAACCTCGTCGCCGACGTGTTCCTGTGCTCCGACTTCGCCTCGCGCGACATCGTGGTCGAGGGCGGCATCACCATCAGCGACGAGTTCCAGGTCGCGCAGGCCACCCGCACCCAGACCGAGTGCGTCAACTGTCATCAGGCGCTCGATCCGTTGGCCACCTACTTCTTCGGCTTCAAGAAGCAGGTCAAGCGCACCACGGTGTCGAAGAGCTACCGCGCCAACTGCAGCGCCGCGCAGGTCGACGACCCGTTCAAGCCCTACGCACCCGCCGACTTCTGCTACCCGCTCGAGATGTACTCCACCGAGGACGAGGACTGGTGGATGTACTGGGACCTGCCCAACCCGGGGTACTACGGCGCGCCCGGCACCGACCTCGAGGACCTGGGCGAGCACATCGCCGCCGACCCGCGGTTCGCGCAGTGCGCCGCCCGCCGGTTCTACGGCTGGATGACCCAGTCCGATCCGCTGCAGGTCCCGCTGCCGCTCGCCGAAGACCTCCAGGGCGTGCTCGAGCAGAGCGGCTTCTCGGCGAAGGCACTGGCGAAGGCGGTCGTCCTGTCGGACTCGTGCCGCGCGGTCGCGAGCGCGCCCGGCGCCGCGCCCGAGGTGCCCGCCGCGGGGATGCAGATCGTGCGGCCGGAGCAGTTCGCGCGCAGCGTCGAGGCGCTCACGGGCTTCGCCTGGCGGGTCGACCCCGACCACGAGGGCTGCGACGACGGCGACACCAACGGCACCGACTGCTGGGGGGCGGTCGACGTGATGCGCTCCGACCGGTTCGGCTACCGCGCGATGGCGGGCGGCATCGACGGGTTCGCGATCACCCGCCCGATCCACCAGCCCACGCCGCCCCGCGAGCTCGTGTGGGAGCGGTTCGCCGAGGAGGCCGCGGCGTACGTCGCGAACAACGACCTCGCCGAGCCGGACCACGCCGCGCGGCGGCTCCTCACCCAGGTCGACGCCGACGACACGTCGCGGGCGGCCGTCGCGGGGCAGATCGCCTCGCTGTACCCGGCCCTCCTCGGCCGGTTCCCCGCGGCCGACGACGCCGACGTGCAGGACCTCGCGGACGTCTGGGCCGACAAGTACGCCCGGAGCGCCGATCCCGCGGCGTCCTGGGCGCTGGTCGTCGCGGCCATGCTCATCGACCCCGACGCCGTGTTCTACTAGGGGGCGCCGTTGCACACCAGCCGTCGCCGATTCCTCGCCGCCGCCGCCGCGGGCCTCGCCCTGCCGTCGATGTCGGCCCGCGCCGCGTCGCCTCGCCGCCTCGTCGTCCTGTTCGCCGAGGGCGGGTGGGACGTGAGCTTCTGCATGGACCCGAAGTTCTCGTCCGACCAGGTCGACGGCCCGGACTTCGACGAGGACCCCGGCAACCCCGACGACCGCGAGGCGCTGCAGACGTTCGGCACGGGCGGCGGGATCCCCATCGCCGTCAACGACTTCAAGCGGCCCGCCGTGTCGGGCTACTTCTCGCGCTGGGCCGACCGCACGGCGGTGGTCAACGGCGTGTGGATGGGCGCCATCGCCCACGCCACCGCGCGGGTGCGCATCCTCACGGGCACGCAGAACCAGGCGAACCCGAGCTTCGCGGCCATCACCGGCCACGAGCTCGGCGAGGCGCTGCCGCTCGGCTCCATCGACCTGTCGGGGGGGAGCTACTCGGGCTACCTGTCCGCGAGCACCGGCCAGGTCGGCTACCAGAGCCAGATCAAGGCGCTGATGATCGACGACGCGGCGTTCCCCGCGCCCGCCGGCGCCGACTACACGCTGCCGCTGTACCAGGCCGACGACGCCGATCGGGCGCTGCTGTCGGCCCGGCTGTCGCGCCGGGTCACCGAGGTCCGCCCCCGGTGGGACGACGCCGGGAAGAACCGCGCGATGCTCGACGGACGCGCCGAGGCGCTGATCCGAGCGTCGCGCTTCCGGGCCGAGGGCGCCAGCACCATCGAGAAGCTGCGCCTGGGCGCCGCGGCGTCGCTGATCGAGCAGGCCGACCTCGCCGTCGACTTCCTCGGCGGCGACCTGTGCCGCGCGGTGACGCTCGACTCGCGCCGGTACTGGGACACCCACGACAACAACGCCCTGCAGCACGACAACTTCCAGGCGCTGTTCGAGGGCATCGACCACCTGGTCACCCGCCTCGACGAGACGGGGCTGCTCAACGACACGCTCGTGGTGGTGGTCTCGGAGTTCACCCGCACCCCCACGCTCAACTCCGGGCAGGGCAAGGACCACTGGCCGCACGGCAGCGTGCTCCTCGCGGGCGGCAACGTGCGAGGCGGCCGGACCTACGGTGGCACCGACGATCGGCTCGAGAGCCGCAAGATCGACCTGCAGACTGGCGAGGTCGACGACGGCGGGCACCTCAACAAGTACGACAACCTGGCGTCGGGCATCCTCCACGCGCTCGACATCGATCCCGGCCCCTGGTACCCGACCATCTCGCCGTTCGTGGCCCCCTTTGGCTAGCGTGGCGCGCGGTTGGCCGGCCGTCGCGGCGCTGCTGTGGGCCTGCAGCGGGCAGGGGCCCGAGCCCCAGCCTGCCACCTGCGACGACGTGACGTGGGAGGGCTTCGCTCAGCCCACGATCACGAACTGGTGCCTGCCCTGCCACGCCTCCACCGTGGTCGGCGAGTCGCGCCGCGGTGCGCCCGAGGGGCTCGACTTCGACGGCTACGCGCGGGCGCAGGCCGCGGCCGACCTCATCGCGGGCGCCGTCGACGGCGAGGACGCCCCCATGCCGCCGGGCGGGGGGATGCGCCCCGCCGAGCGCGACGGGCTCGTCCGCTGGGCCGACTGCGGCGCGCCCGGCCCGGCCACCCCCACGCCGCCCGACGCCTGCAGCGTCCGCGTGGACTACCCGGGCGACGCCTCCGGCGACACCGATGTCTGCGGCGGCGGCGCGAACGCGCTGACCGGCACGCTCACGCTCGGCGGGGCGCCCGGCCCCGGCCTCGCCTGCCTGTGCGAGGTCGACGGCGACGTGGTGGTGCAGGGCGCGACCGGCACGCTGTCGCTGCCCGGCCTGTGGCGCATCGGCGGCGCGCTGCAGGTGGACCAGGCGCAGCTCGAGTCGCTGGCGCTCCCGGAGCTGCTCGAGGCGGGCAGCGTCGTGTTCACGGACGTGCAGGCGGCCGCGGTCGACCTCGACCGGCTCACCACCGTGACCGGGGCGGTGACCCTGCAGCGCGGCTCCCTGCCGAGCGTGTTCGAGCCGCTGCGGCTGCAGTCGGTGGGCGGCGTGTTCGCGCTGGTCGCGGTGGGCGGCGTGGCCACGCTCGATCTGCCGCGGCTCGAGTCGGTGGGCGGCGACATGGTGTTCCAGGACCTGCCGGCCCTGCGCCGGGTCCTGCACACGAGCGACCTCACCTCCGTGGGCGGCAGCCTGCGGTTCGTCGGCAACCCGGTGCTGCAGGAGGTCGAGGACTTCGGGTTCCTGGTCAACGTCTACGGCGACGTGGAGATCGGCGGCGGCGGCTCGCTGCGCCAGATCGACGCGCTGTTCGACCTGTCGCGGGTCTCGGGCGACTTCGTGATCCGCGACGAGCCCAACCTGGTGGGGATCGAGGGCTTCGGGGCGCTCCGGGTCGTCGGCGGCGGCCTGCGCGTCCTGCGCACCGGCAGCCTCGGCATCGACGCCTTCGACGGGCTCGAGGAGCTCGGAGAGCTCGAGATCGGCTCGAACAGCCAGCTCGCGACCTGGATCTGGCGGGCGCCGTCCGCGATCCCCGGGAGCGTGCGGATCACCGAGGTGCCCGCGCTGACGGCGCTGTCGCTCGGCGGGCTCGGAGAGGTGGGCGGGGACTTCACGGTGGCGGCCGACACCGCGCTGGTCGACCTTGGCGCGCCGGCGCTGGAGACGGTCGGCGGGACGGTGAGCCTCGAGCAGAACGCCGCGCTGCAGAGCCTCGGCGGGCTCGGGGCGCTGGGGAGCGTCGGTGGCGACCTGGTCGTGCGGGGCAACGGCGCGCTGACCCAGGCCGAGATCGATGCCTGGCTCGCGGGGTGGGCGTGACCGGGGCCACCACCGTCGAAGACAACGCGCCGTAGCGCTCGCGCCACACGTCGAGGATCGCGAGCCTGGGACGCCGCGCGAGCTTCGGAGTGAGCGCGGGTGTCAACTCGAGTTGCGCCACTTCTCTTGGCGCTCCGAAGTGCGGTGGTGGCGCCGAACGGGACAACCGGGCGGCCGTGCACGTCGGGCGCGCAACGGCCCGCGGCGCCGGAGGGCGCACCGCGGGCGCGGGACCTCCTGGCCGTGGGTCGACGGGATTGCCGGCGGGGGCCGGCAATCAGCCGCACTGCGTTGCGCCTGCTGCGGAACGGGCTATATTTCGCGGCCGGTCGGTCACCGACCGTCACCGGACGTTCATGAACGTCAGACCCGGGGCACCGATGCAACGACTGATCCTGTGGGGCGGCGTCGCTGGGCTCACCGCTTGCCTGGTGAAGCCCACCTTCGTCTCGATCTCCCCCGACTATTCCTACGTCGACGGCTGCGCCGACGTGGTGCTGCAAGGGCACCACCTGGGCACCACCGCCACTGCGAAGATCGGCGATGCCGAGTCTCCCGCTCACCGCTTGGGAGGATCCCGAGGGCACGCCGGAGCAGGCCACCGACGTGGGCTTCAAGTACACGGGCACCGTCCCGCCGGCGCCGGGCCTCGAGGCCGGCTGGTACGACGTGACGATGACCGTCGACGGCGAAGAGCACACGCTGAAGGACGGCTTACTACCGGCCCTGCCCGGCCTCGTTCTACCTCGACGGGTACGCGATGCCCGGCTCCGACACCACCTACACGCCCACGCTCGTGCCCGGCACCGATGCGATCTCGTTCGCCGGCTGCGGGCTCGACGCCGACGTGACGGTCGACTTCTACGTCGTCGCCGACGGCGGCTCGGGCTCGACCCGTCGCCTCGTCACCAGCACCGGCACCACGACGACCGGCGGCACCGGTGGCACCGGTGCACCGGCACGACCGGCACCACGACGGGTGGCACGACGACGACCACCACCCCGACCACGACCACCACCGGCACCGACTCGGCCGACACCGGCACGACCGGCACGACCGGCACCACGGGCACGACCGGCACCACGGGGACGACCGGCACGACCGGCACCACGGGGACCACCGGCACCACGGGGACGACCGGCACGACCGGCACCACGGGGACGACCGGCACCACCGGCACCACCGGCACCACCGGCACGACCAGCGGCACCACGTTCTCGCCGTGCGGCGTCCCGCTCACCGCCGTCGCCACCGACGTTCCGCTCGTCAGCGACTGCAGCAGCGCCTACACGCACGTCGACATCCCGTCGCTGCCGCCGGGCACCTACTACGTGCGCGTCAAGCACACCGACGGCACGGTCTACGAAGGTGACGTCGTCCCGCACACCGCGGACACCGGCGCGAGCTGCGCCCCGATCAGCTTCGTCGTCGGAGGTGCCAAGTGAGCCCCCTGTTCCCTGTCGCCTTCCTGGCC
The DNA here is from genome assembly GCA_041389545.1 of Myxococcota bacterium. Taxonomy (GTDB): domain Bacteria; phylum Myxococcota_A; class UBA796; order UBA796; genus JACKER01. The sequence goes on along the minus strand of JAWKRQ010000033.1, from coordinate 50,012 downwards.
GCGATGAGCGTCGAGCAGAGCGCGTACGCGCTCGAGAGCGGCAACATCCAGGGCTACGTCGAGGACGAGACGGGCGCCCCGGTGCCGGGTGCCGAGGTCGTCCTCGGTGGTGCGGAGATGGCCGGCCAGCGCCGGATGACCACCGGCGAGGACGGTGACTTCCGCTTCGACCAGATCCCGCCGGGCAACTACGAGATCACGGTCCTCTTCAAGGGCGCCACCATCGCCCGCGCGTCGGTCCGCGTCGCCCTCGCGACCACGACCACCGTGCCGATCCCCGCGAAGATGGGTGGGGTCAGCGAGGAGCTCGAGGTCATCGGGTTCAAGCCGGTCGTCGACACCACGTCGGCTCGTTCTCGACCTCGGTGGGCGAGGACACCATCCAGAACCTGCCGGTCGGCCGGAGCTTCGCCAGCGTCGTCAACACGATCCCGGGCGTCTCGGGGCGGGTCGACACCCAGAACGGCGGCTCCGGCGGCTCCCCGTCGGTCCGCGGTGAGGGCGGCTACGGCAACAACTACATGATCGACGGCGTCTCCACGCGCGACCCGGCGACCAAGACCTCCGGCGCCGGCGTCAACTTCGACGCCATCGAGGAGATCCAGGTCTACACCGACGGCGCGCCCGCCGAGTACGGTCAGTTCACCGGCATGATGGTGAACGTCGTCACCAGGACGGTGGCAACGAGCACCACGGCTCGCTGGCGATGTTCTACAGCCAGCACGCCTGGTTCGACAAGCAGTACCTGATCTACAGCCCCGACGCGGGCGCCGAGATCGACCAGACCAAGGCCAAGTTCCGCACGCCGGAGCTCGCGATCACGGCCGGTGGTCCGATCATCCAGGACAAGCTTGGTACTTCGCCACGCTCGGCCTGAACTACAACTGGGCCCGCCCCGAGGGCCTCGCCGACGACGCCGCCTCGCAGACCTCGATCGGCGGGAACCTGCTCGCGAAGGCCACCTGGTTCGCGAGCGACTCCTGGACCTTCCGGTACATCTTCAGTGGTTCGTACACCCAGTCGGCGTCGTTCGACGGCGGCCCGCTGGTGGCCGACGAGGCGACCTCGAACCGGAACTCGTTCAACCAGTCGCACCGCATCAACGCGACGTTCAGCCCGAGCGACAAGGACACGCTCGAGCTGCGGCTCGGGTACCTGAACCAGAACCTCGACATCGTGTCGTCGCTCGGCGACCCGTCCGTCGCGGCGCGGGCGGACATCTCGGGCGTGCTCCACGACAACGCCTACGACAACGACCTGAACGACCGGAACCGGGTCGGCGGCAGCCTCCAGTACATCCGGTTCCTCGACAACGTCCTGGGCGACCACCGCTGGAAGCTCGGCGCGGACTACTGGTTCCTCTCCGAGAAGCGGGACATCCAGAACAACGGCGCCACCACCATCGGCTGGATCGACGGCGACGGCAACCCGACCGGCGAGCAGGTCGACGTGGGCACCCGGTACGCCGGCTCCACGCTCAACGGCGTCGAGTACCCCTGCCGTGACAACGTCAACTACTCCGACTGCGCCATCAAGGAGCACTGGACGAACGTGGGGCCGCTCGGCAACACGATCCGCACCTACTCCGCGTTCATCCAGGACGACTGGGACCCGATCAAGCAGCTGACCCTCAACGTCGGCGTCCGCGTCGACATCGAGGACGGCCGCAACGACGAGGGCAACCACCCGATCACCCAGAAGGTGTCGGAGTTCGACGTGCCGCCGGACGAGCGCAGCGCCCCCGGTGAGCTCGGCGCCCGCGTGATGCCCGCCCCGCGGCTCGGCTTCGCCCTCGACCCCTGGGCCGACGGCAAGACCAAGTTCAGCGGCTTCTACGGTCAGTTCTACGACCTCGCCGGCAACAACCTGTGGAGCTGGGCGAACGCCCGCTCGGCCAACAGCTTCGTCCGCTTCATCAACGACGGCAACGGCGGCTGGCAGTGGAACAACACCCAGGACGCCGTCGGGTCGCAGCTGATCTACGCCGAGGACCTCAAGCCGGCGCGGATGGACAAGATCAACCTGGCGGTGGAGCGGGAGATCATCCCGAACCTCTCGATCGGGCTGCGCGGGATCCTGTCGCGGACGACGAACATCCCCGAAGACGTGGATGTGAACTTCGACGACTGGTACATCATGAACTCGCCGATCAAGGAGCGCCGCTACCGCGCGCTCGAGCTGACGGTGAACAAGCAGTTCGACGAGGTCTGGCAGATCTACGGCGCGTACACCCTGCAGGAGTCCTACGGTCACTCCCCCGGCCAGTTCGAGCTGGCGTCGGGCGCGACCTCCGGCTCCGACGGGAACAACGTCGGCGTCTACCTCGACGACATCGGTGACCGCGGCACCCGCGAGGCGTTCTACAACGGCGGCCTCGGCTGGGTCCTCGGCGCGCTGCAGGGCCTCGGCCGCTACAGCCCCGGTGAGCCCGAGTTCTACGACGAGGCCGGCTGGTACGGCTACCTGCCCTACCACTCGTTCCACGCCATCAAGCTGAACGGCAGCTACACCGCGCCCTTCGGCACCACCTTCGGCCTCGTGTACGAGTTCGACTCGGGCCATGCGTGGGAGAAGCGGACGAACGTGGGCTTCTACGGCTACGACGCCTTCGGGCAGGGCCGCGGCAGCCGCTTCATGCCGGCCGTCCACTACGTGGACTTCCGCGTGGCGCACAAGATCGGCCTCGGCAGCGAGGACAAGAGCCTCGAGGCGACCCTCGACATCTTCAACCTGCCCGGCTTCGCCCAGTCGATCACCTACTGGACGAACGACGAGCCCGGCTTCGGCTCCACGCTGAACCGCCAGGCCCCGCGCTCCATCCGCCTCGGTGTGAAGTACCGCTACTGAAGCGGTCTCCGAAGCGCTCGCGCCCGCCCGCTGCCTCGGCAGCCGGCGGGCGCGCCTGCTCAGGGCGCTGAGGCGGGGTCAGGGCGACGGCAGCTCGCGCGGCGCCCCGACCTCCACCAGGACGGGCGACCGGGACGCCGGATCGGGCCGCAGCGTGACCGGCCCGAGGACGGCCGCGACCCGCTCCGCCAGCCGCCGTGCGGCGCCGTCCTCGCTGCGGAACCGGACCACCGTGTCGCGCAGGGGCCTCGCCCGAGGCGGCCCGGCCACGACCCAGCCCTCGCCCAGCGCGCTCCCTTCGAGCGTGGCCAGCGCGCGGGCGGCGGCCTCCACCGCCTCGGGCCCGGCCCCGGCGTCGACCACCTCGACCGTCCAGCGGTGCTGCCCGCCGCACGACATCGGGCCTTCGCCGCACAGCAGCCCGACGATCCGGTCGCCGTCGCGGAGGTACCGCGCCGCCGAGCACCGCGGCGCCATCGGCCCGCTCGTCACGTACACGATGTCGTTGTCGACGAGCTTCCACGTGCCGCCGTACTTCGCGTCGGGCCGCACGACCTCGAAGGTGCCGTCCGGGCGCCAGACGGTGTGCTGCGCCCCGACCTCGCACCGCACCTCCGCGGTCAGCACCTCGCTGGCGGGCACCAGCGTCGCGGTCCAGCCCGCGGGCAGGAGCGGGGCAGGCGGCGGCGCGACGGGAGGCGGCGGCGCCACTGCGCCACCCCCGCCGCACGCCAATGCCAGCCAGACGGTTGCAGCCCCACACGTCCATCTCCCCATCGGCGCCTCCCCAGACAGAGAGACCCCGCGCCGTCGCCGGCGCGGGGTCTCGATCTTCCCTTGCGACGTTCTAGCGGATCAGCACTCGCCAGCCACGTTGTAGGTGACCTCGACCACGTCGCCGTCGCCGATCGGCGGGTTGTTGACGGTCACCGAGTTGCCGGCCGCCGAGTAGGTGAAGTCGGTGGTCGGCACGCCGTTGACCGTGACCACGATGGTGCCGGGGATCGCGGGATCCGACAGGTTGTACGTGCGGATGCCGTCGAGGATCTCCGACGCGATGTCGCCGAACTGGGTGCCCCAGTTCGAGTTGCAGATGTTGAGCAGCGATCCGCCCGTGGCGTTCGCGGCGTCGATGTAGCCGGTGCCGAGGTCGCCGCAGGTGTTGTTGACGTCGACCACCGCAGAGACACGCACGAACTCGGGCCCCGCGACGTGGTTCGAGTACTGGCCGAGCCAGTGCACGTAGCTGTTGCCCGACTGCTCGGGCTCGTCGGAGATGGTGATGATGTGCAGCAGCGCGCCGGGGCGGAGGAAGCCCTGGTTGCACTGGCCGGGACCCGTCTGGTCGAGCGCGTCGGAGGCGAGCTCCAGCAGCGCCTCGGTCAGGTAGCCGCCGAGCACACCGCCGCCGCCAGCGTCCCACGCGTGGTCGATGAGCAGCTGCTCCGGGTTGGGCGTGGTCGGCGTCATGATGCCGCCGTTGGCGCAGCCGTCTTCGCGGGTGACCTGGATCATCTGCCAGTCGGCCACCTGGCGAAGCTCCTGCACGAACGCGGGGATGCCGGTCTCCACGTCGTTCGTGTTGGCGCCCTCCATCGAGCCCGAGTGGTCGATGAGCATCATCACGTCGACCGGCACGACGCCGGGCTGCGTGAAGGTCTCGGTCTCCTCGTCGCCGAAGGACCCCTCGCCGTTCTGGTCGGCCTCGACCACGCCGCGCGGGTCGTTCGAGGTGACGGAGAGGATGCCGGTGTCGGCGCCCGCGTCGGTCGGCGAGAAGTAGACCGTCATCGCGCGGGACTCGTTCGGCGCCAGCGTGATCGGCAGCTCGGGCCGCAGCATGCTGTCGTCGAGCGTGAGGAAGCCCGCCGAGCGGTAGTCCCAGTCGGAGATGATCAGGTCTTCGGAGCCGACGTTGGTGAGCGTCAGCTCGACCTCGCCGCCGCACGGGATCAGCGACTCGCCGAACACGTAGCTGTCGGGGGTGATCTGCAGCTCGGGCACGGCGCCGTAGCCCAGCAGGTCGACGGGCGCCTCCGGGGTGTCCGGGTCGTCGGACAGCACGAGCACCTGACCGTAGTTGTCGTCGGCGCCCATCGGCGAGAACGCCACGTCGACCGTGGTCTCCTCCTCGGGCTCGAGATCGAACTCGATCTCGGGGCCGAGCACCGTGAAGGCCAGCCCGCTGCCGATGACGATGTCGGAGACGTTGAGCGTGGACTCGCCGACGTTGCGGACGGTGAAGGTCTGCACCTCCTCCTCGCCCGACCGCAGCTCGGAGTACACGAGCGAGCCCGGATCCACGACGATGTCGGGGGCAGGGCCGCCGGCGCCGTCCGGATCGTTCTTGATGTTGTAGTCGGAGCAGCCGACCCAGGCCGGTACGGCCACGATCCAGATCCAGTTGCGCATCACACGCCTCCTGCGGTCCCTTCGGTCCCGCTGCTTCCCGCGGTCATAAACAGAAGCTGCCGTCGATTGCGAGCTGTCGCGAGAGGGGGTGGCCACCCGCTCCGGCAGTCTCGAACGGCGGGCAGACCTTACCACACCGCGCGGCGCTCGGGTCGATTCGTCGTGTCAGCTCGATGCGGTGGCCCTCTCCCTCCGCGGGGATCCGAGGAGATCGCGGCGCCTCGGCGGTCCCTACGTGCGCGAAGGGAAAACCCCCACACAGGTCACGCGTGCCGACCGACACGCCGGAGGGGCCCCCCGCGCTTACTCCCAACGGCGTGGAGGGCACGTTGGTGAAGTCGACGACGGTGAATCCGGACCCGAGGGCCGACCAGGCGCCGAGCGGGTCGACCTGGGCGGCGGATCTCCGCGCCTCGGTGGTGGTCTGGCTGGTGGCGCTCCCCCTGTGCCTCGGCATCGCGCTCGCCTCGGGCGCGCCGCTGGTGGCCGGGCTGATCAGCGGCATCGTCGGCGGCCTCGTCATCTCCTGGCTCGGCGGCTCCGCCCTGCTGGTTGAGCGGCCCGCGGCGGCCTCGCGGCCATCGTGGTCGCGGCTATCGCGGAGGCTCGGCTCCTTCTCGGCGGCGCTGCTGGCGGCCACCGCCGTCGCGGGCGTCATGCAGGCAGGCCTCGGCTTCCTGCGCGCCGGCCGCTTCGCGGCGCTGGTGCCCTCGTCGGTGGTGACGGGGATGCTCGCGGGCATCGGCGTGCTGCTGATGCTCCAGCAGCTGCCCCACGCCGTGGGCGTCGACGGCCCCGACCTGCACGGCATCGAGCTGCTGCTCATCCCCATCCACGTGCTGCCGCACGCCCTCGCCGGCCCCACGCTGGTCGCGCTGTCGGCGCTCGGCGTGCTGCTGCTGTGGGAGCGCCCCTTCATGCGCCCGGTCAAGGCCTGGCTGCCCGGCCCGCTGGTCGCCGTCGCCGCCGGCGTCGGCCTGTCCGAGCTGCTGACCCTCGCCGCGCCCGGCATCGCCATCGCCCCGGAGCACCGGGTGAACCTGCCGGACATCGGCTGGAGCACCCTCGGCAGCGTCTTCACGACGCCCGACTGGTCCGCGCTCGCCTCGGGCGCCACCTGGCGCATCGCCGCGACGCTCGCCATCGTGGCGAGCCTCGAGACGCTCCTGTCGATGCAGGCCACCGACCGCATGGACCCGCTCAAGCGCACCTCGAACCCCCACCGGGAGCTCGTGGGCCAGGGCATCGGCAACACCATCGCGGGCCTCGTGGGCGGGCTGCCCATCACCGGCGTCATCGTCCGCAGCGCCGCCAACGTCGACGCTGGCGGCCGCACCCGCCTGTCGGCCTTCGCCCACGGCGTCCTCCTGGTCGTGACGGTCGTGTCGGTGCCGTTCGTGCTCGAGCGCATCCCGCTCGCCGCCCTGGCCGCCGTCCTGCTGTTCACGGGGTTCAAGCTCGCGCACCCCTCGCGCTTCCGCGCAGCGTTCGGCATCGGCCGCACCTACGGCATCCGCTCGTCGCCACGGTCGTCGCCATCGTCGCGACCGACCTGCTCGTCGGCGTGGGCATCGGCCTGCTGGTCAGCCTGTTCCTCGCCGCGCTCGGCCGCGTCGCGGCGGCGTCCGCGTGGTCCGCGACGCCGATCACCCCGAGGGGATGCACCTCGGCTCGCCGAGGCCCGTGACCTTCGCCCACCGTCCGCGCCTGCAGGAGGCGCTCGACCAAGGTGCCCCACGGCGCCAGCGTCACCGTGGTGGGCTCGCGGGCCGCCATCGACCACGACGTGCTCGAGCTGCTGCACGGCTTCCGCCACAAGGCCCGCGATCGCCGCATCGACTACCGCCTCGTCGACGTGCCCGAGCCCGTCGCCACCAGCCACTGAGGAGGACCCCATGGACCACAGCGACGACCTGCTCGACCGCAACCACCGCTGGGCCGACCAGCTGACGAGCGAGGACCCGGAGTACTTCTCCCGCGCCGCCGCCGAGCACCGCCCCCGGGCCTACTTCATCGGCTGCTCCGACGCCCGCGCGCCGCTGAACCTGCTGACCGACACCGAGGTGGGGCGACTGTTCATCCACCGCAACATCGCCAACCAGGTCGTGAGCGCCGACGCGAGCCTCGCCGCCAGCATCAGTACGCCATCGACGCGCTCGGGGTCGAGCAGATCGTGGTCTGCGGCCACCAGGGCTGCGGCGGGGTGCGCGCCGCCGCGCTCGCCGTCGAGTCGGGCGAGATCTCGGGCTGAACCGCGTCGAGGCCTGGATCGAGCCGCTGCGCCTGCTCGCTCGGGTCCACCGCACCGGCTCGCCGCCCTCGACGAGGCCGCGGGTCGACCGCCTGGTCGAGCTCAACGTCGAGCAGCAGGTCCGCACCCTGTCGCGCCACCCGTCGGTGCGCCGCGCCTGGGCCGGCGATCGGCCGCTCGCCGTGTGCGGCTGGGTCTACCACCTCGCCACGGGCCGCCTCAAGCCGGTGCTGCGCATCGACGCGCCGGCTGCGGTCGCGGCCTCGGCGGGGGCCGACGCCCACGCTAAGTGAGGGTATGCCCGATCCGTTCGTGGTGCGTGTCCTGCGCACCCCGCTCCTCACCAAGCTGGTCCTGCTCGACCTGGTGATCAACGCGGCGGCGTTCCTGGCCCTGCGCCGGACGCCGCCCGACTGGGCCGAGCAGGTCACGCTGCTGTCGCTCGGCATGGTGCTGGTGCTCAACGCGGCGCTCGTCGCCTACGCGCTGCGCCCGCTGCGCGTCCTCGAGGAGACGGCGCGGCGCGTGTCGCGCGGCGAGTTCTCCGCGCGCACGCAGATGCCGCGCTTCACCGACCGCAACCTCGTCCGCATCGGCCACACCCTCGACGCGCTGCTCGACCGGGTGGCCGAGGAGCGGCGCCGGGTGCGCGCCCTCGCCGCCCAGGTGGTCGCGGCCGCCGACCAGGAGCGCGCGCACATCGCGCGCGAGCTCCACGACGGCACCGCGCAGTCGCTGTCGGCGCTCGACATGCTGCTGGCCTCGGTGCAGCGCGACGAGGACTCCGTGCGCGAGCGCTTGCCCGCGCTGCGCGAGATCGTGACGGAGGCGCTCGCCGAGGTGCGGGCCATGGCGCAGCAGATGCACCCGCGCGTCCTCGACGACCTCGGGCTGGCCTCGGCCGTCGAGGTGTTGGCGCGACGGACGCGCGAGCAGGTGCCCGTCGCGCTGGAGGTGCGGGGCGAGGCGGAGCTGCCGCCGCTGCTGGCGTCGGTGCTGTACCGGGTGGCGCAGGAGGCGCTGCACAACGTGGTGAAGCACGGACGCGCCGCGAACGTGCGGGTGACGCTCGACCTGACGGGGGGCGACGCCGCCGAGCTCGAGGTCGTCGACGACGGCGTGGGCTTCGACCGCGCCCAGGTCGACGCCCGCCGCCGCGGGATGGGGCTGTTCGTGATGGAGGAGCGCGTGTCGCTGGTGGACGGGGACCTGAGCATCACGTCGGCGCCGGGGCAGGGGACGCGGGTGCGGGCGCGGCTGCCGCTCGCGGCGGCGGCCCCGTGAGCGAGGGCGACGCGCCGATCCGCCTCGTCATCGCCGACGATCACGCCGTGGTGCGGCTCGGGCTGCGCGCGCTCGTCGGCAACGCCCCCGACATGGAGCTCGTCGGCGAGGCGGAGGACGGCGCCGAGCTGCTCAGGCTGTGCACCTCCGTGCAGCCCGACGTGGTGCTGATGGACCTGTCGATGGCGGGGATGGACGGCCTCGAGGCCACGCGGCGCCTCGTCCGCCGCCCCGACCCGCCCAAGGTGCTGGCCCTCACGATGCACGAGGAGGAGGAGTACCTCATCCCCGCGCTCGAGGCGGGCGCGAGCGGCTACATCGTGAAGGCGGCGGCGAGCTCCGAGCTCCTCGAGGCCGTCCGCGCCGTGGCGAGCGGGCAGACCTGGGTCCGCCCGACCGCGGCGCACGTGCTGGCGCGCGGCTGGGTGCGCCGCTCGGCCCAGAGCGACCTGCGGACGGGCTACGACAGCCTGTCCGACCGCGAGCGCGAGGTCTTCCGGCTCACCGCGCAGGGGCACCCCGCGAGCCGCATCGGCGAGCTGCTCCACCTGAGCCCGAAGACGGTCGACACCTACCGGCGCCGGATCAACGACAAGCTGCGCATCTCCGACCGCAGCGACTACGTCCGCATCGCGCTCGAGCTCGGCGTCCTGAGCGCGGATCCGTGAGCAGAGGAGTTCGTCGGCTCCGCGCGGTGTTCAACCCGGGGCGCTGCGTTGTATGGTGGCGCCTTCCGCACGGAGTCGCGATGATCGCTGCCCTGCTCGCCTGGTCGACCGCGTCCGCCACGCAGATCAACCTGACCTTCACCACCCCCACCGGCGTCAACGAGACGGCGAGCTGGGAACACACCGAGATGTTCCGCAAGGAATACGGGCCGGTCCAGAACAAGAAGGCCTCGGCGGTCTACAGCGTGTCGGTGCCCTCCGCCGTGTTCGACCCGGTGGCGGCCGGGTTCCGGGTGGAGGCGTCCACCTGCGTCGAGTGGAGCCTCAAGGGCAAGAACGACCGCTACTGCGAGCGCGACGTGGTCCTCGTCCCGCAGGACGGCGCGGAGCCCGCGCAGATCGACGTGACGCTCAAGGGCAAGGTCAAGTTCCAGTGGACCATCCGGATGACCTACACCGGGGCGCCGCCGGTGCCGATCCTGGAGACGCCGCCGCCGGAGCCGCCGTCCGACGCGGACCCGATGGAGGGCGGCGAGGCGCCGGCCCCAGAGGGCGACCCGGGTTAGCGCAGGAGGGGCGGGGCCCTTCCGAGCCTCCGCGGTGTTCCTGCGACACCGGCTCCGGGGGACTCCTGGGGCACACACCGACCTGCCAACCACCGGCGCACGGCAGACGCTGCGCTCCACGCAGAACGCGCCGCGCCCGGCCCGTCGTCGGAGGTGGGGTCCGCCCAAACCTGTCGCCGCCGCCCTCGCCGCCGCCTTCCTGGCCGGCCCTGGCAGCCGCGGGCGATGGCGCAGCGCGGTCGGGAGGCGCTCCCGGCGACCTGTCAGCTGGAGCGCCTGTGCGTGCGGCTCGTCGCCGCCTACCCGGAGCCACGCGGCCTGACGGTGCCTGGCGGCTGCCGGCTGGCTCCTGCGCGACCCGCACTTCCAGGTCGCCCTCCCAGCCGCGTCGCTACCGTGGCGCACGCGGTTCGTCGTGGCGGAGCGGATGGCCGCGCCGACGCCCGCTGCTGCGCGCGCCCGTGCCGGCGCCGCCGACGCCCGGCGACCTCGCCGACTGGCTCGGCTGGACGCCGTCGCAGCTCGAGGGCCACGCCGACTGGCCGGCCGGCACGCGCGAGCCCGCCTTCCGCGACTACCGGCGCTGGTGGCATCGGCCCTGCCGATCGAGGTTGAAGGACCAGCTCCGAGCGGTCGGCGGCGCATCGTTCGCGAGGTCCTCGCCGCGGTCGCGCCCCACCCGGCGGCCCACGGCTCGTCCCCGGCCGCTCCGCCGCCAATACCCACGCCGCGCAGCACGTCGGCCGCGACCGGGTGCCGGTGGGTCGACCTGCGCTGCTTCTTCGGCAGCGTCCATCGCTGGTGCAGCGTAGGCTGTTCCGCGGCTTCGGCTACCCGAGCCGCGTCGCGCGCCGGCTCGCCGCGGCTTCTAGCCCATCGCACCGCCGCCCGGACGTGACCCGCGACCTGGCCCTGGTCGCAGCCGCACCTGCCCTAGGGGGCGCTTGTTCGCCTGCGCTGGCGAACCTCGTCGCCCACGCGCTCGATTCGCGCTCACCGGTCGCAGGGCTTCGGCGCGACCTACTCGCGCTACGCCGACGACCTCACGTTCAGCGGCGCGCGCCTCTCCGGCCGGCTGTCGTCGCGGTCACCGCCGTCGTCGCCGACGAGGGGTTCCGCGTGAACCCTGACAAGACGCGCTGGATGGGCGGCAGCCCAGCGCGTCACGGGCCTCGTCGTGAACGAGCGGGTGTCCGTCCCGCGGCGCGAGCGGGACGCCCTGCGCGCCGCGCTCCACCGCGCCGCGCGCGACGGGCTCGCCGCGCTGGTCCGCCCCGACGACCCGGCGCTCGCCAGCCCCGAGGCCGTGGCCGCGCACCTGCGGGGCCGCGTGGCCTACGTCTGCGGCGTCGATCCGGCGCACGGCGCCGCCCTCCGCGAGCGCCTCGACGCGCTGGCTAGCTTTCGCGGACGAGGTCGACGAGCCCGCGCGGCACGGGGCCCTCCGCCACGCCGGCGCCCACCATCGCGACCCGGAGCAGCAGCGGCCCGGCCACGCCTGGGGGGCAGCAGGACAGCGGCTCCCACAGCGGGTGCCTGGTGGCGTCGACGAGCAGGTGGTGCCCGTCCGGGCCGCCGCCCTCGCCGATCGGCGCGGGCTGCCAACCGGCTCGCGCCGCGCCAGCCACGCGCCCGACGTCGAGCGCGGCGTGCACCGTCCACGCCCAGCCGAGCGCCGCCGCCGCGGTCAGCGCCGCCGCGTGACCAGCGCGTCGCGCCGCTCCGCTGCCGGAGCGGGCCGCGGCGTGCCACCGCTGCCGCACCGGCACCGGCGACGCGCCGATCAGCGCAACAGCGTAGACCAGGTGGGCGTCGTGGGCGCCGTCGGCGGCGAGCACCGGCGGTCTCACCAGGCCCGCCGCGCCCACCGGGTCGCCCGCGGGCGCCCACAGCAGCGGACGGTCGCCTCGAACAGCGAGCGGATATCGCCTGGGCCCCCGAGGTCCGCGATCGACGCCCAGCCGCCGCCCGCGCGCGGGAACGCGGCGCGCGCCGGTCCCAGCGCCAGGGGTGCTCGTGGTGGACGGCCGCGAAGATGGCGCGGGCCCGCGGGACGTCGGCCTCGGCGAGGGCATCCTGCACGGCCCGGCCGAGATCGCGCTCGGCCAGCGCGCGCAGCCGGCCCATGACCTCGTCGAAGTGGCGGTCGCGCCGGACGTTGTCGCGGGTGAGCGTGTGCTCGAGGTGGCGCCCCTTCACCCGGAACGACACGCCGGGGACCAGCGCCGACTCGGCCTCCCACAGCGTGAGCCCGTGGTTGTAGAAGCCCACCTCGGGGGCGCGGGCGGGCCCGAGCACGGCATCGAAGCCGTCGGCGCGGTGCGACACCGTCACGGGGGCGTCGACGCCGAAGCGCTCCGCGATCGGCGTCTCCGGCCAGCCGTCGCGGCCGAGCCCCTCGGCGGCGGTGGTGATCTCGGCTTCGGCGAACCGGCACCAGCGCTCGGCGCTGCCGCGGATCCGGCGGGCGTCGTGGCGGGCGTCCGCCCGGCTCCGGGGGAGCACGAGCTTCACCGTGGTGCCCTCGCAGGGCTCCGACATCTCGAGGAGCGTCCAGCTGCGGTCGCGCGCGAAGCGCACGCGGTGCCACACGCCGTCGCGGCCCGTGTCGACGACCACCTCCTCGGGATCGAGCGCGAACAGCGAGACGAAGCCGATGCCGAACTTGCCGATCTTGGTGAGGTCCTGCTCCTTGGTGGAGCGGAACAGGGTGAGCAGGAAGCCCTCGATGGTGGGGCGGTCCATGCCCTCGCCGTCGTCGACGACCTCGACCACGAGCCGGTCGTCGGCGTAGGCCATCCGCACCTCGATGCGGACCGCACCCGCGTCGAGGCTGTTCTGGATCAGCTCGCGCGCGAAGGCGTAGGGGTCGGAGAACTGCGCGACCAGGTCGTCGAGCATCTCCTCCGCGGGGTCTCCCGCCACCGACGCGCCGTGTCCGCGCTTGCGCCGCTCACGTTCGCTCGCCACCGCGCCCCTCGTAGTCGTAGACCAGGTTCCGGCTGCGCCGATCGCGCAGCCACGCGGTGACCGCGGGGGCGTCGCCCCGGGCCACCGCCCACTTCCGCCGCGCCGACAGCCCGAAGTCCGCCGCGCCCGCCGGCACCGTCACCGGCCGCAGGACGGGGTCGTCGATCTGGCCCTCGCCGGGCGGCAGATCGACCGACACGCGCTCCAGGCACGCCGACAGCGCATAGCCCGCGATGGCCCCGCGCAGGGCCTCCGGCCCGGCCCGGCCGGGGAGCACGCCCGGCCCGACCACGCCGCGGATCACCTCGTCGACCCCGACCCCCGCCTCGCGCAGCACCGCGAACGCCAGGGCGGCGTCCTGCGTCCCGAGGAGGGCGAGCTGCTCGGCGAAGGCGGGCGCCGCCTCGAGCTCCAGCTCGCCCGCGGAGATCCGCTCACCGGGCACGTCGGAGACCAGCAGCGTGTACCGCGCGACGGTGCCGGTGGCGAGGTCGACCCGGTCGACGACGACCCGGTACTGCCCGCGCCCGTCGGCCTGGGTGTGGCGGAGCGCGACCTCGATGCGGCGGGCGGCGGGCGGCTCGGTGGCGTGCAGCGCGGCGAGGTAGGCCTGTCGCGGCCCCTCCGCCGGGAGCTCGCGGTCGGCGCGGGCTCGCCCCCACTCGAGCGCCGTGGGCAGCGCGCTGTGCTCGTCGAGGCGCAGCGAGCCGCCCGCCGCCAGGGCCCGCACCGTGTCGGCCAGCGGCAGCCATGGCGGGAACTGGCGGTTCAGCCGCAGCGCGCGCAGCGCCGCGGCGTGGTCGGCGGCCCAGGCGCGGGCGGCGTCGCCCGCGAGCTCAATCGCCATCGGTCTGCCGCGCCGCGCCCGGGCCCGGGCGACGGCGTCGCCCACGGTGCGGTCGCGCAGGTAGACGGTGATCTCGCGCTCGGCCTCCAGCGCCGCCGGGTCGAGCGGCGCGAGGAGGTCGACCTCGTCGGCCAGGCGGTCGAGCCGCTCGGTCAGGAGCAGCGCGTCGTCGGTGTCGTCGCGGTTGATGCGCGCGACGCGGTCGCGCAGCGCGCCGAGATCCGCGCCCAGCGCCCGCGCCAGCTGGCGGCGGCGCTCCTCGGCCGCGAGGCCGCCGATCTGCTCGTCCAGCGCCTCCAGCGCGTCGACCGCCGCGGCGTGCAGCGCCGAGACGCCCCGCTCGAGCCGCTCCACCGCGTCGAGGTGCTCGGCGTGCAGCCGCTGGATGGCCGCGAGCCGCGTGACGGCGCGCGCGTGGCCCCGCCGGTCGCCCTGCAGCCCGACGATGCGCGCCTCCAGCGCCTCGGCGCGCGCGCGGGGCACGCCGCCGGCGAGCGCCGCCTCGGCCGCCGCGATGTGCGCCTCCGCGCCGTCGATGGCGGCGTCGGAGGCGGCGATGCGGGCGGCGAGGGCGCTGACCTCGGCCGCCACCTCGTCTCGCCCCGCCGCGAGCTGGTCGAGCGCGTGCGCCAGCCGCGAGACGCGCCGCTGCGCGGCCTCCACCGCCTCCTCGAGCGAGCCCGCCAGCGGCGCGGTGCGGGCGCCCCCGTCAGCCGCGCCGCCAGCGCCGCATCCGGTCGACGAACGTGGTGCGCGGCGCCGCCAGGCCTCGGCCGACGCCGCGAGCGCCGCGAGCGCCGCCAGCCGCTCCCGGTGCCCGGCGCGCGCGCGCGACCTCGTCTTCGAGGGCCTGGGCGGCGGGCGGGCGGGGCAGGGGTGCGCTCACCTGCGCCGGTTATCCCCGGGCCGCACCGGGGCCGCCGTGGTACGTGCGCGCATGCCCGCCGAGCCGCCGCCCCGGCGCCTGTCGATGCTGCGCAGCCTATCGCTCGCCGACGGCTTCACCGTGGCCAACGCCGCCGCCGGCACCCTGTCGATGTTCGTGTGCCTGCAGTCGCTCGACGGCGGCGGCGTGCCGCTGTCGGTGGCGTTCGCGCTGCTGCCGCTCGCGTTCGCCTTCGACGCGCTCGACGGCCGCGTGGCGCGCTGGCGCCGCAAGGCCTCGCCGCTCGGCGGCGACCTCGACTCGCTCGCCGACATCATCTCCTTCGGCGTCGCGCCGGCGGTGCTCGGCTTCACCGTCGGCCTGCGGGGCGGCTGGGACACCCTCGTCCTCGTGTACTTCGTGGTGTGCGGCGTCGCGCGGCTCGCCCGCTACAACGTCACCGCTGCGGCGCTGTCCGACGACAGCGGCAAGGTGAAGTACTTCGAGGGCACCCCCATCCCGACGAGCCTCGTGCTGGTGGCCGTGCTCGCCGCGGCCCACGCCGCCGGCGCGACCCACGCGGCGCTGTGGCTGGGCCAGCTGCGGCTCGGCCCGTTCGAGCTGCACCCGCTGGTCCTGATGTACGCCGCCAGCGGCACCGCCATGGTCAGTGCGACGCTGCGGATCCCGAAGTGGTGATCGCCGGCGGCCCGGCGCTCGGCGCGCCCAGCCACCGCGGCAGGGTCACCCGGAACCGCGACCCTGCGCCCACCGTCGACTGCACGTCCACCCGGCCGCCCATCGCCCGCACGAAGCGGTCGGTGATCGCGAGGCCGAGGCCCGTTCCGCCGTAGCGATACGACGTGTCGCGCTCCGCCTGGACGAACGGCTGGAACAGCAGCGGCAGCCGCTCGGGGCGGATGCCGATGCCCGTGTCGGTCACCTCGAGCTCGACGGTCTCGTCGGTGGCGTGCACGGCGAGCCGGATCCGGCCGCCTTCGGTGAACCGCGCGGCGTTGGACAGCAGGTTCGCCAGCACCTGCCGCACGCGGCCCACGTCGAGCTCCGTCTCGGCGTCGCTCACCTCGACGGTGAGCACGTTCCCGTTGCGCCGCGCCAGCGGCTCCG
Source organism: Myxococcota bacterium (assembly GCA_041389545.1). GTDB lineage: Bacteria > Myxococcota_A > UBA796 > UBA796 > JACKER01. Next base: position 34,174 of record JAWKRQ010000033.1, on the reverse strand, counting down.
CGGCCCGGACGGTCGGGGCCACGAGCTCCGTCAGCCGCACGCGCTCGGGGTGCAGCTCGATGCGGCCGGCCTCCACCCGCGACAGGTCCAGCAGGTCGTCCACCAGGTGCAGCAGGTTGCGGGCAGAGGCGACGATGCTGTCGATGTCCTGCTCGGCGTCGGGCGCGGTGCCCTCCTCGCCGATGAGCTCGGCGTAGCCGAGGATGGCGTTGATGGGGGTGCGCAGCTCGTGCGACGCGCGGGCGAGGAAGTCGCTCTTGGCGTCGCTCGCGGCGCGCGCGGCGCTGGCGGACTGCTCGGCGCGATCCGTCGCGTCGCGCAGCTCGACGAGGGCGTCCTTCAGGTGCCGCGCGTCTCGCTGCACCCGCAGGCGGTCCACGGCGACGATGGTCGAGGTCGCGACGAGCAGCGTGATGCTGTCGAGCGTCGTGGCGACCCACAGCGCGTCGACGGGGTGCGCCGCGCGCATCCCCACCACCGCCACGAGCAGACAGACGAACAGCGCGCCGATCTGACGTCGCGGCAGGATCGTGGCGCCGAGTGCCACCAGCAGCGGCGTGTAGGCCGGGGCGAGCTCCGTGACCCGCAGGAAGGCGTGCGCGTCCACGAGCGTCGCCGTGAGCACCGCGGCCAGCAGCCAGAACCCCGCGACGGCACGGCCCTTCAGCGCCAGCCCGAGCGACGCCGCGGACGCGAGCGACAGCAGCAGCAGGGGCGCGAGGATCCGCGGCGTGAAGCCGAGCAGGAACACGGCGCCGGTGAAGACGAACACCACGCCGGCCACCGCGGCCACCACGTCGCGGCGGTGGCGGGCGCGGGTCGCGGCGAGCTCGCGGAGGATGGCGGCGTGGCGCGTGGGCATCCATCCCCCTCTTCGGCCGGTGGCGACCCCGCTGGAGGCCGCCGCGGTGTCAGCGCTTCCCGCGCGCCCGCTGCGTCGCCATCCAGTCGGCGAACCGCTCCGGCGACCAGGTGTTGACCTCGCGATCGGGGTCGACCCAGCCGCGCTGGGCCTGCCGCGCGCCCCACTGCGTGCGGTCGAGCTCCTTGACGTGGTGCGCGTCGGTGCTGACGGCGAACAGCACCTTCTTCTCGCGCGCCCGCCGCAGCACGGGCGCGGCGGCGTCGAGCCGGGGCAGGGCGCTGTTGATCTCGAGCAGCACGTCGTACTCGACCAGCGCGTCGAGCACGGCGTCGACGTCGATGTCGATGCCGGGCCGCCGCCCGATCATCCGCCCGGTGAGGTGCCCGATCACCCGCACCGCCGGGTCGCGGATCGCGCGGATGAGCCGCTCGGTCTGCTGCGCCTGGGGCAGGTCGTAGGCCGTGTGCACCGCGGCGACGCACCAGTCGAGCGACAGGCGGAAGTCCTCGTCGTAGTCGAGGGAGCCGTCGGCGGCGATGTTGAGCTCGCTGCCGCGCATCAGCCGCAGCGTGGGGACGCCCTCCTGCAGCGCCGCCAGCTCGTCGGCCTGGCGCGCGAGCTCCTCGCGGCCGATGCCGTTCATCGCGAGGTTCTCGGCGTGGTCGGTGATGGCGAGGTAGCGGTAGCCGCGCGCGTGGGCCGCCGCGACCACGTCGGCCAGCGTGCTGCGGCCGTCGCCCGAGTAGGTGGTGTGGACGTGCAGGTCGCCGAGCAGCTCGCCGGCCTCGAGGGCGCGCGGGAGCGTGCCCGCGCGGGCGGCCTCGACCTCGCCCGTGTCTTCGCGCATCGGCGGCGGGATGAGCGGCAGGCCGAGCGCGGCGTAGATCTCGCCCTCGGTGCGGCTGGCGATGACCTCCTCGGTGTCGGCGTGGGCCAGGGCGTACTCGTTGAGGATCCAGCCCTTGTCCATGGCGATCTGGCGGAGCTTGATGTTGTGGGCCTTGCTCCCCGTGAAGTACATGAGCGCCGCGCCCATCTGCTCGGGGCGCACGAAGCGGACGTCCACCTGCAGCCCCGTGGCGCCGATCACCGACGTCTTCGTCGATCCCGAGGCGATGATCCGCTGCAGCCCGGGCCGGCTCGCCACGAACTGCGTCACCGCGGCGGGCTGCTCCGTCGCCACCACGATGTCGATGTCGCCCACGGTCTCGCGCTGCCGGCGGAGGCTCCCGCACGGCACGACCTCGACCACGTCGGGGTGCTCCCGCAGCAGCTCGACCCAGCGCATCGCCTCGCCCATGGCCGGCGCGATGGGGGTGCGCTGCTCGCCCTGCTTGAAGCCCAGCCGCTCGATGCCGCTCTTCAGCTTCTCCTCGGTCTTCGCGCCGAGGCCCGGGATGTCGCGCAGCTTCTCGGCGTCGATCGCCGCGACGAGATCGGCCACCGACTGCACGTCGAGCGTGGCCCGCAGCTTCGCGAGCGTCTTCGGGCCGAGGCCCGGGATCCGCGACAGCTTCACCACGTCGGGCGGGAACTTCTCGCGCAGCGCCTCGAGCTTGGCGATCTTCCCGGTGTCGACGTACGACCGGATCTTCTCGGCCGTCGCCTTCCCGATGCCGGGGATCTGCTGCAGCTCCGCCAGGCTCATCGCCGCGAGGTCGGTCGACACGTTCTCGAGCGCCTGGACCGCCTTGTCGTAGGCCCGCGCCCGGAACGACTGCGGGCTCTGCTCGTCGAGCACCGTGAGCTCGCCGAGCTCGCGGATCAGCGCCCGGATCTCCTCGTTGCGCATGCGCCCCTCACCACCGAGGCCGTCTCATACCTCGGCGCCGCCGCCCCGCGCCGCCACGGCGAGCTCGACCCGCATCGGCAGGTGATCCGACGCGTCGGTCACGCCGGAGAGCACGGTCTTGTCGAGCACGTCGACCCCGGCGGCGAAGAGGTGGTCGATCGCGCGCTCGGCGCGGTCCTGCCCGAAGGGGAGCCAGGTGCGCCAGCGCTCGGGCTCGTCCTCGTGGGCCTCGAGCGGCACGGCGCTGCGGTAGCGGTCGAACAGAGGCCGCAGCACGTCGCGCTCGCCCGCGTACTCCGCCGCGGCGGCGCCGAGCCGCGCGGGATCGTCGCCCGGGGGCAGGGCGTTGAAGTCGCCCGCCAGCAGCACGGGCGCAGCCGCTTCGCCGTCTGGCCGAGCCGATCGGCCACGGCGTCGACCTGGCGCGCGAGCGCGCCCGTCCCGCCCGTGAACGCCGACAGGTGCACGTCGAACAGCGACAGGGTGCGGCCGTCGGCGAGCGGCAGCGACAGCTCGAGCAGCGCGCGGCGGAAGTTGAACTGGCGGCGCAGCCACGGCTCGTCCATCGGGGGCAGCGGCCAGCGCGTGCCCTCCGTCATCCGGTAGCGTGAGAACACCGACAGGTGCACGTCGACCCGGCCGAGGTGGCGCTGGGGCGGGAAGGGGACGTAGCGCACGTCGTGGACCGGGGTGGACGCGTGGCACGGGAAGGGCGCCCGCGCGAGCAGCTCGGCGTGCTGATCGCGGTAGCCCGTGCGGGCCGAGCCGCGGTCGACCTCCTGGAGGATCGCCACGTCGACCTGCTGGTCGCGGAGCACCTCGGCCACCCGGTCGAGCGTGCGCGCCTGGTCGGCCGGGTCGACGAACACGGCGTCTCCGCCGTCGTAGAAGAACGCGCGCGATCGCCCCGCGCAGAACTGGACGTTCCAGACGAGCACGGTGAGCGGCCGCCCGGCCTCCAGCACCGGCGCCGCCTCGGTGCCCACCACCGGCACGGGGCGCGGGCCGCGGGGCGCCCGCCAGACGCTGTCCACGAGGGCCGCAGCCGTCCGCGCTGCCGTGCGCGCCCGCCCGCCGCCCGCTGCTGCCACCGAACGGAGACGCGCGCGCATGCGCCCCGCTAACCGGTCTGTCCGGGGGCGCCGGTTGACCAACGTTGACGGGCCGGGGTGGAGGGGACGGGCGTTGATGGGTACGCTGAGGGTGAGGTGGACCCGTGCACATCGCTTCTCCCTTCCAGATCCCCCTCCGGCTCCACTGGTCGTTCCTCGGGCTGTACGCCGGCATCGTCGGCTACGGCGCGTGGCTGCACGGCCTGACCGGGGCCCTGGCCTTCGGCGCCTTCGCGCTCGGTGCGTTCGCCTCCGTCGTGCTCCACGAGCTCGGCCACGCGCTCGCCGCCCGGCGCTACGGCATCGGCACCAACCACATCACGCTGTACCCGTGGGGCGGTGTCGCCGCGATCGAGGGGATGCCCGAGGATCCCGACCAGGAGATCGTGATCGCCCTCGCCGGCCCGGCGGTGAACTTCGCCCTCGCCGGGATCGGCGGCTGGGCCTGGTTGCTGTTCGGGCAGCAGGTGCTGATGGCGTTCGTGGGCGCGAACCTCGTGATGGGCGTCTTCAACCTCATCCCCGCGTTCCCGATGGACGGCGGGCGCGTGCTGCGCTCGGTCCTCGCGAAGTGGATGGGGTGGGACGAAGCGAGCAGGGTGTCCCTCAAGATCGGGCGCGTCTTCGCCTGGCTGTTCCTGGCGCTGAGCCTGCCGCTCAAGAGCCCGAGCCTGCTGCTCGTCGGCGGCTTCCTGCACGTCGCGCTCAACGCCGAGCGGGCGCAGCTCGTCGCCCGGTACTGGGAGCGGACCACCGGCAACCCGGCCTGGTGGCGCGACGGCGAGGGCGCGAGCGGCTCGACCTGCCTCGTCCCGCGCGTCTGAGCCGCTGCCGCTGCTGCTGCGCCCGAAATCCTCTCAAGGAGTCTGATCTCGTGAAATCGACCTCGAGGATCACGGGCGCCGTCCTCGCGCTCTCGGTGACGGTGGGTGTCTCGTACGCGGCGGGCCCGGACGTGGCGGCGGTCTCGAAGCGGCGCGGCGGCGAGGAGCCGGTCTCGGGCAGCCTGAAGCCGCAGCCCTACGAGCGCGACGTGGCCATGCTGGTCGCCGACATGCTGCAGACCTACCACTACGAGAAGCACGCGATCGACGACGTGATGAGCGAGCGCTGGTTCGACAACTACATCGACAGCCTCGACTACTACCGCATGGTGTTCCTGCAGTCCGACATCGACGAGTTCCGGACCCACCGCGACACGCTCGACGACGAGCTGTTCTCGCGGCCGCCCAAGCTCGAGACCGCCATGCTCGTGCACGAGCGCTACCGCGAGCGGATGCGCCATCGCGCGGACTACGTCCACAAGCTGCTCGAGCAGCCGCTCGACCTGACGAACGACGAGTCCTACGACATCGACCGCCACGACGCCGGCGCCGCCTGGCCGAAGACGCAGGCCGAAGCCAACGAGCTGTGGCGCAAGCGCACCGAGGACGACCTCATCGAGGAGCTGCTCGCCGGGCGCGACACCGAGCCCGAGATCCGCGAGCGGCTGGCCAAGCGCTACGACCGCGTGGTGCGCCAGATCGACGACACCGAGTCGGCCGACATCCTCGAGCTGTGGCTCGGCGCGCTGACCCGCGCCTACGACCCGCACAGCGCCTGGTTCAAGCCCGCGACCAACGACAACTTCGACATCGACATCACGAACTCGGTCGAGGGCATCGGCGCCTCGCTCACCGAGCGCGACGAGTACACCACCGTCGCCGAGGTGATCGCCGGCGGCCCGGCGTCGAAGAACGGCCACCTGCGCAAGGACGACCGCATCATGCTGGTCGCGCAGGGCGGCGAGGAGCCCGTCGACGTGGTCGGGCTGCGGCTCGACAAGGTCGTGCGCCTGATCCGCGGCCCGAAGGGCACGCAGGTCACGCTCCACGTCGAGCACGCCGACAGCAGCCGCGAGGTCATCAAGCTCACCCGCGACCAGGTCACCATCGAGGACAGCGCCGCGGAGGGCCACGTCGAGCAGGTGGGCTCGCGCAAGCTCGGCGTCGTCGACCTGCCGAGCTTCTACGTCGACCCGAACAACCGGCGCTCGGGGCGGCGCGCGTCGCAGGACGTGAAGCGCGCCCTCGAGAAGCTGCAGGACGAGCACGTCGACGGCGTGATCCTCGACCTGCGCCACAACGGCGGCGGCTCGCTCACCGAGGCCATCGACGTGGCGGGGCTGTTCCTGCCGGGCGGCCCCGTGGTGCAGGTGCGCGACCGCGACGGGCGGATCGAGGCGATGCACGACACCGACCCCGGCGTGGCCTGGGCCGGGCCGCTGGTCGTGCTGACCGACGCCACGTCGGCGTCGGCGTCGGAGATCGTGGCGGGTGCGCTGCAGGACTACGGGCGCGGGCTCGTCGTCGGCGACAAGTCGACGCACGGCAAGGGCACCGTGCAGCAGGTGGCGCAGCTCACGCCGCAGCTCCAGGGCCGCTACCAGGAAGACGTGGGCGGGGCGCTCAAGCTCACCGTCCAGAAGTTCTACCGGGTGTCGGGCGGATCGACCCAGAACCGCGGCGTGCTGGCCGACGTGACCTTCCCGTCGCTGTGGGACGGCCTCGACGTGCACGAGTCCGACCTGCCCTACGCGCTCGCCTGGGACCGCATCCCGCCCGCGCCCCACGTGCGGATGGGCGACTTCACGAAGATCCTGCCGGAGCTCACCGCGCGCTCCGAGAAGCGGCGCAACGCTGACGAGGACTTCGACAAGCTCGACAAGGCGCTCGCCGAGCGGGCCGCGCTCGAGGGCAAGCCCGTGTCGCTCGTCCTCGAGACGCGCAAGAAGGAGCTCGCCGAGCGCAAGGAGCGCGCGGGCATCCTCGACGGCGACGCCGAGGCGGAGGCCGAGGAGGACGAGAAGCTGACCCCGGAGCAGCGCAAGGCGAAGGCCCGGGAGGGCGACTTCGTGCTCGACGAGGCGCTGGCGGTGCTCGGCGACATGGTGGAGCTCGGCGCCGGGCGCCCCGCGGCCGGTCCCCCCAAGGACTGATCGCCCGGGTTAGACGGCGGCGGGGGGTGCGCGTGCGTCCCTGGGATCTCAACGCCGTCGTCCTGGCCCACGTCAACCGCTTCTTCCAGGCGGCGCGCCGGGTCGTCCCGCACCTGCAGGACGACCAGGCCTCGGCGCTCGTCGGCTTCGCCGGCAACCTGCTGTGGGCGAACAGCGCCTTCGCCGACGTGCCCGACGCGCAGAAGCGCGCCATGGCCGTGGTCGGCGGCGCGGCGAAGACGCTGGCCGATCAGCTCGATCTGGGCGGCGGGCGCCAGCGCGTCGCCCAGCGGGCGATGGACGACCTCGAGCAGGAGCTGCTCGCCCACCTCGACCCGCTGCTCGAGGGGCTGGTGCGCGACATCGAGGCCGCGGGCCTCGCCGAGGCCTCGCCCGGCACGGTCGACGCCTGGGTGTGGCAGCGGCTGTTCCCCGGTTACCCGTGGGCCGCGGGCGAAGCGACGCTCGAGGCGGCGATCCTCGCGCGCCTCGCGTGACCGGGCTCAGTCGCCGAGCAGGCGCACCGACAGCGCGCTGCGCAGCCGCCGCTCGGGGTCCCACTCGTCGCGGATCCGCTGGAAGCGCTCCCAGCTCGGGTACATCGCGCGGAAGGCCGAGGCCGACGTGAACGCGTCCTTCGCGAGGTAGACCCGCCCCCCGTTGGCGACCACGAAGTCGTCGAGGCCCGCGGCGATGCGCTGGGCGTCGGCCACGCTGCGGATGGGGACGTCGACGGCGAGGCTCGTGCCGCGCTTCGGGAACGACAGCAGCCCCTCGCCCTGCTCGCCGCAGTCCTTGAGGACGGTGACGAAGCTCGAGCCGCCGAGCGCCTGGAACCGCTGCAGCAGCGCGTCGAACAGCGCCACGTCGGTGGGCAGGACGCACTGGTACTGGAAGAAGCCCCGCTTTCCGTACCCCTTGTTCCACTCGCGGGCCAGGTCGAGCTGCCAGAAGAAGGTCTCGGGCCCGACGACGTGCTTCACGACGCGCCGGGGGTGCTTGTAGTACCAGACGGCGTTGGCCAGCCGGAAGGTGAGGGGGTTGCCGAGCCCCGAGGGGAACAGGAACGGGAAGCGCGGCCCGGCGCGCAGCGACGGCGGGTGGGCCGGCGCCTCGTCGGGGGTGGCCCAGCGGCCGCGGATGACGATGCCGCGCCCGCGCTTCGCGCCGCGGGCGGTGGTGTCGATCCACGCCACCGTCATCGGGAAGTCGACGCTGGCCTGCACCAGCGCGGCGAAGGTCTCGGCGAACGTGCCGTAGCGCTCGCTCTCCTCGTAGAGCCAGGAGCTCGGCACCGGCTGCAGCGCGACCTCGACCTCGAGCACGTGGCCCGTGAGGCCCTGGCCGCCGAGGGTGGCGAAGAACAGCTCGGGGTGGGCCTCGCGGCTCACGTCGAGGATCCGGCCGTCGGCGACGCGCATGCGCAGCGAGCGGACGGCCCGGCCGAAGGTGCCGTCGACGTGGTGCCCCTTGCCGTGGATGTCGGAGGCGACCATGCCGCCGAGCGTGACGTAGCGCGTGCCCGGCGACACGGGCGTGAACCAGCCGCGGGGGAGGAACAGCCGGGTGAGCACCTCGAGCGACAGGCCCGCCTCGGCGCGGATCACGCCGGTCTCGGGGTCGAAGCCGAGGATCCGGTCGGCCTTCGGGGTCAGCGCGACGGGGTGGCCCGCCCCGGCCGGCGGCAGCGCGGCGTCGCCGTAGGCCCGGCCGAGGCCGCGCGACAGCACGGCATCCGCGGTGATGCGCTCCAGGTCTTCGCCCGAGACCACGTCCGCGTCGATGACGGGGTACCGGCCCCAGCCGTGCAGTGCGCCCATGGGTCCAGCTACCCCCACCGGGTGGGGCGATCCACTCGCGGGCCCCCGGGACCGCGTTAGGGCCACCAGATGCACTGCGCCGCCTGCAACGCCGCGATCCCCGACACCGGGCGGTTCTGCCCGGCCTGTGGCGCCGCGATCCCGGTCGAGGATCCGGTTTCCGTCGCCGATTACCGCGACGCCGTCGCGAAGCTCGGCCGGCGGCCCGAGGCCTGGGCGCGGGCGGAGCTCGAGGCCCTGCGCACCGAGCTCGGCGTCCGCCAGCAGACCCACGATCGGCTGATGGCCGAGCTCGCCCCGTCGGAGGCGGCGGCGCCGATCGGCGTGTGGCTCGACGCCGGGCCGATCGCGCAGTTCCGCGCCGGCGAGCAGTGCGTGCTCCGGGTGCGGGTCCAGAACCGCACGGCGCGGGCGATCGCCGGGCTGGCGCTCGAGGTCGCGGTCTCCGCGGCGGAGGCGCCGCTGGCGGTGCGCGGCGGCGACGCCGTGGGCCCGGGCGACGAGGAGGTGCTCTCCGTCTGGTTCCGCCCGAGCGTGGCGGGGCACCACCGGGTCGAGGCCGTCGTCGAGGTCGCGCCGATGCGCGGCGCGCCCACGCGCTGGGCCACCGAGGCCGTGCCGTTCGTGATCGGCGCCGCGGCGGCCCTGCAGCAGCACATCCAGATCGACGCGCGCACGCAGCGGGTGGGCGTGTTCGAGAACATCGGCGCGGCCAGCAAGGGCGGCCTGATGGACGGCGCGGACTGGCGTCCGCTGCAGGTGCGCGCGGCGGTCGCGGCCGTGGCGGCGCCGCTCCGAGAGGACGCCACCATCGAGGGGATCGCCGTGGTGGTGGCGCCGGGCGACCCGCCGGTGGTGCAGGTCGACGGCGTGCGCGGCACCCTGGTGGAGCTGCACGACCCGGCGCTGCGCGACCACCTGTCCGCGCGCGATCGGCTGCAGGTGTGGTCCATGGGCCGCGACCGGGCCGGGGCGCCGCTGTTCACGTCCCGTGCGCCGGCTGCGCGCCACGCGGGCGGCCCCGTGCGGGTCGGTCCGGGGGACGACCTCGCGGAGGCACTCCGGAGCGCGCCGCCGGGCGGCCGCGTCGAGGTGACGGGGGCCCACCGCGGTCCGCTGGTCGTCGACCGCGCGCTCACCCTCGTCGGGCTCGAGGGCGCGAGCGTGTCGTCGGAGCGCGGTCCGGCGCTCCGCCTCGACGGCGACGTGGTCGTGGAGGAGCTCGTGGTCCGCGGGGCGGCGCCGGCCGGGCAGTACGCCGTCGACGCCGTGGAGGTGCGCTCGGGGCGGGTCGTGCTCGAGCGGTGCACGCTGTCGTCGGACGCGCCGGGGAACCTCGTCCCCGGGCGGGCCGTGGCGGTCGTGGGGCCGGCGAACCTGGAGCTGCGCGGGTGCAAGCTCGAGGGCAGCGGCGTGGGCGTCGCGGTCGACGTGTCGTGGAGCGGCTTCGCGACCGACCACGCGCGCGGCGCGCGGGTGCGGGTGGCGGGCTGCGAGCTCGTGGGCCTCGGCACCGGCGTGGCGGTGGCGGGCGCCGATCGCGAGGTGCGGGTGGTCCGCTCCCGGTTCGCGGGGGTGGCCGAGGCGGCGGTGCGGGTCCTCGGCGCGGGCAGCTGCGCGGTGGAGGACTGCGCCGTCCCGAAGCGGCTGCTGGTGGCCGACACCGGAGCCAACCTGGTCGTCAAGGCGTAGCGGGGGTGCCATGAAGTGCGCGAGCTGTGGGACGGACAACGACGCGGCGAACCGGTTCTGCCGGGAGTGCGGCGCCACGATGGCCGAGACGCCCACCTGCCGGTCCTGCGGGACGCGGATGGCGGCGGGCGCGCGGTTCTGCACGTCGTGCGGGACGGCCGTGGCTGCCGCACCCGAGGTGCCGCAGGGCCCGGGCTACGTCGTCGACGGCGAGTGGGTCCGCGCGCCGGGCGAGCTCGTGCACCTCGTCCCGGGCGAGGCCATGCGCTCGGCGTTCGGGCGGCTGCTGCCGAACGTCGACTGGGCGGGCTTCCTGCGGGGCACGCTGGTGGGCGGCCTCGTCGACGCGATGCTGTCGCGGTGCATCCGCGTGCCGATGGACTCCGTCGGCGCCGTCACGCGCGACGGGCGCGTGGTGAAGGTGCTGCCGCCGGGCGAGCAGACCACGCCGGGCGTGATCCGCGACGTGCTCGGCGACCTCGGCAGCGCCACCGGGGCGGCCCTCGACAAGCTGCTGCGGCCGCAGCGGGTGTCGCTGTACCTCGTCGATCGCCGGCCCGTGCCGGTGTCGTTCACGGCGGAGCAGGGGACGGCCACGGGCCTGCGGACGCTCCAGATCACCACGCTCGTGACGGTGGGCACGCACCCCGACGCGCTCACCGCGTTCCTCACCGACGTGGTGGGCGACCGCGACACGCTCGCCGCCGAGGACCTCTACGTGCGGTTCCGCGGGGAGATCGAGCAGGCCGCGACCGACGCGCTGCGCAGCGGCGTGCCGCTGCCCCAGGCCGAGCGCAAGGCGCGCGAGGTGCTGCAGGCGCGGTTCGGCGCGCGGTGCGGGCTGTCGTTCGAGCCTCGTGATCGCGCCGCGCAACAGCGTGCACCGGCTCGACGTGGCGCTCGGCGGGGCGGTGGCGGCCGAGGCGGCGTGCCCGTCGTGCGGGCCGGGTGCGGCCGGGGCAGCGCTTCTGCACGGGCTGCGGCGAGGCGCAGCCGGCGGTCGACGTGCCGGACGGCCTGTTCACCGCCGACGGCGCGTCGGTCGAGCTCGATCTCGCGCTGTCGGTGCAGGGCGACCGGGCGCCGGCGGCGCCGGCCGAGCTGCTGCGCGCGGCGGCGGCGCGGTGGCTGCGGGAGCGGCCGTGGGCCGAGGTGCAGCGCCCGGCCGGGCTCGACGCGCTGGAGGCCGTGCTCAGCGAGGCGGCGGGCGAGGCGCTGTCGGCGATGGCGTACCGGCTGCTCGGGCTCGACCTCGTCGACGTGCGCACGGCCGGGCAGCAGTGGCTGCTCGGGGCGCGGGCGCAGATCGCGCAGGCGAAGTCCGGTTCCTCGCCGTCGGGCGCGAGTGGCTCGCCGTGCGCGACGACGAGATCGCGCTGCAGGCGCTGTCGTCGGCCGTGGCGGCGAAGGCCCAGCGCGTCGCGCGCGACGCGGCGTTCCAGGCGCGCGAGGCCGACCTGGCCGACGCGCGGCGCCACGCTGCGGTCGCGCAGGGCGAGCGGAGCTGGCGCGGGGCCAGGCCGAGGCCGAGCACGACGACGCCATGGCCGCCGACGCCCGGGGCCACGCGCGTCGCGCAGGGCGCGCAGCACCGGCCGAGCTCGACCGCTCGCAGGCGCAGCTCGACAGCGAGCTGCGGCGGCAGCGGGCCGAGGACGAGGCCCACGCCGACAAGCTGCGGCGGAGGCGCGGCTGGCCGAGCTGTCGGCCATGACGGAGCTCGACGCCAAGGTCGCCGACCAGGAGCAGCGGCACCGGCTGGAGCGGATGTCGGCGCTGGCGGGCCAGTCCGAGGGGCAGATGCTGGCCATGCAGGCGGCGGATCTGGCCGGCAAGGAGCACGGCGGGGCGTTCGCCGAGGCGCTCGGCAAGCTCGCCGACGGCGAGCAGGCGCGGCGGGAGCGCGAGCGGGCGGACGCCGCGGCGGCGGCGTCGGCGGAGGCGCTGCGGGACCTGGCGAAGGCGTCGATCGAGGCTGGGGCCAAGGTGGCGTCGGCGAAGGCGGCGGCGCCGGCGGCGGTGGTGTGCCCGGGCTGCGGCGCGACGCTGTCGCCCGGCACCCGCTTCTGCGGCGGCTGCGGCACGGCGACGGTGTAGGGCGCCGGCGGGCGCAGGTGGCTACGGAGTCGGCATGCCGTGGTTGTCGCGAGTCGAGGTGGCGAAGCACTTCAAGGCGCCGGACTTCGTGGCGGACCTCGCGCCGCGGGCGGGGGAGCCGTTCCGGCACCTGGTGCTGACCGGGCCGAACGGCAGCGGGAAGACCACGATCCTCCGCGCCGTCACCGCGTGGATGGCGGAAGCGATGCGACCTCCGTTCGAGCGTGGCGCGGCCGACACCCCGTTCGTCCTCCGCCTCACCTGGCAGCCGGACACCGAGGTGTCCGCGTCCTGGCAGGGCGATCGCTTCGTCGCCATCAGCTTGGAGGCCACCCGCCGGGTGGACATGCTCCCTGTCGAGGGCCCGAAGGCGCAGCAGTTCTCCAATGAGCTTCCTGGAGATCCCCGCGCCGGCGAGTTCGAGCAGTGGCTCGTCAACCAGCACGTCCAGGCTCGCCTCGCCCAGCCCGACGAGCCCGCCGCCGCCCAGGCCATCTTCGCCTGGCTCGAGCGCTTCGACCGCGGTCTGGCCGAGCTGTTCGACGTGCCCGGCCTGCGCCTCGAGTTCCAGCGCCGCGGCTACGACCTGCAGTTCGTCGAGCCGAGCGGCCTGCGCTACGGCTTTGCCGAGCTCCCCTCCGGCTACGCCTCGGTGCTGCAGATCCTGGCCGAGATCGCCCTGCGCGTCGACGCCCTGGGCCTCGCCGAGCGCGACGACCTGTCCGGCGTCGTCGTCATCGACGAGATCGACGCCTTCCTCCATCCCGCCCTCCAGGAGCGCATCCTGCCGTTCCTGGTCCGGGTCTACCCGCGCCTGCAGTTCGTCGTCTCGACCCACTCGCCGGCCGTGGCCACGAGCCTCTCCGATGCCGTCGTCGTGGCGCTCGGCACCGGCCAGGCCTTCGACGCCGAGACGCTGGTCGGCACGCCGTACGGCGAGCTCCTCACCACGCTGTTCGGCATCGAGACCGACGTCGACCTGCAGTCCACCCGGGAGCTGCACGAGCTCCAGCGGCTCTTCGAGCAGCCGTCCCGGAGCACAGCCGAGGAGGCTCGCCTGAAGGCGCTGGCCAACGCCCTGCGCCGCACGCGGCACCCACTGGCCCTGGAGATCTGGCTGGCGCTGAATGCCGAGCCGGAGCCGGCGTGATCGACACCCGGCGCTCGCCCGGCGCGCCGCCGAGCCTCGCCCGCGGGACGTCCTGGCGCGATGACGACGTGCTCCAGCGCCTCGCAGAGGACTTCGCCGGCAAGTGCTACCTGTGCGAGGGCCTGCTCGGCCGGGACTGGCAGGTGGACCACCTCCCCCGCGCAGCCGCTTCCCCCATCTCGCGCACGCGTGGGAGAACCTCTTCCCGGCGTGCGCCATCTGCAACAACCGCCGCCTCGGGTGGCCGGACGAGGGGCTGCTCGATCCCGCGGGTGACGACCGCATCGCCGAGCGGCTCGAGCAGTGGTTCGAGCCGCGCGCCGGCGTCGCCGACATCCTCGTCCACTTCACGGCGTCGGCGGCTGACGACGCGCCGGCAGCCAACACCGCCCGCGCTCCTGCGCGATCGTGTCCAGCGCGTCTTCCGCGGCAAGCACTTCCTCACCGAAACCGGCCTGGCGTGAGCGCACCCAGGATCACGGCGCGTGGCGGCCATACCTCCGCGACGGCGCCAGCCAGCAGCCGATCCCACGCCGGTACCGCTGGAGCCACAGGCCGGGACTCCCGAGCGCCCGGCGACGCGCGCCTGGTACACCGTCAGCCACGCCGCCCGCCCGCCGTCCGGGTCCGCCGCCGGGCTCGGGTCGAGCCACGCGGCCGCCGCGCGCTCGCCGCGCTCCACGCCCACCGACGCCAGCGCCGCGGCCCGCCAGGCGCCGATCCGCGGGCTCCGGGTACGCCGACGCCGCGAGCGCCGCCGTTCCACGCCGCCGCCGCCAGGTCGCCCTGCCGGCGCTGCAGCTCCGTCAGCGCGAGGAGCAGCCGCACCGGCGGCAGCCCCCGCAGCCCCTGCTCGAGCCGCGCCCGCGCCGCCCCCGGCGCGCTGTCGCCGGTGGCCTGCACCCAGGCCTCCAGCGCCGTCCAGGTGAGCGCCACGCCGAGCGGCTGCGCGGCGTCGAGCGCCGCCGACGCGAGCACCAGCGCCTCCTCGTCGTCGCCGCGCGCGAGGGCGAGCGCCACCTCGACCCGCGCGAGCGGCACCCGGTACGCCGCGGGCACGCCGGCGCCGCTCTCGGCCGCGGCCGCCGCCTGCGCCGCGGCCCGCGCGACGTCACCGCGCGCCAGGTGGAGCCAGGCGAGTTGGGCCTGGACCTCCGTGCGCCAACCCCGCGCGGTGTGCCCCTGCAGCGCGCGCTCCGCCTGCTCGAAGCGCCTCCTGCGCGCGGTCGAGGTCCACCCGCAGCAGCGCCTCCCCGAGCAGCCCCGAGACGTAGCCCCGCGACATGCGCTGCGCGGGCAGCGGATCCTCCTCGAGGGCGGCGACGGCGGCGGTGAGCTTGCGCACCGCCTCGGTCGTCCGCTGGCCGAACAGCAGCGCCTGGCCGGTGTGCTGGCGCGCCATGGCCGCGCGGAACCGCGCGCCGTCGGCGAGGAGCGCCGCGTCGGCCAGCTCGTAGGCGGCGACGGCGTCGTCGGTGCGCCCCGCGGCCTCGGCGAGCCGCCCGCGGCACAGGTGCACCGACGGCCACAGGGCGGCGGCCTCGGCCTCGGGCGCCTCGGCGACGAGGCCCTGCAGCGTGGGAACAGCGGCGGCCTCGCCGCTGCGGCCCCGCGCCAGCATCGAGGTGATCGCGATGTCGGCGGCGCGGACCCGGGCCCACGCGGGCAGCGCCGCGTCCCGCACCACCGCCAGGAAGCGCTCCACGACCTCCGCCGCTGCAGCACGAGCGCCACGCGGGCATCGAACAGCCGCAGCGCGCCGCGGACCTCCGCATCGCCCTCGTCGTCGGCGGCGGCGGCCACGCCGGGCACCTCCGCCTGGCGCCCCTGCTGCTCGAGCACCGTGCACAGCGCCACCGCCGCCCACCCCGCGAGGATCCGCGCCGCAGCGCCGCCTCCACGCCCTCCGGCGCCTGGCCGCCGTCGAACGGGGCGGCCGCGCTGGTGCCCGACTGCCGCCAGGTGCCGCGCAACAGCGCCGCCTGCGCGCGGGTGTACGCGGCGATGTCCTCCGCCGCCGCGCGCACCGACGGGTCCGTCCGCCGCGCGACGAGCCCGCGCACGGTCAGCCAGCAGCGCGAACGGCTTCCCGCTGGGCGCGGGCCCCCGCGCGACCAGCCCGCGCTGCGCGAGCGCCGTCAGCATCGCGGGAGCGTCCACGTCGTCGCCGAGCGCCGCCTCGGCGACGCCGAGCCCGAAGGCGCCCTCGGCACCGAGAGCTGGCCCACAGCGAAGCGCTCGCCGCTGTCGAGGCGGCGCCAGGTGCCCTCCAGCACCGCGTCCAGGCTCTGGTGACGCCCCGGGCGGTCCGCGCGATCCGAGGTCAGGTCCACGTCCACGAGCAGCTGGTCCCGCACTGCCTCCGCCGAGGACCAGGCGATGCGCCCCGCGGCGAGCTCGATCGCGAGCGGCAGGCGATCCACGAGCCCCACGATCTCGGCGGCGAGCGCGTCGGAGACCTCGGCGCCACCCTCGGCGGCGCGGGTCCGCAGCAGCGCCTGCGCCTCCTCCGGCGCCATCGGGCCCACGTCCAGCCGCCGCTCCCCCGCGACGGCCAGCGGCTCGCGGCTGGTCACGAGCAGCCGGAGGCCTGCGCCGACCCGCCGGAGCTCGGCGACCAGCTGCCGCACGGCGTCGAGCTGGCCCTCGGCGTCGTCGAGCACCACCCGCGCGAGCCCCGACACCGCGAGGCGCGCCGCGAGCTCGGCCACGTCGTCGGGCGCGCGGCGCTCGCCCCACGCCCTGGCGAAGGCGCCGATCAGGCCGCTCTCGTCGAGCGGCACCGCCAGGGTGCCCGGCTCCGACGCCGCGGCGAGGTGCTCGGCGGCGAGCCGGCTCTTCCCGCTGCCGCCCGGCCCGACCAGCGTGACCAGCGGCGCCCGCGCGTGGGCCAGCGCCTCCAGCAGCGCCCGTCGCCCCACGAACGCGTCGAACGCGGCGGGCTGCGGCTCCGGCGCGAGCGCCAGCGTGGCGGCGAGCCGGTACGCGCCGCGCTCGGCCAGGACGAACCGCGGCTGCCCGGGATCGGGCTCCACGGCCTGCCGCAGGCGGTACACCGTCGAGGACAGGGCGCGGGTCGACGTCCCCGGCGCGTAGTGGAAGACGTCGGTGAGCAGCTGCTCCCGCGCCACGGGCCCGCCCGCCTCGGCGAGCGTGCGCAGCAGCCGCAGCTCGAGCGGGCGGAGCCGCCCACCGTCGGACAGGTCGCCCGTCCACAGGTCGACGGTGCGCGTTCCCAGCGCGAGCGTGGCCATACCGTACCTTACTACCACGTGCGGCTGGTCAGCGTCGCGGCGCCGTCCTCCCAGATCCAGTCGAACGCAGCGCCGTCGCCGGCGTCCTGCAGGGCGTCGAGCACGGACTCCGCCGACGCCCCGTCCGGCGTCCACGGCCCGATCGCGGTCACGCAGTCGCCGACCTCCAGCCCCGCCGCCGCCGCCGGGCCGTCCGCGACGAGCGCGCTCACGACGAAGCAAGCGCCGCCATCGACGACGAGGGCGCCGGGGTGGACCCGGTGCGGCGGGCCGAGCCCGTCCCCGTGGTCGAAGGTGCGCAGCTCGAGCTGCTCCCCGCCGAAGTCGATCCCCGTGACGAAGCGCTCGAGCACCGACTCGCCGAGCAGCACGTCCACGGGCTCGCCGACCTCGACCGACAGGCGGATCATCGCCTGCTCGAGGTCCTCCGTCGCCGTCATCACCGCCACGTCGGGGACGACGAGGTCGTCGAGGACCACGTCGGTGAAGCCGATGGACAGGTCCGCAAGGTCCGGCGCGCCGTCGAAGCGGTAGGGGTGCGTCTGCACGCCGGCGCGCGCCATGGCGCCGGCGGTGAGCGTCACGTAGCTCGACGCCGTGTCGACGAGCGCGGTCAGCTCGCGGTCCGCGAGCCGCAGCCGGACGAGCATGCGCGCGCGGCCCCAGTCGAAGCAGACCGCCGGCTCGAGGCAGGTCGCGCCGCCGCCCACGACCTCGGTGGCGGGCTGCGCGGCGACGCGGCTCCCCGGCTCCGGCTCGACGAACGCGAGCTTCATCGCCCGCGGGTCGATCCACAGCGGCACCTCCGCCAGCCGGTCGGCGCCGAGGATGCCGCCGAGCCCCACCACGTCGCCGCGGGCCTCGGCGGCGAGCAGCGCGGGCGGGAAGACGTCGGAGACGACGACCTCTCGGTCGCTGTCGAGGCCCGCGACGGAGAACCCGTCGAGGCGCTGCTCGCCGGGCCGACGCCCCCGCGACGTCGGGCCGGAGCTGCGTCCGCGGCGTCCCCGGTGTCCACGAGGAACCAGCTGCGGTCCTCGTCGCGCACCCACGGCACGACGGGTGCGGACGTACGACACGCTCCAGGGCGTCGGCGGCGCCGGCAGCCCGCGACGAGCGCGAGGCACAGCGGCAGCGGCTTCACGGCCGCCTACCGGAAGATCGGGCTGGCAGTTCCCGCGCGGCTCTCGGCGCCGTCGAGGTCGCCCTCCGAGGCCACGGTCACCACGTCGACCACGTCGCCGGCCTCGTCGAGGAGCGCGAGCTCGTCGCCGGGGGCGATGCGCCAGTCGACCACCGCGAGGCCGTCGACGAGGGTCGGCCTGGGCGCCGTCTCCATCCTCGATGGCCGCGCCGTCGAGGGAGACCCGGACCTCGCCCGAGGCGGGGTCGAACGAGCCCGCCATCGCGCCGGCGTCGTCGATCAGGGGCAGGACCTCGGCCTGGCCGCAACCGGCGAGCAGGACCAGCATCGCGAACTTCCGCATGAGCACCCTGCGCCCGCACCGGAGGCCGGGCGGCGCAGGGGCTCAGTAGGCGACGGTGCCCGCCGCGACGCGTTCACATCCGTGTCACCGCTGTCACCGTCCCCGGCGCCAGAACTGCCACCCACTTCGCCGTCGGCTCGGCTGGCGTCGGCCCGGCGTCGGCGGCGTCGGCGGCGGCGGCGCTGGCACGGCGGCGGGCGCCGGCGCAGTGGGCCCCCCGAGCCCGTCGGCCGCCGCCCGCGCCCGCGCCAGCATCGCCCCGCCCTTGTCGGGCTCCACCATGAGCACGAACGCCGCGAAGCCGAGCAGCGCCGACATCACGTCGGCCCCCTGCCGCCCGAAGCGCTTGCCCTCGACGCCGTCCCGCTCCACCTGGAACAGCACGGCCCGCCACCGCCGCACCAGCTCCCGCGGCACCCCCACCTCGGTCGTTCACCACGAGGCCTCGTGACCCGCTGGCGGGCCCCGCGCCGCATCACGCGCGTCTTGTCGGGGTGGACGCGGAACCCTCGTCTTCGACGATGGCCCGCACCGCCCCGAGCAGCGTCTTCAGGCTGCCGGGCGGCCCCGAGAACGTCAGGTCGTCGGCGTAGCGCGTGTAGGTCCAGCCGAGCTTCGCCGCGAGCCCCGTCAGGCGCTGGTCGAGGCGGACGCACACCAGGTTCGTGGATGGCGGGCGAGCACGGCGAGCCCTGCGGAGGTGGCGCGCGGACCGGTGGACGTACCAGCGCCGGCCGTCGACCAGCACCTCGTCGACCTCGGCCTCGGTGCACAGCAGCGCCAGGACGGTGGCGGCCTCGGGCGCGTAGCCGAGCGAGCGGAACAGCCCGCGCACGCGCACCCAGGTGAGCGTGGGGAAGAAGTCGCGCAGGTCGAGGTTGAGCACGACCTCCCGGCCGGTGTGGGCGGCCGCGTTGGTCACGATGGAGCGCCCCGAGACGAAGCCGTGCGCCGCCTCGTGGACGGGCGAAGCCCAGGATCTCGCGCAGGATCCAGCGCTGCGCGGCCTTGGAGCCGCGGCATCGGCGCCGAGATGGTGCGCAGCCCGCCCGTCTTTTCGGCACCTGGAACCGGCGCCAGTGCGTGGTGGCGCTGACCTTGCGGTGGAACGCCAGGAACCGCAGCTCGCCGACGGGGATGCGCACGCCTTCGCGAGCGCCGCGGCGTCGTGGAGCGCGGGGAGGCCCGGGCGGAGCGCGCCCGCGGGGGTGCGCCGGCCGAGCGTCGTGGAGACCTCCTCGCCGAGGTAGAGGATCCCTGCTGCTTGCGCGCCGCCCAGGCGCGGGCGCGCGCGCCTCGCGGACCTCCTGGCGGCGGCGCCTGGTCTCCGCCCGCTCGCGGGACGCGCGCAGCCGCTGCTTGAGGAGCTCGGCCTTGGCGCGGTCGAGGTCGTGCAGCTGCCCGCTCTGGGCGATGAGCTCCTGCAGCTTGCGCTGCAGCTCGGCGATCCGCTGCCGCTCCGCCAGCGGGTCGGCGGGCAGGCCCTGCGTCTCGCGTCGGGCCCGCCCAGAAGCCTCATCCGCACCATCTCCTCGACGATGACGTCGTCCTTGCTCGACGCGCGGATGCGGTCGTAGAGGAGCTGCTTCTGGTTGGGCGGCGGGCCGGGCATCTAGGCGCTCGTCTCCGGAGTCCCGAACAGCGGCGGGGGAGCACCGTCTTCGACGGAACTCGAGATCGGACCGGTCCACTCGACGCGGCACCGCCACCCCCGCCCGAGAACACCGACGACGGTGGCCATCGCTTCGGGACGGGGGTGGCGAGTGCCGCACAGTGAAGACCGGGCCGGTGATGCACGGGAGCGCTCTGCGCATGGACGGCGATCGCGCCGCCCGGGTTGCAAGGCGAAACCCCCCCGCCGCTGCCGGGACCGGAGACTGTGAGCGTGGGCTGGCGGTGGCGATCACCACTCCTCCAGCACGGCGACGAGATCCTCCTCGTCGAGGAAGTAGTAGTCGACGACGGCGACGTGGCTGTCGAGCGTCGCCCAGATCTGCTGCGCCTTGAGGCGGTTCGAGACGCCGCGCGTGGCGAGCGTGAGCCCCACCGCACGCGCGAAGTCCCGCTGGAACGCGCCGTCGAGGTCGAGCAGCCGCCGCTCGAGGAGCAGCGCCACGAAGCGCTCGCCCTCCGTCTCGGCGTCGGCGGCCGGCGCGGCGCCGGGCTCGGAGGTGCCGCGGGCGGCGGCGGCGCGTTGCGGAGATCGAACGCCCGCTTCACGGCGAAGAAGTGCTCGCACGGGCCGCGGCGCAGCCGGACTGGCGGAACATCAGGCAGGTGCACTCGCCGGTCGACCATGAGGCCGTCCGGGTCGAGCACCATCGACACGTCCACGCCGCCGATGCGTCCGGCGACGGGCAGGCGCCCCTCCTCGTCGACGTCGCCCACGGCCAGCGCCACCTTCGGCACGAGCTCCGCCGCGTTGCGGTAGCGCATGACGCTGTCGACCTCGTTCGGCTCGTCGAGGTCGGTCGGCGGGAACGAGTCGGGCTTGCGCACGACGCGCGGCTTGCGCGGCACGACCGGCGCCTGGGGCGCCGGCTTCGCGATCGTCGCGAACATCCGCTGCACCAGGCCCTGGCGCTGCTGCGCGGGCGGCGGGCGCGGCGGCGGCGCGGGTGCGGGGCGCTCCTCGAAGGTGCGCCCCAGATCGCGCTCGAACGCCAGCCGCAGCGCGAGGATGTGCTCGCACGGCCCCTTGCGCAGCTTGTTCTGGAAGTGGAACCGGCAGGAGCAGCGGGCGTCGACCAGGCGGCGGTCGCCGTCGAGGCGGAGCCACGACTCGTTGGCGTCGATCCGGCCGGTGAGCGTGACGCCGTCGGCGCTGGTGGCGTCGACCCGCACCTGGACACGCCCGGCGAGCGCGAGCTCGGCCGCGGCCTCCTCGCGCTCGTTGGCCCAGCGCAGCTTGCCGAGGTCGAGCGGCTCGCGCGACAGCTCGCGGCGCCGCCACACACCGTTGCGCAGGTCGTACACGGCGCGGCCCGCCTGCGTGTACTGCACCATCGCGGCCTGGACCGTGCCGGCGTCGAAGCCCGTCGCCACCGACAGCTCGTCGGTGCTCGCCCGCCAGGGGCCCTCCAGCGCGCGCATCACGGCCTGGGCCGTGCCCGTGTCGACGGCCCCGCGCGGCGCCAGCAGGTCGAAGTTGCCGCCGCTGCTCCAGTCGTTCGCCGTCCACCCCGACAGGCCCAGGGTGAAGGTGAGGTCGCCGCAGTCCGCGACCCAGAACGAGGGCATGCCGGTGCCGATCAGCACCGCCGTGACGCCGCGGGCCACCGGGATGAGCCGTTCGAGCACCAGCAGCCGCCGCCGGCCCCAGATGCGGACCTCCGCGGACTCGCGGGCGTCATGGGTGGAGCGGGGGCAGTCGAGCACCACGTCGAACGGCTCGATCTTCACGCGCACGGGCTGCCCGGGCTCGAGCAGGAACCGCAGCGAGCGCGGCCCGTGGGTCTCCTTGCGGCGGCGCAGGACGAAGCACAGGTTGTGCAGGTCCATCGGGTGCAGCTGCAGATGCACTGCGCCCGGCAGCACCATCGCGGTGGTGACCTGCAGGAAGCCGCGCACCCAGGAGTCCGGGAGGTCGATCTTGACCTCGCGGTAGGCCTCGTCGACGCCGGTCTGGACCTCGAAGCCCGCCGGGTCGACCTGGAAGCTCGTCTCCTTGTCGTCGCGGATCTTCTGGAACTCGTCGAACAGCGTGTAGCTGTAGTCGACGTTGGTGGTGCCGTAGGCGAGCTCGCCGAGCTGCGCGAAGACCTCGTGGCTGCAGGCGAGCCGGCCGTAGCTCGACTCGTCCTGGCTGAAGCACTCGAACGCCACCTCGTCGGGGTGCACCGTGATGACGGGGTCGAGGACGAACCAGGCGTCGACGTTCTTGCGGAACAGCCAGTCGAAGAACCGCTTCTGCGCCCGCTGGAAGGTGCTCCACCGCGACGCCTGCTTCGCCCGCAGCGCCTCGAGCTCGGTGCGCACCCGCTGCACCTCCTCGCGGTTGCGCTGGCGGGCGGTGGCGAGCCTCGGCGAGGTCGATCTCGTCCTGCTTGGCGCGCCAGGTGAGGTACTGGTGCGGTCGCGCGGGCGGAAGCGCAGGTCGGAGACGACCACGGCGTGCAGCGCGCTGATGGTCTGCGGAACGGCAGCTTCTGGCGCAGCGTGCCCGTGAGGAAGGTCGGATCGCGGCGGTGTCCGGCGCGAACGAGAACGACGATGCGCCCGCGCCCGAGCCTCGCCGTGGTGTTGCCGAAGTAGCGGTACTCAAACAGCACCGCGCACCTCCGGGGCCACGACCTGCAGCGGGACGGCCAGATCGGGGTAGCGGCGGTGCAGATCGGCCAGCATCGCGACGTAGCGCGCGCGGTGGCTCGTCGCCACGGTCAGCACGAGCTCGGCGACGACGGGCGCCAACACGGCGGCGCAGGCCGGATCCGCCAGCTGGCCCTCGAGGAACGCGAGGACGCGCTGCTTCGCGACCCGGCCGCGGTTCGGCACCGCCAGCACGCCCACGAGGAACGGCACCAGCCGCGCGATCCGCTCGGGGTCGCCCGCGGCCTGGGACTCGGCGCCAGGTGGCCGCGAAGCGCTGCATGTCGCCCGGACGGGTGCTGCGCGAGGCGGACGAGGTAGCGCCAGCCGTCCTCGTGGTCGAAGCGTCGGCCGACGAGGCGCCGCCCGAACGCCTGCACGTCGGCGCGCACGCTGTCGCAGACGGCCAGGACGACCTCGGGCGGAGGTGCTCGACGCCGATCTGCTCCTCGACGTATGCGAAGGCCTGCTCGCGGCTGTCGGCTCAGCGCCCGTCGACGAGCGGGAGCAGGACTCGGGCTCGGCCCGCATCGCGTCGACCCGGGCGCGCAGCATGAGCCAGGCCGTGCGGCGGACCCCGGCCACGTCGCTGTTCGCGAGGACCGCGAGCTGCGCCGGCGTGATCTCGGACGGGTCGACGTTGGTGCGGAGCAGCTCGCCGCCGAGCTCCTGCACGGAGGTCTCGCTGGCGCGCAGCAGCCGGAAGACGAGGGCCGGCGGGATGCCCGTCAGCGCGTCGGCCAGGTCGGTGCGCAGGAGCCGGAGCACGTCGCGGTGCATGCCCTCGGGCCCGGGCGCGCACAGGACGGGGATCAGCGCGGCGAGCAGCACCCGCGCGAAGCCGGGGTTGCTCCTGGTGAGCCGGGCGATGATCGGGCGGGCGCCGATCCGCACGTCGGACTCGGCGTGGGTCGCCAGGTGGACGAGCACCCGGAAGCGCTCGGCGAGCACGGCGTCGGGCAGCTGCCCGTAGAGGCGCACGCCGATGCCGCGCACCGCGGCGAACGGCGAGGTCATCGCCGCGGCGAGGAGCTCGTCGGGCAGCTCGGCGGCGGGCACGGCGTGGACCAGCAGGATCCGCGCGCCGAGCTCGGCGACCCCCTCCACGGGGTGGCGGACGAGGTCGGCCACCTGCTCCAGCGGCAGCGCGGCCACGATCGGGCCGAACGCGCCGACGAGCACGGCGGCGGCGTCGCGGAACAGGTCGCTGCGCGGGTCGTCGGGCTGGGCGCGCAGGGCCGTGCGCACCACCTCGGCCACGACCTCGGCGGCGTGCTCCGGGAGCAGCGACGCCGACGTGAGCAGCTCCAGCGCCAGCCGGCGGGTGGTGGGCTGCGGGGAGAGCACCAGGGCGGTGACGAAGCGGGCGTCGCCCAGGAACGGCGCCGGGTCGGCGCGGACCCAGCCCTCGGCGATCACGCGCGGCTCGGCGTGCTCGCAGTCGAGCAGCAGCTGCACCAGCTCGAGGTCGGGGTGCTCCGGGTCGTACCGGGTGACGGCGATCTCGGCGGCGAGGCGCACGGTGTCGACGTAGGGCGCCGAGAACCAGCCCACGAGCCGGCGGACGGGGATCCGCGGCCAGGTGTCGGGGTTGGCGCGCAGGGCGCGGGCGGCGAACCGGTGCACGGCGAGGGTGCGGCTGCGGTCGAGGAGCTCGGCGAGGCGTTCGGGTGCCTCGTCCCACAGGTGCGGGAACGCTTCGCCGCGCGCGCCGTCGGCGGAGCCGCCCGTGCCGCGCAGGCGGGCGGTGAGCCGCAGCGTGTCGCACTCGATGCGCGGATCGTTGGCGTACAGCACGTTGACGAACGCCCAGTCGCGCGCGAACAGCAGCTGCGGGCCGGAGCGCAGGCGGGCGCGCAGGCGCCGCCGCGAGCCCGAGGCGGGGGCGGCGGGCTGGCCGAGCTCGTCGCGGTAGGCGAGGAGCAGGCCCGTGGCCATCGCGACGTAGTCCTCGCCGAGGCCCGCCTCGCCGAGCCGGCGCAGGATGCGCCAGGAGCGGCGGCGCAGGTAGCGGCGGGTGCCGCCCGCGGCGTAGCTCAGGCGCTGGTTGGGGAGGCGGTGCCGGTCGCCGCCCGCGCGGCTGTCGCGCTCGATCTTGCGGACGAGCAGGCCCCAGACCTCGCCGTCGGCCCGGGCCTCGGCGAGCTTGAGCACCCGGCGGATGCCGAGGAAGCCGGGCCCGCGGGTGGGGGCGAGCTCCAGGAACGCCCGGAAGGGCTCCGGCTCGGACACGAGGTACAGGCGGTCGAGCAGCCCAGCGTTCTCGCCGAGGGCGTCGAACGCGGCGCGCACCTGGCCCGACTCCGCGAGCCGAGCGCCAGGTCGGGCACCTCGGCCCGCACCTGGCGCAGGAACGCCTCGCGCTCGGCCCTCCGCCAGGACGGCCACGGCGTGGCGCGCCATCGCGTGGACCCAGGCGGGCCACGCGCCGTCGAGGATCGCGCGCGCCGCCCCGATCGTGGTCGGGTCCCCCATGCGGAGCAGCGCGCGAGCGATGTTCCAGGCGCGCATGTCGATGGGCCGCGGATCGATCGCCGCGACGACCGGCGCCGCAGCGCGGATCCGCAGCTCGCCGGCGCGCCAGATGAGCACGTTCGGATCGCGCGTCCACCCGACCCGCTCCCCCTGCAGCATCGCGACCAGCGCGGCCGCACGCGGATCGTCGGGCGGTTCGGCGCCCGCGGGGGCCTCCGGCTCGGCCACGGCCTCGGCCTCCGCCTCGGCGTCGACGAAGCCCCGCGAGATCTGCTGCGCGACCAGGCGGTCGAAGATCCGCGCCGCCTGGGCCTCGGGCACCGGGAGATCGGGCCGGCTGCCCTCGCTGATGCGGCCGGCGCGGTGCGCGCGGAAGTTCACGACGAAGGCGTCGGGCGAGACCTCGCACAGGTCGACCTCGTAGACCTCGCGATCGGGCGCACCGTGGAGACCACGGACGAGCCGCCTGTGTCGGACCACCTTCATCGACCGCGGGTTTAGCGCCCGCGGCGCCGGGCGGTCAACGGGACGTCACGAACCGAAACATCCGCGCCACGGCGCGATCGCCTTGCCGAAATTGCGCGCTCGCGCTGATGCAACCCAGCACAGGATGGCCCTGTTGATTGCGCGAGCAGACCCGTCGTGCGAGCACGCGCCATGGTGGTGGTTCGCCCGTGCGAAGCCAACTGCCGCTGGGAGCCTTCCCAATCCCGCCCCCGAGCGGTTACGGCTCAATGAGCTCGTTCTGACCGTCGTGTGGAGGCACTCGTGCCGTACGAGTCTGGTGAGGAACCTGTCTTCGGTGACGTAGTGGTGCGCAGCGGTCGGAGCGGAACGGTCGTCGAGCTGCATGCGGACGAGCTGAGCGTGCGTCTCGATGGCGGCACCGAGCGCTGGCCCATCGCGGTCTGCCGCTTGAGGGTGCCCGCCGAAGGGATCCGCCCCCGACCGGGATGGGAGCGAGCCTGGGTGGGATCGCTCGGGCGACGGGCCACACATGCCGTCGAGCGAGGCCTGATCTACATCCGACGAACGGACGACGACCTGTTTCTGGTCGTGGACGGCAGGGACGACACTGCGCCGCATCGAATCGTCGACTCGCGGAGCGGGTTCCCGTCGGTCGACGAAGCCTACCGTGTGGCCGATGCCCTCCTGGCGCGCGATCCGGAGCTGCGTACCCTCGCAGAAGCGATCAAACGCGAACACCCGATCGTGGAGGATGTCGGCGTGGTGCCGTTCGTCGACTCCACCGGCGACGATGCGCTCCGGGTGGTGATCGTCCTCCAAGACCGGGGGGGAGGCCAGCTGTATTCCTACGAGGAGCTGCGTCCCATCGCGCTCAGCATCGACGCAGCCACCGGTGACCAGGAGCGGCTCGTCTACACGACCTTTCGCCTAAGCTCCGAGATGGGCGCAGATACCCAAGACGAAGCGCTCGGTGTCCAGTAGCCGGGCATGACGTTTCACAAGGACCTGCTCGACCACGCGAAGGAACTCGTCCCCGACGCTGGGAGGCCACGGCGCGTCCTCCTCGTCCGCGCGATCTCCACGGCGTACTACTCCGTGTTCCACCTGCTCATCGCCAATGCGACCCGCCGTGTCGACGACCTGCAGCCGGAGGTCTCACGCTGGTTCGGCCACGATCGGATGAAGGCAGTCTGCGGCTGGTTCGGATCGCGAGGGGAGGTGCACAAGAAGGTCGCTCCTCTGCTCGCCTATCCCCGTCCGGGCCGCGTCCCGCCCGAGTTGAGCGAGCTGGCCGACATCTTCGTGGACCTCCAGGAGGCGCGGCACCGGGCCGACTACGATCTCGGCTACCGGCCGAGCAAGCAAGACGTCAGCAATCTGATCGAGTCTGCCGAGCACGCGCATGATCGCAGCGTTGCTCGCTGGGAACCCAATGTTCGAGCTCTTCGTCCTGTTGCTTCTCACCGGAGAGGCTGTCATCACCAGCCGGTGAGTGGTCACCTCACCGTGTGAAGCAGCGCCTCGCCAGGGGCGTGATCCATCACCCGGTCCGACCTCATGCGGGACATCCTGATCCGGCAAGCCGAGCGGCGAGGCCATCCTGACTCCAGAACTCCGCCCATCGCCCGGAGAGCACGAGCATCCTCGCGTTCAGGATGGCCTGGGCAACCTCGGCAGTCCAGCGGCAGCCGGGGAGCTTCAAGCGAAGTTGGCTGCCGAAGCGATGCTGCGACTCCATCGCTCCCGAACCGACGCGAACGCCGCGGTTGCGCAGGTCCCCGTAGGCCAGGCGGTGGAAGTTGGTCGTCACGTAGCCCAGCAGCGTCTGGAACCGCTCGAGGGCGGCGCCGGTCAGGGTCCGGGCTACCGGGCAGAGCAGGTCGAGCAGCTGACGCCCATCCCCGGTGAACAGCACGTGGCGGGTCCGGTGCCGGCGTCGGCGAGGTCCCTTGCGGTTCACGGTGCGGCCGCGCCGATCGCGGATGCCCAGCGCCCGGCGGGCCTGCGCGATGAGCCGACGGGCCTTCCGCTTCGACGTCGGGAACGCCTTGCGGGCCGCGTCCGCGACCTGCTCGACCACGTGGTAGGGGTCGAGCGGCACCTCGGCGCCCGGGAACAGCGGCAGGACGTGCTGCGCGATCCAGTCCAGGCCGTCGGTCGGCAGAACGATCTGCGCGACGACGCCGTCTCCGTAGTTGCCGTCCGGCGGCAGGTGCCCCGACTGCTGCAGCTCGACGAACAGCCGCGCGAGTTCATGGCAGTCGCCCCACGTGTACTCGCCGCCGAGATGCAGTGTCTCCCCGGTGTCCTTGTCGATGCACCACAGGCGGATCCCGTTGATCATCTTCCAGGGCGCCCGCCAGGTCGGGTCCACGAACCGACGCAGGGCGTGCGCGTCGGTGGAGCTGTACACCAGCGGCCGGCCCGTCTTCGTGTCGCGGGACGCGCGGTCTCGGAGGATCTCGCGGATCTTCTCGGGCGTCTGGTACAGCCACTCCCTGGCGACCTGGCTGCCCACCAGGACAGCGTGACGCTGGACCGTGGTGTCCTCGAGATCGACGGCGCCGTGGGTGAAGAACCCGAGAGCCTGCGCCGCCTTGCGGAAAGGATGGTCGCTGGCCAGCGCTGTCTCCCACTCGAGGCACAGCTCCGACGAGCAGCACCTGCCGTGCAGGGGGAACAGCCCACGAGCCGGCACGCGGACCTCACGGTCGACGCGGTACGCGAACCACGGGAAGCTCACGCGCCCGAGGGTGGTCACCACCGTGGGCCAGTAGTCAGCGTCCATCCGTACCTTCACATCGGCCAGCGTTCGCCCCGCGGTGACGAGGGCTTCCTCGCTCGCTCGGCGACACATCGCGGCGAACACGGCGGTGAGGATGAGGCGGCCTACGACGAGCAGTGCTTCCCAAGTTCGGCGCTCGGCGTCGCGCGCGGACAGCGGGCTTGTCCAGGCGGCGTCCAGCAGCGGGTCGAGGGCGTCGGCGAACGACTCGACGAGCTGCGCCTTGACGACGGAGCGGTCGCGGGAGATCAGGGATGGGGCGGTCACGGGCGGGTCTCGTCGGGTCCGTGGTGGACCCGTGCGGGTAGAACAGCCCGCTCGTACCGCCCCACCTCCGCATCGGCGAACCCATCACGCCGACTCGCCGCACGCGATCACGCTGCCTGCCTGCGAGGCAACCCGTGCTCGACGGAGACCGGGTGATGCATCACGCCCCTCGCCAGGAGCTCGAGGCGCTCCAGGGGGCGCAGTGAGCGCCCCCGCCCATCACATGCTGGTGGTCGACGACGTCGGGGTCGTGCCGGTCGAGCCGCCCCACCCGCAGGTGTCGCCCGAGTACACCGCGTTGCACGAGCTCAGGCTGTTCAGCTCGCTGCAGTCGGCGGCGTCCAGATCGGCGACGCAGTCCTTGGCCGACGCCGGATCGTAGTCGCAGCCCAGGTTGCCGAGGCCGAAGAACGCACCCAGGAACGCCTCGCACTCCGACGCGTCGGTGAAGAAGATGCCGGTGCCGGCGTCCGCGCACTCGACGTTGGCAGCACAGTAGCTCGACAGGTAGTCGTCCTTGAACTTCTTCTCGCTGTAGCCGCAGGCCACCGCGAACAGACAAGCCGCCACCACCATCGTCCGGTTCCAGTTCGTCATCACTCCCTCCACGCCCTCCTGGATAGGCGGGGGGGCCCGTCGTCGCATCGGACGGCGGTCGGACGTCGGGAGCGCTCAGCGGCTGTCGGACGCCGCCGGCGGCACGAGCCAGGCCCGATAGCTCCACTGGTCGGGTGCCATCCAGACCTCGCGGACCACCGCACCGTCCGCATCGAGCTCGGTCACGGCGGGGTGCTCGCCGCCGCGCGACAGGTCGCCCCAGCCGCTCACCAGGTGGCCGTCGTCCAGCTCCTGCACCGAGCCGCCCGCGCGGATCGGGTCGGCCTCGGTCTCGAACGACCGCAGGTAGGTCGCCGTCTGCGCCACCTCGTCGATCGCGTACTCCACCATCCGCGGCCGGCCCGTCGCGACGATGTCGATCTCCTGCTCGTCGAGCGTCTCCCCGTGCCGCACGCGCCACAGCGCGTTGTCGAAGACCTGCAGCCGCCCGCCGGGCACGGGCCGCACCGAGTGCTGCCCGGCGAAGCCCTGCCAGGCGCCGAGCCGATCGTCGCCCACGAACCGCATCGGCGCGCCCGCTCCGAGACGCCAGATCACCTCGCCCGGCGCGAAGGTGTGGCCGCCCACCGTGGTCGGGTGGCGCGCGATCTTCAGGACCTGGCTCACGATGCGCAGCGACACGACGAGGTTCCCGTCGTCGGGATCGAGGCTCGCCGAGTTCAGGTGGCTGTAGTCCCAGGCCTCGAGCTCCGGATCCCACATCCAGAACGGCACGCGGACGTACTCGAGGGCGCCCTCGGTGGACCAGGCGAAGCGCACGGTGCCGTCCGGCGCGACCTCCTGCAGCGCGTGGTGCAGCACGCGGCCGTCGGCGGGCCCCCCGACCGGGGTGAGGTCCTCGGGGACGGCGTACTCGCCGAGCTCCCACAGCGTGCCGTCCTCCAGCTCGAACAGCTCGTGCACGTCGACCACCAGCGGGATCTCGCCGCGCAGGTCGGGCGGGTGGACCTCGGCGACCTCGGCCCGCGTGTCGGGATCGAGCAGCAGCCCGTGATCCCAGCGGACGAGCGACAGGTGGCCGCCCGCCCCGGCGCGCAGGTCGAACATCCCGGCGTCGTCGACCCGGTACCAGTCGGGGACGCCCCGGTCGTCGAGCGCCACGCCGTAGAAGACCCCCTCCGACACCGGCGTGAGCAGGCCGAGCAGCAGCTGACCGGGCGAGGTCTCGCCGTAGCGCTCGGTGCGCAGCGGCGGGTAGTCGTCGGGCAGCGCGGTGACGGCGTAGGTGAGGCCCGTGGTGCCGTCGCTGGCGGTGACGTGGAGCTCGAGCCGCTCGCCGGCGAGCAGCACCAGCGGCTCGTCGGGCGGGTAGGGGAGCCCGGCCTCGAGCACGGCGCCGTCGGACACCGACAGGCGCGACAGCGTGATCTCGGCCTCGGGGTCCTCCGGGACGACATCGAGCGGCAGCGGGTCGCCGAGCTCGGCCGCCGGCACGGCGTAGGCCAGGATGTCGGACGCGAACGCCGGCTCCAGCGGGGCGCCGATCGACAGCGCCTCGAGCTCGGCCGACGCGCCGTCCGGCGCGGGCGGCGGCGCCTCGGGGCGGCAGGCCCACAGCAGGGTCATCGTCATCGGCAGGGACATCGGCACGGGTCGTACCATGGCCGCTCGCGACCAGCAGCCTCACTCCGGCGGCCGCGCGTGGACGCGGACCTCCTGCACGTGCGGGACGCGCTCGCGCACGCCCGCCGCGATCTCGCGCCCGAGCGCGTGCACCTCGCGCAGCGACCGCTCGCCGTCCACCACCACGGTGAGGTCGACGACGTAGTAGCTGCCGAGCGGGTGCACCCGGGCGCGCCCGACGGCGAGCACCGCGGGGTGGATCACCGCGTCGCGCACGGCCTGCTCGATCTCCGGCGGCGACTCGTCCATGAGCGTCGCCAGGTTCTCGCGGATGGGCGTCAGCGCGACGCCCACGATCCACAGCCCGACGAGCGCGGCCGCCAGCGGGTCGAGCCACGGGGCGCCGAACTGGGCGCCGACGATCCCGGCGGTGACGACGATGGCGATGAGCACGTCGGCGCGGTGATCCGCGGCGGAGGCCAGCAGGGTGGGGGAGTTCAGCTGCTGGCCGACCCGCCGCACGTAGACGGCGAGCGCGCCCTTCACCGCGGCCGTGCCGAGCGCGACCGCGGCGGCCAGGGGCTCGGGCGGCGGGCGCGGGCCCTCGACCAGCACGCGGAAGCCCTCCCAGGCGACGAACGCGCCGGTGGCCAGCAGCAGCAGGCCGATGCCCAGGCCGGCCAGCGACTCGGCGTTGCCGTGGCCGTAGGGGTGGTTGTCGTCGGGCGGGACGGCGCCGAACCGGTAGGCGCCCGTGGCGACGGCGGTGGCGAGCACGTCGCCCGCCGAGTTGAACCCGTCGGCCACGAGGGCGGCGCTGCCCGCGAGCGCCCCCACGACGAACTTCGCCACCGCCAGCGCGACGTTCGCCGCCAGGCCGACCAGGTTGGCGCGGAGCCCGGGATCGCCGCTCGCCACGCCAGCCGCGTATCGCGGGGCCCGTCCGGGCGCCCCGCGCGAGGTCGGGCTACGGTGGCGGGATCCCGGTGCGAGGTCCCCATGCGCAGGTCGCTCCCCCTTTCGCTCACCGTGCTGGCGCTCGTCGGCTGCCCCCACCCGCCCGAGAAGGGCGACACGGGCTTCACCGTCGACGACCGGGTGCCGGACGCCGACGCCGACGCCGATGCCGACAGCGACACCGACGTGGACGCCGATGCCGACGCCGACGCCGACGCCGATGCGGACGCCGACGCCGACGCCGACACGGACGTGAACGACACCGGCGACCCCGCCTTCGGCATCGTCATCCACGAGATCCTGGCCGACCCGGGCGGCCTCGACGCCAACTGCGACGGCGCGCCCGACAGCGCCGACGACGAGTTCGTGGAGATCGTGAACGTCGGCGGCGTGCCCGTGGCGCTCTCGGGCGGCACCCTCTCCGACGCTGGCGGCGTCCAGTACACGTTCCCCGCGGGCACCACGCTGTCGGCGCGCGGCGGCGCGGTGGTCGTGTTCGGCGGCGGCACCCCCGCGCTCGACGGCTCGGCGACGGGCCTCGGCGGCTGGTGCGTCGCCGTCCCGAGCGAGGTCGCCGTGCAGGCCGGCGGCGGGCTGTCGCTCAACAACACGGGCGACACCGTCACCCTCACGGGCCCCCAGGGCTACGTGCTCGACTCCTACGTCTACGGCGCCGAGGCCGGCGACGACCAGTCGATCAACGTGAGCCCCGAGCTCACCCGCTCGCCGATGATCCCGCACTTCGACGTGGCCGGTGCGCTCTACGCCTTCTCGCCCGGCACGCTCGCCAACCAGGGCCACTTCAGCGACGGCCCGCCCATCGACACGGGCGGCACGACCACCGGCGTGCAGGACTACAGCGGGCTCGTCATCAACGAGCTCCTCGCCGACCCCGGCGCGATGGACGCCAACTGCGACGGCACGCCCGACACGGGCGACGACGAGTTCGTCGAGCTGGTGAACCGGCTCGGCGTCGACGTGAGCCTCGCTGGCGTCACCGTGTCCGACGCCGCCGCGGTCAAGCACGTCTTCGGCGCGGGCGACGTCATCCCCGCCGGCGGCACCCTGGTCCTGTTCGGCGGCGGCGCGCCCGCCTTCCCGGGCACCGGCGTCGAGCCCTACTGCTTGGCGCTGCCGGCCGACGTGGTGCTCGACACCGCCTCCACCGGCAGCCTGTCGCTCAACAACACGGGCGACACCGTCACGATCGCCGACCCCGCCGGCAACGTCGTCACGAGCTACACCTACGGCGGCGAGGCCGGCGCCGACCAGTCCATCGTCCGCTGGCCGGAGTACGGCACGGCGCCGATGGTGCAGCACACCACGGTCTCCACCTGGGCCGCGTCGCCCGGCACCCGCGTCGACGGCACGCCGAACGATCCGACGGGCCCCATCGACACCGGCACCGTCACCGACACGGGCCTGCCGCCCACCAACGACACCGGCACCGTGGGCTTCGGCGTCGTGATCAACGAGATCCTCGCCGACCCGCCGGCCGCGGGCGGCGACGCCAACTGCGACGGCACGCTCAGCACCACGGCCGACGAGTTCGTCGAGATCGTGAACCAGGGCACCGTCCCCGTCGTGCTCGACGGCGCCACCTTGTCCGATGCCGACAACGTGCGGCACACCTTCGCCGCTGGCACCACCCTGCAGCCCGGCGGCGGCATCGTCGTGTTCAGCGGCGGCGCCCCGGCGTTCGGCGGGGGCAGCGCGGACCCGTGGTGCGGTGCGCTGCCCGCGGACGTCACCGCGG
Source organism: Myxococcota bacterium (assembly GCA_041389545.1). Lineage (GTDB taxonomy): Bacteria > Myxococcota_A > UBA796 > UBA796 > JACKER01. The sequence goes on along the minus strand of JAWKRQ010000033.1, from coordinate 731 downwards.
TGACGGCCAGCACGGGCGCGCTGTCGATGAACAACACGGGCGACACGGTCACGCTGGTCGGCCCTGCTGGCGCGGTGCTCGACGCGGTGACCTACGGCAGCGAGGGCGGCAACGACCTCTCCGTCAACCGCAACCCCGAGCTGTCGCCCGCCGCCGCGCTCGTCCACCACGACCTCGTCCCCGGCGCGGTCGGCGCGTTCTCCCCCGGCACGCTGGTCGACGGCCAGCCGTTCACCGCCGGCAGCGGCACGACCGGCACCGGCACCGGCACCACCGGCACCACCGGCACCGGCACCACCGGCACCGGCGCGCTGTCCGACCTGCGCATCAACGAGATCCTCGCCGACCCGGGCACCGCCGGCGACGCCAACTGCGACGGCACCTTCAGCTCCACCCAGGACGAGCTGGTGGAGCTCGTCAACGCCGGGGCCAGCGCCCTCGACCTCTCCGGCGCCACCCTGTCCGACGCCGTGGGCGTCCGCCACACCTTCGCCGGCGGCACGATCCTCGCGCCGGGCGCCGCCATCGTCGTGTTCTCGGGCGGCACCCCCACCTTCGACGGGAGCAACCCGGCGCCGCACTGCGCCGTGCCCGCCAGCGCCGTCACCTTCCTCACCGCGAGCAGCGGCGCGCTGCAGCTCAACAACGCCGGCGACACCGTCACCGTGGCCGACAGCGGCGGGGTCACCGTCGCCACCCACACCTACGGGGCGGAGGCCGACAACGAGCAG
>JAWKRQ010000032.1:0-110380 GCA_041389545.1 Myxococcota bacterium | reverse complement strand
TGGGCGGCCTGGACGTGGCCTGGCACGTGGGGGAGCGTCAGCGCCGCCGGGAGGTCGCCGCGCTGCCGCCGGGGATCCTCGTCGAGTGGGGCGGCTCGTTCGAGCACCTGCAGCAGGCCGCCGGGCGGCTCGCCGTGCTGGTGCCGCTCGTGCTGCTGCTCATCTTCGTCCTGCTGCAGGCGACGTTCCGTTCGGTGCCCGTGACGCTCCTCGTCTACGCCAACGTGCCGCTCGCGGTGACCGGCGGGCTCGTGGCGCTGTTCGTGCGCGGGATGCCGCTGTCGATCTCGGCGGCGGTGGGCTTCGTGGCGCTGTTCGGCGTGGCGGTGATGAACGGCGTGGTGCTGGTGACCTGCATCCGCGACCTGCACGCCGGCGGCCTCGACCCGGTGGCGGCGGCGCGCGCCGGGGCCGAGCGGCGGCTGCGGCCGGTCCTGATGACGGCGCTGGTGGCCGCGCTCGGCTTCCTGCCGATGGCGCTGTCGACGAGCGCGGGCGCGGAGGTGCAGCGGCCGCTGGCGACGGTGGTGATCGGCGGGCTCGTGACGAGCACGCTGCTGACGCTGCTCGTGCTGCCGGCGCTGTACGGGCGCTGGATCCGGACGCCGCCCGGCAGCTGACGCCCTTCACCCGACGAGGTCCTCGAGCCGGCACATATCGGAGACGCGCCGAGAAGTGCCTCCCGTGTGGGGAGGACGCGATGTCGAGCTGGCGCGCGGGGGTCCTGGCAGCCGCCGTCTCGGGCGGCGTGGTGTTCGGCGTCGGGGTCGGCGGGATCGGCGCCGTGGCGGCGATGGTGATGTTCGCGGCGCTGCTCGGTCCCCCCGCGCCCCCGCCGACGCCCACCCCGGCCCCGCAGACCGCGCCGAGCGCCCCCCTGGAGGCGTCCGCCTCCGTCGCCCCCGTCCCTGCCCCGCCGCCGCGCGCGACCGTGTCCGTGAACGGCCACCCCCTGTCCGACGCCGACGTCGCCGCCTTCACCCGCGCCTTCGGCCAGCCGCCCGCGCCCGGCGCCTGGTGGTACGACGCGCGCAGCGGCCTGTTCGGCCCCGCCGGCCGCGGCGCCGCCGGGGTCCTGCCCGCTGGGGCCCCCGCCGCGCCGCTGCGTCGGGACGCCTCGGGCGGCCACACCGACGTCTCGCTCAACGGCCGCGTCCTGCCGGCCGACGAGCTCGCCTTCTACCGCTCGCTGTGGGGGGTCGTGCTCCCCGGCGCCTACTGGCTCGACGCCGACGGCGCGGTCGGGGTCGTCGGCGACGCGCGGCCGATCGCGCGGGCGGGGAGCCCCGCCGACCGCTGGCTGTCCGGCGACGAGTGGTCCGGGCACACGCTCAGCAGCGGCAACTGGGACCGCTCGGGCCAGGGCAACGACGTCATCATGGTCGACGGCGAGGTGCTGAACCTGCCGTAGTGGATCCGCTCCGGCGCGCGGACTAGAGACCCCCTACGCGAAACGCGAGCAAGAACTCGCAGGACTTCTCAGGGAGGTGTGACGCATGGCTGGGCATCGGGTGGCGCTGGTGGGGGCGACGGGGGCGGTCGGAGCTGCCTTCCTCGAGATCATCGAGCACATGGAGATGCCGTACGAGCGCCTCGACCTCCTCGCCTCGGCGCGCTCGGCCGGCAAGCGCCTGAAGGTGGGCGACACCGAGCTCGAGGTGAAGGCGCTCGACGATCACGACTTCTCGAACAACGACGTGGCGTTCTTCTCCGCTGGCGCCAGCGTCAGCGACGCGTTCGCGCGCAAGGCCACCAGCGCCGGGTGCACCGTCGTCGACAACAGCAGCCGGTTCCGGATGGACGCCGACGTGCCGCTGGTGGTCCCGCAGATCAACGGCCGGCTCCTCGCCGATCTGCCGAAGGGCTCGCTCATCGCGAACCCGAACTGCTCGACCATCCAGATCGTGAAGGCGCTGGAGCCCATCCGGCGCCTGTTCGGCCACCGCTCCACCATCGTCAGCACCTACCAGGCGGCGTCGGGGGCGGGCGCGAGTGCGGTGCGCGAGATGCTGGCCCAGAGCCGCGAGGAGCCGCTCGCCACCGAGAGCCGGCACTTCCTGAAGCCGCTGGCCTACAACGTGGTCCCCGTCATCGACAAGCTCTTCGACACCGGCTGGACCAAGGAAGAGCTGAAGATCACCCAGGAGACCCGCAAGATCCTCGACGACGCGACGATCCACATCACCGCGACCACCGTCCGGGTGCCGGTCGTGACGGGCCACTCCGTCGCGATGTACACGCACACCGAGCGCCCGGTCGACCGGGATCGGCTCGTGGCCGAGCTGCAGGGCAACCCCGAGGTCGTCATGTGCGAGGACGACGCCATCCCCACCCCGCGGTTCCTCGAGCAGCGCGAGATGACCTACGTGGGGCGGATCCGCGTCGACCCCGACAACCCGAACGGGCTGTGGACCTGGGTCGTCGCCGACAACCTGTGGGTCGGCGCCGCCTACAACGGCGCCCAGATCGCCGCCGCCGTGATGTAGCCTCAGGGCTCGTCGCGGCCGCCGGTGTCGGCGGTGTCGCGCGGGAACGACCAGGAGAACGGGAAGTCCCGGCTGCGCCCCGTCGGGCTCGTCAGGGTGACGATCGCCTCGGGGATGCCGCCGTAGCCCGTGTCGACGGCGAGGCCGAAGACCTCGAGCGTCCCCTCGGTGCCCGTCGGGTCGAACGTCACGAGGCCGGGCAGGTTCGCGAAGTGGATCTCCGCCGTGTGCCGCACGCGCAGCTTCAGCGGCAGCGTCTGCCCCGGGACGACGTTCACGCCGCCGTACGAGCGGAGCGCGCCGGTCACGTCGTAGTCGTAGACGGCGTCGTTGATGGACAGCAGCACCGGGTCGCGGCCGTCGGCGCAGCCCATCGCGAGCAGCAGGATCACGGCGTCACCTCCAGGGCGAGCTCGGCCCAGGCGGGCTGCGACATCGGCAGGTGCGAGGGGTCGGGCGGATCGGCGTAGCTGTCGAACCACTCGGTCACCACGACCCACACGGTGTAGGTGCCGGGCGCCTCGGGCGCGATCCAGCGGTTGAAGGCGTGGCCGACGCCGTCCTCGTCGATGCCGACGAGGGTCCGCCCGCCCTGATCGAGGTCCCTGCCGTCGATCCACCACGCGACGTGGTTGTAGCGCCGCTCCGCGATGGTGACCTCCAGGTCGATGCGCTCGCCGGGGCGCGCGGGGCCGCCGGTGATCGTCACCGGCAGCGTCGGGTCGGCGAGCGAGGTGATGGCGGTGGTGAGGTCGGTGCGCATCTCCTCGGGGCCGTCGCCATAGTCGAGCAGGACCGTGTCGGGCACGGCCATCCCGGCACGGCCACGTAGTTCGCCCCCGCCGCGCGCTCGCCGTCGGCGGACGCCTCGGCCAGCAGCGGCACGATGGAGGCGCACCGGTCGCCGGGGCCGTGCCACGGGTCCCCGACGACGTCGAAGGGGACGCAGTCCGGGAACCGGATGGCGGGGACGTCCCAGGTCGTGGGCGTCCCCTCCCCCACCCCGTCGACCAGCGCCGGGTTGTCGAAGCAGCGCAGGTCCGAGACGCCGACCGAGCCCACCGCCGCGAGCCCGCAGACGCTGAAGGTGACCTGCGCGTCGCCGCGCGTGCCGCCCGGGGCCACGACGAGCGCCTCCACGGTGCGCGGCTCGCCGGCCGGCGCGAGCGGCGGCACGGAGCGCACCCCGATCACCTGCAGCCGGTCCACCGTGTAGTCCTGGGCGATGGAGCCGAAGCCCTCGAAGGATGGGTCGAACGTGGGCAGGGCGCAGCCGCCCAGGGCGAGGAGCGCCGTCAGAACGACACGCTGCCGCCGAGCGTGGGCAGCACGGGGATCCAGCCCACCGTCCGCCGCTCCGCGAAGTCCCAGGTGTAGGTCGACACGAGCGGGTTCGGGTGGTTCGTGGCGTTGTACACGTCGAGGTAGACGGTCCATGTGGCGCTCCGGGAGGTCCAGGTCTTGTCGAGGCGCAGATCGAGCTGGAAGAACAGCGGCAGGCGCGCGCTGTTCGGCGCGCCCTCGATGGGGGCGTACAGCTCGGCCGAGCTCACGTAGACGCCCTGCAGCGGCGTGTAGGGCTGCCCGGCGCCGACCCGCAGCCGCCCGCCGGCGCCGAACCCCTTGCCGAGCTCGCGGGCGAGCAGCAGCGTCGCGTCGACGGGGGTGTCGTAGTCGCTCGGGACGAGCTCTCCGCCGACGCGGCGCACGCTGCGGCCCGCCGACAGCGCGAGCCAGCCCGACCAGCGCGTGCCCGGCAGGCGGCGGATCAGCAGCTCGCCGCCGTACGCCGCGCCGGTGGTGACGCGGAACCGGGGCTCGAAGGCGAGGCCGCTCGTGAAGCCGTACAGGTCGCGCTCGGTGACGACCGGCACCTCGGAGGCGACGACCAGGTCGGAGAACCACGACCGGTACAGGTCGAGCGAGACGGTCCAGGCGCCCTGGTCGGCCTGCAGCCCGCCGCCGACCTGGGCCACGCGCGCGAGGCGGACGGGCGCGCCCTGCACGGCGTAGGTGTCGGGGGTGGGCGCCTCGCTGTGGCGGCCCGCGAAGCCGCGCAGGCGCAGGTGATCCGACAGGTGCAGGCGCGTCTGCAGCCGCGGCTCGACCTCGGCGAGGGTGCGGTCGACGATTCGGTGCACGGCGCCGCGCACGCCGGGGGAGACCTCGAGCGGCCCCACCGTCCCCTCCACGCCCGCGTACGGGCCGAGCCAGAGCTGGCGGTCCTCGACGGGCGGGCCGACCTCGTCGCCGGCGGGGCCGACGCCGAGCTCGCGGAGCGTGGTGCTGCGCAGGCGGGCGTCGAGGCCGGAGGCCCAGGCCAGGCCGTCGGTGAGCACGATCCGGTCGCGGTGCGACAGCCAGGCGCCGAGCGTCTGCGTGTCGAGGTCCTGCGGGGTGGTCGCGAACACGCCGAGCCCGGGGACGATGTTGCGCTGCGCGTCGCGGCCGAGGGCCAGCTGCGTGCGCTGCTGCACCGTCGGCCCGTCCACCTCCCAGCCGACGACGGCGCGCGCGAAGTGGTTCTCGAGGAGGTCGGTGCGGTCGACCTGGTTGCGGCGGAGCGGCTCGATCGGGTCCCAGCTGCCGTCCTCGTCGAGGTCGTAGCGCTCGGGGATCGTGTGCAGGCCGTCGTCGGCGCCGAACGCCGTCAGGTAGACGCGGCCGTGGGCGCCGGCCGGGTGCTGCAGGCGGGCGTAGTAGTCGCTGTAGGGGACGCGGAGGCCCGCGGGGTGGTGGAAGGCGTCGCGGGCGGCCGAGGCGGCGTAGCTCGTGAGCTGCACGGCGCGGGCGATGCCCGACAGCCAGGAGATCCGGCCCGACAGGCGCAGGTCGAAGCCGCCGAGCGGGATCTGGACGGCGCTGCCGACCTCCATCAGGTCGAGGTGCGCGTCGCCGTGCAGGCCGCCGGCCTCGGGCGGCGCGTCGGGGGTGCGGGCGTCGACGACGGCCTGGCCCACGTCGCCGTACTGGATCGGGACGCCGCCCGGGTAGAAGTCGACCCGCTCGAGCACCGACGGCGACAAGACGGACTTCCCGGCGAGCAGGTGGTACAGGAACGGCACCTCGACGCCGTCCACGTAGGCGCGCGTGTTGCGGGCCTCGGCGCCGCGCACCACCAGGGCGCCCTCCACCGAGCGCGGCCGGGCGACGGCGGGCAGCGACTGCAGCGCACGGATCGGGTCGCCGAAGCTGCCGGGCACGCTGCGGAGCTCGTCGATGCCGACCGTCTGCTGCTGGACGGAGGCCTCGCGGGCCGCGCCGACGACGGTGATCTCCTCGGCCGTCTCGGGCCGCAGCCAGATCTCGGCGGGCTCGCCGCCGACCTCGACGAGCTGCTCGGCGGGCTCGTACAGCGCGCAGACGACGCGGACGGAGACGGTGCCCGGGGCGTGGTCGAGCGAGACCCGGCCGCGGGCGTCGGTCTCGAGCGTGCGGCCGTCGACGACGACGGCGGCGCTCGGCACGGGCACACCGCTGCCCCGCTCTCGCACGACGACGTCGAGGGGATCGGCGAGGGCGACCCCCGGCAGGGCGGCCAGGGCGACGCAGACGGAGCGCGACAGCGGCAGGGTTCGCATGCCCTGGTCATGTGGGCAGGTGCCGCGACGGATCGCGTCAGCCCGAGGTGCGCAGGACCGCCGCCCACAGCGGCACCGTGGCCATCGACAGCGGGATCCCCACCCCCACCATGCGGTTCGCCAGCCCCGGCGCGAGCCCGTGGTCGGCTGCGAGGATGGCGCCCGTGATCATCGGCGCCATCGCGGCCTCGAGCACCGTCACCGTGAGGTCGAGGCCCGGCGCCACCCCGAGTGCGAGGTACAGGCCGAGCAGCGCCGCCGGCACCACGGCGAGCTTGAGCCCGAGCCCCACCACGAGCGGCGCCGTGGCCCCGCGGGCGCCCTGCAGCTGCAGCCCCACCGACATCAGCGCGAGCGGGGTGAGCGTGGCGCCGAGCCGCTCGAGCGCCTCCGCGAGCACGTCGGGGAGCGGCGGCGCCAGCAGGGCCAGGGCCAGCGCCCACAGCGCCGGGAACCGCGCGACCCGGCCGGCCAGCGCGCCGACCGAGGGCGCCCGGCCGCTCGCGCGGGCGGCGATCACCGCCCCGACCGTCGCGAGCGCGAGGAAGGAGCCCAGCTGGTCGCACAGGATCGCGGTGGGCAGCCCTTCGGGGCCGACGAGCGCCTCGATGAGCGGGTACCCCACGAACGAGGTGTTCGCGAGGCCCGCGGTGAGCGTCAGCGCCGCGCGCGTCGGGCGATCCCAGCCGGCGAGCGCGCCGATCGCCTCCACCGCCGCCGCGACGCCCGCAAGCTGCAGCCAGGCCATCGAAACCGGGAGGATCGCGTCGGCGCCGAGGTGTACGCCGTGCAGGCGCACCAGGACCAGCGCCGGTAGCGCCACGTTCAGGACCCAGGCGTTCAGCGCGCGGGGGCGTCGTCCGGGAAGGCGCCGATCCGCCGCGCGACGACGCCGAGCACGAGGCAGATCGCGACGAGCAGCAGGTTCGACACCGCGGGCTCCTATCCTGCGCGATAGGCGTGCGGATGCGACTCGGCATCGACTTCGGCACGACCAACTCGGCAGTGGCGGTCCTCGACGACGACGGACCGCGCATCGTGGAGCTCGCCCCCGGCGAGCGCACCCAGCGCACCGTGATCCACGCCTCCCTCGACGGCGAGGTGCGCTTCGGCAACGCCGCCTTCCGGCGGTACCTCGAGGAGGACCTCTCGGGGCGCTTCCTCCGCTCCCTCAAGGCCTTCCTCGCGCAGAACGTCCCGCGCACGCGGCTCGTGGGCCGGACCTACAGCTTCGACCAGCTCGTGGCGGCGTACCTGCGCTACCTCGTCGACACGGCCGAGCGGGTGCTGGGCGCGAAGGCCGAGCACGTCGTCGTGGGCCGGCCCGTGCGCTACGCCGCCGAGCCCGGGCGCGACGCGGAGGCGCTGGCGCGCTTCGAGGCCGCCATCGCCGAGGCCGGGCTCGCCTCCTACGAGCTGCAGCTCGAGCCCGTCGCCGCCGCCTACGCCTACGAGCGCCGGCTCGACCGCGAGCGCATCGCGTTCGTCGGCGACTTCGGCGGCGGCACCGCCGACTTCGCCGTCTTCCGGGCGGGCCCGGGGCGGCTCGGCCAGGATCGGCTCGACGACGTGCTCGGCACCGCCGGCGTCGCCCAGGCCGGCGACGCGCTCGACGGCCGCTTCCTCGAGACGTTCCTGCTCGACGCCTTCGGCAAGGGCGCCACCATCCGCAAGCGCTACACCGACGAGCAGGTGCCGTGGGACCACGACCTGTTCCGCCAGATCCCGCGGCTGTACGCGCTGCACCTGCTGCGCACGCGCGAGCTCGAGGAGGGGCTGCAGCGCGCGGAGGACTGGGTCAGCGACCCCGCGGCCGTGCGGCGGCTGCGGCGGCTCGTGTTCGACGACCTCGGCTACCCGCTCGCCTGGGCCATCGAGGCCAGCAAGCGCGCCCTGTCCGACGCGCCCACCACCGCCTTCCGCTTCGACGACGTGGGCCCGGCGCTCGCCATCGAGCGCACCGTCTCGCTCGACCGCTTCGCCGAGGGCAGCGCCGGGCTGCTCGCGCAGTACGACGAGGCCGTCACCGAGGCGCTCGCCGCCGCCGGCGTCGCCGAGGGGGACGTCGACGACGTGTTCCTGACCGGGGGCACCTCGCAGCTGCCCTTCGTGCAGGACCTGTTCGCCGCGCGCTTCGACCGGGAGCGGCTGCGGAGCGCCGACGCGTTCACCAGCGTCTGCGAGGGGCTCGCCGTGGCGGCGGGCCGCTGAGCTACAGGTACATCGGCATCGGCTCGTCGAGGTAGCCGAGGTTCTCGCTGCCCGGGGGGCTGCAGCGCGACAGGTCGTCGTTGCCTTCGGCGTGGTCCTTCACCCGCGCGACGCCGCACATCCGCATCACGCAGTCCAGGAAGGCCTGCGACACGGTGTCGGGCGGGTCGTGCGGCGGCGTGTCGGCGCGGTAGGACTTCGTCTCCACCGCGGTCTGCTCCAGGCGGAGCAGCGTGGCGCCCTGCTCGGGGCGCTCGCCCTCGCCGGGCGGGTCGTGGAGCGACAGCTCGATCGTGGTCCACTCCGTGTCGTACTCGTCGGTGTCGATGCGGCGCTCGTGGATGGTGTAGGCGTCGTCGACGGCGCCCGCGGCCTGCAGCTGCGCGGCCAGCGCGCGGAGGCGGGGCAGGAGCGGGGCCGGATCGAGCGCGACGGGGCCTTCGGGGCGTCGATAGTGGGCGCCGTCCCAGTTGCTCTCGCTCGCGACGCGCAGCGTGGGCCGCTCGCCCGTCGCCGTCAGCGTCACCTTCAGCGTGTACATGTCGTAGTTGCCGCCCGGGCTGCGGCGGTGGGCGCGGAAGTAGAAGATGCCCACCAGCGGGGTCGTGTCGGTGATCATGGCGGGCTCCTAGCGCAGGACGAGGCAGTCACGGAGGGTGTCGGAACCGGTCAGGACGGCCAGGCCCTCGTCGGACAGGCCGTTGCCGCGGAGGTCGAGCTCCTTCAGGCCGGCGAGGGCGGGGGCGGCGGCCAGGACGCGCGCGATCGGGTCGGCGGTCCCGGGTGCCGCGGGGCGCCCGCCGCCGCCGAGGGTGAAGCTCAGGTCGAGGCGCTCGAGCGCCGACAGCCGCCGCGAAGACACGATCTTGTCGATGCCCGCGCGGTCGAGCGGGTTGTCTCGCAGGATCAGCGTCTTCAGGCGCGCCAGCCGGTGGGAGCCGGCGAGGAGGCGCGCGCCGACCTCCGTGATCCCGTTCGCCGTCAGATCGAGCGCGATGGGGCTCAGCGCGCCGCTGACCAGGCTCCCCACCTGGTCGTCGCCGAGGTCGCAGTGGCCGACGTTCAGCACCTCGAGGTCCGCGAGGGTGGCGAGCAGGGCGCCCTTGTCGTCGGTGTAGTCGCCCGTGACCGGCGGGGTGCCCGAGCTGGAGGTGACGCCGGCGCGGCTGCTGGGATCGAGGCTGTTGCGGCTCACGTCGAGGTGGCGCAGCTGCTGCAGGTGCGGCGAGCGCACGAAGAGGTCCAGGCCGTGGCGTCCCGGGACGCCGTCGTACATCGAGGCGTCCATCCCCACCTCCGACAGGACCAGCTCGCGGACCGCGGTCAGGGCGGGGCTCTCGGCGAGGGTGCGGAAGCCGGTGAGGCCGCAGTGGCTCTTGAGGCGCAGGCGCTGGAACAGGGCGCCGGCGGGGTCGGCGGGGAGGGCCTCGAGGAAGCCGAGCTCGTCGGCGCCGCCCCACCAGGTCCACAGCTCCACGCCGAGGACGAAGCCCGCGCGCCAGGCCAGGCGGACGCCCGAGAGGCGGCCCTGCTGCGCGAGCCAGGCGTTCTGGACCTCCAGGTGGCGCTGCTGGAGCTCGCCCACCAGGGGGGCGCGGACGGCGGCCGGCATGGGCTCGGTGCGGAGGCGGTGCTCGAGGCCGACCAGCGGCCCGCGGGGGTCGCCGCGCTCGGTGAGCCAGTCGCCGAAGACGCGCCACGCGTCCCAGTCGTCGGGGTCGTCGCGGAGTTGTCGCTCGAGGGGGTGCATGGGGGGGCTCCGTTGTGGTGAGAGCCGGTAACCGTCGGCGTTGTGACGGGGTGTAGCGGGGTGTTTCAGTTGTTTCACGTGATCATGGGGGTGTGCGCATCAACATGCGCACACCCCCAAAAACACAGCCAGGCCACGGACGTGCAACGTTCGGGGTGGGCAGGCCGCGGCGGCGCTGGATGCGTGCTGGGCGCGGACGGAGCGATGAGTCGCATGGCGGGCTCATGCCGCCCGCCGCTGCGCGCCTCCGCCCGCGCCTGAGGCGCCGGCCGGCCGCTGCGGCGGCGATGTTCAGTGCCACTCGTCCGGCAGCGGCGTCGCCCCTCCTGACAGCGGTGACAGTCCGCCGCGGCGCTGCCCAGGCTGCGCGTCGCCGCACGCTGTGCAGGAACGTCGCCCCCGCCGCAGCCGCCGGGCCCAGCCCTCAGGCGCGGGCTGGGGTGCGCGCAGGGCGAGGCGGTACGCGACGTCGGCGCCCACACGATCGTTCGCCCTGGCACCCGCGTCCCCTGCGACGGCGGCACCGCCTGCCCGAGCACACCCCCATGAGCGCGTGGCGTACCGCGTCGCCCGAGCACACCCCATGATCATGCACACCCCCTGAACTCAGCTGGCCTGACTTGCAACGCCACGAGGGTCAGGAGGTACCCCGTGACGACCGATCCCCAGTCGCTCCGCGACGTCATCGACACCCGCAACGGCGACCCCGAGGTCACGGCCCGGTGGGTCGCCGACCACCGCGACGCCTTCCGCCTCGTGGACGTGCGCGAGCCCCACGAGCTTTCCGGGCCGCTCGGGCGCATCGAGGGCGTCGAGAACGTGCCCATGCTCAAGCTGCTCGGAGCCGCGGGGTCGCTCGACCGCGACGAGCCGCTCGTCGATCTGCCGGTCCGGCCGCCGGTCGGCCGAGGTCGCGCGTCAGCTGCGGGCGGCAGGGCTGCGGACGGTGGCGTCCGTCGAGGGTGGCATGATCGCGTGGCAGGTGCAGGTGCTCGGCAACGAGGCCATCCTCGGGGACGAGCGCATCGCGAACACGCGGAACCTGGGCGAGGCCATCTACCGGACGAACGGGCTGCCGGAGGTCGATGCCGGCTGGGTGGCGGCGAACGTCGGGCGGTTCCGGCTCGTGGACGTGCGGGAGGCGGGCGAGCTGGCGGCGCACGGGCGGGTGCCGCAGGCCGAGCACGCGCTGGCGACGTTCATGTCGACGGCGGACGGGCTCGATCGGGCGGCGCCGCTGGTGGTGATGTGCGCGTCGGGGAACCGGAGCGGGCGCGTGGTGCGGGCGCTGGAGGCGGCGGGGTTCTCGGCGGTGGCGTCGATGGAGGGCGGGATGTTCGGGAAGGGGCACGGGCTGCCCTGCGCGTGATCTGGCGGCGGAGTATGCTGGTTGCATGAAGCCCGTGGCCATCCAGCTGGCGCTGTTCGGTGGGGCGGGGTGCTGCTCGACATGCACGTCGTCTCGGCCCACACCCGCACCCGATCCGACGGGAGCGAGGTGTTCGTAGGGAACACCTGCGGTGGAACCGGGGAAGACGGGGCGACGCGGGCGGCGGGGGTGGCCGGGCGGGCCGCGGAGGGCGCGCAGGTCTCGTTGTTCGACTGAGCGCGAAGAAATTCTACGGGCCGTGTGACATGGCCGCCTCCCACGACACCAGCACAGTGGGGGGAGCGATGCAGTCACTGCTCGAGCCGATGCCCGACACGGACGACGACGACCGCCTGCCCGGCGTGTGCGCCATCGGAGACGGCGACCGATGGAGCGGCATCGGCGTCGCGGTGGCGCCACTGGTGGTGCTCACCACGGCGACCGTGGCGCGGCGGGTGCGCACGGTGCGCTTCGTGGGCGCATCCGGGGTGCCGGTGCTGGAGGGCGTCCGACGGCGGGTCGTGCATCCCGACCACGACCCGGACGACGGCCGGTGCGACCTCGCGCTGCTCCGCCTCGTCGCGCCGGTGATCAGCCGCTCGGCACACCTCGCAACGATGACGGTGCGAGACGAGCCGGTGTTCGTCGTCGGCTGCGAGCCCGACGGCGCGGTCTGGTCGGTGCCCGGCCAGGTGCTCGATCTGTGCGGGAGCCACGGCCCCGCCCTGCTCACGTTCGTCGCGCGGGACGACCGGCTGCTGCTGGCGGGGATTGCCACCCGCTCCGAGCGCCGCGGGCAAGGGATCCTCGACGTGGCGGCGCACGGGGCGTGGGTCCGGGCCGTCGTCGAGGAGCTGACCGGGTATCCATTGCGCTGAAGCACCCCGGCAGTGGCGCTCACGCCCGGATCGCCACCCCCGGCAGCGCCGCCCGCAGCCCCGCCACATCCTCCGCCGACAGCCCGCTCCGCCGCACGTCCAGCGCCTGCAGCGCCGTCAGCCCCGCCTCCGCCAGCACCCGCGCCCCCGCCGCCCCCAGCGCACACCGCCGCAGCGCCAGCCGCTCCCCCCCCTGCACGCACGGCAGCGCCACCAGCGCCGCCACCGCGCCCGGCGACAGCCCCGCCACGCTCAGCGCCCGCAGCCCCGTCAGCTGCCCCGACCGGAGCAGCGCCCAGTCCACCCGCTCGAGCGACAGCGTCCGCACCTGCCCGAGCCTCGCCGCCGCCCAATCCTCGGCCGCGACCCGCCGCAGCGAGAGCTCCTCGAGCCGGGTCAGCGCCGCCAGCGACGTCAGCGCCGCCGGCGTCAGCCGCGGCGCCGCGGCCTCCGCCCGCAGGGCCAACGCCACCAGCCGCCCGCACCGCCCCACCGCCGCGCAGAGCTGCGCCAAGTCGTCGTCCTGCAGCCCGTCGACCCACAGCGTCAGCCGCTCGAGCCGCTCCAGGCCCGGCACCTCGGCGAACCACCTCGCCGCGTGGCGGTCGAAGCCGTGCACCGACAGCGTCACCACCGGCTCCTCGGCCAGCAGGTCGAGGCCGTTCCCCCGGAACAGCGCGTCGGCCGAGAGCATCGCCTCCGAGGCGAAGCCCCGCGAGAACGACAGGTCGACCTCGGGATCCAGCCCGTACCGCTCGCCAACCGGCAGCCACGCCGCGTCGCCCCCGCCCCTCTGCCCCACGATGAAGTCCCCACGTGGGTCACCCCGCCGTTGCAGCAGCGCGGCGTAGGCCAGGCGCGGCGCGTCGTCGCCCGCGGACGCGAGGACGGCGTCGAGCGCCGCCCGCTGCTCGGCGTCGAGCGCGGCGACGGCCGGCCGCTGCGGGAGCGGCCGCCGCGCGAACGCCTCCCCGTCGGCGTCGTGGACGACGGCCCAGCCGAACGTGGGCGCGAGGGCCAGCGTCCGCTCGTCCTGGCAGACGCCGAACAGCCCGGCCACGAGCCGCAGCGGCACGACGCGGCCGTCCCGCAGGTCGACGCACCGCACCGGCGCGCTGGCGACGCCGCTCGGGAGCTGCCCCAGGCCCGGCCCGACCGCCGCCCCCCAGTGCAGGCCCGGTCGAGCCCGCGCCGCCTGCAGGTGCGCCGCCCAGGCGCCGAGGTACGGGTTGCTGCGCACCGCGCCGTCGCGCCGGACGAGGTACGGGTACAGCACGAGCAGCCAGCCCGTCAGCTCGTTGGCCCCGCTCGCGCTCTCGTAGCGGAACATCGACTGCCAGAACGCGCGGACGTGCTGCTCGTCGCGCTCTCCAGGCGTCACCGACGCGACGATCTCGTCCAAGACCGGCAACAGCGCCTCGAGCCACGGCCCGAGCGCGTCGCCCTCGACGGCGAGCTCGGCGAAGCACGCGGCGCGCGCGCGCAGGTCGCGCCAGTCCTCCGCCGTCCCGAGCAGGTGCACCTCGGGGATGCCGCAGCCGATGGTGAGCGCGTACGCGAAGTACGGCGCGAACGTCTGCATCAGCGCCAGCTCGAAGGCCGCGCGCTGCAGCGGCCCGGTGGTCGAGAAGTCGGCGACGACGAAGTCCCGCAGCTTGCCGACGTGCGCCGCAATCACGACGAGCGCGTGCGCGCCGAAATGGCTTCCCGATTCCTGGTCACGTAGGAACAACCTCGTAAACGGAGCAGGAATCGGGGAAGCCCCATCGGCTTTGCTCGCGCAATCTGCGCCGAGAACGCGCCGAAGACCTCCGGCCAGGGGTTGGCCTGCCCGAGCGCGAAGTCCGGCCGCTCCACCTGCAGCACCACCCGGTCGGCGTGGCGGACGAAGCGCTCGCGCAGCGCCTCGGCGTGCTCCGCCACGTGCAGCGACAGGCCCTGGCACAGCGTGAACCACACGGCGTCGGGTGAGAGCACCAGCGGGCGGTGCCCGAAGAACGCGTCGTGGGCGGCCTGGGCGAGCGGATGCACGTCGGTGCACGCGACGAAGCGCTCCGGCGGCTCCGACAGCTGCTCGATGGGGCGGCCGAGCCGCTTGCCGACCTCCGCCGGGTAGGACAGCGCCGGGAGCAGGTCGCCGGGCACCTCCACGTCCGAGATGGGGATCGTTCGCATCCGCCAGGATGACCCGTGCCGCGCCCCGGAGCCACGGATAGCCTGCGCCGCGAGGTGACGGTGAGCCCCACGACATCCTGGCAGGAAGTGATCGCCCCCGGCGAGGAGGAGCGGCTGGCGCAGTTCGCCCGGACGATCACCGACGTCCAGCGCCGGATGTCGGCGCAGTTCGGGCGCGGGCGCGCGTTCCACCGCAAGCCCGTCGCCGGGCTCCGCGCGCACCTCGACATCGCGCCCGATCTGCCCGACCACGCCCGCCACGGCCTCTTCGCCGCGCCCGGACGCTACGACGTGCTGGTGCGCCTCTCGAACGGCTCCGTCCGCATCCAGAAGAACGCCGAGCCCGACATCCGCGGCTTCGCGATCTCGATCCGCGGCGTCTCGGGCGACGCCGCGCTCGGCGGACCCGCGACCACCCAGGACTTCCTCCTCATCAACCGCTCGGTGTTCGGCTTCCGCGACCTCGAGCCCTTCGTCGACCTCGCCGTGGCGGCCGCCAGGGGCCCGCTCGCGGTCGCCGCCCTGTTCGTCCGCAGCTACGGCCTGTTCCGCGGCCTGTCCGAGCTCCGCGCCCTGCTCGGGTCGCTGCGGCGCCCCTTCTCGGGCTTCCTGACCGAGCCGTTCTTCTCGGGCGCACCGGTCGCCTGGGGCCCCTACGCCGCGCGGCTCCGCCTCCTCCCGGCCGGCCCCCTCCGCGCGACCCCCGAGCCCGACCTGGCCGACGAGGTCTGGGCGCGGCTCGGCGCGGGGCCCTCGGTGCACGCGCTCCAGGCCCAGTTCTTCGTCGACGAGGCCCGCACCCCCATCGAGGACGGCAGCACCGACTGGGACGAGGCCGCCGCGCCGTTCGAGGACGTCGCCACCCTGACGATCGACGCGCAGCGACCCGACGAAGCGCTGGCCGCGGAGATCGAGGCCCACGGCTTCGACCCCTGGCACGCCCTGGCGGCGCACCGACCGCTCGGGCACGTGATGCGCGGGAAGGCGGCGTACTTCGCGAGCCAGCAAGCGCGGGCCGAGCCGGGCTGACCTCCCGACTACGGCTGCGGCAGCAACGCGCCCGCGAGGCCGAACAGCACGGCCAGCCCCGACAGCCCACCCAGGATCACGCCCCACGCCCGGTGCGGCCGCCGGTACCAGCCCACCAGGCACAGGCTGAAGGCCAGCGACTGCCCGTAGACCTCGGGCAGGCCGAACAGGTGGAACCGCCAGGGCAGCGCCGTGTAGATGACGCCCTCCACCGAGCCCGGCCCGGCCGCGTACGTCGACAGGATCCCGATCCCCACGAGCAGGCCCCACAGCGACAGCCAGCCCCGCGTGCCGGCGAGGAACACGTCGCGGAACGGATACAGCACGACGGCGAAGACCAGGCCGCGGACGCACTGCAGGGCCGGTCCCAGCGCCACGATCGGGGCGTCCATGGGCCTGTAGACGGCCATCCACGGCGTGTCCCAGTACGTCGCGTAGTCGAGCAGGGTGGACGCGAGGAGGCCGAACACGAGGTACGTCGCGACGTGCGACGCGGTCACACGCCATGCGAAGGTGCCGAACCCGCCCTGCATGCGAGCCTCCGAGCGCAGCGTCGCCTCGTATCACGCCCTCAATGCGCGCGGCGGGCCGCCGATGGGGTGTGGAGCCCTCCCGTCCCGGGACGGGCGGGGAGCGTGCATGGCGGATCTACGGGAAGATCTCGGCGACATGAGCAGCATCGTCTGCTTCAAGTCGATCGTCATCGGGGCCGAGGAGTCGATCGGCAAGGCCGCAGCCACCGTCGCCCTGACGGCGGCCGGGCGGAAGCGCGGCAAGAACCTGGTGAAGGCGATGGGCCTCTCGGGCGCGGGCGCCGACCTGCAGGCCGCGACGACGCAGCTGTCCGCGGCCCTGGGCGTCGACGGGACGCGGCTGTGCAAGATCCTCGACATCCACGCGGAGGGCGAGGTCCTCTACGTGACGGTGTCGGAGACGGTGTGCATGGCGGGCGAGCCGCAGGGCACGGACCGGAAGTGCAGCTTCACCCTCGGTGCGGTGCACGGGGCGCTGGAGGAGCTGACGGGGCGCAAGCTCAAGGGGACGCACGTGCGGTCGGCCTGGTGGGGCGATCCGGCGGATGTGTTCGAGTTCAAGCCGCGGATCTGATGCCGTCCGACGGTGGGTGACGGACGTCCGTCACCCGACGGACGTCGTCGAGCGTCCTGTGACCGCGATCCTCTGCGGCCGACGCGCTCGACCCAGCAGGCACCAGACCGACGAACGCCCACTTCCGCTGGCACTCGTCTTGCTTCCCCCTGTGTGGGAGGCGTCATGTCGGATATCGACGCGTGGCGGATCGGGCGGGCACGATGACCGTCGCCCTCGCCCTCGCCTGCAGCGCCCCCAGACCTGCCTTCCCACCAGCTCCGCCGTCCGACACCGCGGCGGAGAACACCGACCTGGGCGGACACTTCGTCCCCGAAGCGCCCTTCCCGGGCCGCGCCCACCACGCCTGCGCCATCGACGCTGGTGGCCACGTGCAGTGCTGGGGCAACGCAGCGGCGGGCCAGCTCGGCCGCGGCACCTTCGAGGGCCGCCTGCTCGACCAGGACGCGCTCGTCTCCGTCTACCGCGACGGCGTCTCGACCGACGGGCAGCCCGCCCTCCACGCCGTCGCGCCGGTGGCGGGCGCGTGGCGTGCGGTGCAGGTCGCAGCGGGCGTGGCCCACACCTGCGCCATCGACGAGGAGGGTGCCGTCTGGTGCTGGGGACGCGGCGTCGAGGGGCAGGTCGGCCCGGACACCGACGCACCACGCCTCGATCGGCGCGGGTGGCGCGGCGACGTCCCGTCGCCCGCGCGCGTCCCCCTGCCGGCGCCCGCCGCCGCCCTGTTCGCAGGCACCCGTGCGAGCTGCGCCCGCGGCCGTGACGGCGTCGCCCGGTGCTGGGGCGCGGGGTTCGCCGGCATCGAGGAGGTGGGGCGCGAGGTGATCGACGGCTGGATCGGCGATCCGGGCCGCTGCCTCCTGCATCGGGACGGTGTCGTGGCGTGCGTGGGAATCCCGTCGCCGCCCCCACGTCCGGGCGCCCGGCAGGTGGTGATCTGGGGAGGCCGCGCCTGCACCTCCGACGGCACCGCCGACGTCCAGTGCGGCACGGACCTGCCCCAGCAGTGGCCCGGTCCGATCGCCAGCCTCCAAGCGGCGGGCGAGCTCTGCGCGCTCGTCCGCGACGAGGTCTGGTGCCGCAGCGCCACCGGGCCGCCAAGCCGGGTCGCTTCGGGCGTCCGTACGTTCTCGCTGGGCCGCCGGGAGCGATGCGACGCGCACGAGGACGGCATCCACTGCGGCAATGACCTCGTCGCCGTCCCAGGAGCGCGCGCCGTCGCCGCCTCCCGGTGACGTGCACCGCATGCTTCGACTGCGCGCCCGGAGCGCGCAGCGCGCGCACGACGCACCGGCGACGCCCATCCCGCCGCGGTGGCGCCACGGCACGCCCGCTGCACCGGGGACCCGCACCGGCGCCCGACGCCGGTGAAGGAGATCCCCTTGCACCGAAGCCTCCCCCCCCTGAGCCTCCTGAGCCTCCTGCTCGGCGCCTCCGCCGCCCAGGCCTTCGAGACGACGCTGCCCCTGCGCGGCGACTCCATGCCGGAGGGCACCTACCTGCGCACCGCCGGCCACACCTCCACCACCTACGGCAACAGCGGCTGGGCCATCGACTTCCACGCCGCCCACTGGACCGGCTCGAGCTGGTCGTCGGGCGGCTCGGCCACCAACGAGGACCGCGACATCTACGGCGCCGCCATCTACGCCCCCTTCGACGGCTGGATCGTCGGCTGCTGGAACGACATCCCCGACAAGGCAGCGCCGGGCGTCGACTACGACTTCGACGGCGACGGCGTCGCCGACTCCTCGCCGCTGCGCCGCGGCAACCACGTCCAGCTGCTGACGGCCGACGAGGCCCACGTCACCCTGTTCGCGCACATGCAGCACGGCTCGATCCCGTCGAGCCTCTGCCCCACCCCGGCCGACCGCGACGTGCTCGACGCCACCAGCGTCGATCCGCCCGTGGCCGGCGCGGACGGCTGGCCCGACGACACCGGCGACGACTGCCAGAACTCGGGCGAGGCCGGCATCCCGCGCGGGACGATGCTCCCCACCCGCGTGTGGGTCGACGCCGGCACCTTCCTCGGCCGCGTCGGCAACTCGGGCGCGTCCCGCGGGCCGCACCTGCACCTGCAGACGAACACGGCGTCGGAGGACACGGCCGGCAACCTGTGCCTCGGCGACTCCGAGGAGATGCTGTTCTCCGAGGACTACGCCGCCCAGTGCGACAGCAGCGACATCGGCAGCTGGGACGCCCTCGACGAGGAGAACCCGCTCGCGGCCTGGCCCCTCGGCGCCGCCTGCGCCTCCGACGCGGGCTGCCCGAGCGGCTGGGTCTGCTCGGGCGAGACCGGCGACGGCACGGTCGACGGCGTCTGCACCGTCCCGGGCCCCACCTGGTGCTTCCTGCCCGACGCCATCGGCGACGAGACCGACCGCCGCACGCCCGGCGACGACGCCGACAACCTCCACGTCGTCACCGACGCCGACGGCGCCACCGTCGCCTACCAGAGCAACGGCAACCTCCGCCTGCGCACCTACGACATCACGAGCTCGGGCAGCATCAGCCAGCTCGACGCGCAGTTCGAGGGCGGCGTGCAGGACGTCGCGCTGACGCGGCCGCTGTCGGGCACCCGCGACGTGGTGGCCAGCATCCGCGGCAACAACGGCCTGCTCAAGCACATCCCCTACCGCATCGACGGCGCGGGCATCACGCGGATGTCCGGCCAGGAGCGGACCGACGGCAGCGTCGGGCAGGTGGCGGCGACGACGTCCCCGACCCACGGCGGCTTCGTCGTCGCGGTGGAGACCAGCGCGGGCGACCTCAAGGTCATCGACTACGACGTGGACGCGTCGCTGAACATCAGCCGGAACTCGCCCAGCTACGTGGGCGGGAGCATCTCGGACGTGGACATCACCGAGGCGGTGCTGTTCGACGGCGTCGTCACGGCGGAGCTCTCGACGACGGGCCAGCTGGTGCTGCGGTCGTTCGCGGTGCCCTCGGGCGGCGGCGTCACGCCAGTCGACAGCTTCGGCACCCTCGTGTTCGGGAGCGACGTGCACGTCGAGAACGCGGCGGTGTTCCTCAGCGAGTACGTGGCCACCACGGTGACGATGTTCGACGGGACGCTGCGGCTGGACCTGTGGCACATCGCGTCGAACGGCACGATCACCTGGGAGGACACGCTGTCGACGGGCGAGGTGCTCGGCCAGGACCTGGTCGACCTCGGCGGGGGCGACCTCGCGTCGGCGGTGGTCGACGCCTCGGGCGACCTCAGGATCATCGGCTGGCACTACGACTGGCTCACCGGTGACCTCCGCCGCACCGCGACGCGGGAGCTCGAGGACGTGGACGCCATCGCCGTGGGGCACTTCGGCACGCACCTCGTGACGGCGCAGGCCGATCCGGGCGGCGCGCTCTCGGTGGTGGTGCGCGACGAGAACTTCCTGCTCGGGTTCTGAGCCGCGGGCGCTTCTAGCCCTTTAGACCACGTCCGGGCGGCCCGGCGCAACTCGGCGAACGGGCAGCTGCCCGCTCACGCCGCGCGGGCCACATCGGACGGGCGGAGGTGCACCCATGGTGGACGTGATCGTCGTCGGCGCCGGGCCGACCGGGCTGATGTTGGCGAGCGAGCTGCGGCTGCAGGGCGTCCAGGTGGTCGTCCTCGACCGGGACGCCGAGCCCAGCCCCGTCGTCCGCGCCCTCGGCCTGCACCTGCGCAGCATCGAGATCCTGGACCAGCGCGGCCTGCTGGGGGGCTTCCTCGCCCACGGCCGCCCGGCCCCGCTCTTCGGCTTCGCCGCCATCGACAAGCCCCCGCCCCCGCTCGACAGCGACCTGCCGCCCGTCCTCGCCATCCCGCAGCCCGTCACCGACCGCCTGCTCGAGGAGCGGGCCGTCGAGGTCGGCGCGGAGATCCGCCGCGGCTGCGCCGTCGTGGGGGTCCACCAGCGCGACGACGTCGTCACGGCCGAGCTCGCCGACGGCACGACGCTGCAGGGCCGCTGGCTCGTCGGCTGCGACGGCGGCCGGAGCACGGTGCGCAAGGCGCTCGGCATCGACTTCCCCGGCGAGGCGGCCCGGTTCGAGGCGCTGCTGGGCGAGCTCGAGCTCGGGGTACCCCTCGAGGAGGTACAGCCCGTCGTCGCCCGGGTGCGGGAGACGGAGAAGCGCTTCGGCGTCGGGCCCATCGGCGGCGGGCTCGTGCGCGTCGTGGTGCCGGCCGCGGGGGTCGGCGAGGACCGCGCGCCCCCCACGCTCGAGGAGCTCCAGCAGCAGCTGCGCGCCTACGCCGGCACCGACTTCGGCGTGCACTCGCCCCGCTGGCTGTCGCGGTTCGGCGACGCCACGCGCCTCGCCGCGAGCTACCGCCGCGGGCGCGCGCTGCTGGCCGGCGACGCCGCCCACGTCCACCCGCCGTTCGGCGGCCAGGGGCTGAACCTCGGGCTGCAGGAGGCGTTCAACCTCGGCTGGAAGCTCGCTGCCACGCTCCGCGGCTGGGCGCCCCCCGGCCTGCTCGACACCTATGAGGCCGAGCGGCGGCCGGCCGCAGCCGACGTGCTCGAGAACACGCGCGCCCAGGGGCTGCTGCTGACGACCGAGCCGGGGCCGCAGGCCGTGCGCCGCCTCCTGGCCGAGCTGATGGACGTGCCCGGCGTGACGCGGGTGCTGGCCGAGAAGATCACCGGCACCGGCGTCCGCTACGACCTCGGCGACGGGCACCCCTGGCTCGGCCGGCGGATGCGCGACGTGCCGCTGGCGGACGGGCGCCTGTACGAGCGGATGCGCACGGGGCGCGGCGTGCTCGTCGACGGGACGGGGACGCTGTCGGTCGCGGGCTGGGCGGACCGGGTCGAGCGCGCGGAGGCCGCGGCGCTGGAGGTGCCGGCGGCGCTGGTGCGTCCGGACGGGCACGTGGCCTGGGTCGGCGACGATCCGAGCGCGCTGCGCGACGCCCTGGCCCGGTGGTTCGGCGTGGCTACCTGAAGTCTGCCTCGGTCATGCCGTCGCCGTGGCCGTCGGGCCACTGGACGAGCTCCAGCCGCCAGCCGTCGGGGTCGGTGAGGAACGCGGTGTACGGCCCGTCGGGGCCGCCCGGGCGCGCCGGCACCTCGTGGGCGATGCCCGCGGCGCGGAGCGCGGCGAGGAGCGGATCGAGCTGCTCGACCTGCACCACGAGGTGGTGGAAGCCCGTCCCGACCACGAGCGGGCCGGCGTCGGGATCGTGGACCAGCTCCAGCGACACGGCGCGGTCATCGGGGAGGCGGAGCATGATCAGCGTCAGCCCGGGCTGCGGAGCGACGCGCCCCACCTCGATGAAGCCGAGCGCGCCGTAGAAGGCGAGCGACCGCGCGATGTCGTCGACGCGGAAGGCGGTGTGGAGCGTGCGCAACGTCCCTCCGGGGCTCAGGGGCCGACCAGCAGCAGGCCCGCCACCATCGCGGGAGTGAACCAGCGTCGCACGGGCGCCTCCGGAGCGGACGAAACAGCATGTATAACCTTCGAGAGGCGCGGATGAGGGTTTGATAAGCTCCCGCTCCTCCAGGCCTGGTGATGTTCGGTGCAGGAGGCACCTTGCAGCACCCCTGGCAATTCCTCTGGTCCGTCCTCGCGCTCACGGCCTGCACCGGCGACGCTCCGATGGGCGGTCCGACCCACCCCGACCACCAATCCACCGTCCAGACGGGCCCCCCCATCCTGCCCGCCTACGCGCCCGACGAGCTCGGCGTCGACCCGGAGCGGCCCTTCAACGCCGTCGGCTTCCTCAGCAACGGCTGCACCGCGTTCCTCATCGACGCCGACCACATTGCCGCAGCGGCTCACTGCTTCGTCGACCCCTCCGGCAACTGGCAGCCCGGCCTGCGCTTCTACCCCAACTTCCACCCCGATCGGGTCGTCTGGGACGAGGCCCACGTCCCGCGCGCCGACGTGACGCGGGTCGTCGTCGGCTCTCGGGCGGGCGAGCCCACCCTCGGGATCGGCCGGGACTGGGGCATCGCCCGCGTCGACAACTGGCGCGACGTCGACGGGCTCGACCTCACGCCGCTGTCGCTCGCGCCGTCGGTGCCACCGAGCGGCACGCCCGTCGCGAACCCCGCGTACAACCGCCACCACTGCCCCTACGACGACCAGGACGAGGAGACCTGGAACAACACCACCTGGGACACGGCCTACTGCAACGGGCAGTGGACCGTGGAGATGCAGCCGGCGCCGCTGTACGACGGCGTCCACCGCGACCAGGTGTGGTGCAACGCGCGCTGGGCGGCGGGGTGGCGCCACGACGACTGCTCGCTGCTGTCGAACGATGGCGACGTGATCGGCGACGACTGCTTCGTCGCGGGGGGCTCCTCCGGCGCGCCCGTGATCGCCGACGCCGGCGTGATCGGGCTGACCCACGGCGGCGTGACCCCGGACTTCGGCGTGCCCGAGCCCGACTGCAGCATGGCGGTCACCGGCTACGGGCCCAGCGTGGACCGGTTCCGCGACGCGCCGCGCTTCGCCGCGAACGTCGCCGTGCACCGGCGGCCCGATCAGCCCGGCGCGACGGCCGTGTTCGCCGTCGACAGCGACCTGGACCGCGTCGTGATGCGCAGCCGCGAGGGAGCGACGCCCACCTGGCACGACGGCTTCACCTACTGGACGAGCCTCGGGAGCCCGGCATCCGGGCTGAGCCGGATCGCGGCGTGCTCGGCGGACGATGCCGGGCGGCCTGAGGTCCTCGTCGTCGGCGACGGCGGGCTCTACACCCGCGCCGCCCGGCCCGACGCCAGCTGGGGCGCTTGGACCTCGATGGACACGCCGAACGGCGACCCGATCGTCGACCTGGACACGACCACGGACACCGAAGGGCGCTGTGTGGTGATGGCGCTCGCCGACGGCGGTGCGTTCACCAGCGGGCGCCTCGCGGACGGCAGCTGGAGCCCGTGGCGGCGGATCGTCTCCGGGTCGTACCGTCGGATCACCACCCTTCGGTACGATGACGTGGTGTCGGTGGTGCTGATCGACACCAACGGGGCGATGTGGCGCACCGACGACCTGTCGTGGCCGGCACTCACCCCGCTGGGAGCGCCCGGTGGCGTCTCGGCCTGGAACGACGTGGACGCCACCTGGGACGAGCAGGGCCGCGGCTTCGTACCCGCCGTGCCCGAAGGGGAAGTGACAGGCTGTTCTTCCTGCCGATGTACGGACCCGATGCCTGGACCTGGTTCAGTTCGACACTGCGCTGTGGGCACCGGACGTGACGACGCCCCCGGGCGCGCCCGAGATGGTGTCGATCACCGCCTCGCGGTGGATGGAGGATCCGCCGGGGATCACCTCGCCCGTCGTCTTCGGCACGGACGTGGACGGCAACGTGTACTTCGTGGACTACACCCCGGACAACGGCTGGGTGCTCGACTGGAAGTCGTTCTATCACGAGGTCATCCCGTACTGATCCGCCTGCGCAGGGGATAGAGGGGCCGTGCCGGCTCCCCGCACCCACCGCTTCGGTCCGTTCGTCCTCGACAGCGCGGCCTTCGAGCTGCGGCGTGACGACCGCCCCGTGCCGATGCAGGCCAAGGCGCTCGAGCTGCTGCTGTTGCTCGTGGAGCGCCCCGGCGTGCTGCACGAGCGCGAGGCGCTCCGGCAGGCGCTGTGGCCCGACGTGCGCGTCACCGACCAGTCGCTGTACCAGGTGGTCCACAAGCTCCGGAGCGCGCTCGGTGACGGCTACGTCGAGACGGTCCCCCGGAAGGGGCTGCGCTTCGCCGCCCCGGTCGAGGTGGACGCCACGGGGCCGGGCTACGCCGCGCTGCCCTGGTCGGCGGGTCCGGCGCACGCCCTGGAGCGGGCCCGCGTGCGGCTGGCCGAGGGAGACGTGGACGGCGCCTGGGCGCTGCTGGCGCCCATGCTCGGCGAGGGTGCGCTCGACGAGCAGGTGGTGCGGACGGCCATCGAGATCCGCCTGGCGCGCGGCGAGGCTCGCCTGGCCCGGGACCTGTGGAAGCGCGCCGATCGGCCCGCGGACCCCGACGCGGTGCAGCCCGGCACTCCGCCGTGGGAGGTGGCGGCCGTGCTGGCGCTCGACCCGGAGCCGCTGGAGATCGAAGCCGTCGCCGCGGTGCTCGATGCGCCGCCATCCGGGATCGCGAGCGCCGTCCAAGCCCTGCACCAGGTGGGGTGGCTGCTCCCGGACGGCGCGCTGGCGCCCGGGCTGGCGGCGGCGCTCGTCGAGGCGGTGGCGCCGCAGGTCGTTCGGCGGCACCACGCCGCGCTGGCGCTGGCGCTCGGCGAGCCGCCCTCGCGGGTCGCGCGCCACCACGAGGCCGCGGGGCAGCTCGAGGCCGCGCACCGGCTCTACCGCGCCGAGGCGGACCGGACGGGCGCGGTGTCCTCGTACGAGGCGGCCTTGCGGACCGCCCCGCCGGACGAGCACGAGCTCCTGGTCGCCGCCATCCGGGCGGCCGTGCGGGTGACCGACCTGGAGCGGGCGCGGCGCTGGCTGGAGGCGCTGCGCCAGCTCGGTGTGCACACCCAACGCCCTGCCGTCCTGCTCGCAGGGGCGCTGCAGACCGCGCTGCTGGGCACGTGCGAGGGCGCGACCGAGGCCGCCCGCGACGCGCTGGACGAGGCCGCCACGCTGGGCGGCTCGGCGGCGGAGATCGGCGCGCTGCGGGGCATCCTGCTCACCCGGGAGGGTCGGCTCGACGAGGCGGCGGAGCACTACACCGCTGCGCTCGCCGGCGTCGGCAACACGCGCCTGATGGGGCTCAACGGGCTCGGCGCCCTCGCGGCGATGCGCGGCGACAGCGCGGGCGCCGATGCGCTGCACGAGGAAGCGCTCGCCGAAGCGCGCGCCCAGGGGTCCCTGCCCACCGTCGGGCGGCTGCTCAACAGCATCGGCGCGGATGCGCACCGGGCGCACCAGCTCGAGCGCGCGGCGGAGCGGCTGCGCGAGTGCGTCGACCTCGCGCGCCACATCGACGACGGCTTCCTCGCGCGGATGGCAGAGCTCAACCTCGCCAACGTGCTGCTCGACCTGGGGCGGCTGGGCGAGGCGCGCACCTCGATCGGCGATCGGCTGGTGGCCGCGGTCACCGATGTCGACCGCGCGGCGAGCTACCGGCTGCGGGCCAACCTCGAGCGCGAGGCGGGGCGCTTCGAGGAGGCGGCGGCGTGGAGTGCGCGCGCCGTCGCCGTGTATCGGCTGGTGGGAGACGCGCCGCTCGAAGCGCTGGAGGGGTTCAACGAGGCGCTGGCCGCCTACTGCGCGGATCGAACCGATCTCGAGCCGCTGCGGCTGGCGCTCGACGTCCTGCAGCAGCGCGGGCGTCCCGATCTGTACGGGATGGCCGCTGCCGAGGCGTCGCTGTGCGAGGACACGCCCGACGCGGCCGAAGCCCTGCTCGCGGCGTCCACCGCACCTCGCGCGCTGCTCGCTCGGGCGCGGGTCGCCGTGATGCGGGGGGAGGAGCTGCCGGCCGAGGCGGGCGCGCACGTGGGGCGCGGGACGCTGCAGGGCCTCGACGGCGTCTACCTCGACCTGCTGGCGGTGCGTGCTGGTGAGGAGCGCAGGGCACTCGTCGAGGGGGCGCGACGCCGCGTGGCCGCGTTCGGGGAGGGGCTGCTGTCCGACCAGCAGGCGGCGCTGCGGCAGCGCCTCTCCGGGTGGCTGGAGGCCGCGGTGGAGCGCTGGTGAGCGATCGGACGGAAATGCGTCGCCGTCCGAACTGACCCGGTGGTTAGCCTGTAGCAGGAGGTGGCCGTGCTGCTCGGCCTGGGGGTGGCCATCGTCGCGCGGGCGGCGCCGGGCCAGGAGTGGGAGGCCATCGAGGGCGACCGCGCGCTGCTCGTGAGCGAGCAGCCCGACGGGACCCTCGCGCTGCAGGACCTCGCGATGCACGGCAAGGGGCCGGCGCTCCGCGCCCGGTGCCAGCCGACGGACCCCGGCGCGTGCGTCGTGGTCGAGCTGAACGCCGGCCCGAACCTGAACGACCGCGTGTTCCTGCCGGTCTCCGAGGCGCGGTGGGGCGACGTGCAGGCCCAGCCCGGCCTGCTGCTCCACCGCGGCGCGACCGTCGGCGTCGCGCTCACGCCCACCTGCACCGACGGCGTGGCCGGGCGCCGGCTGTGCTTCGACGTCGGCGCCGGCCCCGCGTGCGTCGCGCTCACGTCGGTCGAGCGGGCCCGCTTCGTGGCGCCGGTCGGCGTCCGCCGGCTGACGTGCGCGGAGGACGGCCGTCCCGGCGGGTGAAGGTCAGTCGCCCTCGTCGAGCTCTCGCAGCAGGCCGTCGAACGCGCCGGCCTCGGGCCCCTCCTCGAAGCCGAGGTCGCCCGTCTCGCACCAGCGGGCCCAGGCCCGGCCGTGCTCGGCGCGGATCCGCGCCTCGAGCCGGGCCGGCGACACGCGGTCGATGGCCTGCCCGCTCACGCTGCTCCGCGTCGTGTCGCGGCGCTCGGCCAGGTCGTACACCGACAGCTCGACGGGGAACGGCCGCTCCAGGACGTGGAGGTGGTGGTAGGCGCGGAAGCCCGCGCCGATCCGGATCAGCACCTCCTCGTGCTCGTACACCCACCCGCGCTCGTGGAGCGCGCGCTCGATCCCGTCGCGGTCGCCGAACACGTGGACGTCGATGTCGCTGCCGCGGCGGGCGTGGCCCGACCACACGCTGCCGATGAGCCGCGCGTGCCAGGGCGCCAGCTCGCGCAGCACCGTCAGGGCCTCGAGGCGCATGGCGACCAGCCGCTGCTCGCGGTCCGCGCCCTCGGCGAGCGACACCAGCGCCAGCAGCTGCTCCCGGATCTCGCCGTTGCTGGGCAGATCGTGCGGGCGGTGGCGCGCGATGTCCGAGCCCAGCACGCGCCGGGCGGCGATGCGCTTGGCATCGAAGTACTGGCGGACGCCCTCCCGATACATCAGCGCGGCCGCCTCGCGGGCGACGAGCAGGCGCGTCCGCTCACCACGGGGTCCCCGGCGGCTGCGGCGGTCAGACATGCTCCTGCGCGTCGTCCAGCGCCTCGGCCACGATGCCGGCGGCCTCCTCGGGCTCACGGACCCGCCCGTGCGGATCCCTGCCGGCGAGGTCCCAGCGCCGCAGCCGCTCGAGGTCGGCGAGCGCCGGGGTGCCGCGCCAGCGCGCGCGGGTGGCCCGGGCGGCGCGGAGGAGGTCCAGGTGGTGGGCCACCAGCCAGACGGTGCGCTCGGGCAGCCCGACGAGGAGCTCGGCGCCGACGCGGTCGTGGTCGCGGCCGCCGTAGGCCTTGCCCACGTCGTGGAGCAGCGCGGCGGCGAGGAGCGCGGGCCCGGCGCGGTCGGCGAGGGCGTGCTCGAAGACCTGCAGGCTGTGGTAGAGCGCGTCGCGCTCGGGGTGGTGGACGGGGTCCTGCTGCACGCCGTCGAGCGGCAGCAGCCACGCGAGGATCTCGTCGTCGCCGACGAGGGATCGATCAGGTTCCATGGGGTCCGAGCGGGGCGGCCGCGCCAGGGAATCCGCGCGGGGAACGGGTCCGTCGCCGTGGGCTCGTGGCGGTGGGGTAACCCACCCGCGTCAGCGGAACGAGGGCGGGCGGAGACGGTCAGCGCCGCCGCGTCCACTCGTCGAACGACGCGGGGTCGACGCCCGTCCCACGCAGCGCGTCCGCGAGCTGCTCGTGCGCCTTCAGCCCCACCCACGACCCGTCGTGGCGGCTCCGGAAGTAGCGCTCGAAGCCGTCGTCCACCCGGCGGACCTCGCCGTCGGGCCCCACCACGTCGTGCTGCCCGGTCATGGCGTCGACGAACGCGCGGTGCCCGCCGTCCCCCGGCGCGGCCGTCACGGACTCGGCCTGCCGGGCGTGCCACCCGGCGTTCGCCGCGTCGAACGTGGCGTGCAGGTCGTCCATGCGCGACTGGTGCGCCGCGGCGTTCGCTCGGAGGTCGTGCATCCGCTGCGCATGGGCCTGCTGCATCCACGACGTGTGCTGCTGGATCGACGCCATCGTCGCCTGGTGCTGCGCCGCCGAAGCGGCCCGCTCGGCGTCGAAGCGTTGCTGCGCCGCCGGCGTGGCGCGGCGGCTCGCGAGCAGGCCGAGCAGCGCGGGGACCCACGCGTCGGGATCGTCGGGCGCGGTGACGCCCGCGATGTCGAGCTGCCAGACCGGGCCGAACGAGACCGCGGCGCCGAGCAGGACGGTGGCGCCGCCCTCGTGGTCGAACCGCAGGCGAGCGGCCGTGACCCCGCCCGGCACGCCGGCCGCGGCGAGGCGCCGCTGGTGGAGCTCGACCAGCGCCGGCTCGGGACGGATCCCCACGGGCGCGTAGCCGGGGACAGAAGAGAAGTTCTGGTGTGCGTAGGGCGGGAGGAGGTGCTCGATGGAGGTGTACGGCCGCGCCACGACGCCGGGGGTCGGGAACATCGGCGCGGACGCGAACATCGGGATGCTCGGGTCGCCGGCGAACATCCGCGCGCCGGCCGGTGCGGGCTCCTCCGCCGCGACGAGCTCGACGACCTGCGCGCCGACGCGGTGGACGGAGAGCGCCGAGCGCCACCCCCGCGGGACGGCGCACGTGAACGAGCCCGTGGGGTCGGTGACGGTCTCCCAGGCGGCCGGATCTCGGTCGGGGGGCGGAAGCGGTCGCATCGGGCCTCGAACGGAGCGTAACCGCCGGCGCCCGCGGCACGGGGGTTTCGTTGTAAGGATCTCCGCCGGCCCGAGACCAGACAGGGCATGCAACACACACTCTACTGGCTCCTCGCCCTCGCCCTCACCGCCTGCCTCGCCGTCGAGATCCGACGGACGCCCGCCGCCTACCGCGCCCTGAAGGAGGCCGTGGCGCGCGGCGAACCCCTCGCCCGCATCCGCTTCTACCGCGCCACCCTCCGCTTCGAGCTCGTCTCGGGCAGCCTCGCCGCCCTGGCCTGCGCCGTCTGGCCGCGCCCCTGGACCGTCGGGCTCGAGTCCGAGCCACACCTGGCCAGCCTCTTCGGCGACACCGCCGTCAGCCCCGACTTCTGGGTCGGCTTCGGGACCGCGGCGCTCGCCGTGGTGCTGATCAGCGCTCTCGTCCCCCGCCGCCGGGCCACGCTGCCCGGCCTCCCCGACTTCGGCACCCTGCTGCCCACCACGCTCGCCGAGCGCGGCTGGTTCGCGCTGGTGGCGCTGTCGGCCGGTGTGTGCGAAGAGATCGTCTTCCGGGGCTGGCTGCTCCAGCTGCTCCACGGGGAGGTCGGTCTGCAGGGGCTCCCGCTCGTCGTCGCGGGCGCCGCGGTCTTCGGGATCGCGCACGCCTACCAGGGCGTCGCCGGCGTCCTCCTCACGGGGCTGCTGGGCGCCTGGTTCACGGGGCTGCTCGCCAGCACGGGCGGCCTGTGGGTCCCGATCGTCGTGCACGTCCTCGTCGACCTGCGCTGGGCGTTCCAGCGCGGACCGCGCCCCGAACGCGCCGCAGCCTGAGGAGCGCGCGTGGAGCCCATCGAGCGCGTCCTGAAGGCGTACGGCCCCGCCCTGTCGCGGGTCGCGTCGAGCTACGAGCGGAGCCCCGCCGGCCGCGACGAGCTCCTGCAGGACATCGTGCTCGCGCTGTGGAAGGCGTGGCCGTCCTTCCGCGGCGAGTGCTCCGAGCGGGCCTTCGTCCTGCGCATCGCGCACAACCGCGGGCTGACGCACGCCTGGCGCCGTCCCCCGCCCCACGAGCCACTCGACGAGGTGCCCGCGGCCGGGGAGGCGCCCGACCAGCTCGTCGCCGCGAGCGAGCAGCGCGTCCAGCTGCTCGAGGCCGTCCACGCGCTGCCGCTCAAGCACCGCGAGGTCGTCCTGCTGCTCCTCGAGGACCTGTCCCACGCCGAGATCGCCCAGGTGCTCGGCATCAGCGAGAACAACGTGGCCGTGCGCCTGACGCGGGCGCGCGCGGCGCTGCGGAGCGCCATGAACCCGGGAGGCGCCTGATGGACGAGCTCGACGACTGGCGCGAGGCCTGGCACGCCCAGCCCGTCCGCGATCCGACGGCGTGGCTGGCGAAGGCCCGGCGCCGGGCCCGGCTCGACGACGTCCGCGCCGTCGTCAGCCTGCTGATCGGCGTCACGGGCTACGCAGCGCTCGCCGTCGCGCCCGCCCCCACCCCGCTGCGCGCGCTCGGCGCGGCCGGGCTCACGCTGGTGCTCGGCCTCTCGGCGTACGCGCTGTGGCTGCACCGCGGGGCGCTGCGCGCGGCCGGGGCCTCCACCGAGGCCTACGCGGCGTGGATCGCGGCGCGCGCGCGGGCGCGGCTGCGGTACTACGCCGTGTTCCGCGTGGTCAGCGCCGTGTGGCTCGTCGGCGTGGCGCTGCCCGTGCTCGTCTGGGTGGAGGTGGCCGAGGTGTTCGAGCACTACGGCGACTTCCTGTCGGGCGTCGCCATCGGGGCCACGCCGCTCGTGGTCGCCGGCTTCTGGCTGCTGCGGCGCGAGCAGCGGCGCGCCGAGGACGAGCTGCGGGAGGCGGAGGCGCTGCTCGCGCCGTGAGGTCAGCCGGCGTGCCAGACGAGAGGGGCGCCGTGGGTGAGCGCCGCGTCGACCAGCTGGCGCAGCTCGTCGCGGACGCGCGCCTCGTGGTCCGGCGGCAGGGGCGCCCGCGCCGTCTGCAGCCGCTCGGCAACGTGCGCCGACAGGCCCGCCGTGAGCACGCCCTCGGCGACCCAGGTCTCGCCGCGGTCCTCGTCGGTGAACCGCGTCTGCGGGCCGTCGGCGACCTGGCGCAGCCGCCGGACGGGGCGCGGCGCCTCGGGCAGCGCGATCCCGTCGGCGTCGAACGGCAGGTAGACGCTGTACGGTGGCCGCCGCAGGAGCACGTGCCCGCCCGCCACCGCCGGCCCCGCCACGACCGCTCCCGTCGCCGGATCACGCACCACCACCGCGTCGACGGTGGGCAGCGCGGCGGGCAGCGCGTCGAGGGCCGCCAGCACCGCGGGCGCCACCTCGCGCGGGCCGAGCGACCACCCCGGCTGGCCGGCCGTGCACGGCAGCACTGCGCGCAGCGACGCGAACGGCCGCTCCGGCAGAAGGCTCAGCGCCAGGTCGAGGCGGAGCAGCGCGTCGAGCAGGGGCCAGGCCTCGGCGAGCGGGGCCCGTGCGGGCCCGACCCGTCCGGGGAGGAGGACGCCCATGCGGGAGGTGTACCCCCGCAGCCCGGTGACGGCCGGGGTTACCGGAGCGGGGGAGGTCCGGTGGACGACCCGGCCGCTGCTCCCCCACCCCCTCGACGGGCTGGTGGTGGAGCGGATCGCGCTGGCGCCGCGCGCTTCGTTCCGCGGCGCCCCGCACCTGGCCGGCAGCCGCGAGTACCTGGCCTGCGAGACGGGCCGCGTGCGGCTGACCACGGCGGCAGGCGCCTGGGTGCTCGGCCCGGGCGACGTCATCGCCTACCGCGGCGACCAGCGCCACGGGTACTCCAACCCCGACGACGTGCCCTGCGTGGCCTACACGGTGGTCGTGGTCGCGGCCTGAGGGCGCTCCGCGATGGCGTCGACGGGGCAGATGGCGGCTGCGTCGCGGCAGCGGTCCACCTCCTCGTCGTCGGCGGGCTGGCGGACGACCTGGGCGGCGTAGGGCCCCATCGCGAAGTGCTCGGGCGCGGCGAGCGGGCAGCCGACGCAGCAGATGCAGTCGTCTTCGAGGACGCGGAACGTGGGCAGGGACAACGGGCACCTCCGACGGCTCCGTAGGGCCACCGGTCGCGCGCCTCGCGGCAGCGGCGGCCGGAGCAACCGGCGGTTGCTCCGGCCACCGGGTCAGGCGGCCGGGTCCCAGCGCCAGCGGGCGAAGCGCCGCCACGGGACGCAGCCCTGCCGCGCGAAGCACGCCATCATCGGTGCGTTCTCGGCGCTCGTCCCGCCGTGGTACAGCGTGGCGCCCTGGGCGCGCAGCATCGCCAGCGCGTGGCGGTGGACGGCGTGGCCGAGGCCGCGCCCGCGCGCCGCGGGCACCAGGCCCATCCAGGTGCAGGTGGACCAGCCGTCGCCCGCGCGCTGGGCCACGACCAGCGCCACGTCCCGGCCGTCCACCGCGCCGACGTGCAGCACCGACGCCGGATCGCAGGTCAGGGTCGGCGACGACAGCCACGCGGTCAGGTGGGCGCGCGCGGGCGACGTGAGCGCGTTCGGCCCGCCCGTGCCGGTCTCGGCGAGCAGGGCGACCGTCGCGTCGTCCAGCGCGCCGGGACGCCAGGAGAGGCGGCGCTCGGCGGGATCCTCCTCGGGCAGGTCGGCCACGGGCGTGCGGAACTCCTGGCGCTCCCCGTGCCGCACGCCGCCGGTGCGGGTGAGCGCCGCGAGCAGCGCGGTGTGCTCCCGCCGCAGGGGCACGCGGGCGTACACGGCCCGCGGCGCGGCCCAGGCGAGGGCCTCGTCCACGAGGCGCGCGTCGGGCGCCTCCACCTCCTGCCCCGGCGGGCGGAAGGGTCCCCCGAGGGCGCATGGCGCCGTCGGGCTCGGGCGACAGGACGGCGAACGCGCGCAGGCGGCCGTCGTCGTCACACGCATAGAACCGCCGCGCGCACCACTCCGCGTCGGCCACCGCCCGCAGGCGCTCCAGGTTCGCTTCCGGCGACACGTCCTCCGACCGCTCGGCCTCGGCCCAGCGGTCCAACGTCTCCAGGGTCAGCTGACGTCGTCCTCATCGGCACGTTCCGAGCGCGAGCGCAGCCCGGGGTCCGGGCTCGCGGCTCCTGCCCGCACCGTGTCGACGGTCACAGGCCGCTCATCAGGAGCCGTGACGCGGGGGGGCCCCGGCGCGAGCACGCGCCGTGGTCACAGCGGGACCGCGCCAGCAGCGCAGCCGGGTTCGGTCAGCGACCTGGGGCGACCGCTAGGAGCGGACGCCGGGGACGGAGGCTGCCGGGCATCGCGTGCGGGTCGATCCCATCGGGCACCTCCGTTCGTGGTTGCGGGCGTGGCACCGTGCCGGCCCGCTCCATTCGGTTACTCCGCTCACCGAACCGTCGCAAGGGGGCTGCATGCGAACCGTCTGGCTGTGCACGCTGCTCCTGGGGTGCGGCGCGGAGGAGGATGCGCCTCCCGACTGCGCCGCCGATCCCGTCACCTGGCGCTGCGACATCGGGCCGATGATCGACACCTACTGCGTCTCCTGCCACACGGGCGGCGCCAAGGGCGACTTCCGACGCTACGCCGCCGTGGCGTCGCGGGCCGACCAGGTCGCCTGCGGCGTCGCCACGGCCGAGCTGCGGCCCGCGACCTGCGGCGACGACTGGCCGCCGGCCGAGCAGTTCCCCGCCGGCCAGGGGCCGCACCCGACCGACGAGGAGCGGGCCGAGATCGTGGACTGGGTCGCGGCGGGCGCGCCGCAGTAGCGGGCGCCGCCGGAGCGGAGGATCCCCTGGGAAAGAGCCGGTTCGGCGACGTCTACGTCCACCCCCCGCTCACCGCCGAGGAGCGCGACCAGCTCCGCGCCCTGGAGCTGCCGACGATCACGCTGGGGCTGCCCGAACACGCGCCCGACACGCTCGACCTCTGGCTCGAGATCGACGCGGGCGGCCGCGACCTCGAGGCGTTGGTCCGCGCGCTGCGCGGCCTGGGCAAGCAGGTCTACGGCGACGTCGTGATCCTGTCCGACAGCGCGTACGGCCAGAGCTGGCTCGTGATCGACGACGAGGTGGACAGCTCGTTCTACGGGGACGACGCGATCCCATACACCGTGCGGCCCTGGCTGTACGGGGAGGGCGTCCCCGACCGGGTGAAGGGCGCCTACGTGGAGCAGCACGGCCTCGATCCCCTGCTCCGCGCCACGTTCGAGGCCATTCGGCTCGCCGCCACGCTCGACCGGCCGCTCGACGAGGTGTGCGAGGCGCTGTCGCAGCTCGGCGCGCGGCTCGACCGGCTGCTGGCCTCGGCCGTGTTCGAGGCGCTGCAATGGATCGCCCGGGAGGACTTCGAGCTCGGCGAGCTGCACTGGATCGACTGGCGGGTGCGGAGCGGGGTGCTGGCGTCGCTCGTGGTCCGTGTCGCGCTGGACCCGGTGATCCAGGCCGAGAACGCGCTCGAGGACGCGATGCTCGACCGCGGCTGGGGCGAGACGACAGGCCCTGCCGAGGCGGCAGCGATCCGGACGCTGGCGCTCGCCGCCGCGCGGCTGCGCCGGCCGGGCGCGTGGTCCCTGCTGCTCGGCCTCGCCCGGTTCGTGCCGGACGCGCTGCCCCCGCTCGAGGACGACGAGACGGTGGGCTTCCTGCTGTCGCGCTCCGC
Organism: Myxococcota bacterium; assembly: GCA_041389545.1. Classification (GTDB taxonomy): domain Bacteria; phylum Myxococcota_A; class UBA796; order UBA796; genus JACKER01. The sequence goes on along the minus strand of JAWKRQ010000032.1, from coordinate 75,661 downwards.
GGAGACCGTCCGGGCGTACGAGACCGTGGGCGGGGAGCTCCATGCCGTGTTCGGGCAGGCGCTCGTCGGCGATCCCCTCGCGCTGGGCCGGGTGCTGTCGCGGGTCGTGGCGGCCGTCGCCGCGTCGCCGGAGGACCGCCGCGCGGAGCTGCACCGGACGGCGGTCCGCATCGCCTTCTGCTTCCTGGCCGACGATGCGGAGGCGTTCGAGGCGGCGGTGGCGAGCGCGGAGGGGTTGGACGGGCTCGCCCAGGAGGCCCGCGCCTACGAGGTCGACCTCTAGGCCCTGAACAAGCGGCCAGTGCCGCAATTTGTCTCGACAGGACGGGTGTCGAGGCCTGAAAAGCCGGGTATTCGAGGGTTGCCAAACACTCAGAACACCCAAACGAGGGCTTTTCAGGTGAACCCGAGGATAACCCGTCAGCTCGAGAAGCGGAGGCGCCGGATTCGCCGGAAGCTCCATTCGGCCCGCCGGCGTCAGGACGACGGGCGACCGGTGCTCGGTCGTGTCCGTCCGAACTACGAGATCGCTGACCGCGTCGCTGCGGTGCCCCACGGCGGCTTGGGCGTCGTCCACGAGCTGGTCCGTCGGACCGGCCTGGTCGAGCGGATCGACCGCGAGGTGCGCGTGCTGGCCGTCCACAAGCCGTACCACGAGTCGGACCACGTCCTGAACATCGCGTACAACGTGATGTGCGGCGGCAGGACGCTCGAGGACATCGAGCTGCGGCGCAACGACGAGTCGTTCCTGGACGCGCTCGGCGTGGACGCCATCCCGGACCCGACGACCGCTGGCGACTTCTGCCGCCGGTTCGGCGTAGAGCAGCTGACGGCGCTGATGACCGCGATCAACGACACCCGGGTTGCGCTGTGGCGGCGCCAGGGGCCGGAGTTCCTCGCGGAGCGGGCCTGCATCGACGCCGACGGGTCGCTGGTCGCGACCACCGGCGAGTGCAAGGAGGGCATGGCCCTGTCCTACAAGGGCGTCTGGGGCTACCACCCGCTGATCATCTCGCTCGCGAACACCGGCGAGCCGCTGTTCATCGTGAACCGCAGCGGGAATCGACCGTCTCACGAAGGTGCTGCCGAGTACCTCGACCGGGCCATCGCCCTGTGCCGACGGGGCGGGTTCGAGGACATCCTGCTGCGTGGAGACACCGACTTCACGCAGACGCGGCACCTCGATCGCTGGGATGCCGACGGCGTACGGTTCGTCTTCGGCTACGACGCGAACCAGCCGAGCAAGGCTCGTGCGAGTGCGCTGGAGGGGTACGCCGAGCTGGAGCGGCGGGCGAAGCGTGCCTTCGTGGAAGCGGACAAACAGCGCGCCCGCCCCGAGCGGTTCAAGGAAAAATTCGTTCGTTCCAAGGGGTACAAGAACATCGTCCTGAAGTCCGAAGACATCGCCGAGTTCGAGCACCGTCCGACGGCGTGCAAGACGACCTACCGGATGGTGGTCCTGCGGAAGAACCTCAGCGTCGAGCGCGGCGAGACGGTCCTCTTCGAGGACGTCCGGTACTTCTTCTACATCACCAACGACCGCGAGCTGTCCGCCCGCGAGGTGGTGTTCGCGGCGAACGATCGCTGCAACCAGGAAAACCTCATCGAGCAGCTCAAGAACGGCGTCCGCGCCCTCCATGCGCCGGTGAACACCCTCAACGCGAACTGGGCGTACATGCTCATGGCCGCCCTCGCGTGGAGCCTGAAGGCGTGGATGGCCCTGTCGCTGCCCGTCGTGCCGCGGTGGAAGGCGAAGCACGCAGATGAACGCCGCGCATGGCTGCGCATGGACTTCCGGACCTTCCGCCACGCCGTCATCGATGTCCCGGCGCAGATCCTCGAGTCGGGCCGGCGGCGGATCTGGCGCCTGCTGGCCTGGCGGCCGCAGCTTCCCGTACTGTTTCGCCTGCTGGACGGCCTCTGACCCGAGCCCGCGCCCCGGCGATCCTGCCGCGGCCCGGGCGAGCAAGCCCACGTCACACCACGCTGAGGCCAGCATGACCGAGTCCAACGCCGAACCCCCGCCGGGCACGCCCGGACGGTCGAGGATCGATCTGCTGGCGATGGCAAATCACCTTCGGACCAGCACGATCGACATGCGCTTGTTCAGGGGCTAGAGACCGACCAACCATCCGTGGACGTGGGTCACCTCGCAGCAAGCTTCACCGAATGCACCGCCTCGATCGCGGGTCCGGCTTCGCCGCACCCCCGTCTTGCAGGCATTCGGCTTGCTTGCTCGCTCAATACGTCGGAGAACGCGCTGGCGCGCGTCCTCCGACTCCACCGAGACGCGCCCGGGCATCCGCTGGCGCGGATGCCCGGTAGCGTCTCTAGGCGATGACGTTGCGGTCGCCGCGGTAGCGCTCGACGTCGTCCTCGTCGAACTCCTTCTCCCCCACCCCGGCCTCGGTGGGGGTGAGCCCCACGACCGCCGCGCCCGTGCCGTACAGCGCCTCGTAGGCGTAGACCTGGCCGCGGTAGTGGTTGTGCTGCCCCATCACGCCCGACCACCACCACATCGACTTGAAGCTCACCACCTTCGGGATGCGGATCTGGCGGTGGATCTCGCGCGACAGCTGCGCGGTGTCCTCGAGGCGCCCCTCGCCGAGGAACTCGAGGATCTTGCGGTTCCACTCGTCGTCCTTGAGCGAGTGGACGTGGTCCTCGACGGGCTTCGACGGGTCGGCGTCGATCCAGTCGGTGAACAGGCGGTTCGACAGCGTGCCCACGACGACGGTGGCCACGCGGCGGCCCTGCGCGAGGATGGCGTCGCGGCAGGCCTTGCCGAACACGAGCGTCTCGGCCCGGTCGCTGTAGACGTTGCTCGACAGGATGACGGCCGGCACGGCGTTGTCGGGGTTCAGCAGCTTCAGCGCCACGACGCTGCCCGTGTCGATGGGGAAGCCGTGGTACGCGACGGTGCGCGACTCGAGGCCGCGCGCCCGGGCCGCGGCGACGGTGGCACGGGCGAAGTCGTCGTCGATGCGGAACTGGTACGGGATCGAGCCCAGATCGTGGAACAGCTCGTCGACGTGGACCCAGGTGGGCTGCGGGTCGGCCTGCACCTGGTGGCCGATGATCGACGGCCACATGGTGGAGTAGACCATCAGCAGGTCGGGCTCGGCGGCCAGCAGATCCTGCCGCGCGGCCTCGAACGCGGTGCGCAGCCGCTGCCAGCCCGGGTTGCGCTCGGGGCACAACAGCGGGTGCGGCAGGCCGGGCACCAGGACCCCAGCCACCACGCCGGGCGGCCGCTCCTCCTCGGGCTCGGCGCTCACGGCGACGCCTCGGTCGGCGCGCGCAGGTCCCACCCCACCACGGCGTTGCCCGTGCCGATCACGGTGCCGTAGGCGTAGAGCTCCGCGGGCCGGGTCGGGAAGCCCATCACCGCCATCAGCCAGGTGAGCGCGCCCGAGTCGGACTCGCTCACCGCCTGCTCCGTGAACTCCGGCATGATGTCGACGACCTCGCGCGTGCGCCCGCGGCGCATCATGTCGATGAGGCGCATGTCCCACAGGTACTGGTGGTGGTTGGTGACGTGCTCGAGCGACATGTCCTCGGGGATCGCGCCCTCGTGGACGAAGTGCCGGTGCGACAGCGACTCGCTCGCCAGCACCACCACCCGCCGGTCGGACGCCTCGATCGCCGCGCGGGTGGCCCGCGCCAGCGCCATCATCTGCTCCTGCATCACCTCGACGCTGTAGAACGCGGCGCTGCGCTGCGAGGAGATGCTGACGATCGGCTTGTCCCACGCCGGGTTCACCAGGTGGCCCGACACGATCGTGCCGTAGTCGACGCGGAAGTCCGGGTTGCGCATCATCTTGGTGACGAGGCCCGCCTTCGCTGCCTCCTCGCACATGCGCTCGGCGAGCGGCACGTCGACGTCGAGCTCGTAGCGGTAGCGGAACAGGTTCGGGAAGATGGGATCGACCGACAGGGATCGGAAGTGCGGCACGCCGAGGAAGTGGGTGCCCACGTAGGTCTGCCAGTGTGGCGACAGCAGCACGATCGTGTCGTATTCGATCGACGACAGGTCGCGCCGCAGCCGCTCGTAGCCCCAGCGGAGCTCCTCCCAGCCGCACTCCGCCCGCGGCTCGTTCTGTGGCGGGTTCTCTGCATAGACGAGGTGGGGCGGGTGGGGCGCCAGCGCGCCGTAGACGATGCTCCCCATCAGCGGCCTCCGGGCTCGGGCAGGTACTGGTGCCAGTCCCAGTACCACCGGTCGCGATCGGGATCCCACTCGTCCCAGGTCGGGATGGCGCCCAGGCGCTCCAGCCGGTCGGGCGGCACCACGCCGGGCACGATGAACGCCTTCTGCCGGTGCAGCGGGTAGGGGTTGCGCAGCTCGATGCCGAGCACCCCGAGGATCGCCCGCGCGACGTACCAGGTGGCCTGCGGGTTCCAACCGTGGGCGATCTTCACGACCACGCCGAGGCCCTCGGGGTAGTCGGGGTGGTCGATGGCGAGGCCGAGCAGGCCGTCGGCGCCCTCCGTGGCGACGACCCGGCCGCCGCCGGCCTTGAGGATCGTGGAGTCGAGCCGGTTGAAGCCGCCGACGAGATCGGGGTGGCGCACCATCGCCTCCCAGATCCAGTCCTCGCTGCGATCGCGGGTGATCCCCGCGAACAGCACGGCGAGCTCGCTCACCGTGTTCGAGACGGTGGGCAGGCCGCAGCCGTCGCGCGCGACCCGCAGCGGCACCCAGTCGGGGCCGAGGTAGCGCCGCAGGACGCCGATGAACGCGCCGAACAGCGGGTGTGACGGCAGCGTGTAGCCGGCGCGGGGCCAGCCGAGCGCGCGGCAGCCGCGCAGGATCGCGGCGTGCTCGCCGCTGCAGGTGTGGTACCAGCGGCGCGGACGGCGGACCTGGCGGCCGAACTGCACGAGCGGCACGTCGAGCGGGGTGCGCATCAGCCCCCACTCGCCCTCCGACAGCAGCGACTGCGCCGCCCGCACGTGCTCCGTGTCGCCGTTGTGGCTCGCCAGCGCGATCGCCTTCTGCTCCCAGGTGCAGCCGCCGAGCGCCTCCGTGAACACCTTCATGGTGAGCGGCTTCATCATCGAGCGGCCGTAGCAGAGCACGTTGCCGCCGAAGCTGTGGATCACCTTGCCGCCCGAGGCCCAGGCCACCGCGCCGTGGATGGTGGTCTCGCTGACCCCGTTGCGCCGGTAGTCGACGAGCGGCTCCCACTCGACGTCGCGACCCGTGGGGATCCCCGGGGCGGACTCGCCGAGGGGCGATCGCGGGTAGACGCCGGAGCCGGGGCGGTGACCGGCGACCGCGCTGGGCTCGGGCAGCGTGGCCTCGACGGGGGACGGTGCGGGCGTGGAGTCGGCCATGGGCCGCCCCACTAACCCGGCGAGGGCTCGATCAGCACCGCCCGGACGGGAGAGGCGTCGGCGCCGACGATCGGCAGCGGCAGCGCCACGAGCGTGTAGCGCCCCTCGGGGACCCCCTCGAGCACGATCCCTTCGAGCACCGCGAGATCGTGCCGGGCGAGGGCCTGGTGGCTGCGCAGCTCGCGGTCGTGGCACGGATCGACCGACGGCGTGTCGATGCCGACGAGCACCACGCCCCGGGCCGCCAGCGCGTCCACCAGCTCGGGCGACAGCGCCGCGAAGTCCTCGTCGAAGCGGTCGGGATCGGGGAACGTGCCGGTGTGGAACAGCACGCGCGGCGCGAGATCGCCGCCGGGCAGGTGCCGCGGCAGGATGCGCTCCCCCCGCCCCACGTCGACCCGGATCACGTCACACGGTCCGTAGTAGAGCGACAGGTCGCGCGACTCGATGGTGGCGCCGTCGCGGACGTAGTGGCTCGGCGCGTCCGCGTGAGCGCCCACGTGCACGGTGGTGGTGATCGAAGACAGATCGATGTTGGCGCCGCCCGCGATCGACAGCGCGATCTGGCGGGAGAACGGGACGTCGCCCGGCCACACCGCGATGCGCGGCGACAGCGGGGGCGAGATGTCGAGGATGCGGCTCACCGCGGCCCCACCCACGCGACGCACTTGAGCTCCACCGCGATCGGGGTCGGCAGCGCGCGGACCGCCACCGTGGTGCGGGTGGGCCCGATGCTCGCGAAGTGTTCGGCGTAGACCGCGTTGAACGACGCGAAGTCGCGGTCCATGTCGACGAGGAACACGGTCACGTCGACCACGTCCTCCAGGCGCGCGCCAGCGGCCTCCAGGACGGCGCGGACGTTGGCGACCACGGCGTGGGTCTGCGCGGCGACGTCGTAGTCGAGGGGCCGGCCGGTGGCGTCGCGGATCGGACCGCCCGGGATGGCATCGGTGCCGGGCTGCCGCGGCCCCATCCCCGACACGAACAGCAGATCCCCCACGCGCCGCGCGTGGGGGTACGCGCCCACGGGCGAAGGCGCACCCGCTGCTCGAACCGCACCTCGCTCGTCCATCCGTTCCCCCCGTCGATCGGCCTCTTTGGGCCGTCCTTACAACTCCGTGACCCGGCCGCCGAAGATCGTGGTGGCTGGTCGCGGAACCATGGACTAACTTCGACGGCGTCCCGGGGGCCCGAGCAACCCTGGTCGAGGAGCCACGATGAATCCCAAGCAACTGGTCTGGATCGCCGCATTCAGCGTTTTGACTGCCTGCAGCGGCGGGATCGTGACCACGGGCAAGGACACCGTCCCCTCGGTCGACAGCAGCTCGACCGGCACGACGAACACGACCACCGACACCGAGACCGACGCGGATGCCGACGCCGACGCGGACTCCGACGCCGACGCCGACGTGGACACCTCGCTGTGGACCGACACCGGTGACTCCGGTGGCGGCGGCGGCGGCACCTCGGGTGGCTCGGGCGGCGGCGGCGGTGGCGGCTCGGGCACCGGCACGGGCACGGGCGGCGGCTCGGGCACCGGCACCGGCGGCGGCTCGGGCACCGGCACCGGCGGTGGCTCGGGCGGCTGATCCCGCTCGGTCCCAGACCCACGACGCCCTCCATGGCAACGGCCACGGAGGGCGTTCGTGTCTGGAGCGCCAGCGACCGCGCGGGGTGAAACCCGCGTGATACCGTTCGAGAACCGGCGTTTCAACAGTACGACTCAGACGATGTGACCGTTCCGTGCCCGTGCCGGGGGCGTCGCCGTCCGCTCGGCCGAGCCGTTCCAACCTGGTACAGTTGGGGTGGCGTCGAGGAGACACGGTCTCTCCGTACGCCAGGAGCAACCCCTGTTCGGCGCCACCGATGCCGAAGCGGGGCACCACGAGGCGGTAACCATGAGGACGGTCCTGTTCGCAGCGCTGGCGCTGGGATGTGCCGACGGGCGCCTGGGCGCGCCGGTCATCGGAGACAACGGTCTCCGCGCGGCCGGCGCCGACAGCGGCGACACCGGCGCGACGACGCCCCCCGACCCCGATGCGGACGGCGACGGGTTCCCGGCGTCGGTGGACTGCAACGATGCCGACGCTGGCGTCCACCCCGGCGCCGCCGAGCGCTGCAACGCGGTCGACGACGACTGCGACGCCGCCACCGGCGAGGACGGCCTGGTGTCGACGGGCGGCGCCAACTTCCCCAGCATCGCGTCGGCCCTGGCGGCCGCAGCGACCGGGGGCGACGTTGCCGTGTGTGCGGGCACCTACACGGGCGACCTCACGATCTCCCGCCCCGTCCGCCTGCACGGCCTGGGCGACGTGACCCTCCGCGGCACCGGCAGCACGACCGTGGTGACGGTCACGGGGCTCGACGTCACGCTCGAGGGTCTCACCGTCTCCGGCGGCGACGGGCGCCTCGGCGGCGGCCTGGTGGTCACCGGCGGCGGCTTCGTCGGGCGCGACCTCGTGGTCGCCGACAACATCGCCACCTACGGCGGCGGCATCCTGCTCAACGATCCGCCCACCGCTGCGATCCTCGAGCGGATCGAGCTCCGCGACAACCGCGCGCGCGCCTTCGGCGGCGGCCTCGACCTGTACTCGTCCGACGCCACCTGCACCGACTGCACGTTCGTCCGGAACTACGCGAGCAACCGCGGCGGCGCGGTGGACGTACGGACCAACGCCACGCTCGTGGTCACGCGCGGCACCATCGACGACAACACGGCCGGACAGGGCGCGGGCGTGTGGGCCGGCGGGGGCGCCACCGTCGACCTCGTCGACGTGGCGGTCACCGGCAACCTCTCCACCGGCGGCGGCGGCGGCGTCTTCCTCAACCACAACAGCCTGGTGTCGGTCTCGGGCGGCGAGGTGAGCGGCAACAGCTCGCTGCTCCGCGGCGGCGGCGCCCTGATGGAGGGAGGCGGCACGCTCGTGTCCGACCACACGGACTGGGGCGAGGGCGACACCGACAACGCGCCCGACGACGTGGCGACGGTGCTCTCCCTGCTCGGCACCTACGGCGCCAACGCCTCCTTCCAGTGCGACGGCATCGCCTGCTGGCTCATCGTCCTCGACGACGACGGCGACGGCTACACCAACGCCGTCGACTGCGACGACCAGGACCCCACCGTGTTCCCGGGCGCGGTCGAGCGCTGCAACGGCGTGGACGACGACTGCGATCCGCTGACCACCGAGATCGGGGTCATCGACAACGGCGGCGTCGTGTGGCCCACGCTGGCGACGGCGCTGGCCGGCGCGAACCCCGGCGACACCATCGACGTCTGCGAGGGCACCTACGCGGAGGCCGTGTCCATCGACGTGCCCGTCACGCTCGTGGCGCGCGGCGCCGCCGTCATCGACGCCCTCGGCGCGGGCCCGGCCGTGACCGTCCACGCCGACGGCGTCACCCTGGACGGCTTCACCCTGACGGGCGGCAACGCCCCGTTCGGCGGCGGGCTCTACGTGACCTCCGCCGCCGACTTCACCGGGCGCGACCTCACCGTCACCGCCAACAGCGCCAGCTACGGCGGGGGCGTGGCCCTGTCGTCGGTGCGCGGCACCACCACGATCGAGCGGCTCACCGCCGTGGGGAACCACGCGAACGTCTACGGGGGCGGGCTCGACCTGTACTCGGGCACCGCCACCGTCACCGACAGCACCTTCGACGCCAACGACGCCGGCTCGGGCGGCGGCAACCTGAGCCTGCGCACCAACGCGTCGCTGACCTTCGACGGGAGCGCGCTGACCGCGGGGACCGGCGACGACGGCGGCAACGCCCGGGTCGGCGCCGGCTGCACCCTCACCGGCACCGGCGCCACGCTCTCGGCGGGGATCGGCCTGGCGGGCGGGAACCTGTGGGTGGCGGACTCCGGGGCGGCCGACCTGACCGACAGCGCGGTGGTCCTCGGCGTCGCCGTCGGCCCGGGCGGCGGGGCGCACCTCGAGGACGGCGCGACGCTCACGAGCACCAACACCGACTGGGGCGCGCTGCTCACCGACAACCTGCCCGACGACGTGGCGAACGCCGTGGGCGCCATCGGCAGCTACGGCGCGGCCGCCACCTTCTCCTGCGACAGCGTGGCCTGCCAGCCCTGATCAGCGCCGAGCGGCCTCGATCCTCGGGATCACCCGCTCGGCGAACGCGCGCATGTTCGCGATGACCCGCTCGTTGTCGTGGTTGAAGAAGTCGAACCACAGCATGAGCCGGTCGTCCGGGTGGAAGCGCTCGAGCGCCTGGGCTGCCACCGCCTCGGCGTCGCCCACGAGCGCGTTGTCGGCCGCACCTTCCACCTTCTTCGGGTCGAGGGTGCCGTCGAGCGCCTTCCAGTAGGCGCCGAGCGCCGCGCGCGCCTCGCGGCCGGCCGCCTCGCAGCGCGCGGCCGGATCGAGCCCCTCCTGCTCGTTGTGGAACACGAACACCGTGCGCGGCATGTGCCCGCGCTGCCACGGCCCGCCGTCGGCGTGGTAGGCGGCGGCCATGCGCCGGTGGGTGTCCTCGATGACCTCGCGGCGGGTGATCGACAGGTTGAAGACCTGCACGGGCGCGAAGGCGTTGAGCGCCTCCTGGACCGCCGGGTCGTGCGAGCCGACGACGAGCTGCAGCAGCTCGCGCCGGAACTCCTGCGGCACGATCTTGAGCTTCTCGAAGGAGAAGAACGGCGGGATCTCGATGGTGTCGCCCTCCCCCACCCCGGCCAGCGCGGCGGTGCGCTTCCAGTCCTCCTCGGTGCGGAACAGCTCGCGCCGGAGCACGACCGGCGGCACGTCGTCGCTGGCGAGGATCTCGCCCTGCAGCAGGCGCACGAACATCTGGCCGGCCCGCGCGAAGACCTGGCCCTTGATGACGCCCCACGCCGCGCGCTCGAGCTCGTTGCGCGGGCGGACCCCGTAGGCGCGGTTCATGAAGTCGAAGCGGCCGCCGGCGAAGCCGAGGTGGATCCGGCGGCGCTCGGCGGGATCGAGGCCGTGCAGCGCCAGGAACGCCGCGAGGCGCTCCGCGTGGGCCACCGGGCCGCCGTTGCACAGGATGTTGTTGATCGCCGAGCCGACCTCGATGCGGCGCGTGCGCTGGAACACGTGGGTCGCGAGCTGCAGGATGTCGACGTTCAACCCCACCTCGCCCTCCCAGTGCGGGATGACGGGGTCGGGGTTGCCCTTCTGCACCTGGCTCGACAGGTGGGACTCGGCGACCCAGGCCACGCCGTACCCGAGGGCGTCGGCCGCCTCGACCTGGGCGAAGAAGTTGGCGAACATCTCCGCCTCGGACGGCGTGCGGCCGTCCACGGGCGTCTGGGAGATCGAGAAGAAGACGTCGTACTGCACTGGGCCCACCTGCTCGGACGGCCAGCCTAACTGACCCTACCGGCAGGCGGCCTCGATGTCGGCGACCGTCTTCGGGATCTCGGCGGTCAGCACCTCGGGATCGCCGTCGGTGACGCGGACGTCGTCCTCGATGCGGATCCCGAGCCCGCGCAGCGCCTCGGGCGCCCGATCGTCGTCGGGATCGACGTACAGGCCCGGCTCGACGGTGAGGACCATGTCGGGGGCGAGCTCGCGGGTCGCGCCGTCGCGCCCGTAGGAGCCTGCGTCGTGGACGTCGAGGCCGAGCCAGTGGCTCGTGCCGTGCATGTAGTACCGCTTGTAGCTGCGGTCGGCGATGCGCTCCTCGAGCGGGCCCTCGAGCAGGCCGAGCGCGATCATGCCCTCGGTGAGGACGCGGACCGCGGCGTCGTGGACCTCGGCGAACCGGCGGCCCGGGCGACAGACGTCGATGGCGGCCTCCTGCGCGCGCAGGACCCACCCGTAGAGATCGCGCTGCGGCGCGGTGAAGGTGCCGGAGACGGGCCAGGTGCGGGTGACGTCGGCCGTGTAGTAGTCGACCTCGCAGCCGGCGTCGACGAGCAGCAGCTCGCCCTCCTGCAGCACCGCCCGGTTCGTGACGTAGTGCAGGACGGTGGCGTTGATGCCCGCCGCGACGATCGGCGTGTAGCCGGCGCCGGTGCTGCCCGCCCCGCGCCACAGCCCGACCATCTCGGCCTCGAGCTCGAACTCGCGCAAGCCGGGCCGGGTGTGGGCCATCGCCCGCCGGTGCCCGCGCGCCGTGAGCGCGGCGGCGGCGCGCATCACGGCGAGCTCGTCCGGCGTCTTCACCAGGCGGAGCTCGTGCAGCAGCTTGCTCGGGTGGTGGAACGTCTCGGGGGCGGTGAGCCCGTTCTCGCGGGCCGCCCGCGCCGCCCGGGCGACCGAGGACGCCACCAGCGCGTCGTGGTCGGGGTCGACGGCGAAGCGGTAGTGCAGCGCGCGGACGCCCTGCAGGAGCTTCGGCAGCTGCGCCTCGAGCTCGCCGATCGGGTACGCAGCGTCGGCGCCGAACGCCTCGCGGGCGCCTTCGGGGCCGGGGCGCCGGCCGTCCCAGACCTCGCGCTCGCGGTCCTTCGGCTGGACGAACATCGTCAGCGGCTCGTCGCCCGGCCGCACGAACACGGCGACCTCGGGGTCCTCCCAGCCGGTGAGCCAGTACACGTCGGAGTCGGGGCGGTAGCGGTGGTCGGAGTCGGCGTTGCGCGGGCGCACGGGGCCGCCGAAGACCAGCACCGCCTCGTCGGCGGGCAGCCGCTCGAGCAGCCGGCGCCGGTGGTCGGCGAAGTCCGCTGCGGGCAGCGCATGGGTTTCGCCCGTCGGCACAGCAGCCGTCATCGGTCCTCCCGTCGTCGCGGGGTAACCGACGGACCACCGCTCTGCTGCAACCGGGGGTTGCGCCGGGGGGGCGATGGCATAGACTGGTGGACCAGACGGACGGGGAAATCCATGGTGGGTCCGAGGCGGTGATGGAGAGCTTCCGCATCGACGGCAACAGTGTCCGTGACTACACCATCCTGGTCGAGGAGGTGACCGAGGCGTCGGCCGATCTCGTCCAGACCCTGATCGAGATCGACCTCCAGACGTTCGCCGAGTCGACCTTCTCGTCCTACACCGCGGCGGCCTTCCTCAAGTTCGGGCGCGTGTTCCTGCTCAAGGCCGACGACGTGGTGATCGGCACCTGCGTCTGCTTCCGCTCCTGGGAGCGACCCAACGAGGTGCAGCTGCTGTCGATGGGGATCCGGCCCGGGTGGCGGGGGCGCGGGCTCGGGCAGAAGTTCGTGATGGGCGTGCTCGATCGGCTGCGCCAGCGCGGGATCCGCAGCGTGTTCCTGCTGGTCGGGCGCGACAACCGCCGCGCCATCAAGGTCTACGCCGATGTCGGCTTCCAGCCGATGGAGGAGCGCATCCTCGAGCCCGAGAGCGGGGAGATGCTGCTCCTCATGAGGGTCGGGCTGCAGGGCGACGCCGTGATCGAGCTCGCCAAGGCCGAGTCCGAGGGCTGAGCCGCCGCGGGCGCCGCGGCCCTCGGCGCCGTCAGCCCGAGACGGGGACTTCGCCGCCGTCGCCGGCCAGGCGCTCCACCAGCCAGGCGAACGCGTCGTCGACGGTGTTCGCCTTGTGCACGAGCGAGACGTCCTCGGGGCTGATCGTGCCGAACTCGGCCATCGCCTCGAGGTTCACGACGCGGTTCCAGTAGTCGGTGCCGTACAGCAGGATCGGCAGCTTCTTCTTGATCTTGCCGGTCTGCACGAGCGTGAGCGTCTCGAACAGCTCGTCCATCGTGCCGTAGCCGCCCGGGAAGATGACGAGCGCCTTGCACAGGTACAGGAACCAGTACTTGCGCGTGAAGAAGTAGTGGAACTCGAACGCCAGGTCCGGGGTGACGTAGGGGTTCACGCCCTGCTCGAACGGCAGCGAGATCCCGAGGCCCATGCTGCGACCGCCCGCCGCCTCGGAGGCGCCGCGGTTCGCGGCCTCCATGATGCCGGGGCCCCCCCCGCTCGTGATCACGAACTTCCGCCCGCCCGAGCGCGCCTCGCTCCACTCGGTGATCCGCCGCGACAGCTCGCGGCCCTCGTCGTAGTAGCGGGACATGCGGTCGGCGATCTCGGCCTTCCGCATCGCGGCCTGCAGCACCGGATCGTCGGGCGCCCGCTCGAGCGCCAGCCGGGCATCGGCCACCATCTGCTTGGCGTCCTCGCCCGAGCGGGTGCGGGCGGAGCCGAAGAACACGATGGTGTGGTGCACCCGGTGGCGCAGCAGGCGCTGCCTCGGCTCCTCGTACTCGCACAGGATCCGCACGTGGCGGGCCGCGGGCGAGTTCAGGAACTCGAGGTTCTTGTAGGCTTTCTCCGGGACTTGATTCATGACGGGTTCACCTCGGACCCTACGAGGATCTGTTCCAACTGGTGCTCGGCGCGGGCGATCGGCCCGTCCACCACGGCACCTGCCGCCCGCGCGTGGCCCCCACCGGTGGGGTGCAGGGCGCGGGCGACGCGCGCCACGTCGACCTCGCCGCGGCTGCGCAGGCTGTACTTGACGGTTCCGTCGGCGCGCTCGACGAGCAGCGCCGCGACGCGGGTGCCCGTGGTGTTCACCAGGGCGTCGACGACCCCTTCGAGGTCGCCCTCGGCGAGGCGGAGCTCGCGCTGCAGCGCGAGCGGCACCCGCCCCAGACACAGGCCCGTGGCGGGCCGCTGCTCCGCGCCGGCGAGGATCCGCCCCATCGCGGCGAGCGCCTGCGGGCTGCGCTCGCACAGGGTGCGGACGGTGATCTGCGCGTGGTCGATGCCCGTGGACAGCAGCTCGGCCGCGAGCAGGTGCGTGTCGGGCTGCGTGTTGCTGTGGCGGAAGCCGCCCGTGTCGAACACGAGGCCCGTGTAGAGGAGCGTGGCCATCTCGGCGTCGAGCGGGACGTCCCAGCCCCGCAGCGCGCGCAGCAGCATGCCGCAGGTGCTCTCGGCCTCGGGGGCGAGCCAGGCGACGGTGTAGCCGTCGACGGTGGTGGACCGGTGGTGGTCGATGATGGCGCGGACGGGCGCGGCGGCGAACCGGCGATCGACCTCGGGGGTGAGCCGGTGGCGGTCGCCGTCGAGGATGACGACGGCCTCCTCGGGCGGACGCTCGGCGAGCGCCTCGTCGGACAGCATCTCGCCGGCCCCCGGCAGCCAGGCGAAGCGCGGCGGTGCGGTGCCCGCGACCGACGCATCGACGCCGCGCGCGCGCAGGACGCGCTGCAGCGCCAGGCACGCGCCGATGCTGTCGCCGTCGGGGCCGGTGGGGCCGGTGAGCAACACCCGCCCCTGGCCGAGCAGCGCCTGCAACATGGCGGCTGCGTCCGTGTCCGCAGGCTCCATCTCAGTCCGTGGTCAGCAGCGCGTCGAGCTCGTCGAAGCCGGCATCGTCCGACCCGCCCGGAGACGCTTCGTCGGCGCCCTTGCGGCGGCGCCGGCGGCGCTTCTTCTTCTTGTCGGCGTCGTCGCCGCTGGCGACGAGCACGGAGTCGTCCAGCAGGTCGTCGGACGCCGCGGGGGCGCCGGTGGGGACGAGCAGCGCGTCGAACTCGTCGACGTCCTGCGCCTGGGGGCGGGCGCGCGGGCGGCGCTCGCTGCGATCCCCCCGGTCGCCTCGGTCGCCCCGGTCGCCCCGGTCGCGGTCGCCCCGGTCGCGGCGCTTGCGCCCGCCGCCGTCGCTGTCGCGCCGCGCCTTGCGCTCGAGCTTCTCGTTGCGCTGCTGGATGAGCTCGCCGATGGAGTCGACGTCGCTCATCGCGGAGCGGCGCTGCCGGTCCCACTGGAAGAAGGCCCGGAGCGCCGCGGCCAGCAGCGCGTCGCCGTCGGGCCGGTCGCGCAGGGCCTTGACCGTGGGCAGGTAGGACTCGAACACGAGGGTGCCCATGGCGTCGCGGATCTGGCGCGCCTGGCGATCGACCCGGTAGCCCACGGCCTCCGCGGCGTCGGGCAGCTCCTTGACCTTGAACTTCAGGCCGTGCTTGCCCTCGAGCACCTTGCGCGTCTGCAGGTCGGTGCCGCCGACGAGCGAGATGGCGGTGCCCTTCTTGCCGATGCGCCCGGTGCGGCCCGTGCGGTGCAGGTAGACCGCGGGGTCCTGCGGCAGGGCGTAGTTGATGACGTGGGACAGGTCGGAGATGTCGATGCCGCGCGCCGCCACGTCGGTGGACACGAGGAAGCGCACCTCGCCGGCCTTGACCTTCTGCATGACCTGGCTGCGCCGCGACTGCGACAGCTCGCCCGAGAGCAGCTGCACGTCGAGGCCCTGCCGGTCGAGGAACGACGCGACCGTGGCCGTGTCTTCGCGGGTGTTGCAGAAGATGATGGCGGAGGTCGGGTCCTCCACGTCGACGAGGTAGAGCAGCGCCCGGATCTTGTGCAGATCGGGGGTGGTCTCGTAGAGGATGTGCTCGACGTTCTCGACGTTGTCGGCGTCGGTCGACAGCCGGATGCTCTCCGGGTCCTTGAGGTAGGTGTCGGCCAGGCGCTTCGTCTCGTCGCTGATCGTGGCGGAGTACAGCGCGACCTGGCGATCCTTCGGCGTGGCGTCGAGGACCGTGGTCACGTCCTCGAAGAAGCCCATCGACAGCATCTCGTCGGCCTCGTCGAGCACCAGCATGCGGCACTCGTCGAGCTTCAGGTTCTTCCGCCGCCAGTGGTCGAGCACCCGGCCGGGCGTGCCGACGATGAGCTCGGCACCGCGGGCCAGCGCCTTCTCCTGCGGGCCCATGGCCAGGCCGCCCACCAGTACCGCCACGTTGATGTCGCGGTACTTGGCGATCGCGGCGGCCTCTTCGCCGATCTGCTGCGCGAGCTCGCGGGTGGGCGCGAGGACCAGCGCCTGCGGGGCGCGGATCCCCTCGGGGATGCGCTCGACGAGCGGCACGCAGAACGCCGCCGTCTTGCCGGTGCCGGTCTTCGCGCGGACCAGCAGGTCGCGGCCCGCGAGCATCGGCTCGATGGTGGCCGCCTGGACGGGGGTGGCCGTGACGTAGCCGAGGTCGGTGATCCCGTTGAGGACCTCGGGGGACACCGGGAGATCCGCGAAGCGGCGGTCGCTCACGTAGTCGGCGCCGGCGGGGACGTGGGTGTCGTCGGAGGGGCTGGACCCGTTGGCGGTCTCGCCGCTCGGGTCGGGGGTGTCCGTGCTCATGGGCTCCTTGTTGCTGCGCCCGCGCCGGACGTGGAGCGGGAGGGGGCGCGGTGGCTCGGCCACCACCCGGGCGGAGGCTCGGCCAAGCTGCTCGACATAACCGCTCGCACCGCGAATGCACCCTGGCCCCGCGGCGCGTTACCTGCTCCGACGCTGGGGAGGGCCCATGGAGAAGGGCGTTCGGGTCGAGATCGTGCGCAGCAAGAAGGGCCAGGGCGTCTTCGGCACGGTCTTCTGGACGGGCGAGGATCGCTTCAACGAAGGCGAGATGCGCCTCGGCGTCCGGGGAGACGACGGCGAGACCTACTGGGTCAGCGAGAGCCAGGTCGAGAAGACCGACGCCGCGCCGCCCTCCCACGAGGAGCCCGAGCTGTCGAAGGGCGACGTCGTGAGCTGGACCCGCGGTGAGGAGGAGCTCCAGGGCGAGGTCTTCTGGCTCGGCCCGAGCAAGCACGGCGGGGGAACGCGGGTCGGCGTGCGCGACGGCTCGGGCGAGACGCACTGGATCGACGCCCACCACCTCACGCTGCTGAGCCAGGGCGGCGCGGTCGCCGCCGAAGAGGCCGACGAGGAGCCGCCCTTCTAGCAGCCGCAACGTTGCGCGGCAGGCTCGCCGAAACGAGAGTATGGGATCGGTATGGAACGCATCGAGATCCCCGGTCACGCCACCTACTCTCCGGTCGCGCTCACCGACCTGCTGATCGGGGCGCCGCTCGCGTCCCGGCTGCTGCTCGGTGCGGTCCTGCCGGGCAACCTCGTCTCGGGCCTCGCGCTCGGGTTGTACGCCGCGAGCTCGGCGCGCGACTGGGCCGCGCGGCTCGGCGTGCGGCCGATCGACTTCCGGCAGGAGTTCGACGCCGACGTGAAGCACCTGCGGGCGATGCCCGAGGAGGCGCGGTGGGAGGAGGTCAAGCTCCTCGGCGCCGCGCTGAACCTCGGGTACACCGGCGAGGCGCGCGAGCGCCCCGTCGTGGCCCGCCAGGTCAACCAGCGGCTCACCGACTACGTCGCGTCGATCACCGGCCAGGAGATCGTCACGAGCTCGGAGCTGCGCGGCTTCAACATCGCCGCGGTGGTGTTCCCGTTCGCCTACGGCACCTGCGACGTGATCAGCGGCGACGTGGCGATCTTCAAGGACACCGGCATCTTCGAGCCGCACATCATCGCCCACGAGTTCAGCCACCGGAAGGGCTACTTCAAGGAGCTCTACGCGCAGGCGCTGTCGTACATGGCGCTGCGCACCTCGGCCGACCCGTACCTGATCCAGGCGGCCCGCGCCGAGCGCATGCACCGCCAGCTGCGCGTGCTGGGCGGCGAGTCGGCGTCGACGTTCGAGAAGCTGCTCGAGGTGGCCGACCTGCGGCCCGAGCTGCGCCAGGCGTTCGTGCAGCTGCGCCCCGAGCCCGGCATGTACGAGTCGGCCGTGGGCAAGGTCATGCGCAAGATGTACGACCAGCGCATGAAGCTGACCGGCCAGAACGGCCTGTCGGACTACGACGAGGGCTTCACGAACTTCCTGTGGACCTTCGCCAACAGCAGCGCCGCGAAGCAGCCCCGGTCGCACGCCGCGCTGTAGCGCCTCAGCGCTTCAGCACCGCCTCGACGAGGTCCGCCGCGCGCTCGGCGGCGTCGAGGCGCGCCTGCGACTTCGCCGCGGCTGCCATGGCGTCGAGCCGGGCGCGATCGCCCGCCAGGGCCGTCACGCGCGCCACGGCGGCCGGCAGGTCCCAGCCCGCCTCGACCAGCACCTCGGCCGCGCCCGCCGCCTCCAGGCCCCGGGCGTTCTCCTCCTGGTGGTTCTCGGTGACGTTGGGGCTCGGGACGAGCAGGCTCCCCTTCCCCACCGCGCACAGCTCGCCGAGCGTGGAGGAGCCCGCGCGGGCCACGACGAGGTCGGCCATCGCGTAGGCGTCGGCCATGCGGTCCTCGTAGTCGCGCAGGACCACGCCCTCGGGCGGCTCGCCGAGCGCCTTCGCCACCTCCTCGTGGTACCGCGGCCCGCACAGGTGCAGGACCTGGTAGGTGCGCCCGGGGTCCCTGGCGCAGGCCACGGCGAGCTCGTTGAGGCGGGCGGCGCCGAGCGAGCCGCCGACGAACAGCACCGTCGTCTTCGCAGGATCGAGGCCGTACTTCTTCGCCGCCTCCTCGCGGGTGCCCTCGAGGATCTTCGGGTTGATGGGCACGCCGACGAGGTGCTTCGCGGCCTTGCCGGCGATGCGCTCGCGCGTGCGCTCGTAGGTGAGCAGGATCACGTCACTCACCCGCGCACAGAGCTGGTTCGCGAGGCCCGGCACCACGTTGGCCTCGTGGATGGCGCTGCCGCGGCCCAGCGTCCACGCCGCCAGCACCGGCGGGGCCGAGATGGAGCCGCCCACGCCGAGCACGGCGTCGGCGTGGTCCTGGCGGAGCGGGCCGCGCGTGGCCCAGATGGCGCGCAGCAGCGACAGGCCGAACCGGATCTTGCCGAGCAGCCCGCCGCGCGGGTACTGCATCGCCCGGACCGGCCGGAACGCGTAGCCGCGCTGCGGCGCGACCCGGCCCTCGATGCGGTCGGGATCGCCGTAGTACAGCACCGTGTGGCCCCGCTTCACCAGCTCGTCGCCGATGGCGAGGGCCGGGTACACGTGGCCCCCGGTCCCGCCGCCCGCAAGCACGATCGTCGCCACCCCGCCTCCTGTTTCCCGAAGCCTACGACGGACCTTGCCCCGAGCGGTACACCCGCGGGTACAGGCCGTCAGGGCGCCGTGTAGCCCAGCGCTTCCAGCGCCTGCACCTCCTCGGGCGACAGCGGCGCGGCGGTGGCGGCGCCGAGCTCGCCCCCGCGGGCACGCTGCGCGGCCTCCAGCGCGTCGGCCCAGCGCGACAGCAGCTGGCGGTGCACCGGCAGCACCTCGGCGAGGTCGGTGAGCTCGAAGCCGTCGGTGCCGAGATCGTACAGCTGCTCGCGGCCGTCGACCTGCAGCCAGCGCCAGCGCCCGACGGTGAGGGCGCGCTGCGGGGCCGTGCCGAGCGCGGCCTGGCGCAGCGACGACAGCCCCAGCGACGGCCCCGACGGCTCGTGCAGGACGTCGTGACCGCTGGCGCGAGCGCGCCAGGCGTCGGCGCCGGGCAGGTCGACGAGGCCGAGCAGCGTGGGCAGCACGTCGACCATCGCCACGGGCGCCTCGATGCGCCGCGGGGGCAGCCAGGGCACGTGGACGAGGAGCGGCACCTGCAGCTGCTCCCGCCAGACGTGGCCGTGGCCGCCCACGTCGTGCTGGCCGAGCCCCTCGCCGTGGTCCCCCACGACGACGACGATGGTGCGGTCGGCCACGCCGCGGCGCTCGAGCAGGTCGAGCAGCCGCTGGACGTGGTCGTCGACCTCGAGCAGCTCCCCGTCGTAGCCGTCGTGGGCCTCGGCGGTCTGCATCGGCGCGCCGCCCGCCCGGTGCGTGGCCTCGGGGATGCGGCGCTGCGCGAGCCAGCGGTCGAGCGTGGGGTCGCGCCGGAAGCGGTCGTAGCGGCGCGGCGGGTCGAAGGGCCCGTGCGGGTCGAAGTCGTGGACCCAGAGGAAGAACGGCTCGCGGACGTGCTCGCGCAGCCAGCCGAGCGCCGCCTCGGTGGTGACGCGCCCGGGGCGGACCACGCGGTCGCCCTGGTCGAAGGTGGCGAAGCCCCGCTCGATGCCGGTGCCGCGGTGCAGGGGCGCGGCCGAGACGAAGGCGGCGGTGGCGTAGCCGGCGTCGGCGAACAGCTGCGCCGCCGGCACGATCGCCTCGGACGCGACGAGGCGGCGCCCGCCGTGCTCCACGTTGGAGAGCACGCCGTGCTCGAGCGGCCAGACCCCGGTCATCAGCGAGGTGTGGCTCGGCAGCGTGGTCGCCATCGGCGCCCAGGCGGCGTCGAACGTGAGGGAGCGCTCGGCGAGCGCCCGCAGGTGCGGCGTGGTGGGGCGGATGTAGCCGTAGGCCGAGAGGTGGTCGGCGCGGGTGGTGTCGAGCGTGACGAGCAGCACGTTGACGGGCCCGTCCGGCGGCGCCGGGCGGCAGGCGAGCGCGAGGAGCACCGCGAGCATCACGGCCTCCGCGCCAGGTGGACGCGCTCGTGGCGCAGCGCGATCGGCGCCAGGCGCTCCCAGCCCGCGAGCAGCGCGTCGGCGTGGGCGTCGTAGCGGGCGGCCATGCCGACGTCGCGGCCGCCGAGCGTGTGCGTGGGGAACGACACGGCGACGACCCGCGCGGGGACGCGGCCGACGAGCGCCGCCGCCGCGCCCGGCTCGAGCTGGTCGAGCGTCGGCGCCAGCTTGAGGAGCAGCGCCAGGTCGTAGCCCTCGCCCAGCGGCGCGCTCCGGGCGTCGCCGGCGCGCACCTCGACGTGCGGGTACCGCCCGCCGAGGGCCTCCTGCACGGCACCGCACAGCTCGGCGTCGACGTCGATGCCGAGCCAGCGCACGTCGGCGGGCAGCCCCGACCCCGGCAGCGCCAGCGGACCGAGCCCGCAGCCGAGGTCGAGCACGGCCCGCACCTCGCCGGCGGCCGCGCGCAGGCCCTCCCAGAGCGCGGCGACCTCGCCGTGGCGCTCGGCCGTGGAGCTGTGTGCGGCCATGGCGGCGTCGAGGTGGGCGCGCCAGGCGGCCTCGTCGGGCGCCGTGGCGGCCGCACGCAGCGCCGCCAGCGCGCGCTTGCGGTCGGACGCCCCGAGGAACGCGCCGAACACCTGGTGCAGCTTGCGCTTGGCCCGCTTCACCACGTCGGCGTCGCGCCCGCCCGCCCGCCGCGCCGAAGCGAGCGCCGCCAGCACCACGTCGTCGGCCAGGGCCCGGTACTTCGAGGAGGCCTTCACCGCCTCGAGCAGCGGGTCCGCGCTCACCGCGCCGCCCCTCGCAGCGCTTCCACGACGCGCGTGACGAACCGCAGGTTGTGCAGCGACGCGAGCGCCTGCCCCGCAGGCTCCTCCGCCCGCATCAGGTGCGCCAGCAGCGCGCGGCTGTAGCCGCGGCACAGCGGGCAGTCGCAGGTCTCGTCGACCGGGCGCGCATCGCGCCAGTTCCTGGCGTTGGTGGCGTCGTACCAGGCCGAGAGCTTCTCGGC
This sequence comes from Myxococcota bacterium, assembly GCA_041389545.1. GTDB lineage: Bacteria > Myxococcota_A > UBA796 > UBA796 > JACKER01. The sequence goes on along the minus strand of JAWKRQ010000032.1, from coordinate 54,234 downwards.
GCCGGCCACCGCCGCCGGATCCGCCAGGTCCACGCGCGGCACGTAGAGCAGGCCGCGCCGGGCCTCGCGGGTCGGCGCGGTGGCGTCGAAGGTGTCGTAGCCGGCGCGCCAGGCCGCGAGCAGCGTGTCGGGCCGGCCGATGCCGAGGGCGTGGCGCGGGACGTCGGGCGGGAGCAGCTCCGCCACCAGGCCCACGGCGTCGACCAGGGCGCCGTCGTCGTCGATGGGCCAGCCGCCGAAGCCGTAGCCGTCGAAGCCGATCTCGATCAGCCCCTCGGCGCAGCGCCGGCGCAGGTCGGGGTCGCGGCCGCCCTGCACGACGCCGTACAGCCGCGGGCGCTTGCCGGCGGGCCGCTGCTCGAGCGCCGCCTTCGTGCGCCGCGCCCAGGCGAGCGTGCGGTCCACGCTCGCCCGCTGCACCTCGGGCGGGTCGTCGGGGTGCGTGCACTGGTCGAGGCAGAACACCACGTCGGCGCCGAGGCGGAGCTGGTGCTGGAGCGCCTTCTCGGGGGTGAGCACCCGGCGCTGCTTGTCTTCGCCGCGCCAGGCGAAGCCGTCGTCGGTCACCGCGCCGTGATCGGGGCGATCGCGCAGCAGCGACCAGACCTGGAAGCCGCCCGAGTCGGTCGCGATCGGGCCCGACCAGCCCATGAAGGCGTGCACGCCGCCCGCGGAGCGCACGGCGTCGGTCCCCGGCCGCTCGGCCAGGTGGAAGGCGTTGGTCATCAGGACCTCGACCCCCGCCGAGGCGAGCAGGTGCGTGGGCACGGTGCGGATCGTGCCCCGCGTGGCGTCGGGCAGGAACGCGGGGAGTCGGATCGGGCCGTGCGCCGTCTCGAGCGTGCCGTTCACCCGCGGCCGCGCTTCTTGCCGCCCTTGGCCGGGGCGGCCGGCGCCGGCGCCGGCGCCTTCACCGCGCCCTCGAACCAGCGCATGCCGTCGGCCGTGGCGTCGCAGCGGGTGGGCTTGCGCCGGCTGGTGGGCGAGGGCCACCCGTGCGGGAAGCCGTCGACCACGCACAGCTCGGTGGCGTGCGCGCAGCCCTGGTACTTGCGGCACGCGGCGTCCTCCGAGGTCTCGATGACCGGCGGGGCGTCGCTGCAGCCGTTGAGCTTCGCCCACAGCTCGATCGTCTGCACGGCGGACGGCTGGTCGCTCCCCTCGAGGGGCGGGCCGTCGAACACCTTGTCCTGCGTGCCGACGTAGCCGCGCACCGGCCGCGGCGTGCACCCCGCGGGGTCCACGAGCAGCTCCCCGGCCGCCGACAGCACGGCGTCGGGCTCCTTGCCCTCGCAGCCCCAGCGGTGCGCCATCTGGCCGCCGCTCGAGAAGCCGGCCGAGAGCACCCGCTTCCCGCAGACCGCGGCCTTGGCCGACGCCGTGATGTCGTCGAGGAACGCCACGTCGTCGCGCCCGCCGTGCACCTTGCCGTCGAACTTGCCGGAGTTCCAGTGCGCGCCCTTGTCGCCCATCACGGCCGCGCTCGGCGCGAGCACGGCGAAGCCGTCGGCGGTCGCGCGGTCGACGAAGCGCGTCTGCGACAGGATCCGCTCGGGGGTCGAGGTGCCGCCGTGCAGGATCACGACGAGATCGTGGGGACCGGGGCCGGGCGGCACGAACAGCAGCGCGTGGCTCGCCTGCCCGTCGACCGTCTGGTCGAACGTGTACAGCCCCGGGTGCTCGCTCGCGGCGCAGGGGTCCTCTGCCGGCGAGAAGGCGCCGATCACGTCGATGTCTTCGTCGTCACTGCGCGCCCGCCGGTGCTTCTTCGGCGAGGGCGACGGAGACGGGGACGGGGACGGCGCCGTGACCGCGGGCGCCCCCTCCGATCCGCCGTCGGCGGCCCCGAAGAAGGTGGAGCAGCCGAGCCACGGACCGAACAGCCACAACCACCCCATCGTCCCTCCTCCAGCCGCGGTCCGACGTCCCGCTCCGCAGACTATTCGCACCCGCCCCGCTCCGCCCCCAGCTCACGCGCCGTCGGCGTTCCGGGCGTACAACACCGCCAGCCCGCGCAGCGTCAGGTGCGGATCCACCGACTCGATGCGGGTGGATCCCGACGCCAGCAGGTGCGCGTACCCGCCCGTCGCCACCACCTTCGCGGCGGGATCGAGCTCCGCGCGCACCGGTCCACCAGCGCGTCGACCAGGCCCACGTAGCCGTAGAACAGGCCGGACTGCATGGCGTGGACCGTGTTCTTGCCGATGACGCTGGTCGGGCGGGCCAGCTCGACCCGCGGCAGCTGGGCCGTGCGGTCGAACAGCGCCTCCTCGCTGATGCGCAGCCCCGGCGCGATCACCCCGCCGACGTAGTCGCCATGGGCGTCGACGCAGTCGAGCGTGGTCGCCGTGCCGAAGTCGACCACGACCACCGGCCCGCCATGCAGCGCCACCGCGGCGATCGCGTTGACGATGCGGTCGGCGCCGACCTCGCGCGGGTTGTCGGTGCGGATCCGCATGCCGGTGCGCAGCTTGCGGCCCACCACCAGGCACGCCACGTCGAGGTAGCGCCGGCAGGCCTTCTCGACCGTGTAGACCTGCGTGGGCACGACCGAGGAGCAGATGGCGCCGCGGATGGCCGCGGGCGCCTGCCCGTGGTGCGCCAGCAGCTGCAGGAGCAGCACGCCGAGCTCGTCGGTGGTGCGCGGCAGGGTGGAGATGCGCCAGGTGTGCGCGACGTGCTCGCCGTCCATCAGACCGAGCACGGTGTTCGTGTTGCCCACGTCGATGACCAGGACCGACCCTGCCACCCCGGTGAGGTATCCGGCGCGCGTGCCCCGAGCGATCTCAGGGTACGCTGATCGGGAGAGGCCGCACGCGCCGGCCCTTGCGGAGTCCGCTTGGCCCTGCCCCTCGCCGTCGCGCTGTCGCCGCTCCTCGCCGCGGACCCGGCCCCGCCGGTCCCCGTCGACGCCGCGTTCGGCCGGCGCCACGCCCGCGTCGCCGACCTGCCGCGCCGCTACACCGGCGCCGACGAGACGCAGCTCGACATCGTCCGCCCCTCGCCGGGCGGCCCGCGCATCTTCGTGCAGGGCACCCTGCCCGACGGCTCGCTCGGCACCTTCCTCGTCGACACCGGCGCCGACGTGTCGGTGCTCGCCGACGGCACGGCCGAGCGCCTCGGCCTGAAGCCCGACCGCCAGGTCGACGTGTGGGGGCTGTCCGGCTCCGCCAGCGTCTCGGCCGTCACCCTGCCCGAGCTACGCCTGGGCGACGTGGTCGTCGACGACATCGACGTGCTGGTCGGCGTCCCAGGGTTCCAGGACCAGCTCGGCTTCATGCCCGTCGACGGCCTGCTCGGGAACAACGTCTGGTCGCGGTTCACGCTGGAGATCGACTACCCCGCCGACGTGATGGTGCTCTCCCCGCCGGGGACGGGCCCGTCGAAGCGGCGCTCGAGCCCGATGTTCTTCGACGGGCAGCACATCCACACGCTGATCACCGTCACGACCGACGAGCCCGAGCCCCGCAAGGTCGACGTGATCACGCAGGTCGACACGGGCGCGAGCGAGCTGACGCTGTGCGCGGCGACGGGCCTGCCCTTCGCCTCGTCCTACACGCAGGGCCTCGAGACGGTGCGCGGGATCGGCGCCTCGGAGACGCTCCCGCCGTTCCGGTTCCTCGAGATGACGCGCCGGATCCCCGTCCAGCAGGTGGAGATCGGCCGGCGCGAGGTCGGCGTCACGATCCCGGCCCGCTGGGTCTCGTACGAGAACACGCGCACCAACACCTGCGGCACGGGCGGGATGAAGGCGCTGCTCGGCCACGAGTACCTGAGCGACAGCCGCGTCATCTTCGACTACGCGCGGGGGCGGATCGCGCTGTGGAAGTCGAAGCGCAAGCCGCGCCAGCTCGACGGCCACGCCCTGCTCTTCGCGCAGGACGTCGGGCGCTTCGGCCAGCCGCCCGAGCGCGGCCTGTCGCAGGGCAAGCTGCTGGTCGGCATGGGCGAGGACGAGCGCGCCATCGCCTCGCTCCGCGCGTTCATCGACGCCGGCGCGGGCGAGCCCGCCGACCAGGCCGAGGCCGAGGTGCTGCTGGCGCAGCTGCTGCGCCACCTCGGCCAGCACGACGAGGCCTGGGAGGTGCTCCACGACCTCCAGCCGGGCGACCTCGTCGACCAGGACCAGATCGTGGGCATGGTCAACGGCCTGATGTTCGAGGGCCGGGTCGACGAGGCCCAGTCGCTCGCCGAGGCCGGCGTGGCCCAGCGCCCCGACGACGGCTGGGCCCACGTGGCCCTCGCCGACGTGCTGCTGCAGGAGAAGGCCTACGACGACGCGCGGGAGCAGCTGCTGCGCGCCGCCGACCTCGAGGAGTACCCCGACGCCCACCTGCTGCGCCGCGCGCGCGTGGCGCTGGCCGCGGGCGACCGCTACGGCGCGATGGCCCACATCCGCAAGCTGCTGTCGCTGTACCCGGGCGGCGGGCCCTATCTGTGGTTCTACGCGATGCTCGTCGACAGCGACGCCGACCGGCAGACGTTCCGCGCCGACGTCGAGGCCGCGATGGCCCGCCTGCACCCCACCCACCGGCCGCTCGACTTCCTGGTGGCCGTCGAGCGCGTGCTCGGCGACGAGCCGGCGCTGCAGGACGCCCTGTCGGAGGGGCTGAAGGCGCAGTGCGAGCCCATCCCCGCGAGCCCCGACCGCGACAACTGCTTCGCCTGGTACTACGCGCTGGCCGGGGTGAAGCTCGACGACGCGCTGGCGCTGATCGATCGCGCGCTGACCCTGTCGGGCGAGCGCTCCGACTTCCTCGACACGAGCGCGATGGTCCACCTGGCCCGCTCCGAGTACGACCAGGCGCTGCTCGCCGCCCACGCCGCGGCCCGCCTGTCGCCCGACGACGTGTACATGCTGTGGCAGGCCGAGCGCATCGCGCAGATCGCCGCGTCCCAGCGCGAGAGCCGCGCGGCGCCGGAGCCCGTCCAGCCGATCCAGCCGACGGGCTGGCTGCGCTCGTCGCCCGACCCGGCCCGCGGGGACGTGCCGCCGCCCACGCCGTAGGGATACCCCCGGGGCATGGCCCGCTCCCGCCCCCGATGGCTGCTCGTCCTCTCCGTGCCGCTCGCGTTCGCCGCCCTGCTGTGGGCGGCGCTCCAGCTCGACGTCACGCGCAACGCCCTGATCGCGCTGTTCGACGCCACCCAGCCGGAGACGGCCGCGGCCACGGTGGACGCGCTGACCCCCGCGGCCTTCGACGGCCCCGACGCCGAGCGGACGCGGATCGCGGTGCGCCTCGAGCCCGCGATCACCGGCGTGGTGCAGCCCACCGACGTCGCGCCGGTGCCCGGCCACGACGGCGCGGTCGTGGTGCTGAGCAAGACGGGGACGGCCTCCCTGTCGACGCCCGGGGCGCCGCTGCGCGCCTGGTTCACCCTCGACGTGCCCACCCGCTCCGAGCTCGGGCTGCTCGGCATCGCCTTCCACCCGAAGTTCGCCGACAACGGCCTGTTCTTCGTCGACGCCACGCCGCAGCGCGACGGTGAGCCGCACACGGTGATCTCCCGCTGGCGCACCGACCCGGCGACCCTTGCCGCGCCGCACCAGGAGGGCGTCGTCCTCGAGGTCGCCCAGCCCTACGCCAACCACGACGCCGGCCAGATCGCCTTCGGCCCCGACGGCATGCTCTACGTCAGCCTGGGCGACGGCGGCTACCGCGGCGATCCACAGGGCAACGGGCAGAACCGGGGCACCCTGCTCGCGAGCCTCCTGCGGCTCGACGTCGACAGCGCGACCCCGTACGCCGTGCCGCCGGACAACCCGCTGGTCGGCGTCGCCGGCGCGCGGCCGGAGATCTGGGCCTGGGGCCTGCGCAACCCGTGGCGCTTCGCCTTCGACCCGCAGGGCCGGATCGTCGCCGGCGACGTGGGGCAGAACACTTACGAGGAGGTCGACCTGATCGCGGCCGGCGACAACCTCGGCTGGAACGTGCGCGAGGGCTTCGCCTGCTACGAGCCGAGCGACTGCGAGCGGCTGTCGGGCGGCCTCGTCGACCCCATCTGGTCCTACGGGCGCGACGCCGGCGCGTCGATCACCGGCGGGGTCGTCTGGACGGCGCCGGGCCCGCTGCAGGGCCGCTACCTGGTCGGCGACTACGTCACCGGGCGGCTGTGGGCGCTGACGCTGCCCTCGTCGCGGCGGCGCCTGCAGCCCGACGAGGTGGCCGCGCTCGGCCGGTTCGCGCTCTCCCCGACCGCGTTCGGCCGGATGCCCGACGGCACGGTGTGGGTGGCGGACTTCCAGCGCGGCGCGGTGTTCCGCATCGTGCAGACGGTCAGCCCGCCGCCGCCGTGACGGTGCCGGACTCGACGAGCTGCTTCGCCCGGTGCATCAGCGGCCGCAGGCTCGAGTGCGTCACCACGCGGCACGCCTCCTCGGGCGTGAACAGCCGCACGTCCTTGACCCCCTCGCGGGTCGACGGGCGGAACTCGTCGCCGATCTCGCCCACCGGGTCGAGCAGGTACAGGTAGACGGTCTTGAGGCGCGGCAGGCCGCCCGGCGCCAGGAACCCGTAGCGGATGAGGCCGACGAGGGCGCGGACCTGGAAGTCCACCTCGATCCCCATCTCCTCCTGGACCTCGCGGATGCCGGCCCACTCCGGCGGCTCGCCGGGCTCGAGCTTGCCCTTGGCGACCTCCCAGGTGACGCCCGAGCGGCGCGTCACGCGGATGAGGGCCATCCGCAGCCCGTCGGGCGTCTCGACCAGCGGGATCCCGCCCGCGGAGCGCTGCTCGGCGAACTGCGGCTGCAGGTTCAGCACGTCGGCGACGCTGATGAAGCGCGAGGTGTACAGCCCGCGCCGCTTGCGCTGGAGCTTGAGCCGGCGGCGGCGCTGGCGCACGGTGTCGACGTAGAGCACGCGCGGCTCGCCCCGCATCCGGTGGGCGGCGCGCCAGGCCTGCGCCTCGTCGTCGGACAGGAAGATCTGCTTGCCGCTGCTCGCGTACAGGCCGCCGCGCTCGACGTAGCGCGCGACCTGCTCGGCCGTGCACGCGTGGTACAGGATGTCCGGCGCGGCGACGGTCGTGGGGGCGGCCCGGCGCGTGGTGCGCACGGTGGTGCGATCCTGGCCGAGCTCGAACTTCCGGCTGTGGGTGGCGACGCGGACCACGTCGTCGAGCGCCACGTCGTCGTGCAGCTCGATGCTCAGCAGCTCCGCCAGGCGCTCCACCGCGACGAAGGGGCTGTCACCGCCGTTCGGATCGCTGCGGAGCAGCCGACCCATCGCGCTCGCCAAGCGCTCGAGCTCCGGGTCGCGCACGCGAACCTCCACACCCGAGACTTCTACGCGCGCGGCCCGCCCGTCAAGCCGGCCCTCACGCCGCGCCCCGGCCCGTGCTGGGCGAAGACACCGTGCGGACCTGCGCGAACTGCCGGTGGCCGTGGACCCCGGAGTGGAAGCCGTAGCCGGACTGCTTGGCGCCGACCCACGGTGCGCCGGGCGCGCCACCGACGGAGCGGTTCACGCCCACCATGCCGGCGTCGAGGCGCCGCGCGACGTCGACGGCGTGGGCCTCGGCGCCGAAGACGGTCGCCCCGAGCCCGAACGGGGTGTCGTTGGCCAGCGCCACCGCCTCGTCGTCGCTGCGGAAGCGCATCAGCCCGACCACGGGGCCGAAGGTCTCGTCGCGCATCAGCGCCATGTCGTGGTCGACGTCGACGAGCACCAGCGGCCGCAGGAAGTTCCCCTCGCTGTCGAGGTCGGCGGCGTCGCCGTGGAGCAGGCGGGCGCCGGCGTCGAGCGCCGCCTTGACCTGGGCGACGACGTGGGCCTTCTGGCGCGGGTGGACCATGGGCCCCACGTCGGTGTCCTCCTCCTCGCCCGCGCCGATCTTCAGCGCCGCGGCGAGCTCGGCCACCCTGGCCTCGAAGGCCGGCGCGATGGGCTCGGCGACGTAGATGCGCTCGGTGGAGACGCAGACCTGGCCGGCGTTGCGGAACGCGTTGCGCACGGCGAACCGCGCCGCGGCGTCGACGTCGGCGTCTTCCAGCACCACCATGGGGTCCTTGCCGCCGAGCTCGAGCACGACCCGCTTGAGGGTGGGCCCGGCCGCCGTGAGGATGGCCGCGCCGGCGTCGCGCGAGCCCGTGAAGGCGATGAGGTCGACGTCGGCCTGCACGAGCGCGCGGCCCTGCTCCTCGTCGCCGTGGATCACCTGCAGCACGTCGGGCGGCAGGGCCTCCATCAGGATCTCCGCCCACGCCCCACCGGCGATGGGGGTCAGCTCCGACGGCTTGAGCACCACGGTGTTCCCGGCCATCAGCGCCGGCACGACCATCTCGTGGGGCATCATCACCGGGAAGTTCCAGGGGGCGATCACGGCACACACGCCGTAGGGGTCGCGGAAGACGGTGGTGCGCGTGCGGCCGTCGTCGAGGACCTCGGGCGCCAGCGCGGCCACCACCTGATCGAGCTCCTCGCCGAGCCCGGCGACGCAGGCGCGGATCTCGCCCGCGGCCTCGCGGCGGGGCTTGCCCATCTCGCGGCACACGAGCGTGGCGAGCGCGTCGGCCCGGTCGGCCAGCGCCCGCCCGGCCGCGCGGAGGCGCTCGGCACGCCCCTCGGGCCCCAGGGCGCGCCACCCGGGCAACGCCGCCCGGGCCCGCGCGACGACGGCGGGGATCTCGCCCACGGGGGTGCTGTCGATGGCGCCGACGGCCTCGCCGGTCGCCGGGTTGACGGAGCGCAACGGTCCTTCATCGGGTCCTCCGGACGGCGCGCGCGGCGCCGTTCGCTCCGGACGCCTTATCGCGGCGGGCTGGGCGCGCCCGCCGGCGCGCGGTGAGGTATGTACGGCGCGAACGGGAGGCATCGTTGGAAGTCTGCCTGCGCGGGAGCAGCCCGGGCGCCACCACCGCCGGCATCATGCTCCTCACCCGGGCCCGCCAGCTCGGCTATCGGCTCGACGTGTCCGTCGTGGGGGACCTCGACGACATCGTGCCGATCACGGGCCCGGCCGTCTGCTACGCGCCCGTGCTGGCCTCCTGCGGCGTCGGCCGGGAGGAGGGATCCGGCGCCACCGTGGTCGTGCCCGGTCCCCCCGGCCACCCGGTGATGGTCACGCTGCACCCCCACGGCGAGAGCGGCTGGTTCTTCGTCGACCGCTCCGGCAACGGGCACCACCCGGCCACGCAGGCGTTCGTGCGCCTGTCGCGCGATCCGCGCCCCATGGCGCGCGATCTCGGCCGCGAGGTGCGCCGCGCCATGGAGGCGCTCGGGATGTCGCCCGACCCGGCCGTGCTCGACGTGCTGTTCGGGGCCGACGTGTCGCCGAGCGTGCGGCTCGCCGTCGGGCTGCGCGCGGGGCGGGCCCTGGCGGGCGGCCGCGGCCAGCCCATCACGCGGTTCACGGCCGGGTCTGCCACGGGCGACCCGCTGACGGGCCCGTTCGGCGAGGCCGAGCGCCAGATGCTCCTGCAGCGCGACGGCCTGCGCTGGGTGCTCGACGGCCTCTCCATCGCGATCCGCGATCGCGCCGAGCAGTTCGTGACCATGGCGCGCACCCTGGCCGAGGAGGACGGCGGGCGCGACCTCGTGCTGCTGTACCACCTCGCCGAGCTCGCCTCGCACCTCGTCCAGCTGCCGCCGAACTCCATCCTCCCGCCGCTCGGGGCGGCCGAAGACAGCGTCGCCACCGGCCTGAAGTCGGCGCTCACCGCCGAGGGCGACGGCGACGCGAACCGGCAGCTGTGCCAGGTCTTCCAGTTCCTGGGCGGTCGCTACGTCGCGTCGGCAGATCACAGCCTGTTCGTCTGCAACGAGGCGGCGCCGCGCGACCACATCGCCCGGTGGCAGTGGTTCTGCGGCCAGGTGCGCCAGGGGAGGAAGGTCGCCGACGCACTCTGGCCGCAGATCGTCGACCCGCCGAGCTAGCTCACGGCGATGCGGCGGGGCCGCGCGGCCTCGGCCTTCGGCAGGGTCAGGGTCAGCACGCCGTTGTCGGCCTTCGCGGTCACGCCCGCGCCGTCGACGGCGGTGGGGACGGTGAAGGCGCGGCGCCAGCCGCGGAGCCCGCCCGCGCGGACGCCGCTGACGGTGAGCGTGCGGTCCTCGAGCCGGATGTCGAACCCGTCGCCGGGGACGCCGGGGGCGTCGAGGGCGAGGACCCAAGCGTCGTCCCGCTCGACGATGTCGACGGCGGGCTGGCTCCAGCGGACTCGCGCCGGATCCGACACGGTCTGCGCCGGGGTGGCGGTGGCGGTCTCGGTGAGGGCGGTCTCGGTGTTGACGGTCATGAGAGGCTCCTGTGTTGCGGTGATCAGGCGGTCTGGACGGGGATCGTCCGGGGCTGGGCCTGCGCGCGCTTCGGAAGCGTCACGGTCAGCACGCCGTGGGTGAAGGCGGCGGCGATCCCCTCCGGGTCGACGCCCTCGGGCAGGCGGACGGCGCGGTCGACGGCGAACGACGGCCGCTCGGCGTAGCGCACCTTGCCGCCGCCGCCCTCCGGCCGCGCCACCTTGCGCTCGGCCTTCAGGGTCAGCGTGCCGTCGGCGAAGGCCAGCTGGACCTGCTCGGCGGCGACGCCGGGCAGCTCGGCGGTGATCTCCCAGGCCTCGGGCAGCTCGCGGACGGCGAGCTCGACCTCGGTGCCCAGCGTGCGCAGCCCGTGCCGGCCGTCCAGGCCGCGCTGGCCGAACAGGGCGTCGAGCTGGCGGGTCACGGCGTCGAGATCGGCCACCGCCGCATCCACATCGAACCACGGTCCCATGCAATCCTCCAGACGCAAGTGTGCTCGTCGGGGCCGGCGGGTGTCCCGCCGTCGTCCCGTCGCTTCCTGGCTGTTCGGGGCGCCGGCCGAGGCCGGTCCCGCTCACGCCACAAGGAAAAGCACCCGCGAGGGGACCGTCAAGCCCCCCGGTGGCCCGCCTCAGTGGACGAGGGTCGCGCGCGTCCGGTGCGGATCCTCGGGGTCCTCGGCGTCGGGGACGCCGAAGGTGACGACGTTGCCGGTGCGCCGACCGAGGCTCCACCAGCGCCCCAGGCCTGGCGGGAGCGGGTCGCCGTCGTCTGCGCGCCACACCGTCTCGCCGTCGGCCACGGGCGCGCCGTCGGCGCCGAGGACGCTGCGCCAGTGCCACCACCGACAGTCGGCCCACTCGAGGAACACCACGCCCACGGGGATGCCCGGCTGATCCGGCGCGGTGCGCATCCGGAACCGGCCCGCCAGCCCCACCGCGAGCGGGAGGCGCTGCCCGTCGGGCACGGAGCGGGTCAGGCCGGCGAGGAACAGCGGCACGGCGACCTTCGCCCGGACGAGCCCGCCGAGGTCCACGAGCTCGGTGCGATCCGGCCGCACCACCGCCAGGACGGCGCCGTTGCCGCCCCGCGCGACGAGGTCGCGCACCAGCTCGGCCAGCGCTTCGCCCTCCCGCTCGGCGTGGTCGGGCAGCGCAGGGTCGCTGGCCTGCCTCGGGACGATGCGGACTCGCAGGCGCAGGCTGGGCAACTCCGTCCCCTCGACCGTGTCGGATGCCGGTTCGCGGCTACGTCGGCCGGGTCCCGTCGTATGGTGCGGGCTGGCCGCGCGCCAGCGCGACCCAGCGCGCCAGCAGCGGGTGGTCCCGGTCCAGCGCCTCCACCGACGCCCGCGGCCCGGGCGCTGCCGACAGTCACAGCAGGCTGCGCCGGTGCCCGACCCGCACCCAGCGCGACACGCCGCCGGCGACGGCCAGGGCGTCGTCCTCCCGGCGCTGCTCCAGCACCAGGCAGGCGCGGCCGCGCGGGGTCAGCGCGCCCAGCGCCGCCGCGACGAAGGCGCCGAGCGGGGCCGTGGACTCCGTGCGCGCGGCCCGTTTCCACGGGTCGGGCGAGGCGGGGCCCTCCCCGGGCGCGAAGTACGGCGGGTTGCACACGGCGAGGTCGAAGCCGCCGGGCACGCCGTCCACCACGTCCCCGCGCTGCAGGCACACGGGCGCGGCCGGCGCGCTCTCGGCGAGGCTGCGCGCCCACAGCGGCGCCCACTCGGGGCGCACGTCGACGCCGAGCGTGGGCACCCCGGCCGCGCCGAGCAGCAGCGCGACGATGCCCGAGCCCGTCCCCAGGTCGAGGGCGGCGCCGGGGCGCGGGCCCGTGTCGAGGGCGAAGCCCGCCAGCCAGAACGCGTCGACGGCGTAGCGGAACCCGCGCGCCGGCTGCGCCACGACCACCCCGGGGCGCGGCCGCTCGAGCGTGGTCACGCGCCGATGTCGGTGCGGAGCTGCGCGCCGTCGAAGCGCCAGCCCTCGACGGCGGCGTAGGCCGCGGCGCGCGCGCTCGCCGGGTCGGCGCCGACCCCGGTGACGCCCAGCACGCGCCCGCCGTTGGTGCGGAGCGTGCCGTCGGGATCGCGGCGGGTGCCCGCGTGGAACACGACGACGCCCTCGGTGGGGGCTGGCTCGGGGATGCGCGTCCCCTTCTCCGACGACGCCGGGTAGCCGCGCGAGGCCAGGACCACGCAGCAGGCCGCGCCTCGGGCGACCCGCGGGCGCCCCGCGGGCAGGGCGCCCCGGGCCGCGCCGAGCAGCCACGGCACGGGGTCGTCCTCCCACAGCGGCATCAGCGCCTGGCACTCGGGGTCGCCGAAGCGGACGTTGAACTCGAGCACCCGGGGCCCGTCCGCCGTGAGCATGAGCCCCGCATAGAGCACGCCGCGGAACGGCATCCCCCGCGCCGCCAGCGCCTCCACGACGGGCTGGTGCACCTGCGCCACGATCTCCGCCGCCCGCACCGCGTCGACGTCGGGGCTCGGCGCGACCGCGCCCATGCCGCCCGTGTTCGGCCCGCGGCCGCCGTCGAGGAGCTGCTTGTGGTCGCGCGCCGAGAGCAGCGGCACCGCCCGCTGCCCGTCGCACAGCGCGAAGACGCTGACCTCGGGCCCGACGAGGCGGTCCTCGAGGACCAGCCGCTCGGCCGCCTCGCCGAAGGCGGCGAGCTGGGCCAGCGCGGCGTGGGCCTGGTCGGGGGTCTCGCAGACGACGACGCCCTTGCCGGCGGCCAGCCCGTCGACCTTCACCACCACGTCGCCCCGGTCGCAGCGCGCGCGCGCCCGGGCGAGGTCGTCGGGATCGCGGGGATCGACCACCAGCGCGCCCGCGGTGGGCACCCCGGCCGCGACCATGACCTCCTTCGCGAAGGCCTTGCTCGTCTCGAGGCGGGCGGCGGCGGCGGTGGGCCCGAAGCACGGGACGTCGCGCGCCGCCGCGGCGTCGGCCAGGCCCTCGGCGAGCGGCGCCTCCGGCCCGACCACCACCAGCGCGAGGCCTTCGGGCTCGCCCGGCATCTCGTCGAGCAGCGCGAGCAGGGTCCCTTCGCGGCGGGTCGCAGCGCGCGGCCACCCGGGGTTGTCGCCGCACACCACCAGCGAGGTCACGCGCTCCGACCGGGCGAGGCGCCAGGCCAGTGCGTTCTCCCGCCCCCCGTGACCGACCAGCAGCACCCGCACGCGCCCCTCCGGCCGGCCTCGGTAACCGGCCTCAGGCGACGTTGCCGTACTCGATCTCCCAGCACAGCATGTCGAGCGTGGTGACGGTCAGGTCGGGATCCACCGGCTGGAGCGCCGCGCGGAGCTCGCCCCGCAGGACCTCCTCGAGCGCCTCGACCCACGGGCCGCGGTAGAGGATGCGGCCGTCGGGGTCCCACGCCGTCCAGCGGCCCACCGGGTGGCCGTGGTGGAACGCGCCCACGGCCCGGCGCTGCCCGTTCGGCCACCAGCGGCACCAGGCGCGGTGGGGGCGCCCGTCGATCCACTCGCCGTCCTCGGCCAGGCGCCCGTTCGGGTGGTACCGGCCGAAGGGGCCCTGGAGCACGCCCCAGCACAGCTCGAACTCCGATCGGACCGCGCCGTTCGGGTGGTAGCGGGTCACCGGGCCGTGGAGGTGGCCCGCGCGGTAGGAGCACTGCTCCTCGAGGACGCCGTTGTCGCGCCAGCGGGTCCAGACGCCGTCCCGCTTGCCGTCGACGTAGCGGCCCTCTTCGAGGCGCGCCCCGTTCGGGTGGTGCTGGACGAACAGCCCCTCGGGCTTCGGCGGGCTCCGGAACAGCTTCAGCATGGCGACCCTCCCCCTGTACAACGTAGGGATGGACGCCTTTGGTTCACCCGGACCGGTCAGCAGTTGTCAACGCCCGTCTCCGGCCCTCACGGCTCGGGGTCGCGGGACCGGTCGCGGAGGGCGCCCAGCGCCTCCGGGACCTCTGCCCCGCCGAGGCCCTGCCGCGCCCGCGCCTGCTCGCGGTGCTCCGCCAGCTCGGCCCGGAGGAGCTCGATCGCCTCCTCCGAGCGCACGCCCAGCACCACCGCCTCCGTCCGGCCGTCGCTGAGGGTCCCAGGTGGGTTCGCTGTCGACGCGGCCCCCGTCGCGGCTCGCCACCTCCAGCTCGGCGAGCGAGAAGGTGCGGCGCCCGAAGCGCGGCGGGATGCCGAGCCACCCGGCGACGTCGACCCTGTGTGCCCGGATCCGGATGGCGAGCGGTCGGGAGATCTCCGACATGCCGGTGCCGACGAGCAGGAGGACCGCGACGGCGACGAAGTACCAGCCGCCGCCCCCCAGCAGGTAGGCAGCGCCCAGGCCCAGCGGGACCGGGACCCACACCCACCCGAGCAGCGGGTGCGTGCGGAGCACGAGGTGCTCCTCGAAGCCGTCGTCGTCGATCATGCGCCCTTCAGTGCCGGAAGTGACGCGCCCCCGTGAAGACCATGGCCATCCCCGCGGCGTCCGCAGCGGCGATCACCTCTTCGTCGCGGATCGAGCCGCCGGGCTGGATCACGGCCTTCACCCCGGCCTCGGCCGCCACCTGCAGGCCGTCGGCGAACGGGAAGAACGCGTCGCTCGCGAGCACCGAGCCGGGCACCGGCTTCGTCGCCCGCGACACGGCGATCCGCACCGAGTCGACCCGGTTCGTCTGCCCGGCGCCGACCCCGTTGGCGGCAGCCCCCTCCCCCGTGTCGACGGCCAGCGCGATGGCGTTGCTCTTCACGCTCCGGCACAGCGCCCAGGCGAACCGCAGCGTCGCCGCCTCGCCCTCGGTCGGCGCGCGCTTCGTCACCACGTTCCACGCGACGGGCGCGCCGAGGTCCCAGTCCTGGAACAGCCACCCGCCCTGCACCCGCCGGGCGTCGCGCCCCGGCGGCCGCCCGTCGGCCCAGCCCGCCGGCAACGAGACCACGCGCAGGTTCTCGCGGCTGGCCAGGCGCTCGAGCGCCACGTCGTCGAAGCCCGGCGCGACGATGACCTCGAAGAACGTCTTCGACGACTTGATGGCGCGCACGACCTCGCCGCCGATCGGCTGGTTGAACGCCACGATGCCACCGTAGGCGCTGACGGGGTCGCCCGCGAGCGCCTGCTCGAACGCCGCCACCAGCCCCGCCCGCGACACGGCCGCGCCGCACGGGTTGTGGTGCTTGACGACCACGGCACCCGGCCCGTCGAGCTCGAACACGGCGCGCACGGCGGCGTCGAGGTCGGCGAGGTTGTTGAACGACAGCTCCTTGCCCTGGTGCTGGCGCAGCCGCGCCAGCGAGCGCGCGCCAGCCTCGGGCCCACCGGCGTCGCCGTAGAACGCGGCCTGCTGGTGCGGGTTCTCGCCGTAGCGCAGGGCCTGGACCTTGCGCAGGCCGAGCGCAGCCTCGTCGGGGAAGCCGTCGTCGCCGGTGGCGCGGGCCAGCCAGGCCGAGATGACCGCGTCGTAGCGCGCGGTGTGCCGGAAGGCGCGCAGGGCGAGCGCCCGGCGGGCCTCCTCGTCGAGCCCGCCGGAGGCGATGAGCTCCGCCACGCGATCGTAGTCCGCGGGGTCCACGACCACCGCGACGTGGCGGTGGTTCTTCGCCGCCGAGCGGATCATCGTGGGCCCGCCGATGTCGATGTTCTCCACCGCCTCGGCGAGCGCGACGCCGCCGCGCTCGGTGACCTGCTCGAACGGGTACAGGTTGACCACGACCACGTCGATCCACTCGACGCCGTTCGCTGCCGCCTCGTCGGCGTGCGCCGCCCGGTCGCCCAGGATGCCGCCGTGGACCTTCGGGTGCAGCGTCTTGACCCGCCCGTCCATCATCTCGGGCGCGCCGGTGAACGCCTCGACGGGCGTGACGGCGAGCCCCGCCTCGGTGAGCGCCCGCGCGGTGCCGCCGGTGGACAGCAGCGTGAAGCCGGCGTCGACCAGGCGACGAGCGAACGGGACCAGGCCGGTCTTGTCGGAGACCGACAGCAGCGCGTGCGGCATCTCCCCTCCCCGGCCCGGTCATGGCACGGCGGCCGGCCGCGCGCCAGCCCGAGGATCAGGGCCGGAAGGCGCCCGAGCGGGGGCCGTCCACCAGCGGGACCCAGTCCACGACGTGCAGCCGACCGTCCTCGAGGTAGCCCTCCGCCGCGACGGGGTCGCCCATGTACGGCGCGAGCTCGGGCGCGGCGTCGTCGTCGACCCAGGTCACCGTCTGCTGCGACACGTTGGCGATGCCCACCCTCCGATCGGAGCGCTGGACCGGGCCGACCCACACCGGGAAGCCGTGCGGCCCCTCGAGCGCCCGCCAGGCCTCCACCCGCACCCGCCCGAGGCCGCGGCGGCCGAGGACCTCGACCAGGTGCTCGCCGAGGTGCGACACGGGGGCCATGGCCTCGTCGAGCGCGAGCGGGACCTCGTCGCCGTCGGCCTCCCGCAGGATCGTCCGGTCGTCCATCGTCTCGATGAACCCCACTCCGCGGTAGGCACAGCCCGCCGCGAGGAGGACCACCGCCATCGGCCACCGTCTCACCACCCGCTCCCTGCCGTCGCCGCCGCGCTCTCGGGCCTTGACGCCGCCGGCCGCTTCCACTAACGTCTGCCCCAGGACCGGGCGCAGGGTGCGCTCGACAACAAGGGGCGGGGATGCTCCTCCCGAAGAAAGTCGGTTCGTTCACCCTGATGCGGAAGCTGGACGCCGACGGACTGGCCGAGTCGTTCGTCGCGATCCTCGATGACCCTGCGGGCAAGCAGGTCATCGCGCGCCGCATCCTGCCCGTCGTGGCCCGTGACCCGGGCCGCGTGGCCCAGCTGCGCGCTCGCGTCGGCGACCTGCGCATCTCGCGCCACCCCTCGCTCGTACCGGTGCTGGACCTCGTCGAGGCCGACGGCGACCTGTACGTCCTCGAGGAGTGGTCCGACGCCGTCGACGTGGGCACGGTGCTGCAGCACTGCGTCGCCAGCCGGGCGACGGTGCCGCACAACGTCTTCCTCAACCTGGCCACCCAGGTCTGCAACGCGCTCGAGGCGCTCCACGGCCGCCCCGGCCACGAGAGCGGCAGCGAGAACGTGCTGCACCTGGCGCTGTCGCCGCAGGCCATGTCGATCGCGCTCGACGGGCGGGTCACCGTGGGGCGCTACGGCCTGGCGCGCTCGCCCACGGCGCTCGCCACGGCCGCGACGGGCGCGCTGCCGCCGGGGGTCGAGTACCTCGCCCCGGAGCAGACGCACCAGGACCAGAAGCTCACGCCGGCGTCCGACATCTTCGCGCTCGGCGCCATCCTCTACGAGCTGCTGACGCTCAAGCCGCTGTTCCGGGCCGACTCCAGCCTGCAGACCGTCCACCGGGTCCGCCGGGCCGAGGTCACCACGCAGCTGCTCGAGGTCAAGGACATCATGCCGGGCCTCGACAAGGTGCTGTTCCGCGCCCTGTCGCTCAACCCGCGCCACCGCTACCAGCGCGCGTTCGTCCTCCGCGAGGACCTGCGCGGGCTCATGGCGGGCTACTCCTTCAACGACATCGACGCCGTCACGCGCGCCTTCCTCACCCCGATCCTGCGGGCGCGCTCCGAGGGGGCGCAGGAGACGAGCGCCCCGTACTTCGAGACCGGCGGCGACACGACGGGCTTCCTGCTCGGGCACCAGCTCGAGCCGATCGGCGACCCCGACTCCGACTACACCGACGCGCTGCTCCTCGAAGACTCCGACGCCATCGGCATGCCGATCGAGGGCCGCGGCCCGGGGCGGGAGATCGAGGTCGAGCGCGACACCGACCGCGGCGACGACCTGTTCGACCCCGAGGAGGCCGACACCGCGCAGAACGTCCACGAGGAGCTGCAGGCCTCCCTGGACGAGTCGTCCGGCGACACCGACGTCCGTCCCCACAGCAACACGGCCTGGGTCCGGCAGCCGGGCGGCGGCGGCAAGGGCTCCGCGCCGTCCCCGCAGGCCGGGAAGCGCTCGGCCATCGAGCCCGTCGACACGGGCTACAGCCGCCGGCCGACCGCGCAGCCGCTGTCGACCTCCTGGCGGCCCCCCGAGGCGTTCCAGGGCGTCGACGACGCCGAGACCACGGGCGCGCACGAGAACACGACCAACCTGCTCGAGCCGACCACCGGCCCCATCGACGATCTGCTGCTCGATCCGCCCCCGGCGGCCCACGCGCCCACGCGGCCCGCGCCGCGCTCGGGGCGTGACGCCGAGACGCGCCCCGCGCCCGGCTCGCTCACCTCGAGCAGCTCGATGACGGCGCCGCAGGAGATCCGCCGCGACACGCTGCCCATCGGCCGCGGCGGGCCGGACCCGATGACGCTCGACATCGACCCCGACAGCGCCGAGATCGGGAACAGCCGCGGCAACGTGCTGCCCGACACGGCGGAGTTCGCCCGCCGCGGCAGCCCGCTGCCCTCGGCGCCGCCCGCGCCGCAGACGGCCTCCAACGCCGATCGGGAGCGCCAGGAGCGGGCCCGCCGGAACGCCGCCGCGACCTGGGCCGACAGCCAGCACACCCAGCCGAGCCCCGTGGGCGGTGTGTCGCAGACCAGCAGCAGCTTCGTGATGCGGCCGCCGCCGAGCAAGGTGGAGCCGTCCACGCAGACGCTCGAGCTGCAGGACGAAGCGCCCTGGTCCGACGTCCCGACCCAGACGCAGTCGACCGCCGCCGACTTCGTGGCGCCGCCCCCGGTCCAGAACCCGGTCGCCTTCGACGACGACGTGACGGGCCGGGGCTACGCGCCGAGCCCGCCGCAGGCACCGATGCGGAGCACGCCTCCGCCGGTTCGCCGGCCGGTGGACCAGCAGCAGCACGTCGCCGACGCCGACAGCGGGGGCGGGAGCACGTTCCTCACCATCGCCACGCTCCTGGTGGGCGCGGGGGTGCTGATCCTCGTGTGCGCCGGCCTCGGCGTGGGCGCAGCGACGGCCGTGTCGGTGGCGGCGCGCACGCGGGCGCAGGGCCCCGTCGTCGCGATGACGGACCCCGTCGTGTCTCCCGAGGAGATGGCGGCGGTCGATCCCGGCCGGGCGGCCGTCGACGTGGCCACGCCGCAGCCGTCGGGCGCCCAGCCTCCGGTCGAGCCGACGCCCGTGACCGAGCGGGCCGCGGCCGAGCCGGTGCCCGACCGCGATCCGGTCCCCGTGGCCGTCCGCGACCCTGTGCCCGACCCTGTGCCCGTCCGCGACCCTGTGCCCGACCGCGTCCGCGAGCCGGTGCCCGTCCGCGACCCTGTGCCCGTCCGCTCCGCCCCGGATCCGGTGCCGACGCGGAACGTCCGCTCGGACTCGTCGGTCGGCACCACCACCCGGCCCCCCCCGCCGCCGCCGCCGATGCCGGAGTTCCAGCAGCCGGCCGAGACCTTCGACGCCGTGGCCGACGCCGACCTGTCCGCGGAGGCGAGCCCCGCGCTCGACGGCATCGACCAGTGGTCCGACGACGCCTTCGCCGGCCACCTGTCGCCCGCCGCGAAGTCCACGCTGTCGGAGGTGCCTGCGGCAGATCCCGCCTACACGCGGGCCCGCACGCTGCTCTACCTCGACGCCAAGGTCCGCGGCGCCCGCGCCGAGCGCGACGGGCACCTGATGGCGATGATGGCGCTGCCCGAGAACAAGTACAACCCGGTGCTCCTCGTCGAGTCCGCGCAGGTCGCGATCGAGAAGGAGGACTGGCTGGGCGCGCTGAAGGACGCGCAGACGGCCGAGCAGCACTGGGCGCGCCTGCCGAGCGACCTCGTCTTCAGCCGCAAGGCGATGATCTACGAGATCCAGGCCGTGGCGCAGACCGGCCTGTTCTACTCGTCGAACGGCGACAACAAGGATCGCCTCTACCAGGCGATCCGCAACTGGGAGCGGTACCGGGCGCACGCGGAGACGAAGAACCGGACCGACCTCATCTCTCGTGCAGACGAGCGCCTGGAGCACCTGCACGAGATCCAACGACGACTGGAGTGACGGCGATGGTGTGGGGATGGTTCGCGATGTGCTCGCTCGCCATGGGCGACGCGCACGCCGCCAACCACGGGATTGCGGGGCTGGTGGTGGATCGGAACGGCGCTCCGGTGTCCGAGGCGATCGTCAGCTTGACGCCAGGGAACGTCGAGCTGGTGACCGATCGGGAGGGCCGCTTCCTCATCGACTACCTCCGCGATCCTTCGGGGGAGCGGCGGAAGCTGGACAAGAAGACGGCGTACACCCTCGAGGTGTTCAAGCCGGGCTACCACGACTTCACCCTGCCGGTGGAGTACCGGCGCGGGTCGATGGAGCTCGACGCCGTCACGATGATCGAGGAGACGGTGAACGTGCAGGACATGCCCGAGAACCTCGATCCGCGCCTGTACGACCGCGCGACCCGCGGCGCCGGCGCCACCTACGAGGGCGATTGACGTGAAGCGGCTCCGCTGTGCGGCGTTCGCCGGTCTGCTCTCCCTCTCCGCCTGCTTCGGCGGCGATCCGGAGCCGACGGGACCGGCGACCGACGGTGCGACCGAGGCGCCGGTGGACGACGCCGACGCCGGCTGGCTGTGGGCCGTGGCCGCGCACCCGGATCGGTTCGGTGAGCGCATCGGCGCCGCCAAGCCGGGCTGGATCGCGCTGCACGGCAACCGCCTGTCCGAGGCGGTCACCGCCTTCGACGCCGATCCGGTGGGGCGCGCCCGCGCCGAGGCCGCGCTGGGCGTGCTCTACGCCGACCTGTCGGCCGTCTCGGGGCGCGTGTCGCAGCAGCTGTACACCGCCTGGGACGCGCGGGGCACGCTCCCGCCCGGCGACGAGGTGCCGATGGTCGCCGCGCTGGCGTCCTGGTGCTCCCGCGGCGAGTCGGCGGGCACCTGGGCCGGGCGGGTGAGCTCCGGCCCCGACCAGGCCATCGCCCAGGCGCTGATCCAGGGCCGGCCGCCGTTCGACGCCGAGTCGCACGGGCCGTTCGGCAAGCGCATGGCGATCCACCAGCGGGTGCGCAGCTCGGGCGACCCGCAGGCGCTGCTGTCGGTCGCCGTCCAGCCCGTCGCCGTGGTCGAGGAGGCCGACTTCACGCGGCAGTTCTGGGACCCCTGCGTCTACCGGACCCTGTCGGACCTGTGGCTCGACCGGGCCGTGCGCGACGCCGCGGCGGCCGGGACCACCGCCCCGCCGACCCCCGGCGCCATCCGCACCACCGACGGCGGCAGCTGGCGCAAGTTCGACCGCATCACCGAGGGCGGCGACCTCGGCGCGCTGCTGTTCTCGCCGTGGCCCACGGCCGCCGACCTCAGCGCGGAGCTCACCACCGCCGAATCGCTCGGCCAGGTGGGCGCCACGGCCCCGTCGCTGCGCGCGCTCGGCGTGGGCACCTCGACCTGGCCGTCCGACGACCCGGAGCACGCCAAGGAGGAGGCCGCGCTGCTCGACGCCGGCCTCGACGCGCTGCAGCGCCGCATGTCCGACCTCGGCGAGGCCGAGGGAGTCGGCGTGGTCAACGACCTCGGCCTGGTCCACCGCTTCCGCCAGGAGTGGCTCGTGGTGCGCGCGCGCAAGGCGCTCGCCAGCGGCCAGCCGCGGATCGCGCTCACGTTGCTGGAGCTGGCCCGCGATCACGCGGAGCGCACGCTCGGTCCCCGGAACAGCCCGTCGCTGTTCGCGCTGACGGCGCTGGCGCGCCTGCAGCTCGGCCACACCCGCGAAGCCCTCGACGCCCTGCACGTGCTGCGGGCGGCGCACCCCGAGGTCAAGGGCCTCGTGGAGGTCGTGGGCGAGCTGGCCGTGCTCCAGGGCCTCGACCGCAGCGGCGACAGCAAGGAGGAGTAGTGAATCGTCGGAGCGCAGGCAACGATCGCCCGGGGGCCGGCCTGCCGTTGGCGGCCGCACTCGTCGCGCTGATCGCCTGGCTCGGCACCGCGGGCAGCCTGCGGTACGCCGAGGACCGGGGCCCGGCCACCGTCAACCCGCTGTTCGCCACCTCGATGAGCGAGGCGCGGGTCGACGAGCTGGTGTTCGAGGGGCTGTTCGCCGACGACAAGGAGCTCCGCAGCACCGGGCGGCTCGCCGAGTCGTTCGAGATCGCGCCCGACAAGAAGTCGATGACGGTCACGCTGCGCAAGAACGTGACCTGGCACGACGGCTCGCCGTTCGGCGCCATGGACGTGGTCTTCAGCATCGACGCCTACAAGTCGGCCGTCACCGCCTCGAGCGAGGCCGGGCGGGTCAACTGGATCGCCTCGGCGCGCGCCGTGGCCGACAACGTCGTGCAGATCAACTTCAACGGCCCGGAGTACGCGCCGCAGGACAAGCTGCACTTCAAGATCCTGCCCGCCCACAAGTTCTCGGGCCCGGCCGTGAAGCGCACCGACCCGTTCCGCACGCAGCCCATCGGCACGGGGCCGTTCAAGCTCGGCTCGTTCAACGACGACGCCTCGATCACCATGACGCGCTACGGCGGGCACTGGAACCCGGCGAAGGTCGACGAGATGGTGATGCGAGAGGTCTCCGACAAGAACTACCAGGCCAAGCTCCTGCTGTTCGAGTCGCTCGAGGCGCTGGTGCGCGTGCTGCCGCGCGACCTCGCCACCCTGCAGAACGACCGGCGCATCGAGCTGTACCCCTACCAGACGAACTCGTGGTGGTACTTCGGGTTCAACCTGAAGCGCGCGCCCTACAAGGACGCCAAGCTCCGCGAGGCGCTGTCGCGCATGGTCGACGTGGACGCGCTGCTCGCGCCCATCGGCACGGGCGATCGCGTCAGCGGGCCGTTCGTGCCGTCGTCGCCCTTCTACAACCACGCCGTGTCGCCCGTCCCGTTCGACGCCGACGGCGCGGCCGACATCCTCACGGGCGCCGGCTACACCTTCAACGGCAAGTGGTTCCGGCCCGACGGCAAGGAGCTCAAGCTCAAGCTCGTGGCGCCGTCGAACCTCGAGACCGCGCAGGACCTCGTCATCAACCTGCAGTCGCAGCTGCAGAGCCGCGGGGTCACCGTCGAGCCCGAGTTCCTCGACGTGGCGGCCTGGAAGGAGCGCGTCTGGCGCGACGGCGACTTCGACCTGATGCTGTCGCTGTGGAGCTTCGACCGCAACGAGGACATCTGGGAGCAGTTCCACAGCACGGGCACGCGCAACTTCGTGGGCTACAAGAACCCGGCCGTCGACAAGCTGCTCGAGCAGGCGCGCAAGGCCGGTGATCCGCAGGAGAAGAAGGCCCTGCTGCAGCAGGCCCACGCGAAGATCGCGGCGGACTACCCGATGGTCTTCCTGTGGACGCTCGACAGCTACGCCGCGCTGTCGACCAAGGTCAAGAACGTGGTCGTGCACCCGTTCTACTTCTTCACCTGGTCGACGGACTGGACGATCGGCGAGTGAGCCCCGGTCGGCGGTGGGTGCGCCTCGTCGCGCTCCGCCTGCTCGGCGCGCTGGGGACGGTCGCGGGGGCCACGGCACTGCTGCTGGCGCTGCTGTTCCTCGCGCCGGGCGATCCCATCGACACCATCCCCAACGGCGAGGCGCTGCGGCCGCAGCTGACCGAGCAGTTCGGGCTGGACCGCCCACCGGCGGTGCGCTGGGCTGTGCGGCTCGGGCGGGCGCTGGTGTTCGACCTCGGCACCTCCTACGTCTACCGCCCGGGCGCGCCGGTGGCGGAGGTCGTCGCGCGGCCCGCGGTGCGCACGGTCGGGCTCGTCGCGGCGGCCTGCGCCCTCGCGGTCGGGCTCGGCGGGCTGCTCGCCGGGATCACGGCGGGCCGCCGCTCGGCGCTGCGCCCGCTGGTCCAGGCGGGCAGCCTCGTCGCCACGTTCGTCCTCGCCGACGTGCTCGTCTCGGGGATCAACGACGCGACCTGGTGGGCGCTGCAGGCGGGCTGGATCGAGCGCCCGGCCTGGTTCGCGCTGCCCGACCAGGCCTCGCTGGTCCGCTCCGCGCTGGCGGTCGCGATCCTCGCCGGCGGGTCGGGCACGCTCGCCGAGGTCCACGCCGAGCTCGAAGACGCGCTCGTGCGCATCCGCAGCAGCCCCTGGGTCGACGCCGCGCGCGCCCGCGGGCGCGTGCCCTGGGGCGCGGTGCTGCGGGCGATGGTGCCGGCCATCGCCTCGACGCTGTCCGATCGCGCGGCGCTGCTGGTGGGCGGCGCGCTCGTCGTCGAGCACGTCCTGCTGATGCGCGGCGTGGGCGACATCCTGTGGCAGGCCGCGCGCCTGCGCGACTACGATCTGGCCCTCGCCATCGCGCTGCTGTCGGCGGTGCTGGTCGCCGGCACCCGCCTGCTGGCAGAGGCCGCCACGCTCCTCGTCGACCCGCGCCTGCGGGGGGCCGCGCGGTGATCCGCCCCACCCTGCGCATGCTCGGCGCCGTCATCCGCGACGGGGTCCGGCGCGCCCCGCTGGTGGGCTGGCTCGGCACCGCCGTGCTGCTGGCGGTGCTGCTGGCGGCCCTGCTCTCGCCGCTGGCCGGCTACCCCGTCGGCGCCGACGTGACGACGGCGCGCTCCGAGGCGCCGTCCGCTGCGCACTGGCTCGGCACCGACCACCTCGGCCGGGACGTGTTCTGGCGGCTGCTCCTGGCCTCGCGCGCGTTCGTGGGGCCCGGCAGCCTGGCGTGCGCCGTGGCGGCCGGGCTCGGCGTGCCCATCGGCGCGCTGGCGGGCTGGTGGACGGGCCCGGCGAGCCAGGCGCTCCGCGGCGCCCTCGGCGCGGTGGCGGCGATCCCGGCGCTCGTGCTGGTGGTGCTCGGCTGCGCCCGGTTCGGCACCGGCCCCGTCTAGATCGCGCTGGTCGCCGGGCTCGCCGCGACCCCCACCGTGGCCGAGGCCGTGCGCGCGCGGATCGAGCGCCTGCGCCACGAGGACTTCGTCACCGCCGCCCTGGCCCACGGCCTCGGCGGGCCGCGGATCCTGGTGGTGCACCTGGTCCTGATCGCGTCGGGGCGCGCCATCGCGCGCAAGCTGCTCGAGGTGTTCGGCGGCTTCGTGCTCCTCGAGGCGGCGCTGTCGTACCTGGGCGCGGGCTTCGGCGTCCCCGAGCCCACCCCGTCCTGGGGCAACATGATCGCGTTCGAGTGGGGCCGCGGGCTGCCCGTGTCGTTCCTCGCGCCGTCGGCGGCGCTGTGGGCGACCGTTTGGGCGACGGTGCAGGCCTCGCGCCTGTTCGCCGAGGCCGACGATGGCTGACGCCCTGGTGGTCGACGGCATCTGCGTGCGGCTGGGCGATCACGTCCTGCTCGACGACGTGAGCTACGCGGTCGCCCGCGGCGAGGTCGTGGGGCTGGTCGGCTCCAGCGGCTCGGGCAAGACGCTCGCCTGCCGCGCCGCGCTCGGCATGGTGGACCTCGCGCCGGGCGTGGTCGCCGGCACGGTGACCGTCTCCGACGGCGCGCGCACCCACAGCCCCTACGACGGGCTGCACGGGCGCGGCCGCCGCGCGCGGGACCGAGCGTTCCGGGTGCTCCGCGGCGCCGTCGTGGGCTACGCCCCGCAGGACGCCGTCGGCGCCCTCGATCCGTTCGCCCGGGTGGGCGCGCAGGTGCGCGGGGCCGCCCGCCTCGCCGGCCGCGACGCCGATCCCGTCCCGTGGCTCCTGCGCGCCGGCTTCGCCCGCCCCGACGCCGTCCGCGTGGCCGGGTGCTGGCCCCACCAGCTGTCGGGCGGCATGGCGCAGCGCGTGGTGATGGCGCAGTCGCTCGCCCGCGGCAGCCGCTTCCTCCTCGCCGACGAGCCCACCACCGGCCTCGACGCCCCGCTGCAGCTGCAGGTCGTGGCCGAGCTGCGCGGCCTCGCCGATCGCGAGGGCCTCGGCGTGGTGCTCGTCACGCACGACCTGCGGATGGTGCGGCGCTTCGCCGACCGCGTGGTGGTCATGGACCGCGCCCGCGTCGTGGAGACGCTCACCGCGGCGGAGCTCGCTGCGGGCGCCGCCGCCTCCGACGCCGGGCAGGCGCTGTTCGCGGCCGCGCTGGGGGCGGCGTGAGCGCGGCGTGGTCGGTGCGCGGCCTGGTCAAGGCCTACGGCGGCGTCCGCGCGCTCGACGGCGTCGACTTCGAGGTCCAGCCGGGGGAGCGGGTCGCGCTCATCGGCGCCAGCGGCTCCGGCAAGACCTCGCTGGTGCGCTGCGGGCTCGGGCTCGTCCCGCCCGACGCCGGCGCCGTCTCCGTGCTCGGCCGCGACGCCGCCGGGCTCCGGCCGCGCGACTGGCGCGCCCTGCGGCACCAGGTCCAGATCCTGTTCCAGGACTCGCGGGCGATGCTCCACCCCGATCTGCCCGTGGGGGTGCTGATCGAGGAGTCCGTCGCGCTGCACCGGCCGGGCGCCGACCCGCGCGCGGTGGCTCAGGATCTGCTGGCGCAGGTCGATCTCGGCCACCGCGCCCACGCCCTGCCCCGCGAGCTGTCGGGCGGAGAGCGGCGCCGGGCGGGCATCGCGCGGGTGTTGGCGGCGCGTCCGGCGCTGCTGGTGGCCGACGAGCCGCTCGCCGGGCTCGATGCCGTGCTCAAGCCGCGCATCCTGGCCCGCCTGATGGCGCTCGTGGGCCCCGAGTGCGCCGTGGTGGTGGTCACGCACGATCTGGGGGCCGTCGCGCCGCAGTGCGACCGCGTCGTGGTGATGGACGGCGGCCGCGTGGTCGACGCCGTCGCCGTCGCCGACCTGGGGCCGGGGTACCGCCCGTCCGCCCCGTGTACCATCGCGTTGTTGGCGGCCGCCGGCATCGCGGCCGAACCGCCACCGGGAGCGAAGGGCATGTCAGACGGCACCGCCGAGGGGGGAGGATGATCTGGATCCTCGTCGCCGCCGCGTTCGCCGGGGAGTCGAAGGACTTCCGGAGCCACCTCGACCAGGCGAAGTTCTTCCTCCGCAAGGAGTGGTACGACGACGCGCTGGAGGAGCTCGAGAAGGCCGTGTCGACCGACGACGGCAAGCTCGATCCCGAGGCGTGGTTCATGCTCGCCAAGGTGCGGTACGAGCTCGGGGACCTGCCGGGCGCGCGCCAGGCCGCCGACCGCGCGCTGGTGCACAGCCGCGACCAGGACCAGGCGCGCCAGACGCACGAGCTGCTGTCGTTCTTCGACCAGAAGTTCGGCTACGTGCGGGTCGAGGCGCCGGTGGCGGGCACGTCCACCCACCTCGCGCTCACGCTCGAGAGCACGCTGTTCGACCCGGACCTCAAGCGGTGGGTCAACCGGGTGGTGGAGGGGCTCGAGGCGCCGGTGACGCTGCCGCACGAGCTCGGGCTGCCCGCGGCGACCTACACGATCAACGGCCTGCAGGTGGAGGTGGTGGCGGGATCGACTCAGTCGATCTCGCCCCAGTTAGATCGTGCCGTCGAGCCGCCTCTGCGGTCGGTGCGGGTCGAGCTCGGGGTCGGGGCCTCCGCGGCACTGGGGGCTCGGGTGTCGAATCTTCTGCCCGCGCCGAGCACCGAACTGAGCCTCGGCTTCCCGATCGGGCCGCTGGAGCTCGGGGTGCTGGGCTCGTGGCAGGTCCAGCCGTTCCAGACGCGGACGGACGCCGTGCTCACCGCCCCCGGCGTGTTCGGGGTCGGCGTGCGGGCGGGGGTCGGCGTGCCGCTGTCGAAGCTCGAGCTGCGGCCGTCGGCGACGTGGCGCCTCGTGTCGGTGCCCGGGGTCGAGGTCGGGTGTGCGCAGCAGGAGGCCGATTGGACGTGCGACAGCGCGGTGTCGTCGTCCGAGGATCTGTTCGTGTACACGGCGGCGCTGGTGCACGCCGTCGGCGTCGAGCTGGCGGCCACGACCCACGCCGCGCCGCTGGGCTTCGGGGTGAAGACGGCGGGCGAGCTGTTCGTGGGGGCGCTGCCGCGGGAGGGGCGGGCGCTCGGGCCGGAGGGGGAGCTGCAGTTCACGGTGGACGGTCCGCGGGGGGTGTCGGCGGGGTCGTGGCGGCTGCTCGCCACCGTGCAGTGGCGGCCGACCACTCGCTGACGCGGTGCGATACCCTCCCCGCGGGAGGGAGCGATGGGCCAGATCGTCAGGGTGTCCGTGCTGCTCGGCGTGCTCACCGGGTGCGCCCACCGGGACGGCGCGCCCACAGGATCCGACACGGACGCCGACAGCGACACCGACGTCGACACGTCGACCCCCGACACCGTCGACACCGCCACGCTGAGCTGCCCCGTGCCGTACCAGCCCGCCCCGAGCCCGCGGAACTGCTCGGTCCGCTGGACCTACGACGCCTACGACGACGGTCGCATCGACTCCACCGAGCTGTGGGTGTACGGCCCGCACCCCGAGCCCATCTACCGGGGCTTCGACTGGGACGCCGACGGCGTGGACGACCAGTCCGTGGTCATGACCTACGACGACCAGGACCGGCTGCTCACCGCCGCCAACGACTACGACAACGATGGCGTCGTCGACGCGCTCCAGACCATGACCTACGACGAGACGGGGCTCGTGCTGGTCGTCCAGGAGGACCCCTACGGCAACGTGGTCCGCATCGACGTGACCAGCGGCCCGTGCGGGATGACCTCGCTGACCTACGACGACGGCGACGACGGCACCGTCGACGGGCGCATCCGCATCACCTACACCCGCACCAGCATGACCACGGAGACGGACTGGGCGCCGGTCGACGGCGTGTTCGACGACGTGAGCGTCCAGGAGTACGACGAGGCCACCGGCCGCCCCACCCACTTCGAGGAGGACTGGGATCCCGGCCACCCGGGCCCCGAGTCGCTGTCCGACACGCTGTACGACGCCGTCCAGGGCTACCGCACGCGCGTGCACCAGCAGTACTGGGACGGCTCGCTGCTGCGGCCCTCCGACTACGTCTACGGGCAGGACGCCGACGGCCGCGAGGACAGCGAGGTCTACACCGACGACACCTTCGTCGCGGTGCGCCGGGCGGACTGGGCCTGCCCGTAGCTCACTCCGCGGCGCGCAGGGCCTCCCACAGCAGCTCGCGCTCGAAGCGGTGCCCGTAGCGGCGGAGATCGACCCGCCCCCGCCCGTCGAAGGCGACCCCCTCGGCCTCGAGCAGCGCCCGCTGCGAGGTGTCGCCCACGGGCGCGCCCTTCACGTTCAGGACGCGGTGCCAGGGCACGTCGTCGCTGGCGCCGTGGCGGCCGAGCGCGGCCAGTGCGTAGCCGACGTGGCGGGCGACCGAGCGGGCGCCGAGCGCGGCGGCCACGTCGCCGTAGGTGGTGACGGCGCCGGCGGGCACGAGCCGCACCACGGCGAAGACGCGCTGGTGGAAGCCCTCGGTGACGACGCGCGGCTCGCGGCGGGCGGTCACGGCGCGCCGCCCGGCACGACGCTGCAGGCCTCGGCCACGTCGTGGCTGCAGGCCTCCTCGAGGAAGGTGTCGAGGGCCCCGCTGTTCAGCGGCAGCGGGCGCCCGGCGCGCAGCAGCTCCACGCACGCGCCGGGGTCGTTGCGCCGGCAGGCCTCCGTGTACCAGACGGCGGCGGCGGCCGGGTCGGGCGCGCCGAGATCGCCGCGCTCGTGCAGGGCGCCCACCATGGCGCAGCCGTCGGCGGCGCCGATGTGGCAGGCGGCGGTGAAGCGCTCCGCGGCGCGGTCGAAGGCGCGGGCCTCGGCGGCCTGGTAGCCGAGCACCATGCAGCCCGTGCTGTCGCCCAGCGCGCAGGCGCGGGCGGCGGCGGCGCGGGCGCGGTCGGGATCGGCGGGCGCCTCGCCCTGGCCGAGGACCTGGGCCAGGGCGGTGCAGCCCTGCGCGTAGGCGAGGTCGCAGGCCTCGGTGAGCAGCCCCACGGCGCGCTCCGGGTCCGCCGGGATGCCCACCTGGCCGCGCAGCAGCACCTGGCCGAGCGCCGCGCAGCCCGCGCCGGACCCGTCGCGGCAGGCGCCGGTGAGACGGTCGACGGCCGCGCCGACGTCGGGATCGCCGCGCTCGAGCGCGTTCAGGGCGAGGTTGGTGCAGGCGTCGGCCTCGCCGTGCTCGCAGCCGAGGGCGTAGGCCTCGTGGGCGCCCTGGGGGTCGGGCAGGGTCACGCCGAAGCCGGCCTCGAGGACCAGCCCGAGGTTGGCGCAGTCGGTGGGGCCCCCGGGCTGCTCGCGCCAGGGCTCGGGGCGGGCGCAGCTCGCGCGGAAGCGGTCGAGGGCGCGGCCGTAGTCCTCGGTGGCGGCCTCGTCGTCGGCGACGCCGGCGTTGCCCGTCTGGTGGAGCCAGGCGAGGTTCAGGCAGCCCACGCCGAGGCCGCCCGCGCAGGCCTGCTCGTACAGGGCCGCGGCGCGGTCGGGGTCGCGCGGCACGCCGCGGCCGTCCTGCACCTGCACGCCGAGGCTCGTGCAGGCGCGCAGCTGGCCGTCGGTGCAGGCCTGCTCGAAGCGGCTCGCGGCGCCGGCCAGATCGGGCGGCGAGGCGCGCAGCAGGGCCTCGCCGGCGTGCAAGCAGGCGTCGGGCGCGCCGGGCGCGCAGACGGTGGGGGCGCCGGCGAAGCGAGCGCCGAGCCAGCCGCACCCGGCCGCGAGCAGGAGCGTCCACATCGGGCGAGCGTAACACCCACCGGGCGTCGCCCTCGGTCAGGACCCGTCAGTAGGCGCGCCACGCGGCGACGGCCCGATCGAAGCGCGGGCGGTCGAGCACGGCGCCTTCGCGGCGGATGGCGTCGGGATCGAGCCGGACGACGCGGTCCAGCTTGACCCAGGAGGGGCGCGCCTCGGCGTCCCACTCGCCGGCGCCGAGTGCGTAGTGGTGGCGATCGTCGTGCGGGCGCGAGGTGAGCTGCAGCGCGGCGACGTCGTCGCCCAGGTGGCCGATGACGAGCAGCGGGCGGTCCTTGCCGCGGGTGGGGTCGTCCTCGAACGGCACGTACGCCCAGACGATCTCGCCCGGATCGGCGTCACCGTCGCGGACGGGGGCGTACGCCACGACGGGACGCGCGTCTGCGGTCGCCACCTCGCCGCGGCGCGGGTCGAGCAGCGGGCGCGGCGGGGCGGGTGGCGCGAACGCCTGCCGGAGCGCCTGCCAGAGCGTGTCGAGGACGCCCATCAGGTGGCGAGGAACCGCGCCATCGCCCGGATCATGAGCGGGTGGTCGCCCGCCCCCGCCTGCTCGCGCGACGAGTGCATCGACAGCATCGGGTTGCCCACGTCGAGCGCCTGCACGCCGAGCCGCGACGCCAGCATCGGCCCGACGGTGGAGCCGCAGCCGAGGTCGGTGCGGTTGACGAACCACTGGACCGGCACCTCCGCCTGCTCGCACAGCAGCGCGAACGCCGCGGACGTGCTGCCCTCGGTCGTGTAGCGCTGGTTGCTGTTGAGCTTGATGGCGGGCCCGCCGTTGATGCGCGGGGCGTGCTCGGGCTCGGAGCGGTCGGCGAAGGCGGGGTGGACGGCGTGGGCCATGTCGGCCGACAGCATCGTGGTGCGCGCGAGCGCCAGGTCGAGCGCCAGGCCGTCGCTGCCGCACAGCCGGCGGAGCAGGGTCTCGATGGCGCGGGAGTCGGCGCCGCGGGCGGTGCGGCTGCCGATCTCCTCGTGGTCGAACAGCGCGATCACGGCGGTCGGGTCGGCGTCGCCAGCCTGAAGCAGCGCCTCGAGCGCGGCGTGGGAGCTGCCGAGGTTGTCGAGCCGCGCCGAGAAGACGAACTCGCGGTTCGCGCCGCCGAGCGCGGCGGGGGTGAGGTCGTACAGCGACAGGTCCCAGCTGACCACGTCGCCGGGCGGGCAGCCGAGCGCCTCGCCGAGCAGCGCGCGCAGCGGGTCGCCCTCGCCCTCGCCCTCGAGGCCGAGCACGGCGGGGAGCTGGGTCTGGGCGTTGAGCTTGAGCCCGTCCTCGTTCACGCCGCGGTTGAGGTGGATGGCCAGCGTGGGGACGCGCAGCAGCGGGCGGCGCAGGTCGACGAGCTCGGTGCGGACGGTGCCGCCGTCGCCCCGGAGGTGGACGGCGCCCGCCAGTCCGAGGTCGCGGTCGACCCAGGTGGCGACCTGCACGCCGCCGTAGGCCTCGACCCCGAGCCGGACGTAGCCGTGGCTCCGGAGCACCGGCTGGGGCTTGACCCGGAGGTTCGGGCTGTCGGTGTGGGCGGCGATCAGGCGGAAGCCTGCGCGATCGGGCGGCGCGGCGCCCACGCGCACCGCGAACAGGGTGCCCGCCTGGCGCAGGAGCAGCCGCGCGCCGGGCTCGGTGGGCCAGGCGGCCTCGGTGGCGGAGACCTCGGTGTAGCCCGCGGCGAGGAGCTGGCGAGCGGCCTCGGCCACCGCGTGGTGCGGGGTGGGGGAGGCGTCGAGGAAGGCGAGGAAGCGGTCGAGGACGGTGGACATGCGCCAGTGTAGTCCGCGCGGCGCCGGCCAGCCCGCCCTCCCGCGGACGGTTGTCAGGTGCCGGGGCGTGCTTACCGTACGGGCCTCGGAAGGAAACACCCGGTGCGAGGGGCCGTCGCTGCCAGCGGCCCGCCCCCGCCCCGTCCGGAGGCACACATGGCGGTCGAGCACGGCTTCAAGGCCGAGGTCCAGCAGCTCCTCAACCTGATGATCCACGCGGTCTACTCCGACCGCGAGGTCTTCCTCCGCGAGCTCGTCTCCAACGCGGCCGACGCGCTCGACAAGGCCCGCTTCCTCGGGCTGACCCGCACCGATCTCCTCGCCGCGGCCCACGACGAGCCGGGCATCGACCTCACCGTCGACAAGGACGCCCGCACCGTCACCATCGCCGACGACGGCATCGGCATGACCGAGGAGGAGGTCGTCGAGAACCTCGGCACCATCGCGCGCTCCGGCACCCGCGCCTTCCTCGACCAGGTCAGTAAGGAAGGCGCCTCGGCGCCGAAGCTCATCGGCCAGTTCGGCCTCGGCTTCTACTCGGCGTTCATGGTCGCCGACAAGGTCGAGGTGCAGACGCGCTCCGCGCTGCCCGACGCCTCGCCGGTGAAGTGGTCGAGCGCGGGGGAGGGGACCTTCGAGATCGAGCCCGGCGACCGCCAGACCCGCGGCACCGCCATCACGCTGCACCTGCGCGAAGACGCCGGCGAGTTCCTCGACCCCATCACGCTGAAGACCATCATCCGCCGCCACAGCAACTACCTGCCGCACCCCATCCGGGTCGAGGAGGAGCAGGCCAACGCCGGCAAGGCGCTGTGGGCCGAGCCGCCGTCGCAGGTGACCGACGAGGAGGCCGCGACCTTCTACCGCTCCATCGCGACCGACTGGCAGGACCCCGCGCGCCGCATCCACGTGAGCGTCGACTCGCCGCTGCAGTACGCCGCGCTGCTCTTCGTCCCCGCCGCGCGCCCGTTCGACCTGTTCTACCCCGACGCGCAGAAGGGCCCGAAGCTCTACGCCCGGCGCGTCCTCATCGAGGAGCACGCCAAGGAGCTGCTGCCCGACTGGCTGCGCTTCGTCCGCGGCGTCGTCGACAGCGAGGACATCTCGCTCAACGTCTCGCGCGAGATGGTCCAGAAGACGCCCGTGGTCCGCAAGATCCGCGAGGCGCTGACCAAGCGCATCCTCAAGGACCTCAACGAGTGGAGCGAGGCCCCGGTGCCGGCGCCGGCCGAGCCGGCGGAGGGCGAGGCCGCCCCGAAGCCCGCGGCGTCGTACCTCGACTTCTGGCGCAACTTCGGCGTGCTGCTCAAGGAGGGCTACTACCACGACAAGCCGCGCTGGGGCGAGCAGCTGCTGCCGCTGCTCCGCTTCAACGCCGCGTCCCACGACGACGGCACGGGGCTGCTGTCGCTCGCCGAGTACCGCAAGGCCATGCCGCCGGGGCAGGACACCATCTGGTACCTGACCGCCGAGAGCCGCGGCGCGGCGCTGGCGTCGCCCCACCTCGAGGCGTTCCGCAAGCGGGGCTGGGACGTGCTGCTGCTCACCGACGCCGTCGACGAGTGGCTCGTCAACGGCCTCGACGCCTACGACGGCATGCCCGTCAAGAGCGTCTCGCGCGGCGAGCTCGACCTCGACGAGGACGCCCCGGAGGACGCGCCGGCCAAGGCCGACCTCACCGCCTTCGGGCCGTGGCTCAAGGACCTGCTGGGCGACGCCGTGGCCGAGGTGCGGCCGAGCGCCCGGCTCACCGACTCCGCCGTGGTGCTGGTCGACGCCGAGGACGGCATCAGCGCGAACATGGCGCGCATCATGAAGCAGGTCAACGCCGGGGTCGACGCGAAGAGCCAGCGCATCCTCGAGCTCAACCCGCGCCACCCGCTGATCCGCAACCTCACGTCGCTGTTCGACGCGGGCAAGCGGGAGCTCGCCGAGCCGCTCGCGCGCATGCTCTACGACGAGGCACTGCTGCTCGACGGCGCGGTGCAGGAGCCCGCGGCGGTCGGGCGCCGGCTGCAGGAGCTGCTGACGCGCGCGTCGCAGGAGGCGCTGAGCTAGCCTTCGCGCGACGAGGTCCCGGTTCGGGTTAGCTTTCCGGGGAGGAGCTCTCCAGCATGCGCGTCGCGCTGTTCTTCGACGGCAAGAACCACATGAAGGACCTGCGCCGCACGGCGCGGGACAAGTGGCTCGACCACGGCGCGCTCGCGAAGTGGATGGTCGAGCACGTGGAGGGGTCGCGCTTCGTCGGGGCCCACTACTACACGGGCATCCCGAGCCCGAACGACGACAGCGACCGCCACGCGCTCGCCGACCTGCTGGAGGAGATCGAGAAGCGCCCCGGCTTCTTCGTCCACCGGTTCCAGCGGCGCACGACGACGCGCGAGTGCCCGCACTGCAACGAGGTCATCACCTACACCGAAGAGAAGATGGTCGACACCTCGCTCGTGGCCGACGTTGTCACGCTCGCGATGCGCGACGTCTTCGACTGCGCGGTGATCTTCTCGGGCGACCTCGACGTGGCGCCCGCACTCGCCGCGGTGCGCGCGCTCGGCAAGCAGGGGTGGATCGCCACCTTCGGCGACTTCGGCCTGTCGCGCGGGCTCGCCAAGGAAGCCTGGGGCCACGTCGACCTGCTGCCGCACCTCGAGGCGTTCGCCTACCCGGGCGTCGCCGAGATGACGCGCGAGGAGGTCACCACCACCATCGTCGACGAAGACGAGCAGGTGCTGCGCGAGCTGCGCCGCGCCGAGTCGCACTTCGCGGCGGGTGGCGGCTTCGTGGGCGCGCACTACTTCATCCACCGCTGGAAGGGCCACGGCATCCCCGAGACGCCCGAGGGGCGGCGCCGAGGCCGTGCAGCGGCTGATGGCGACGGGCTCGGTCGAGACCTACAGCGTCGACGGCAAGACGGCCCTGCGCAGCGCCGAGCCGTCGGGCGACGAGTCGATGGAGACGGTGTCGGCGTCGGGGAGCGACGACGAGGAGGCCACCGTCGAGATCCGGATGTCGGACAACCTGGTCCGGCGGCTCCGGGCGCGCCTCGACGACTGAGGGCCGGCGCTCAGCCGCGCTTGGACTTGCCTTCTTCTTCGACTTGCCGCCCTTGGGCCAGGCCGGGGCGTCGTCGTCGTCGCCCTCAGCGTCTTCACGGGCGCCGCCGAGGAGCGCCGCCCCCGGGGCCTGGCGCGGCGGGGCCGGCGCCCTTCCAGGCGACCTCGCCGGTGCGCACGTCGCGGGCCAGCGCGCCCCCGTCGGCCGGCTGCACGAGCAGCCACGGCCCCGCGATCACGAAGGGTGTCCCCGCCTCCTGCTGCAGCTCGGGCACCAGCGCCCAGTCGCCGCCCGCGGGCTTCCAGGCCACCGGCGCCATGAACCGCAGGCCCTCGAACCACTCGGTGCGCGCCGCGTAGCCCGCGCCGTTCACCGACCAGGTGCCCTCGGCGAGGGCCGCGAGCGCCGTGGCGTCGTCGCCTTCGGCGTCCTTCCAGGCCTCGGCGTCGCTGGGTTCGAGCTCGCGGACCGCGGTGAGGGTGCCTTCGGACGGCCAGCCCTCGAGCAGCGTGCAGAACGGCATCGAGGCGCCCTCGAACAGCTGGATCGGCGCGACCAGGCGCTGCTTCCACGCGCCGTCCTCGAGCGCGGACATCCGGCCGAGGCTGCCGGCCATCACGCCGTCGAGCTCGATGCGGTACGTCTCGCCGTCGAGCTTCCAGACCGCTTCGGTGTCCTTGTCGACGATCTGCTCGGCGCCCTTCGGCTCCGCGCAGCTCACCACCGTCTTGCCGTCGAAGGCGAGCGCGCCGATGCCGTCGACCGGCCCCGCGATCTCGCGGCCGCCCCGCCACAGGCGCGCGTCGTCGTACACGACGAGCTTGCCGCCCGCCGCCGGGGCCACCGCGGTCCAATGGGCCGGACAGGTGCTCCCGAGCTTCATCAGGGTGCGCTCGGCGCCGCCGGGCAGGGTCACCGCCGTGAGGGCGCAGGCGCCTGCTTCGCTGGTGGTGGTGAGGACGGTGGCGGCCTCGGGATCGTCGGGCGCGCTCGGCGCGGCGTCGTCGGTTGCGTCGTCGGTCGCCTCGTCGTCACTGGGCTCGCCATCGCCCGCCGCGCCCGCGCAGCCGAGGATCCACAGCCCGAGCCCACCCGCTGCGGCGAACGTCCGCCAAGCACGTCGCATGCTCCCTCCGCACTGCAGTGCGCGCACCCCGTAGCGCATTCCCGGGGGTGCGGGGGGAGGATCGTCAGCGGCCGCGGCCCTTGCCGCCGCGCGCCGCCGGGGCCGCCGCCGTGACCTCGGGCAGCAGCGGGCCGTCGTGCTCCGCGAGCGTCCACGCCAGCACCGCCATCGCCGCCACTCCGGCGTCGAGCTCGGCACGGTCGACCTTGTCGAGCGTGTCGGCCCGAGGTGTGGTGGATGGGCCAGTAGCCGGTGGTGTCGTGGGTCAGGCCGAAGCCGGGGACGCCGCGGTCGATGAGCGGGTGGATGTCGGTGCCGGCGTAGCCCTGCTCGAGCACGGTGGCGCCGACCACGGCGAGCGCCCGCGCCGCCGGCTGCACCGCGGCGACCGCCTTGGCGATCCGCGCCGGATCGGGCTCGGACTCGTGCTCGGCGTCGCCCGGGGGCCGGACGTCGACGTGGAAGCCGAGCGGCCGGCCGGAGCCCGTGTCGGACTCGATGGCGGCGAAGTGGGGCTCGCCGGCGTGGGCCTCGGCGTAGGCGTCGCCGCCGTGGCCGCCGCTCTCCTCGCCCGTGTAGAGCACGACGCGGACGGTGCGGCGCGGCGGGACGGGCTGCTTCGCGATGAGCGCGGCGGCGCCGATGGCCTGGACGCAGCCGGCGCCGTCGTCCTGGGCGCCCTCGCCCACGTCCCAGGAGTCGATGTGGCAGCCGAGCACGACGACCTCGTCGGGCAGGCTGCGGCCGCGCACGTCGCCCACGACGTTGGCGCTCTGCACGTCGCCCGCGGGCGAGGCGGTGGAGGCGATGCGGATGCGGGCGGTCTTGCCCTGGTCCTGCAGGCGGTGGAGCCACGCCGCGTCTTCGAGCGGGATGGCGACGGCGGGGATCGGCGTCACGTCGTCGTCGTAGCGCTGGGCGCCGGTGTGGGCCGTGTACAGGCTGCTCGGCCCGATGGAGCGCACGAGCGAGGCCACCGCGCCGCGGCGGCTGGCGGCGGACGCGCCGGCGAAGCGGTAGGCGACGGTCTCGCCGTAGTCGGTGAACGGGGCGTCCCAGACCACGACGTGGCCCTTCACCTGCTCGTCGGGCAGGGCGTCGAGCTCGTCGAAGGTGGAGACCACGACGACGCTGGCGTCGAGCCCCTCGGGCCCCGTGCCGACGGAGTCGCCGAGCGACAGGCCCTGGATGGCGCGCTCCCGCGGGGCGGTGACCGTGACGGACAGCGTGCCGCGCGTCCAGGAGGGGAGGGTGACGGGCTCGGTGTG
This sequence comes from Myxococcota bacterium, assembly GCA_041389545.1. Classification (GTDB taxonomy): domain Bacteria; phylum Myxococcota_A; class UBA796; order UBA796; genus JACKER01. The sequence goes on along the minus strand of JAWKRQ010000032.1, from coordinate 16,406 downwards.
GACGTCGACGAGGCCCTGGCGCCGCAGCTCGTCGGCGCCCCAGGCGATGGCCTGGTCGAGCTCGGGCGAGCCGACGATGCGGTTGCCGATCTGCGTGGTCAGGTGCTCGAGCCCGTCCCAGGCGACGTCGCTCGTGAGCGCGCCGCCGACGAGCTGGCCCGCGACCTCCTCGAGCGGCGGCGGGGCGGGCGGCGGCTTCTTGGCGGACGCGGACAACGCGCACAGGACGACGACCATGGGCACCTCGGCCCAGCACCGTAGCGCCGGACGCGCCGGGCGGCCAACGGTCAGCCCAGCAGGTTGTTCGCCAGGTGCACGAGCACGCCGGGCCAGATGGAGCGGCTCCAGTGGCGGCCGAAGCCGAGCACGAGGCCCAGGATCCCCACCACCACGACGCTGGGGACCAGCGCCTCCGGCGCCAGGCCGTCGGCGAGCCAGCCCGGGACGTGCATCGCGGCGAACAGCGCGGCCGTGGCGAGCGCGGCGCGGCCGCGGATCCAGCGCGCCAGCTGGCCGAACAGGAACCCGCGCATCAGCAGCTCCTCGAGCAGCACCCCGACGAGGCGCCAGCCGACGTCGTGCAGCTGCGGCGCCGCGCCGGTGGCGGCGCCGATCGTCGCGACCCAGGCCGCGCCGAGCGCCAGGGCCGCGGCCGTGCCCCCCGGCGACGGGCGGGTGGTCACGGCGAGCGCCTCGCCGAGCGGCCGCGGGTCGCACCGGCGGAGGTACCCGAGCGCCGGCCCGAGCCACACGACGGCCCGCAGCGCCAGCAGCAGGGGCTCGGGCACCCCGGCGCGCGCCTCGATCGGGCCGAGCCACGCGTTGTGCACCGCCCACACGGCGAGCGTGCCCCCGGCCACCCACCCGAACGCGCGTCGCTCCGTCATGCGCCCTCCGCGCTCGGTCGTGGGGAGCGCGCGAGAGGTGACCTACCAGCCCAGCGCCTCGGCGGTGCGCGCCGCCTGCACCACCACGGGCTCGAGCGCCTCCGGGCTCGCCGCCGACAGCCCGCCGACGTACAGCCGCAGGTCGTCGAGGTCGATCCGCCCGAGCGAGTGCAGCGCCATCAGCCCCTCGCGCACCTGCGGCCCGAGCAGCTCCCGCGCCCTCCAGGGTCGTCGCCCTTCACCACGAACGCCTGGTCGAACGGCTCGTCGCCGACCTGGATGTCCTGGCCCACCGACCAGTAGCCGTCCGGCTCGATCTGCGGCCGCAGCCGCAGGCCCGTCCGCCGGTGCGCCCGCAGCCCGATCCGCAGCTCGGCGGCGTACCCGCCGTCCACCGTCCGCACGGGCGTGACCCGCACCGTGCGCCCGTCCACCTCGCCCGCGACCCCCGGGAACGCCGCCTCGACCTGCAGCCCCAGGCGCTCGCCGAGCCGCTCCCAGCCCGGCGCCCGCGCCGCGAGGGCCGTGGGCGGGCCGATCCGGCGCCGGGCCGCCGAGATCTCGGCCGCGAGCGTGCGCATCCCGTAGACGAGGTCGCGCAGGTCGGGTGTGCGCGACAGCAGCTGCGACAGGTAGATGCGCACGGACTGGTCGGTCACCACCAGATCGCGCCACCGGGTGAGGATGAGGCCCAGCACCTCGCGCACCCGCTCGTCGAGCAGCTCGCGGACCCGCTCGGGCTCGTCGCCGCTGATCTCCACCAGGCGCTCGAGCTCGGCGTCGACGGCCTGCACCTTCACGCCGCGCGCCCGGCGGTACAGCCGCTCCGACAGGCCGCGGCGGCGGATCAACAGGCCGAGCCCCAGCGGCCGCTCCGGATCGAGCACGCCCCAGCAGGCCATGCGCCGGTCGGGGCCGTGCCCACCATCACCTCGCCGACCCACGAGCGCTGCTCGCCGACTGGCCCTGCAGCGAGACGCCGCGCGTGTCGACGTCGAGGCCAGGCTCCGCGCGACGTCGCCGTAGGCCGTGGCGACCTGCAGCTGGCGCACGCCGCGCCGGATGACGAAGTAGAGGCCGAGCAGCGGCAGCGCGCTGCCCAGCAGCAGACAGAGCACGGACGTGAGGGCGTCCACCCGTCAGCCGACCGCGCTGCGAGCGCGCTTCAGAACGCCACCACCGTGCCGAGCGACACCTGCGGGAGGAAGCCCGTCTGGCCGACGCCCTGCTCGATGAGCCCCCAGTTCTGCCCCGACCACACGCCAGCTGCGAAGTTGACGTTGAAGCCGAAGTTCGGGTGGACCATGAAGTCGGCGCCCGCGCGCGCGCGGCCGCCCACGGCCCAGTCCGCCCCCACCTCGTCCTTGTAGTACTGGACGAAGATGGTGTCGGCGCCGACGTAGGGCTGCACGATGCCCACGGGGAACTTGTAGATGGCGCCGACGTTGAGCGGGAAGATGAAGTTCCACTCCTTGGCGATGCCGACGGCGCTCGCCACGTCGGGCGGCAGCTCGCGCTCGACGGCGTAGAGCTCGACGCCCGCGAGCAGGTGGAAGCCCTTCGCCGCGGCCACCGCGAACTCGCCGCCGCCCGTGAAGAAGTCGAAGGTGTAGTAGCGGGAGTAGCCGCCGCGCGCGGTGAGCTGCACGACGTGGCCGATGTCGCCGCCGCCACCGCCGCCCTTGGCCCCGCCGCCGGGGGGCTTGGTGCGCCGGCTCGGCCCGTCGAGGTCGGGGATGCCGCCGTCGAGCGACTCGAGCTCGGCCTCTTCCCGCGCCAGGTCGTCGGAGGTGCCGCCCGAGCCGCGGACGGTGGGCTGCGGCATGGGGGTGCCCGAGCCCGGGGGCGGGCCGAACTGCACCATCGCGTCGATCTGCTCGGCCGTGATCTGGTTCGCGGTGTTGGCGAAGGACACGGTGCGCGCGAGGTCCTCGGCGGACGGCGCCGGAGGGGGCGGGGGCGCGCTCGCGGTGCTCGACATCGCGCTGGTGGCCGCGGCGCCGCCCGTGGCGAGCCCCGTGGCGACGCTCGCGGCGGCCATGCGCCGATCGCCGCCCTTGCGGCCCTTCGACTCCGCGGGCGTCGGCGCCGTCTCGAGCGGCGCCACGTCGCGCACGGGCGGGACGTCGTCGGGCAGGTCGGAGAGGCTGCCGCTCATCGCGCCGATGGCGGCGCCCCCGGCGAGCCCGGCCGCGGCCCCGAGCGCCACGTCGTCGTCCATGTCGAAGTCGCTGGCCTTCGGCTGCGCCGCGGCCTGCTCCTGCTGCGAGCCCGCGCCCGTCAGGATCTCGCGCACGATGGGGGTCATGGCGTTGGCGAGGCCCGTCGGGTCCTGCGGCACCGTGAACGCCTTGTGGCGCGCGATCTTCGACCCGTCGTAGTAGACGAGGTCGAGCGTGAACTTGTCGCCCGCGCCCGTGAGCTTGCCCGACAGCACCTGCTCCCCGCCGTTGGCGGCGGCGATGCCCTGCAGGCACTTCGCGTTGCCGAGGCAGGGCTCGTTGAGGGTGGGCGGGGGCGCCGACAGGTCGACCACGCCGGACACCTCGGGCGCGAAGTCGAGCTCCGACGACAGCAGCTGGTGCACGCCGAGCCGCTGCTTCGCATCGACCGTGTCGTCGGCGATGAGCGGGGCGAGGACGATCTTGCCGGCCAGCGCGGACTGCGGCAGGACCAGCGCCAGACCGAGGAGCAGCGGAGAGCCGAAAACAGCGTTGCGAGACATCGTGGTTCTCCCGGTCCGGCCTAGACTAGTTGGCGTCGAGGAAGCCGATCGACCAGTACACGCCCATCACATCGGACTGTGCGTTGTTGTGGGGCAATATCACGTTCTGGGGCTGGTACGCCCGCCCGACCGCCATGTAGACGTAGTCGTTGCTCGTGTCCCACGCGGCCCAGCTGCTGGCGGGGACGATGTGCGAGCCGTCGTCGGTCAGCCAGCAGCTCACGCGCTCCAGCGGCTGGAACGTGTTGCCGTCCCACCGCATGCGCTGCATCCGCACCAGCACGGCGTCGCCATCGTAGGGGCCGGCCCAGTTGACGGTGATGCTCGACGGCGTGGTCGGGAAGCTGCCGTTGTCGATGTTGGGGCTCGTGACGACCATGGCGCTCGGCACCGTGCCCGAGATCTGCGGCACGCCGAAGTCGGGCCACAGCGGGTTCGCGGTGATCGGCGACAGGTCGTAGGTGTTGCCGGGCTGCACCTGCAGATCGGTGCCGTAGTAGATGTAGGGCTGGTCGACGACCGAGGGCAGCACGAGCTGGTTGGCGCCGTCGCGCAGCGTGATCGAGCCCACGCCGGGGTCGTAGATGTAGGTGGTGACGCCGAGCGACCAGTCGCGCTCGCAGGTGTCGCGCACCCCGGCGAACGAGACCTGCGCGTAGCTGTTGACGGTGGGGACCGACAGCATGACCTGCGCGTAGCCCGTGTCGACCGTGGCGGCGTCCCAGTATCCGCCGCGGTAGTCGTACCAGTCGACCGTGCCGAGTGCGCCGTACTTCCCGGTTCCGTCCTCGAAGTACTGGAAGTCGAGCGGCGCGGGGGAGCTGCCGGTCGCGGCAGTCGCGGTGATCTCGACCACGGCGTCGTCGCCGAGGTCGGGCACCGCGAGGGTCAGCCGGTCGCCCTGGTTGTCGAGGACGACCGCGGACTCGCCGCCGAACTGCACGTCGACGTCGGCCGGGAAGGGGCCGCCGAACAGCGTCACCTCCTGGTCGACCGTGCCGTACCACGGGGTCACGCCGTCGAGATCGATGTCGACGGGCTCGGTGGTCTCGGTGGTCTCGGTGGTGCTGGACGAGGTCGTGTCGTCGTCGTCGTCGCCATCGACCACGGTGTCGGTGGGGGCATCGGTCGCGTCGGTGTCGCCGCCCTTCGGCGGGACGTACGCGTCGAGCGACGCGTCGCACCCGGCGACACCCCAGATCAGCAACCACGCGCTCGGCAGCACGAACTTCGCCACCTCGTTCCCTCCTCTGGGAAGCGCCCCGGACGACGGCCAAGCATAACCGGCGCCGTCGCTCCTCGCTGGCCTTCGTCGCGCGGATCGGCCTGCCGTCGGCCCTACGCGAACAGCGCGAGCCACCACGCTTCGAACCGCTCGGTGCCCACGACGGCGCGCAGGCGATCCGAGACCAGCTCGGTGGTCGTGTCGGTCCACACCTCGCGCAGGCCGACCTCGTCGAGCCAGGCGCCGAGGGTGCCGTCGCCGGCCTCCTCCAGGATCTTGGCGACGCGCTCCTCGGTCTGCTCGACGAAGGCGTCGTCGGACACGGCGGCGCGCACCGCCGCCACGACCACGTCGACCGCCTGCTCCGGCTTGAGCTTGTCGGCCTCGCCGGCGAGCTCGCGGATCGGCGTGTCGAGCACCACGTCGAGGATCGCCAGGCGCAGCTCCCCGAACTGCGCGGCGTGGCGCGGATCGGCGGCGTACCGGGCGATGGTGCGCACGGCCTCGGTGGTCGCGCCCGTCACGAACTCGGTGACGCGGCCCTCGAGGGCGCCGTCGACCTCCTCGCGCACGGCGTCGACCAGGTTCTCGGCCATGCCGCCGAGGTTCTTCCCGACGTTGCCGAGCAGCCCGCGCCCCCGCGCCGCAGCGCGCCGGCCGATGCCGCCGAACTCGCCGGAGTCCCACTCCGAGAGCCGGCGCCGGAAGCGGGTGACCGTGTCGGTGAGCACGACCTTGACCATGCCGCGGATGGCCGGCTGGTCGACGATGCGCAGGATCAGCTGCTCGTCGGGCGCGTACGCGCGGCCGAGCAGCTCGCGCAGCGGCTCCTGGGCCTCGTCGGGCACGAACGCCCGCAGCGAGCGCTCTTCCTCGCCCCACCGGTCGCGCTCGGACGCGATGCGGCGGTCGACCCAGCCCCGCAGCAGGTCGCCGCGGGTGCCGGCCTCCAGCGCGGCGGCGAGCTGCCCCGCGATCCAGCGCGGCGTCGCGATGGTGGCGAGCGGGGTCTCGGTGGTCTGCTCGACCACCATGCGGGCGAGGGCCGTCAGCGCCTCGCCGGACGGCTCGCGCAGCTTCGCGAGCGCCCGCTGCTGTGGAAGGTCGTCGGCCAGGGGGCCCTCCTCTCCTGGTTGCTACCACGCGCCGGGGGCGCCGTCACCGGAGCGAGGCGGCCGCCAACGCCCGGACGTGGTCGGGACCGGTGCCGCAGCAGCCGCCGATCAGCGTCGCGCCCGCCCGGGCCCAGGCGCGCGCCTGCTCGGCGTACCGGGCCGGGCCGTCGGGGGCGCCCCAGCCGAGGCCGTCGGCCGGATCGCCGGCGTTCGCGTAGACGCCGCGCGGCACGTCGAGCCCGCCCAGCGCCGCCAGGTACGGCCCGACCCGCAGCGCGGGCACGCAGTTCACGAGGACCGCCTCGGCGCCGAGGTCGACGGCGCGGCGCGCGATCTCGCCGAGGTCGCCGGGGGCGAGCAGATCGGCGCGGGGACCGGCGGTGAGGGCGAGCCAGGTCGGCGCGCCCGTGGCGACCCCCGCGCGCACGGCGGCCAGCGCCTCGCCGGGGTGCGAGAACGTCTCGCAGAGCACCAGGTCGGCGCCGGCGTCGAGCAGCGCGGCGGCGATGTCGCGCAGCTCGGCGTCGGGGTGGGGCGGCGAGCGCTCGGGGTGCCAGCAGTCCTCGAGGGGCGCGAGGCTGCCGGCGATCCGGTGCCCGGGCGGCACGGCGGCGCGAGCCAGGGCCAGGGAGCGGCGCAGGCGGCCTTCCCAGCGCGTCCCCGACCCGCGGGGCGTGGTGCGGAACGTGTTCGCCGTGTGGACGGTCGCGCCGGCCGCGGCGTAGGCGGCGTGGACGGCGGACAGCAGCTCCGGGGCCTCGTCGCAGGCGGCTGCCGTCCAGGCGGGGCCGTCGGCGCGGTAGCCCGCGGCCTCCAGGGCGGTCCCCACCGCCCCGTCGAGCAGGATCACGCCCGCCTCCCGGGGGTGCAGTTATCCGAGACGGGAGCACGTACGCATCAGCATCACCCCTGGAGGGTCCCGTGGGAGGGTTCGTGGCCGTCAGCGCACACCCCGAGGTCAACCGCCTGGTCGAGCGCTGCGGCTATGCCGCCGCCGCCCTCACCATCCTGCCCATCCCGGGCTCCGAGATCATCGGCGTGATGCCGCTGCACGTCGGCATGGTCGTGGGCATCGCCAACCACCACGGGCGGACGATCACCCGCGAGTCCGCGATGGAGCTCGTGGTGCAGATCGGCGCGACGGTGGGCTTGTCGCTCGTCGGCTCGCGCCTGGCCACCACCGCGGCCAAGTTCGTGCTGCCGGGCCTCGGCGGGCTCGTGGCCGCGCCGTTCATGTTCGCGTCCACGCTCGGGATCGGGGCCGTGGCCGACGCCTACTTCCAGCACGGCGACCTGCCGCGCGACCGGATGCGCGAGGTCTACAAGGACGCCGCGGCCAGCGCGCGCAGCGCGTTCCGCCCCGAGAAGATGCGCGACTCCGACGCGATGGACCTCGCGCGCGACGCCGCCGAGCGCGGCAAGAGCGCGCCGGCGCCGGAGGCCGAGCCCGAGCCCGACCCGAAGGAGCGGCTGAAGCGGGCGCGGGAGATGCTCGACGAGGGCCTCATCGACCAGGCGCAGTTCGACGAGGTCCAGGCGAGGATCCTGGCCGAGCTGTAGGGCGACGGGAGGGGATCGCGCGTTGATCGCGCTCCCCGGCCCGCGATGCACGGTCGGCCCCCACGGCGCGCCGGCTGGTGCAGAATGCCCCCCATGGCAGTGGCGCCCGGCATCGGCTGCGTGGCCCTGGTGGAGGTGGTGGGAGCGAGCGCCCTGCGCGCGCGGGTCCCGGCCGCGTTCGCCCGCGGGCGCGTGCTGTTCGACGCCGCCGTCTCCCGGGTCGCGGATCGCACCGGCGGGCACCTCGTCACCTCCGCGGCCCGCGGGCAGCTGCTCCGCTTCGACGCCGTCTCCGAGGCCGTCGACTTCGCCCTCACCCTCCAGATCGAGCTCCTGGGCCTCGACTGGCCCGCCACGCTGCTCGTGCGCCCCGAGGCCGCCGAGGAGCGCGGGCCCGACGGCGGCGTGCTGTTCCGCGGGCTGCGGGCGCGCGTCGCCGTGCACGTCGGGCGGGTGGCCGAGGCCAGCGACGGCGGCGTGGACGGCCCCGCAGTGTACCAGGTGGCGCGCGTGGCCGCGGTGGCCCACGGCGGCCAGATCCTGCTGACGGGCGCTGCTGCCGACGGGTTCGACGCCGAGGCCCTGCCGAGCGCCGTCGTGCGCGAGCTCGGCGCCCACAGCCTCGCCGCGGTCGACGGCGAGCTGCGCCTGCTGCAGGCCCTGCCCGCGAGCCTCGACGGGCGGCGCTTCGCCGACATCGAGACGCAGCGGGTGCGGCGCTCCAACGTCCCGCCGGGCGACGAGCCCGCCTACGGGCGCCAGGGCGACCTCGCTGCGCTGTCGGAGCTGCTCCACCTCGGCGTGCGCGCCATCGTGGTCACGGGCCCGCCCGGGGTGGGGAAGAGCCGGCTCGTCCGCCAGTTCGCCGCCGCCCGCGCCGCCGACGGCCGCTTCGCCGGCGGCGGCTGGTTCTGCCGAGTCGACGAGCCCACCGTGGGCGCGCTGTGCCGCGCGGCGTCCTGGGCGCTGCGCGTCCCGCTGGCCGAGCGCGCGTCGGTGGCCGCCGCCGTCGACCAGCTGGGCCACGCCCTCGCCGCCCGCGGCCCGCTGCTCCTCGTCATCGACGCCGTCACGAGCCCGGCCCCCGAGGTGCGCGCCGCGCTCGACCAGTGGCTGCGCCTGGCCCCGGGCCTGTGCCTGCTCGTGAGCGGCCCCGAGCCGCTGCGTCTGGCGGGCGAGGTCGAGTACCGCGTCCGCCCCCTGCTCCTGCCCACCCCGCAGAACCCGCAGCGCGGCGAGGCCACGCGCGTCTACTCCACCCGGGCCCGCGGCATCGACGAGGACTTCACCGTCGAGGACCCGAACCTGCTGTCCGAGCTGGTCGGCGCGATCGGCGGGCTCCCGCTGCCGATCCGCCTGCTCGCGGGCTTCGTCGACCGCCTGCCGCCCGACCAGCAGCTCGAGCGGCTGCGCGACGGCACGCTGCAGCCCGACTCGCTGGTGGAGCAGCTCATCGAGCTGCTCGACGTGGACGAGTTCCAGGTCCTGGTCGACTGCGCCGCGCTCCCCGGCAGCTTCGACGTCCGCGCGCTCGGCGACGGCGAGGCGGGCACCGGCGGGCTGGTCCGCATGGTCGACCTGCTCGAGCGCCGGGGCCTCGTCCGCGAGCACGCCGACCCCTCCGCCGTCGGCATCCACCGCTACGCCGTCGAGCCCGCGGTGGCCGCGCTCGTGCTCGGCCGGCTGCCCGCGGGCGAGTGCGCCGACCTGCGCGAGCGCCGCGCCACGCAGCTCGTCGAGGGCTGCCTCGCGCTGCTGCCGCTCGCCGATCGCGCCGACCGGCCCGAGATCGTCGCCCGCCTCGCCGCCGACTGGGACGGCCTGGTCGAGGCCGTGCGCATCGGCATCGCCCCCGAGCGCGACGACTCGGGCGCCGTCGAGCTCGCCATGCGCGCCTGCCTGGCGCTCCGGCCGGTGCTCCAGGCGCGCGGGCCGCTGTTCGTCGGGCTCGAGCTGCTCGACGCCGTGCTCCGCCGCTGCGACGCCGTCCTCGACAGCGACCCGCTGCTGCAGCTGCGCGTGCTGCTGGCTCGGGCCGAGCTGCTGCGGCTGGCCGGGCGCAGCTCGCAGTGCTTCGTCGACCTCGAGCGGGCGGCGTCGATCGCCGAGCGCTGGCCCGACCGCCAGGGCTCGCTGCTCGTCTGCATCGAGCAGGGCAACGCCCACCTGACGTTCGGCGCCACCGCCGCCGACCTCGCGGCGCTCCAGCAGGCGCTGGCCGGCGACGAGGAGGGCCTCGAGCCCGCCTCCTCCGCGACCGCCCGCGCCGTCCTCGGGCGGCTGCACCTGATGCTCGGGCACCTGCCCGAGGCCGAGGCCGCGCTCGGCCGCAGCGTCGCGGAGCTCGAGGCCCACGGCGCCGTCCGCGAGCAGGCGCGCGCCCTGGCCTGGCAGGCGCTGCTCGAGCGCCGCCTGGGCCACTACGAGGCCGCCAGCGAGCGCTACGCCGCCTCCATCGCCCGCAACCGCGCCCTCGGCGGCACCACCCACGAGAGCGGGGTGCGCGCCGATCTCGGCCTCGTCGACGTCCACCTCGGCCGCTACGTCGAGGCCGAGGAGGCGCTGACCGAGGCCGTCGCCGTGGCGCGGTGGACCGGCGAGCGCGCCGACGAGGCCCAGGCGCTGCAGTACCTCGGCCTGCTCGAGGTGGTCCACGGCCGGCCCGACAAGGCCCGCGCCCACCTGCTCGAGGCCCTGGCCATCGACCGCGACCGCGGCGACCCCGCGGCGGAGGGCGCCGTCACCGGGCTGCTCGGCGTCTCCCACCACCTGGCCGACCAGCTCGAGGCGGCGCGCGAGTCCTACCGGCGGGCGCTGAACCTGCTCGAGGCGGGCGGCGAGCGGCGGCTGCTGGCCCTGTTCTGCGCCTGGGCCGCGGCGCTCGAGGCCGAGGCCAGCGACCAGGACGCCGCCCGGCGCCTGTTCGACGCCGCGCGGCGCTGCCAGGCGGAGGTCGCCGACCCGCAGGTGGGCGCCGCCCTGGAGCAGCTGCTCGGCGCGCTCGAGCTGATGGAGGCCGCCCTGGCCGACGCCGCCGGCGATCCCGCCGCGGCCGCCCGCTGGCGCGAGGCCGCCCAGCGCCGCTGGCGCGATGCCGACCAGGCCTCGCCGCTGCCCGTCGAGGCGCGCATGGCGCGGCTGCGGGTCGGCCGGCGCCTGGAGGCGCAGTCGGAGCCGCGCTGAGGGCCAGCGCGGGTCACGTCAGGGCGCGTTGACGACCGTGCCGCCCCAGGTGCGGTGGTACACGCCGATCACCATCTCCGCGACCGTGTCGCCGTTGTAGGGCTGCGGGACGTACAGCGCGTCCGCCCGCCAGCCGCCCACGCCGCTGCCGAACTGCACGCCGTGGCCGTAGTTCTGCAGCGGCGTGTCGGTGAAGGTCGAGACCTGCCCCGCGGGCGTGATGCGGTACATCGCCGACGCCGAGTACACGGCGACGTAGAGGTTGCCGCACACGTCGACCGCGATCCCGTCGTGGTAGGAGCCGCCGATGTTCGCGAGGACCGTGGGGGCGCCGATCGGATCGTAGTTGCTGTCGAGGTCCATGTAGAAGACGCGCCCGCCGTTGAGCTCGGCGAAGTAGAACTTCGTGCCGTCCGGGCTCCAGTCCATGACGCGGGGGCTGCGCCCGCCGCCGCTCGGCAGGTAGACCTGCTGGGTCTGCGCGACGGGGTCCACCCGGAAGATCTGGTTGTTGTCGGCGGCGTAGATCATCCCGTCCGGGCCGACCTTGAGCCCGTAGGCGCTGATGCCCGTGCCCACGTTGACGTAGGCGCCGCTCGGGGCCACCTGCCGGATCGCGTTGCCGGCGGCCACGTACAGGTTGCCGTCGGGCGCCATGTCGAACTGCTCGGAGTAGCCGAAGCCCGGCGAGTACACGGCCTGCCCGCCGAAGGAATCCCAGGCGAGGATGTCGTTGTTGCGCGTGCCGAGCAGGTTCCCGAGGTCGTCGAACGCGAGCCCGTGGTGCGCGCGCGGCCCGGCCAGGATCTGCGCCGACAGCGGCGAGGCGGAGAGCGCGGCGCAGTCGACGACCTCGCCGGTGACGGTGGTGCCGGTGTCGCCCGTGTGGGTCGTGCCCGTCTCGCCCGTGGACGTCGTGCTCACCGTGGAGCTGGTGGGCACCGTCGTGGTCGTGGTGGTCGGGTCGTCGGTGTGGACCCCGTCCGTGGGCTCGTCCTTCGTACAGCCCGCCGTGAGCACCAGGCACAGCGCCATCCATCGCGACATCGGGACCCTCCGCATCGGGGGCTCATGCCCGGTCGGGGGGCCCGAGCGTCACCCGGCAGCCCCCGGATCGTGCCACGAACTCCACGTCGGCGTCACCTCCGAGGCGCCACCGGTGTCCTGACCAGGTGCGCAGGGCGATGGCGCCCTCGGGGCCGACCGTCCTGTAGTCGACGGGCGGCGCCCGCGAAGTCGACCCAGGTGCAGCGGACGGGGCCCTCGGTGCGGTTGACGACGAGCAGCCGCGACGGCGAGCGGCTCGGTGCGGACGGGCCGCCCGGTCGCCGCGGTCGGAGCGGCCGCCACCGGACGGCGTCGGGGACGAGGCGCCCGCCGTACACGCCGCGCAGCAGCGCGTGGGTCTCGGGATCGTGCGCGGAGCCAGGCCGGCCGGGCGGGCGCGTGGAGCGCGCCGTGTCGCCGCGGCTGCCCACGAGCCACCGTGGCCTCGGCGAACAGCTCCGCCGCGTTGGTGGGCGGCGTAGGCGCCGGCCCAGCGCGGGCGCGCGGCGTCGTACCGCGCGACGACGCTGCCGCAGCCGCTCGTCGAGGCCGAAGTCGAGCACGGTGTGCGCCACCTCGTGGCTGCAGACGTCGCGGTGGTCGCGGTGGCGGGCCGTGGGCAGCCGCAGCAGCGACTCCTCGGCGCAGCAGGCGAAGAGGCCGCCGTAGCCGCGGCCGCGCTTGTCCATGGTGAGGGCGCCCTCGAAGGGGACGCCCGCGCGGTGGCGGTACATCGGGAGGTCGGTGACGGCCTGTTCGCGCCCGATGACGTGCAGCTCGGCGCCGGCCGCCGCCAGGTTGGCGCGGACCTCCGGGCAGCCGCGCAGCAGGCGGCGGATCCGGCGGGCGGCGACGGCGAGGGCCTCGGGGTCCACGTCGCGGTGGGCGCGGATGCGGACGCCGGCGGCGCGGCGCTCCTGGGCGTAGAACGCCGTCAGAAGGGCCACAGCAGCGGGGCGAGCGTGCAGGGGTGACCGCGGCGCAGGACAGGGCGAGCGGGAAGCCGGCGCGGGCGAAGTCCACGCCGCGAAGCCGGGGCCGTACACCATGAGGTTCGTCTGGTAGCCGATCGGCGTGACGAAGCTCGCCGAGGCCGCCATCGTCACGGCGAAGACGTACGGCATGGGCGAGACGTGGAGCTGCTCGCCAGCGCGAGGCCGATGGGCAGGGCCAGGGCGGCGGCGGCGTTGTTGGTGACGACCTCGGTGACGACGGCGGTGAGCAGGTACAGCACGATCAGCGATGTGGGCGAGCGCCTAGCCGGCCTGGGGAGAGCAGGCCGACGATGTCGCCGTCGAGCCCGGTGGCGTGCATGGCGCTGCCGAGCCCCAGCGCGGCGGCGATGGCGACCACCACCTGGACGTCGACGGCGTCGCGGGCCTCGGCGACCGACAGGCACCGCAGCGCGATCATCGCCCCGGCGCCGGCGAAGCCCACCACGGCGGGCGGCGCGCCGAACGCCAGCGCGACGATGACGGCCAGCAGCACGCCGAGCGCCCGCCCGGAGCGATCGCGGCGCGGGGGTGTGGCCTCGAGGCGGCTGACCACGGTGAAGTCGCGGCGGGTGGCGTCTTCGGTGAGGAACTCGCGGTGGGCCTCGACGAGCAGCAGGTCGCCGGCGCGGAAGACGTGGTCGCCGAGCCGGCCGCGGACCCGCTCGCCGCCGCTCGAGACCGCGAGCACGACGGCGTGGTAGTGCGAGCGGAAGCCGCTGTCGCGCAGGGCGCGGCCGAGCAGCGCGCTCCGCTGCGACACGACGACCTGGGCCAGCAGCCGATCGCCGCGGCGGGGGTCGAAGCGGTGGGCCTTGGGGGCGTCGAGGCCGGGCATGCGCCGGATCTCGGCCACGCGCTGGATGTCGCCGACGAAGACCAGCTGGTCGCCGGCCTCGAGGACCACGTCGCTGCCGACGGCGGTGATGACGTGGTCGCCGCGGATGACCTCGGCCACGAACAGGCCCGGCAGGTGCCGCAGCCCGGCCTGCTCGATGGTGGCGCCCGCGATGGGGGCGCCGGCGACGAGCAGCTCGGCGGTGAGGTCGCGGTCGGACGCGGCGGCGTCGAGGTTGCCGCCGCGATCGGGCAGCAGCACCGGGCCGAGCAGCACCAGCACGGCCATGCCCACCAGCGCGACGGGCACGCCGAGCGGCGTGATGTCGAAGAAGCCGGGGACGGTCAGGCCCGGGTGGTCGGGCAGGGCGTCGTGGACGAGGCCCGCGACGACGAGGTTGGTGCTCGTGCCGATGAGGGTGCAGGTGCCGCCGAGGATCGACGCGTACGACAGCGCCATCAGCACGCGCGACGGGGCGATGCCCATCCGGCGCGACCAGTCGCGCACCGCGGGCAGGGTGGCGGCGACCACGGCGGTGTTGTTGAGGACGGCGCTCGCGAGCACGATGGGCGGCACCATCCGGGCCAGGGCGGCGCGCGGGGTGCGCGGCTGGCCGAGCACGCGGGTCGACAGGCGCTCGACGGCGCCGGTGCGGTCGAGGCCGTCGGCGATGACGAACAGGCCGGCGACGGTGAGCATGCCGTGGTTGGCGAAGCCCGAGAGCGCCTCGGTGGGCGTGACCACGCCGAGCACGGCCAGGGCGACGACGGCGCCGAGCAGCGCCACGTCGGGCGACAGCAGGTCGGTGACCATCAGCGCCAGCGCCACGAGGATCGCGACCAGGGTGAGCACCGCGCCGACGGTCATGGCGCCCACGGTATCCCGTCCCCGACAATACTGCCGGCGCCGCGACGTTGTAGGATGCCGACGCGACGGAGGCCGGGATGAACTTCGGACGGTGGATGGCTGCGGCGCTGCTCGCAGCGGGCTGCAGCGGTGCGGAGCAGGGGCAGGTCGAGGGCGGGCCGACGTACAACCAGGACGTGGCGCCGATCCTCGCCGAGCACTGCGGCGCCTGCCACCAGGACGGCGGCATCGCGCCGTTCTCCGTCGCCACCTACGCGCAGGCGTCGCCCTGGGCCGACGCGATCGTCGCCTCGGTCGACGAGGGGCGCATGCCGCCGTTCTTCGCGGTGTCCGACGACGAGTGCGACATGCAGATCGGCTTCCAGGACGACAACCACCTGTCGGACGACGAGAAGCAGCTGCTGCACGACTGGGCCGACGCCGGCGCGCCCGAGGGCGAGCCCGCCGGCCCGGCCGCGCTGCCCGCGCCCGACCACCTCGACGCCCCCGACGCCGTGCTGTCGCTGCAGTCGCCCTACGAGGTCACGGGCGACCGCGACATCTACCGCTGCTTCCGGGTCGAGGTCGGCAACACCGAGGACGTGTGGATCACGGGCCTCGAGGTGATCCCCGACAACGATCTCGTCGTGCACCACGTCCTCGTCTGGAACGACCCGGAGGACCAGTCCGCGGGCCGCGCCGGCGCCGACGGCAGCTACCCGTGCTCGGGCGAGCCCGACGTGTGGCCCACCGAGCTCGTCGCCGCGTGGACGCCGGGCGGCTCGCCGATGCGGGCGCCCGACGACGCCGGGACGCTGTTCCACCCGGGCGCGTCCCTCGTCGTCAACGTCCACTACCACCCGACCGGGACCACCACCGAGATCGACCAGTCGCAGATCGCGCTGAAGTGGACGAAGACGCAGCCCGCGCACCACACGACCTGGTACCTCGTCGACATCCCGTTCGGGGCGCACCCCGCCGACGGCAAGTTCGAGATCCCGGCGGGCGCGTCGGACCACACGGAGACGGTGAGCCTCGAGATCCCGACGTACGTGCCCTGGGATCTCACGGTGTTCGCCATCACGCCGCACATGCACTACCTCGGCAACGAGATGCTGGTCACGCTGCACCACGGCGGCGACGACGAGTGCCTCGTGCACACGCCCGGCTACCGCTTCGACTTCCAGACCTCCTACCTGTACGACCCGCAGACGGGCTCGCTCCCCGTCATCTCCCCGGGCGACACCATCGACGTGCGCTGCACCTACGACAACAGCCGCAGCAACCCGTACCTGGACCTGAACCTCCAGGCGTCGGGGGCCGACGAGCCGCAGACCGTCTGGTGGGGCGAGGAGACGAGCGACGAGATGTGCATGGCGATGGTGGGGCTCGTGATCCCGCCCGTCGACTGGCTCGATCTCGCGGGGGCCTTCTTCTAGGATGGACCCGCGTCTGGTGCCGCGCCTCGACGGGCGCGCGCGCAGCTCCGGCCAGATCTCGCTGCTGCCCGTGCCGGCAGCCTGCGAGCTGTACGTCGAGCGCCTGGCGGGCGTGTTCGCCGGGGTCGGCTGCCCGCTCGATCCCGCGGCGCTCGACGCCCTGCGCGACGCGCTCGGCGCGGCCCTCGACCAGGCCTGGTCCTCGGGGACGCACGCCCGGGTGGACGTGCGCTGGCGGGCCGTCGGCGGGGTGCTGAAGTACCGGGCGCAGCCCGTGGAGCGCAGCGCCGCCGAGGCCTACGACGAGTGGGCCACGGGGCGGCCGGCGCCGCTGTTCGGCGCGCACCCCGACGCCGCGGTCCTGCAGGCGGCGGCGGCGCTGCCGGCCGGGGCGAAGGTGCTCGATCTGGGCGCGGGGTCGGGGCGCAACGCGGTGCCGCTGGCGGCCGCCGGCCACGACGTGCTGGCGGTGGAGATCGCGCCGTCGCTGGTGAAGAAGCTGCGGGAGGCGGGCATCCCCGTCATCCACGGCGACGTGCTGCACCCGGC
>JAWKRQ010000031.1:0-115639 GCA_041389545.1 Myxococcota bacterium | reverse complement strand
TGGTCGAGCATGCGGTGCATCCGCGGGTCGTCGCGGATGACGTCGTAGTGGATGACGCCCGGGACGGCGCCCGAGAAGCCCGCAGCGTCGAGGATGTCGAACTCCTCCGTGCCCGGGTCGCGCCCGAGCCCGATGCACCGCAGCGCGTCGGGGCGCGCGAGGAACTCCCGCAGGATCCGCAGCGCCTTGAGCGTCCCGTGCAGCCCCGAGCCGATCCCCGAGCGCTGCACGTCGTCGTCGAGCAGGTGCTCGTAGAAGCCGAGGTCGTGCTTCATCGCGTCGACCGTGATCCCCGTCACCACGATGACGAGCGGGATCTCGCAGTCGCTGAACCGCATGGGCTGGCCGTCTTCCCGCTCGAACAGGCTCCCGAGCGCGGTGCGCAGGCACAGCCGCAGGGTCGCGGGCAGCCCGTAGCGGTTCGTCGTCTCGAGCACCTGGAACACGCCGCCCCACGACAGCCGCCGCGCCGCCGACACGAGCGGCGCGAAGTCGTAGCGCCGCAGCCGCGCCCGGAACATCGACATCAGCGCGCCCATCGAGGTCCCGACCATCAGGTCGGGGACGAGGCCGTGCCGCTCGAGCTGCTCGTAGGCGCCCGGGTAGACGTAGCCCGCGCCCCCGCCCCCGCCGCTGACCACGGCGAGCAGCCGCGTGGTGACCTCCTCCTCGAGGCTGTCGCGGTCGATGGGCAGGTGCTCGAGCAGGCTGCGCCGCGCCTGGCGCGTGCGCCGGAGCACCTCCGGCAGCTCCCGCGAGGCCTGCCAGATGCCGTCGGCCCGCACGATGCGCGGCTCGAGCGTCTCGAGCACCCACTTCGCGTGCAGCGCCAGCGGGCCGCTCACGTCGACCTCGACCCCGTCGCGGTTGCGCACCGCCGTGAGCCGCGCGAACGACAGCGCGTAGCGGAGCCGCTCGGCGACGACCTGCGCGTCGGGCTCGTCGCGCTTGAGCGCCAGGCGGACGACCCGCGCCTCGAGCCTGTCGAACGGCCGGCGGTGAGCGCCCCAGCGCTCGGTGTCGAAGTCCTTCATGCCCTCATTCTACCGCGCCCGGCCCGCCGATCGGATCCGGCGCGACACCCTCGGGATCCCGTTCGAAGAACCCCCGGATCTCGGATACCGGATCGGCGGCCACCTGCGGGTCCCACCCCTCGGGGAGCAGCGCCAGCACGTCGCGCCAGCGGAAGCGCCGGTCCATGAGCACGACCACGCCGCGGTCTTCGGGGCGCCGGATCAGCCGCCCGGCGGCCTGCACCACCCGGGTCAGCCCCGGCACGAGCGACGCCAGCCGGAAGCCCTCGCCGAACCGCCCCTCGTAGTGCTCGCGCAGCAGGTCGCGCTCCAGGCCGACGGGCGGCAGCGCGGGGCCCACCACGATGACGGCGTCGAGCGCGCCCGGCGGCAGGTCGACCCCCTCGGCGAACACGCCGCCGAGCACGGCGCACAGCACCCGCGGCGGGCCGTCGGACGACAGCTGCCGCAGCGCCTCCTCGCGCAGCGCCTCGTCCATGCCGCGCGCCTGGACGACCCAGCCGCAGCTGAAGACCGCGGGGCTGGCCCGCGCCCGGGGCACCAGATCGTCGAGCATCGCGAAGGATGGGAAGTAGACGGCGACGTTGCCGGGCACCTCCGCCACGCAGCGCGGATCAGCGCCGCCGTGGGCGCGGCGTGCGCTCATGGTCCTTGAACGCCGTCGACACGCGCGGGGCCACGACGACCTTCCGCCGCCGCCCTGCCAGGAACGGCGAGCTCACCCGACCACGTCGGTCCGCTCGGGGTCGAGCCCCAGCAGGTCCGGTAGTTCCGTATGAAGCAGCGTCGCCGAGCCTGACGAAGCCGCCAGGGCGCCTGAGGCGCTCCCCGAGCGAGCGGCTCGGGTCGAGGCACAGGCTGACTCGCTCGTCGCCGGGCGCCGCGGGCGACGGCGACGGTGCGGTCGTCGCGGTCGGCGAGCCCGCCGACAGGCGCAGGATCCGGCGCGCCAGCACGAGCCACGGGTCCTGCTGGCGCCCGTCGCCCAGCAGCACGAGCTGGTCGGCGCGCAGCAGCGCGTAGTCGATGCCCACGTCGTCGACGGCCTGTGCGAGCGCGTGCAGCTCCTCCTCGGGCAGCGCGACGACGGCCTGGTCGTCGACCCGGCGGACCGCGGCCCTGCGACGCCGCCACCACCAGCGCCTCCGCCCGCTCCGCCAGCCGCACGAACGGCGAACGCCGGCCCCGCGGCCTATACGCCGCGCCGCTGCGCGCGCCGCGGCTGCCTCGATCGCCGGCGAGATCCAGTCGCGGGCGCGGTCCACGAGCTGGTGCACCTCGTCCGCGACGACGATCCACCGGTCCGGCTCCTCGTCGAGGGTCGCGAGCCGCACCGACGGGTCCAGCGCGTGGTTGTAGTCCCCCACCACCAGGTCCACCCGGCCGACCAGCGCCACGCCGAGCTCGAACGGGCACAGCTTGTGCTGCCTCGGCCGAGCAGCGCGCAGATCCTCGGCGGGACGGCCGCCTCGGCGTCGCCCAGCGCGGGGACGAGCCCGGTGAAGCCGCGAGCCGCTCGAAGTAGCCCTCGGCGTAGCGGCAGGCGTCAGCGGCAGTCGACGACGCGGTTGAGGCACAGCCGCTCGGCGCGCCGAGCTGCACCACGCGCAGCGGCAGGCCCGCCGCCCGCAGCCGCTGGGCCGCGCGCAGCACCCCCGCCTGCTGCGTGTTGCGCGCCGTCGCCCAGAAGAGCTGGCGGTCGGTGCGCAGCGCCAGCGCCAGGGCGCCCACCAGCGCGGCGTCGGTCTTGCCGAGCCCGGTGGGCGCCTGCACGAGCACCGCGTGGCCCGCCTCGAGGCCCCACTCCACGGCCTCGGCGATCTCGCGCTGCCCGTCGCGCCAGCCGGCGTGGGGCAGCGGCACGGTCCGCGGCCGGCGCGCGGCGAGCCAGGCCAGGTGCCGGTCGCGCGCGGCGACGATCGCGCCGAGCTGCCCGCGGATCCGCACCTCGACGGCGTCGGCGTCCAGCGCGACCCCGATGACGTGGCGGCTGCCGTCGGCCAGCGAGACCAGCACCAGCCGGCCGAGCGGCGGCGCATCGCCGGGCGCCTGGTCGTGCAGCATCCACAGGTAGATCTCGAGCTGCGCGAGCCAGGCCGGCCAGTCCTCGGCGCGCGTGCGGTACAGGCGCCCCGCGTCGAGCGGCGTGCTCTTGATCTCCTCGACGACGCGCCGCCCGCCCTCCTCGTCGACGCCATCCACCCGCCCCAGCAGCTGGACCGTCCAGTCCCCGACCGCGAGGGTGCGGCGGACGGTGAGCTCGGCCCGGTAGCCCACGCTCTGGTCGGCGCGCTCGAGCTGCCAGGCCGTGTGCACCCGCCGCCCCGCCTCGGCCCGCGCCGCGCGCGAGCGCACCACGGGCAGGGCGAGGTGGCCCGAGGCCGCACCGTCGGCCGCCAGGTCGCGCACCGACAGCGACACGGTGCGCGCAGCGTCGTCGAACCGGATCGCCATGCAGCGTCGTCACATCCCGAAACGGGCCGGGGGCTGTATCACCCGGCACGTTGCAGCGGGAGGCTGCGATGGGGACGGTGCGGGGGACGTGGACGAAGGCGGGGATGATCGTGGCGCTGCTGGCCGGCTGCCGCGGCAACCCGGGGCTGCCCGCCGCGGGCGACCCGGACGCCGACAACGACGGCGACGGCTACGTCGGCGCCGTCGACTGCGACGACAGCGACCCCGACGTCCACCCCGACGCCGCCGAGGAGCCCTACAACGGCGTCGACGACGACTGCCGTCCCGACACGCCCGACGACGACCTCGACGGCGACGGCTTCCCCGCCGCCGACGACTGCGACGACGACGACCCCGACGTGAACCCCGACCACCGCGAGGTCCCGCTGGACGGCGTCGACAACGACTGCGACCCGTCCACCTGCACGCCCACGGGCTTCGCCGAGGACCCCCTCGAGTGGGCGCTCCCCGCCCCGCTCGGCGCCGACTGGCTCGACGATCTCTACGAGGACACCTACGTCGGCTGCGCCGAGGACTACTACGCCATCGCCACGCTCGACCTCACCGGCGACGGCCTGCCCGACCTCGTCCAGACCGACGCCTGCGACGCGGCCGGCGTCGGGACGACCACCTGGCGCGTGTACCCGAACACGGGCGGCGGCTTCGCGCCGACCCCCATCGACTGGGCGCTGCCCGACCCACTCGGCGCCGACTGGCTCGACGACCTGTCCGAAGACACCTACGTCGGCTGCGCCACCGGCTACTACGCCGTCTCCACCCTCGACCTCACCGGGGATGGCCGCCCCGACCTCGTCATGACCGACGACTGCGACGACGCCGGCGTGGGCACGACCGAGTGGCTGGTCTACGAGAACCTGGGCGACGGCTTCGCCAACCAGCCCACGCACTGGCCGCTGCCGCGCGGGCCCGAGCGCGACTGGCTCGACGACCTCTACGAGGACACCCACCGGCTGCGCCCAGGACTACTACGCCGTCTCCACCTTCGACCTCACCGGCGACGGCCTGCCCGACCTCGTCCAGACCGACGACTGCGACGCCGGCGGGGTGGGCACCTCCGAGTGGCTGGTCTTCGAGAACACCGGCGCCGGCTTCGCCGACGAGCCGCTGCACTGGCCGCTGCCGACCCCCATCGCCGCCGACTGGCTCGACGACCTCGCCGAGGACACCTACGTCGGCTGCGCCGAGGACTACTACGCCGTCTCCACCCTCGACCTCACCGGCGACGGCCTGCCCGACCTCGTCCAGACCGACGCCTGCGACGTCGCCGGCGTGGGGACCACGTCGTGGCGCGTGTTCGAGAACACGGGCACCGGCTTCGCGGCGACCCCCATCGAGTGGGCGCTGCCCGACGCCCTCGAGCGGGACTGGCTCGACGACCTGTACGAGGACACCTACGTCGGCTGCGACGAGGACTACTACGCCGTCTCCACCCTCGACCTCACCGGCGACGGGCGCCCCGACCTCGTCATGACCGACGACTGCGACACCGCGGGCATCGGCACCAACGCCTGGCTGGTCTTCGAGAACCAGGGCGACGGCTTCGCGTCCACGCCCCTCGAGTGGGCGCTCCCCCGCGGCCCCGAGCGGGACTGGCTCGACGATCTCGCCGAAGACACCTACGTCGGCTGCGCCGAGGACTACTACGCGGCGTCCACCCTCGACCTCACCGGCGACGGCGTCCCCGACCTCGTGATGACCGACGACTGCGACACGGCCGGCGTGGGGACGACGAGCTGGAAGGTGTTCCCCGGCCGCTGCGAAGACTGAGCACGCGCGCAGCGCCGGGACGTAACCTCCCTGTGACGTTGATCCTCCGGAAGTCGCGCTGACGTCAGCCAGCCCTCCAGTTGCTCCCAGCTCAACTCGCCGCGCGGCGGGCCGAGAGGGAGCCACCGCCTCGCGGCCCTGGAGGACCCTTTGTCAGCGCTGCTCGCCCTCCTGCTCCCGCTCGGCTGCCGCCCCGACGACGCCCCCACGGCGTTTGACGAGGCCACGGGCGCTTCCACGGTCACCCGCAGCGACGCCGCCTGGACCCTCCGGCCCGCCGGAGACGCCGCTCCGCTCTCGTTCGCCCTCGACCTCGACGCTGTCGGCCCTGCCAACGTGGAGATCGACTGGGCGGCCAGCGATGACGACCACGTCGGCCACGCCGCCTTCGCGGTCGACGGGCCCACCGACGCGCTCCCGCTGCTGGGCTTCCGCCCCGACCGCCACTACGACGTCGTCGTCTCGGTGGACGGCGCGCCAGGCCCCGTCCAGGCGGTGCACGTGCCGGCTCTGGATCTGGCCGCGCTGCACATCGAAGTCGTCACCTCGGCGCCGCCCGGGGATCCCGACCGCCTCACGCTGCTGCCGCTGTGGGGCGGCGGCTTCCAGGCCGAGCAGGCCGTCGTGCTCGACGCCGAGGGCGAGGTCGTCTACCTGCTGCGCCAGGAGAGCTGCACCTTCGAGGCGCGCACCGCCGGCGACCACCTCGTCACGCTGGTCGGCCGCGGCGCCGTCGCCATCCGCGAGCTGTCGTGGCTCGGGGCGCCGCTGCGCAGCTTCTACTCGGCGGCCGAGCCGCCCGACGTGGACCTCGTCGACGCGATCGCCGTCGACCTCCCCGGCCGCCTCCACCACGACATGGTCCCGCTCGACGACGGCGGCTACGTCGTGCTGTCGAAGAACGTCCGCCAGATCGACGGCTACCCGCTGTCCTACGACGACCCGACCGTCCGCGGCACCGCGCGCATCGACGCCGACGTGGTCGCCCGCTTCGACGCCGACGGCGCCCTGCTGTGGGGCTACGACCTCTCCAAGCTGCTCGATCCGCGGCGCATCGGCTTCGACTCGCTGTCGCGCGCCGTCGGGACCAACGCCTACGAGTGGGGCCACGCCAACGCCGTGTGGGTCGAGCCCGACGGGCGGGTCGGCGTCTCGCTGCGGCACCAGGACGAGATCGTGCTCCTCGATCCCGACGCCGGGCGCATCGACTGGGTGCTCGGCAACCGCGCCAACCGGCGCCGCTCGGCGCACGCGCCCCTGCTGGAGCCCACCGCCGGCACCGAGCTGCCCTACCACGCCCACGCCGCGCGCCGGATCGACGGCCTGCTGACCGTGTTCGACAACGGCAACTGGCGCGCCAGCCCGGGCGAGGTGCCCTCGGACGAAGCGCCCGACCCCACCGCGCTGCACAGCCGGCTCGCCGCCTTCGAGATCGACGAGGTGCGCGGCACGGTCCGCCAGCGCTATGCACTGGACCTCGGCGAGTCCGTGGGTCCGGTGTACGCCAACGGCCTCGGCGACCACGACATCCTGCCGGACGGCCACGTGCTCGGCACCTTCGGCCGCATCATCGCCCGCGACGGCCAGCTCACCACGGCGTGGGAGGCGGCGGCGGGCGGAGAGCCGCATCGTCGAGTTCGACGAGCGCGGCCACGAGGTCTGGCACCTGCTCCAGACCATCGACCCCGCGGTCCAACCCGACGGGTTCGCCAGCTGGCGCGCCGAGCGCGTCACCTTCCCGGGTCAGGGCCGATGATCGCGCTCCTCGCCCTCGCTTGCGGCGGCGATCCCGCCGCGGTGACCCTCCCCGCGGCCCCCGTCGCGGTCGGCGCGCCCGGCCGCGTCGCGCTGCACCGCCTGAACCGCGCCGAGTACGACGCCACCGTCCACGACCTGCTCGGCACCGACCAGACGCCCGCCCGCGCCTTCCCGCCCGACGACACGACCGCCGGCTTCGACAACCAGGCCGACACGCTCTCCGTGTCGCCCCTGCACGTCGAGCTGTACGAGCTGGCCGCCCAGCAGCTGGCCGACGAGCTCGTGCGGCCCGGGCTCCCCGGCCCGCGCCGCGGCAACCCCGTCCGCGAGCGCTGGGTGCGCTGCGACCCCGCCGAGCGGGGCGACCTGCCCTGCGTCGAGGACACGCTCGACCGCTTCCTCCCCCACGCCTGGCGCCGGCCCGTCACCCGCCCCGAGCGGGAGCGGATCCTGGGGCTCGCCCGCGAGGTCTCGGCCCGCGGCGGCACGTTCGAGGAGGCCCTGCGCACGGCGGTCGTCGCGGCGCTGCTGCACCCCTCGTTCCTGTACCGGGTCGAGCTGCCTCGCGCGGCCACCGGCGAGGCTGCCCCCGTCTCCGGCTACGAGCTGGCCTCGCGGCTGTCGTACTTCCTGTGGAGCTCGATGCCCGACGACGCGCTGTTCGACGCCGCGCGCGACGACACGCTGCAGACGCCGGCCCAGATCGCCGCCCAGGTCGACCGCATGCTGGCCGATCCGCGCTCGCTCGCGCTCACCGAGAACTTCGCCGGGCAGTGGCTGTACCTGCGCGCCATCGACGCGCTCTACAAGGACCCTGCCCGCTTCCCGGAGCTCGACGACCCGCTGCGCGCCGCCATGGCCGAGGAGGCCGCCCGCTTCTTCGACGCCTTCGTCGACGACGACCGCGACCTGCACGAGATCCTCACCGCGACCCGCTGGGAGGTCGACCCGCGGCTCGCCGCCCACTACGGCCTGCCGCCGGTCGACGGCTGGCGCGAGGTCGACCTCGCCGGCACCGGCCGCCACGGGCTGCTCGGCCAGGCCGGCTGGCTCGCCGTCGCGGCGTACCCCACCCGCACGAGCCCCGTCATCCGCGGCGAGTTCGTCCTGTCGCAGCTGCTGTGCAGCGCGCCGCCGCCGCCGCCGCCCAACATCACGCCGCTCGCCGAGACCGACGACGCGGGCTCCGTCCGCGAGCAGCTCGAGGCGCACCGCGCGAACCCGCAGTGCGCCGCCTGCCACGCCACCATGGACGACATCGGCTTCGCCCTCGAGAACTTCGACGCGCTCGGCGCCTGGCGCGACGCCGACCACGGCGTGCCCGTCGACACCACGGGCGAGGTGCTCGGCCAGCCCGTCGACGGCCCCGACGACCTGTCGGCGGTCCTCGCCGGCGACGCGCGCTTCGAGCGGTGCCTCGTGGAGCAGGCCTTCACCTACGCCCTCGGCCGCCAGCCCACGCCGCTCGACGCCCCGGCGCTCGACGCCATCCAGGCCGCGTCCGCCGACGGCGGCTGGACCTTCCGCGCGCTGGCCACGGCCATCGCCACCAGCGCGCCGTTCACCACCCGCGAGGTCGCACCATGAGCCGCTGGTCCGCCTGGCCCCGCTACGACGCGCGCACGCGGCGGGGCTTCCTCGCCGGCCTCGGCGGCGTGCTGGCGCTGCCGGCGCTGCCCTCGCTGCCCGTGCATGCGGCCCCGCTCGGCCCGCCGCCCGTCCGCCTGATCTTCTGGTACGAGCCCAACGGCGTCGTCATGGACCAGTACCGGCCGGCGTCGCCGGGGCCGCTCTCGCGGTGCTCCCGCGCACCCTCGCGCCGCTCGGGCCGGTACGCGACGAGATCGCCGTCGGAGCGGCCTCGCCAACCACGCGGCCATGCAGGACCTGCCCGGCGAGCACGCGCGCGCACCGGCTCCCCTACCTCACCCGCGTGCCGGTGGGCCTGCCCGGGCGAGGCGCCCGTCAACGGCCCGAGCGTCGACCAGCTCGCGGCGGCCGCGCCTCGATGCCCCCACCGCCGCTGCCCACGTCGGAGCCTCGGCGCCAGCGGCACGAGCACGCTCGCACGTGCTTCAACGACTACAGCTGCGCCTACGTCACCAACCTCGCCTGACCGACGGCGCCACGCCGCACCCGCCCGTCGCCGACCTGCCGGGCCTTCACCCGGCTGTTCGGCACCGCCAGCGGGGCTGTCGCCGGCCCAGGCGGCGCTGCGAGAGCGCGCTCGGGCCAGCGTCCTCGACGCCGTCCTGCAGGACGCCGCTCGCTGCAGGTCCGCCTCGACCCCGCCGACCAGCGCAAGCTCGACGCCTACCTCACCGGCCTGCGCGAGCTCGAGGTGCGCGTGGCTGCGGCCCCGCCCACGTGCGACGCCGGCGACGCCGCCGAGCGGCCTCCCCTACCCGACGCCGTCCGCGCCATGACCGACCTCACCGTCCTGGCGCTGCAGTGACCCAAAGTGCATCGTCACCTTCATGCTCGACGACGGCGGCTCCACGCGCAGCTACGACTTCCTCGGCATCCCCGAGTCGCACCACGAGCTGTCGCACCACCGCGGCGACCTCGACAAGATCGAGAAGCTCGCGCAGATCGACGTGTGGCGGATGGGCGAGTTCTCGCACTCGTGGAGCGCCTGGGCGAGGTCGAGGACGCCGACGGCGCCCGCTGCTCGACAGCTGCTCCGCGATGCTGTCGTCCGAGCTGTCCGACGGCAACACCCACCGCCAGGACGACCCGCCCGCGTGCTCGCCGGCCACGGCGGCGGCGCCGCGGGACGGGGGCAGCACCTCGTCTTCCCGGCGCACCGCCGACCGCCGACCTGTACCGGGCGATGCTGGCCGCCGCGGGCGCCCCGGCGGGCACGTTCCCGGCCGAGGGCGACGGGGTGCTGGCCCTGGGCTAGACTGTCACCTGACAGTCATGGACCGAGATCGCCGACGCAGAGTGTGCCTCGCAGCGCTGATCCTCGCGGCGCTGGCGCTGCTCCTCCGCCACCACGCGGTAGGCGTTCCCGGGGTGGACGACCCCGAGGCGATCCCCGACGTGAGCCCCTCCGGCCGGCGCGCACCGTCGGCTCCGCGCGCCGAGGCGCCCGCGGCGGACCTGCCGGTGGCCTCGCTGCACGTCTGGCTCAGGGATCTGCACGTGAGCCGGTTCACGAACAGCGTCCCTCCCGTGCCGTTCGGTTCCCTGTGGCCCGGCGCGGACGACGCGCGGTGGGACATCGGCCGGTTGGATGGGCTCGAGACGCCCGGTGGCATCGTCGCGCTGTCGCAGGGTGGGTACGGCTACGACATGGACGGCGAGGGAGGCCGCCAGGTGTTGGCCTCCGCGGCCCGAGAGGGCTTCCTCGGCCCCGAGGCCGACCTGGCGTCTCCGGAGGCGGCGCTGGCGGCGCTGTACGTCGAGTGGATCCACGCCGAAGCGAGCTGGCGAGACGCGTTTCAGACCTTCGTCGCTGCCAACGTCGAAGCAGGCGAGACCTGGGAGTCGATCTCGCCGGCCGCGCGCCGAGCGCTCCTCCACCGCGACGACTTCCCCGCGGACGCGGTCGGCCCCCTGCAGCACCTCGCCCGCGACGTCCTGTCGACCTACCCGGATCACCCCGTCGCCGACCACGCCCGGCTCGCCCTGGTGCGTGCAGAGATGCCCCACATGGAGGGAGCCACGTGGCGAAGCGACGTCATCGCCACCGTCGTCGACGAGATGACGGACCCCCGCGTGCGCGAGCAGGCGGCGATGGAGCTCACGAAGGCCGGCTCGTTCTTCCGCACCGTCACGCCCGATCTCCTCGACGTGATGGCGAGCATCGCGACCGAGTCGCCTCAGAACGCGCTCCGGATCGAGACCTGGTCGTTGAACCGAGCGGTGTCCCTGGGCGACTGGGAGCGGGCGCGGGCGTGGTCCGAGCGGCTCCGCGCGACCCTCGACGACCGCTGCGGCGAAGAGGCGCACCATTCCTTGCAATGCGAAGAGCGACGATACGAGCTCCGCGATGCCACCGCTCGCCTCGTCGCCCTGGGCCTGACCCACCCCACCACCTGGCAGGACGCCCTCACGGCGGCGGCCTGGCGCTGT
This sequence comes from Myxococcota bacterium, assembly GCA_041389545.1. GTDB lineage: Bacteria > Myxococcota_A > UBA796 > UBA796 > JACKER01. Next base: position 104,525 of record JAWKRQ010000031.1, on the reverse strand, counting down.
CACCTGGAGGTCGGACCCCACCAAGGCACCTCCCGCGGGTCGGCCACGTGGACGGGGGCCGCGTGGTCGTTCGAGGGCTGGACGCGGGAGACCCCGACGACGGCGTGCCTGGGCGCCGTCACGTCGACGGCGGTGGTCCCGGACGCCCCCGTGGTGGTGAGGTTGACCCTCGAAGGGAGCAGATGACGCGCCGGGGCTACGCTGTGCGGTGGGCCAGCAGCCCCTCCACGTCCGCCGCGATCTTCTGCGGCTCCGTGAACGGCGCGTACCGCGCCACGACCTGCCCGTCCCGATCGACCAGGAACTTCGTGAAGTTCCACTTGATCCGCGTGCTGCCGAGCAGGCCGGGCGCCGCCGCCTTCAGCGCCGTGAACAGCGGGTGCGCGCCCGGCCCGTTGACCTCGACCTTGCCGTGCAGCGGGAAGGTCACGCCGAACCGCGCGTCGCAGAACGCCGCGATCTCCTCGGCGGTGCCGGGCTCCTGGTGGCCGAACTGGTCGCAGGGGAAGCCGAGCACGACGAGCCCCGCCTCCCGGTGCGCCCGGTACAGCGCCTCCAGCCCCTCGTACTGCGGGGTGAAGCCGCACTTGCTGGCGGTGTTGACGACCAGCAGCACCTTCCCTCGGTACGCCTCGAGGGTCTGCTCGGTGCCGTCGAGCCGCTGCACGGCGGTGGTGTAGTCGATCGCGCCCACGAGCCCTCCTCCGGGCCGCCCCGATATCCGGGCCGCGCCTCCGCTGCAGGTCAGCGCGCGAACACCGTCCACGCGTACACGAGCGCGCTCGTGATGGCGAGCGACGCCACCGACACCGACGCCAGCGCGAGCCACGGCACCCCGTTCGCCGGGACGGCCCGGTCCACGGCGTCCACCAGGTGCGCCGCCGTCGGCCGGGCCATCGGGTCGGCGTGGAGCAGCTCGCGGATCAGCGTCGCCGCCTCGGGCGGGGCTCGCTCGAGCCGCGGATAGGCCTCCCGCCGCGCCGCGTCGAGCGCCGCCACCGGGTCGAAGTCGTCGAAGGGCCCCTCCCCCTCGTAGAGCAGGTAGAGGAGGCAGCCGAGCGAGAACAGGTCCGACGGCGGGTCGCACAGGCCCGGCCGGCCCTGCAGCTCGGGCGCGCGGTACCCGGCGCTGCCCGTGCTCCCGCCGGCCGTGGTGAGCGCGCCGCCGCGCCCGAGGATGTCGGCCAGCACCGAGCCGACCCCCGGCAGCCCGAGCCGCGCCACCGGCTCGCCGAAGCGCGGCTGCGCGATCCAGACGGCCTCGGGCTCCAGGAAGCCGTGCGACAGCCCGGCGCCGTGGAGCGCGTCGAGCGCCGCCACCAGGCCGCGCAGCACCGCCTCGCGGTCCTCGAGCGGCGGTTCGCCCTGCAGCCACGCGAGCAGGGGCACGCCCACGTCGCCGTCGTCCGACACCAGCCCGGGGAAGCGCAGCACGGGCACGACCTCGTGCACCGACACCAGGTTCGGGTGCTCGACCCGGTGCAGCCGGGCCTCCTGCAGCCGCGCCAGCAGCTCGGGGTGGTGCACCGCCACCACGTCGAGCACCGCCTCCCCGCCGTCGGGCCGGCGGACGCGGTACCGCTCCCCGAGGCCCACCTTGCCGAGCAGGGCGAGGACCTCGTAGCCCTCGAACGTCTCTCCGATCTCGACCAACCCGACGTCCATGCCGGCTCCCACGGGCCAGTCTACGGACGGGCCGGTTACCGACCGGTGTCACCCGGGGATCCCCGGCACTTTGAGGCGCCACGGACGATCGCCGAGCTCACCTGCACGAACACGGGGGCGGTGTCAGCGGAAGGGACGGAACCAGACCTCGTCGGCGAGGGCCAGCATCTCGGCGTCGCCGGCGCTGTCGCCGTACCCGTAGACGAACTCGTAGGCGCCGAGGTCGAGCGCCTCGCGGATCCGCTCCTCCTTGCAGGGGCCGGTGCAGTTCGGCGTGGACAGCGCCCCGGTGAACGTGTCGCCGTCGAACGCCGCGCCCGTGCACAGCAGGCGCAGGCCGTGGTGCGCGGCCCACGCCGCCAGCCACAGGTCGAGCGACGCGCTCACCACGACGATGTCGTGGCCCTGCTCCCGGTGCCAGTCGAGGCGGGTGCGGGCCTCGGGGCGCGTGCTGGCGTCGATCTGAGCGACGAAGCTCCTGCCGAGCGCCTCGAGCCGCTCCCGGGTGTGCCCACCGAAGAAGTGCCGCAGCAGCTGTTCCTTGGCGAGCTGCGCCGGGACGAGCCCGAGCTTGTGGGCCACCAGCAGCGGCGACAGCCACACGAGCCCGAGGCCGAGCCGCACGGGCCCACACGCGTGGCGCACGAAGGCGAACATCGTGTCGCGCGAGGTGATCGTGCCGTCGAGGTCGAACAGGGCGAGGCGAGCCATGAGGCGCCGTCTTAACCGTCCGGGCGAGCGGCGAGGACCTCCCGGATGGTCCGCGCCAGATCCGCTCCGGAGAACGGCTTCGCGAGGAACCGCGCGCCGGCGGGCAGCCGTGCGCGCTCGGTGGCGGAGACGTGGGCCGAGATCAGCACCACGGCCAGCCCGGGCCGCCGCCGGACCAGCTCCCGCGCCACGTCGACCCCCGTGCAGCCCGGCATCGCGTGGTCCGTCACCAGCACGTCCACCGCGCCGAGATCGCCCTCCGACAGCGCCAGCGCCTCGTCGCCGCTGGAGAGCGTGTGGACCGCGAGGCCCTCGGCGTGCAGCGACTCGGCGAGCACGCCGCGCAGGCTGTCCTCGTCCTCCACGAGCAGCACCCGGGCGAACGGGCGACCGGCCGGCGGCGGCGCCGCCGAGCGCTCCGGGCAGGTGCGCGCGGGCAGGCGGATCCGGAAGGTGGCGCCGCGCCCGGGCTCGCTCTCGACCGCGATCGTGCCGCCGCTCTGGGTCACGATGCCGTACACCGAGGCCAGACCGAGCCCCGAGCCCGATCCGTCGCGCTGGGTCGTGAAGAACGGCTCGAACACGCGGGCGCGCGTGGCGGCGTCCATGCCCGCGCCGTCGTCGCGCACCGACAGCTCCACCACGTCGTCGACCCGCCCGGCGCGGATCTCGATGGTGCCGTGGCCGCCGGTCGCGCTCCGCGCGTTGAGCACGAGGTTGGTGATCACCTGCTCGAGCTGGCCAGGATCGGCCTCCACCCCGAGCTTCGACTCGAGGTCGAGCCGCAGCGCCACGCCGGGGCCGGCCGCGCCGCGCAGCAGCCCCTCGATGCGCAGGATCACCTCGTCGAGGGCCACCCGGCTCGGCCGGAGGTGCTGGCGCTGGCCCACCGCGAGCAGCTGGCGGGTGAGCTCGCTCGCGCGCGTCGCGGCGTGCATCAGGTCGTCGAGGTAGCGGTGCGCGGAGCCGCGCTCGGGCAGATCGCGCCGGAGCAGATCGCCGCAGCTCATCATCAGGGTCAGGAGGTTGTTGAAGTCGTGGGCGACGCCGCCGGCGAGCCGCCCGACCGCCTCGAGCTTCTGGGCCTGGCGCAGCTGCTCCTCGAGGGCGTCGCGCTCGGTGGTGTCCTGCAGGATGGACAGCAGCAGCGCGCGCCCGTCGACATCGACCGTCCCCGAGTGCACCTCGACCCCGCGCACCTCGCCCGACGCCACCCGGTGGCGGAACCGGAACACCTGGCGCGTGCCCTGCTGCGCGTCGCGGAGCTCGCGCGCCACCACCTCCGGGGGGAGCAGGTTGATGCGCGAGATCGGCATGCCGCGCATCTCCTGGACGGGCCAGCCGTAGAACTCGACCGCGGCGGGGTTCGCGTCGACGATGGTGCCGTCGGTCGGGTCGATGAGCAGTTTCATCGCCGTGTTGCGGGTGAAGATGGCGTCGTACATGGCCTCGGCGGTCCGCCGCTCGTCGGCCACGTCGCGCATCAGCGCGAAGCAGAACGTCTCCCCGCCGTGCGACAGGGTGGTGTTGCGGATCTCGAGCAGGAACCGCTCGCCGCCCCGCCGGATGGCGTCGATCCGGTGCAGGCCCGGCTGGTCGGCGCTGTCGCTCGCGAGCAGCTCGCCGAGCGGCCGCCCGACGAGCTCGGCCTCGTCGTCGCATCCGAACAGGCGCACCATGGCCGCGTTGGCCACGCGGAGCTCGCGCGCGCGAGAGACCCCGACGGCGTCGGGCGTCTCGCGGAACAGCGTCCGCAACAGGGCCTCGGTCTCGAGGGCGCGGGATGGATCGGGCATGGGGGGGCTCCATAGCCGATCGCAGCGGCGACGCCACCGAAGCAACGCCGTCAATCGACGATGCGCGCACCTGATACGGCCGGCGGCGCCGCGTCCTCGGCGACCCGCGCCATCCCGCGCTCGACCAGCTCCTCGGCCTGCTCCTCGTCGGCGGTGTCGGGGTCGGGCGGCGGCTCGGCCAGCGCCCGCTCGGGGGCCGCCAGGCACAGCTCGGCGTAGACCGGGAAGTGGTCGGAGCCGTTCGGCCCCAGCACCTGCAGGGCGCGCAGGGTGAAGTCGGCGGTGTGGAACAGGTGGTCGAGCGGCCAGCGCAGCAGCGGGTAGCGGGCGTGGAACGTGGCGTACAGCCCGCGCCCGATGCGGGGGTCGAGCATGCCCGACAGCCGCCGGAACAGCCGCGTGGTGTGCGACCAGCCCACGTCGTTGAGGTCGCCCGCGGCCACCACCGGCAGGTCGCAGGCCGCGACCTCCCGCGCGACCAGCACGAGGTCGGAGTCGCGGATCTCGGTGCCGTCGAACGGGGTGGGCGGGTCGGGGTGGAGCCCGTAGAACACGAACTCGCGCCCGCCCGGCGAGCGGAGGTGGGCGCGGACGGACGGGTGCTCGTCGTCGGTCAGGTGGCGGATGGCGAAGTCCAGCACCTCGAGGCGGGTGCAGAACAGCAGGCCGTAGTAGTTGTCGCGCGGCTCGCTCTCGCGGAACGGGTAGCCGGCGACGGCGTCGGCCACGCGATCGAGCCACGCGCGGTCGGTCTCGACCAGGAACACGATGTCGGCGTCCTGCTCGCGGATCTGCCGGACCACGACGTCACCGCGGGTGTTCACCATCTCCACGTTGACGGCGAGCAGGCTCACCAGGTCGTCGCCTTCGCGCGGCGGGCTGTGCGGGACCTCGACCCGCACGAACGGGCTGTAGGGGAAGATGTTCCACAGCTGGATCGCGATGGCGACGGCGCCGATGCCGAGGAGCACCACCGCCGCCGGGCCGTCGAACGCGAGGGCGCGCCGACCGTCGCGGCGCCGAGCACCCCGGCGACCTGCAGCCGCGGGTAGTCGTTGTAGCGCACCCACCAGGTCGACACCGGAAGGAACGTCAGGCCGGTGCTGACCGCAGCCGAGCAGCATCAGCAGGCAGACCCCGAGCTGCGCGATCACGGCGCGACCCGCGCGAGGAACGCGTCGACCGAGTGGCCGAAGGCCCAGACCTCCGGCTCGTCGGCGGCGACCGGGACGTCGTTGTTGCGGGCGAACGCCGGGGTCGCCTCGGGGTGAGCCTGGAAGCCCCACGCCGGGAGCTGCCGGTGCGCGAACGCCTCCACCGCGCCTCCTCGCTGTGGCCACACGGCGCAGCCGGCCCGGCGCCCCGCGGACCGCCTCGGCGTGCGTGACAGGCGGGTCGCCCGCGCGCGCCTCCCCCCACAGCCGGTCGGCGTCGAGCGTCACCCGGCGCAGCCCGCGCAGCTTGCGCCGGTCGGGGTGCAGCCAGCCCACCTCCCCGCCCAGGACCCGCGCCAGCAGCTGGTGGCCGAAGCACAGCCCCAGCACCGGCACCCCGGCGCGCACCCGCGGCTCGAGCCAGCCGGCCAGGGTGCGCACCCAGGGGGTCGGGTCGTGGACGGAGGCGCCGCTGCCCAGCACCACGATGCCGCGCAGGTCGGCCTCGCCTCGCGCGAGCGTGTCGAAGCCCTGCTGCGCGACGAGGTGGTAGGTGAGCGGCAGGGGGCTCGCGAGCGCCATCCGGTTGAAGCAGTCGAGCTCCGGCACCCGCGTGCCGGGGTCGATCACCGCGACGTGGCCCCGGGGCACGCTCAGAGCTCCCGCGTCCAGACCTGGCCGAGCTTCGACGCCACGCAGGCGTTGTCGCGGCAGCCGCGCACCGCGCGCTGCTGCTCGTCGGCGTGGTTCGTGCCGAAGCTGCGCACGATCAGGCGGGTGGGCCCGTCGGGCGCCAGCACCTCGCGGGCGAACGCGGCGATCGTGTCGCGGTCGATGCCCTCGACGGCCTGCGCCACCTGCTCGTCCCAGTCGAAGCCCGGGACGCCGAGGTCGAGCGACTCGATCAGCCGGTCGCTCCGGCGGTACAGCTGGGTGTCCTTCTCGCGCAGTCGGGCCACGATGCCGCTCCGCAAGGTCGTGTATTCCTCGGGCGCCATCTGTTCGATGGCCGGGATCTCGCCGTCCAGGAAGGCGTCGACCCGCTGGAGCAGCGTCACCGGGCCTGCCACGCCGGACTGGATCGACATCCGCAGCCCGGGCAGCCGATCGAAGCGGGTGTAGTAGGCCTGGACCGTGTAGCCCAGCTGCTGCTCGGTGCGCAGCTGCGTGAAGAAGGGCGTGTCGAGCAGCTGCCCGAGGATCATCCACTTCGCGTGGTCGACGGGATCGGTGCCGTGGCCCTGGTAGACCACGTCGAGCGTGGAGTCGGTGTGGTCGATGGCCACGTCGCGCACGATCTGCTTGCCCTCGGGCAGCGTGCGCACGGCGACCGGCGGCGCCGCGGGGGGCGTCCCCTTCGCGAGCAGCGTCTCCTGCACCGCCGCGGCCATCTCCTGCGCCTGCGCGGCGGTGACGTTGCCGTGGACCAGCATCCGCGCGGACAGGCCGTCGCGCAGCCGGTCGGCGAACGCAGCCAGGTCGCGCGGCCGCATCGCCTTCGCGATCCGGATCGCCTCCTCGCGCTGGAACGCGTAGGGGTACATCGCCTCGTACTCGGCGCGGCGCGCCTGGTCGATGGGCCAGTCCTGCGCGACGTTCTGCCACTCGCGCACCGCGCGCGCCCGCTGGATCTCGAAGCGCGCGGGGTCGACCTCGAAGGCGGCGATGCGCGCCGACAAGTCGCGCAGCATCCGCGTCAGCCCGTCGTCGTAGCCCCAGGCGCGCAGCTCCAGGCCGCGGTCGGTGCCGGAGACGGAGAAGTCCATGCCGGCCTGCCCGAGGGGGTAGCGGAACTCCTGCAGCGCGTCGTCGAGCAGCCGGTCGAGCAGCGCGACGGCCACGCGGTCCCGGGTGCTGGCGCGCGGATCGGCCGACCACAGCTCGATCTGCGCCAGCGCGCGCGGCACGCCGAACGAGGCGTCCTGCAGGTGCCACAGCTCGAGGCGCGCGCCGTCGTCCGACAGGCGGGTCGGCACGGGCGCGGTGTCGCCCTCCACGAGCGACGTGTCCTGCGGCAGGTACGGGTTGGACGGCGGGAGCGCCATCTGCAGCTCGGTGCCCGCGGTGAACGCCGCCTTCTCCTCGTCGGTCAGCGGCCGGATCGCGTAGGGCACGTCGTAGAGCGGCTCGACCTGGTCGGTCGCGGCGTCGGGCAGGGTGACGACGAGCCGCAGGTTGTCGGGCGTGAGCGAATCGAGCGTGGCCGACAGCTGCTCGGGGCCAGCGGCGCGACCTGCGCCCAGCTGTCGAGCACGTGCTCCGGCGGGTAGTAGTACAGCGCGGGCGCGGCGCTGCGCACCGCGGCGACCGGGCGCGACTCCTCGGCGAAGCGGAACCCGAGCTCCCGCACGATGCGGTCCTCGTCGAGGCGGAAGCCCTCCACCCCCGCCGCGCGCAGGCGCCAGGGTCCTGGAACACCGCGGCGACGATGTCCTGCACGTGGTCGACCCCGGCCTCCGTGAGCGTCGCGTTCACCGAGAGCAGGTCGTAGTCGTCGGCCGGATCGGGGGTGCCCACCTGCAGCGCCTCGATCCAGCCCGCCTGCTTGAGCGCCGCGAACAGCGTGCCCTCGCCCTCGTGGCCGAGCAGCGTGGAGACGTAGTCGATGGGGCGCACCGGCCACACGTCGTGCTCGGGCGGCAGGGGGAACTGCAGCTCGACCTCCCGCCGGATCTCGAGCGGTACCACGTCGATCCGCACCCCGAGCTGGTCGGGACGGAACGGCGGCGGCCGCACCACGGCCTCCTCGCTCACCGGCGGCCGCGACGCCACGCCCGACAGCCCGTCGGTGACCATCGCCTTCAGCGCGTCGAGGGGCTCGCGGCCGATCACCGCGACCGTCATCCGGTCTGCGCTGTACGCGCCCTCGTACAGCCCCCGCAGGTCGTCGTAGACCTTGTCGTCGCCCCGATCCGCGAGCGTCTCGAGGTTCCCCACCGAGAACTTGCTCTCCGGGTGGTCGGGGTTCGTCGTGGCCTTGCGCACCTGCCGCGCCCGCCGCCAGTCGTCCTGCTTCTTGAGCGTGTACTCGCTGTTGACGGCGTTGCGCTCGCGCTCGACGTACTGCGGGTCGAGCTTCGGCGCGACGAAGAACTGGGCGAAGCGGTCGAACGCGCCGGCGAGGGCGCCCTGCTCGACCTGGAAGAAGTAGGTGGTGGACTCGCCGCCGGTGCCGGCGTTGGTCATCCCGCCGTGATCCTCGACGAACCGCCGGTACTCCTCCACGTCGGGGTACTTGTCGGTGCCCATGAAGAGCATGTGCTCGAGGAAGTGGGCGAGGCCTGGCGATCCTGCGGATCGGCGTAGTGGCCGACGTGCACGAACAGCGCGGCGGCGGCCATGTCGTGTCGGATCCGACACGAGCAGCGCACGCAGCCCGTTGTCGAGCGTGACGAGCTCGTAGCTGCGCTGGTCGAGCGGCGAGCGGATCACCGTCGGCGCCGGCGGGGGCGGCGGCGGCTCGGGCGCCACGACCACCGGTGGGACCTGCGGGATCTTCGGCGTGCAGCCAGTGAGGGCGAGGAGCGCGAGGATCGGCGCAGGGGCATGGGACCTCCGGGACCAGCCCCGGTAACCGGCGCGCCGCCGGCCGGCCCCGCTACTGCGACGGCGGGGACGCCTGGGCGCGCAGCCGGCGCGCCGCCTCGGCGAGCGAGGTGTTCCCGGTGACCTCGACGATCTGCTCGAGCAGCGCCGCGGCCTCCTCCGGGTGCCCGGCCTGCGGCGCGACCCGCACGAGCGCGGCCACCACCCGCGGATCGGGCGCCACCGCCAGGGTGCGCCGGAGCACCTGGTAGGCGGCGTCGGCCTGGCCGGCGTCGACGAGGAGGCCCGCCTGGGTCACCTGCACGGCCGGATCCCGCGGGAACCGCTGCGCCAGGTCGGCGGCCAGGGCGTGCGCCTGGTCGGTGCGCCCGGTGACGGCGAGGATCCGCACCTGCCCGAGCGCCGGCGCCGGATCCCAGGGCCGGGCCTCGGCGGCACGCGTGAGCAGCGGCTCGGCCTCGCCGAGGCGCTCGGCCTCGAGCAGCGCGAGCCCCGCGGCCCCGGCGGCGTCGGCGCTGGTGGGGTCGAGCCGGGCGGCCTCGACGAGGTCGTCGATCCCGGCGGCGTCGCCGCCCGCGCGCTTGGCCGAGCCCAGCGCCAGGCGCACGAGCGAGGAGCGGGGGTAGGTCAGCGACAGCGAGCGCAGCGACGCGATCGTGCCCTTGGGGTCGAGCGGCCCCCGCGCCACCACCTCCTGCAGGCGGGTGCTCCCCTCGACGTCGAGCGTGCCCAGCCGGACCTCGCGGGCCAGCGCCGCCAGGCGCGCGCCGTCGGCCGAGGTGCGGTCGAGCGCCAGGGCCGCGGCGGCCGACTTGGACGCGGCGGCGTGATCGCCGGCGGCGAGCTGGGCGCGGCCGAGCCCCTCGAGCAGGCGCGGATCGTCGGGGATGCGCTTCGCCGCGGCCTGCAGCACCGACAGGGCGTGCTTGGGCTCGAGCTCGGCGACCACCAGCGCCAGCGCCGGCTCGTCGGGCGCGGCGGCGAGGCCCTTGCGGGCGACGGCCAGCGCCTCGTCGGGCTTCGACTGGCGCACCAGGCACCGGATCCGGCCGAGCCACGCCTCCGACAGCGACGGATCGGCCTTGGTCGCCGCGGCGTACAGCTCCGCGGCCGGCGCCCAGTCGCCGCGCGCCTCGCCGAGCGAGCCGAGGCCCATCGTGGCGCGCGCGTGGCCCGGGGTGAGCGCCAGCGCCGCCTGGTAGGCCTGGCGCGAGGCGTCGGCGTCGGCCGCGAGGCGGCCCTTCAGGTACTGCAGGTCGGCGCTCTGCGGATCCGCCGCCGCCCGGGTGCCCACGTCCTTGCGGGCGCGATCGCCCTGGCCCGTGGCCACCAGCAGGTCGTAGTAGAGCTCCTGCGCTGCCAGGTCGCCCGGGCGCGACTTCGCGGCCTGCTCGGCGGCGGAGACGGCGCCAGCGACGTCGCCGTGGCGCAGCAGGGCCTCGGCGTCCGCCGCCGGAGCCGCCCAGCTCGGGGACCCCAGCGCCAGCACCAGCAGTGGTATGGTCAGCCGCGACATCCGCAGCCCTCGGGGGCCGCGGGCACACCGTTCGACACGCATCGGATCCACATGCCCCGTCCGCACCGCCGCCGCACCCTCCCCCTCCTCGCGCTGGCCCTGCTCGCCGGCTCGGCCTCGGCGGCCACGCCGCGCATCGGTGTGGTCGGCATCCACCAGAGCTCGCTCGGCGAGCCGCAGCAGCGCACGCTGTGCGATCGCCTGGTGACCGCCATCGAGGCCGCCGGCGACTACGACGCGCTCAGCCCCGGCGAGGTCGCGGCCGCCGTCGCCGGCCGCGAAGAGGTCGTCCTGGAGGAGGGGCTGCTGTCGCAGGCCCGCGAGGCGCTGCAGAACGGCAAGAACGCCTACAACCAGGCCTCCCCCGACGACGCCATCACCCTGCTGCAGCAGGCGCTCGAGGCCTACCGCGGCGTGTTCTCCGGCGCCTTCGTGGTCGAGGAGGTCTGGGAGACCTGGGTCTACCTCGGCACCAGCCACCTGCAGAAGGACCCGCCCGACGAGGCCGCGGCGCGCAAGGCGTTCGCCGCCGCGCTCGCGCTGCTCCCCGATCGGCCGCTGAACCCGGCGCTCTATCCGCCCCACGTCATCGAGCTGTTCGGCGACGTGCGCTCGGAGCTCCTGCCCCACGGCGTCAAGCTCGAGCTCACGCTCGCCGCGGGCCCCGGCGAGGCGCCGGCCACCGTGCGCATCGACGGGATCGAGAAGGGCGTCACGCCCCTCACCGTCACCGGGGTGCTGCCCGGCGAGCACTTCGTCGTCGCGCGGGAGTCGCGGCGCGAGGCGTTCGCGCGCCTCGACGTGCCGATGGCGGGCACCGACGCGGGCGGCGCGGTGACGCCGATCGTGCAGCAGGTCCCGCTGGCGCTCGGGGTCCCGGTGCTGGGCGAGGCGGCGAGCACGCCCGTGGGGCGCGCCGAGCAGATCGCGTCGCTGTACGGCGCGCTCGGGCGCCGGGCGCAGGGCGTGGACTACCTGCTCGTCACCGGCGTGGCCGACGGCTCGCTGTCGCTGCAGCTGCTCCGCGTGGCGACCGGCACCTTCTCGCAGGCGGTGGCGCTGCCGTTGGCCGGCGACCCGAGCGAGGCGGTGGTGCAGGCGGTGCCGCTCATGCTGGCCACCTTGAAGCCCGACGGCTCCTTCACCGCGACCGCCCCGGCGCCGGCGCCGCTCGACATCGGCGCGGACTCGCTGCTCGCGTTGCTCCTCGACGGCTTCGTGCAGCCGGTGACCGCGGCCCCGGTGCCGGTCCCCGTGCCGGTGACGCCGCGAGAGCGGGGCGGCAAGCCGAAGGTGGGGCTGGTGCTGGGCATCGTGGGCGGCGTCGTGGCCGCGAGCGCTGCGGGCACCGGCGGCTACCTGCTGCTGCAGAAGCCCGAGCCGATCCCGCCCGAGCAGGGCGTCATCCGCGTCGCGTTCTAGCGCGACCAGGGCGGCCGCGGGCGGGCCCGGCCGCGCCAGCACCCCTCGAGCTGCATGAGCAGCGCGGCCGTGCGGTGGTAGCGGCCGCGGCGCGCGAGATCGAGCGCCGTGTAGCCCACCACCGTCTGGAGCGGATCGGCGCCCGCGCGCGCCAACGCCTTGATCACGGCGGTGTGGCCCGCCGACGCGGCGAGGTGCACCGCCGCGTACCCGGCGGCGTCGCGCCGATCGGGGTGGGCCCCCGCCGCGAGCAGGGCCTCGACCACCTCGACGTGACCGGCCGCCGCCGCGCAGTGCAGCGGGGTCACGCCCGCGCCGTCGCGCGCGCTCGGCCCGCCCCGGACCTCCGGCATCGCGCCCGCCCGCAGCAACGCGCGCGTCTCGCCCAGGTCCCCGCGCGCGGCGGCCAGGTGCAGCCCGGACCACTGCACCGGCGACCAGTCGAGGTCCCGCTGCCCCCCCTGCTCTCGCTGCAGATTGGCGCTCGCGGTCGTTCCGGCGGCGGACAGATCGGACAGTTCGTCCGCCGCTGATGCGCAGGTGGGGGTGTTCGCCATGCTGTCCTCCCGTGGTGTTCGCGCGCCCATGACCCAGGATGTGACGCGACCCTGGCAAAAAGGTCCAAATTGTCTCAGCGGGACCGCCCGGGACCGCTCCGATCGGGGGGTGGCGAGGAGCAACCGGGCGTTGCTGTGGTTTCCATTCCGTCAATCATCCGAGAGTGGAGGGTCACGCGAGCATCGGACGAAACCTGAACGGAACGTCGACTGTGACCCGCTCCGAGGTCCGGATCGTCGCCGACCGACACCCGGACCCCAGAGGCTATTGTGGCACTTCTGGGGTGCAGTGCAACGGCCGGTGGGTCACAACCCCCATCGTGCCGGTTGACCGCAGCCCCTCGGGCTCGGTCGTCCCGGCGGGGCGCGCCCGTTAACGGATCGAACGCTGCCGCCACTCCCTCACACGACGGCCCGCACGGGCGACCGGAGGCACGCTTGGCGTTCGACGTTCAGGCCCTCATCGACCGCATCACGCAGGAGATCGACGACCGCGCGTACTTCACGCCGTCGTCGCACGTCTTCGACGGCGGCGTGCGGGAGGTGCTGCGCGAGGCCGAGGCCCGGATGGCGTCCGCCGCGTTCGACGCCGCGGAGGTCCGCAGCCACCTCGTCGCGGCCCACGCCGACGGGCGGATCGACCGGGTGCACCTGCTCTCTGCGCTCCACGTGGTCGCCTGCCACCCGCGCGTCGCCGACTGGCCGGAGGCCGCTCGGCTGGCGGGCGAGCAGGAGCTCGCGGCACTCGAGCTCGGCGGGCCCGACCTCGAGGCGAACCTCGCCTCTGTCGATCGTCACCGCGGCGTGCTCACCTACCTGTGCCGCCACTACGAGGTGGCGCTCGACTCCTTCGCCCGCGCCCTGGAGCGCCAGCGCTCCGCCGAGAACTTCACCAACGTCCTGTGCGCCCTCATCCGCCTCGGCGAGGAGACCGAAGCGCGGACGCTCCTGCAGCAGGCGCGCCGGACGTTCCCGTCGGCCCTCGTGGCCGAGATCGACGACAATGTCGCCCGAGACCCAGACCTCGCGCTGCTCCGCCCGGAGGCCTCGTGACCAACGCCGTCCTGCTGTTCCTCGCCCAGCTGCTCCAGGGCGCCGGAGTCCCCGCGTCGATCGTCGAGGCGAACCTCGGCGTGCACGCGCGCACCAACGGCCTGGACCTGCCCCACCCCGACGCCCCCAAGGTCGTGAGCGACGAGTCGATCACCATCTCGAACGGCTTCTGAGATGGCGCGCGCGAACCCCCGCTCAGCGCCACCCGAGCTCGACGACGCCGATCTCCGTGCGCAGCTGCGCCTGCTGCTGTGCGACCGGCACGCGCCCGAGGCCCGGGCGCTGTTCGACGTCCTCACCCGCTATGCCCACCGCCGCGTCGCCATCGTGAGCCGTCACTGCGGCAACGCCCTGGCCGACAGCGAGCAGGAGGAGGCCGTGGGCGAGGTCCTGCTGCAGCTCATGCAGGGCAGCCTGGCGGCGTTCCGGGGCGAGAGCCTGCCGGAGCTGCTCGGCTTCGTCCGCACCATCGCCGACCGCACCACCTGGCGCATGATCCGCCGCCGCGACCGCGAGCGCGCGCTGTTGCAGACCGACAGCGACGTGGTGGAGGACTGGACGGCCGATCTGCCCCGCCCCGACGCGCACCTCGAGGTCGTCTCGGAGAGCCCGCTCGGCGAAGCCGACCAGCACTACCTCATCGACCTGCTGCGCGCGGGATCCAAGGCGGAGTACGCCCGCCGCGCCGGCGTGAGCCGCGCCGCCGTCACCCAGCGCGTCCAGCGGATCCGCAACCGGATCGCGGATCTGTCGCCCATGGCGCGCATGGCCCACGAGGTCTGGCTCAACCAGGCCGCGCGGCGCACCCTCGAGGACGAGCTGGCGACCGACGACTCCTGACGGCGAAGGCGGCGCGATGCACCATCGAGCCATCCTCCAGCGCCTCCGCACGCTGCTCCGCGAGGGGACCTACCTGGTCCCCACCCGCGGCGTGCCCCCGCGCCAGCGCGAGGCCCTGGACGACATCGCGCAGCGCATGGCGGCGCCCGGCGCCGATCCCGACGCCATCCGCGCCCGCATCGAGCAGCTCCGCGCCGCGGGCGCCATCGACGGGGTGGTGGCGCTGTCGGCGCTCGGCGTGCTCGCAGCGAGCCCCCTCGTCCGCGACTACGCCGAGGCGTCCCGGCTCGCCGGAGAGCAGGAGCTGGCCGCGCTCCAGGCGGGCGGGCCGTGGCGCGACGCGCAGCTCGCCTCCGCCGATCGGCACCGCGGCGTGATCGCCTACCTGCTCGGCCACGACGTCGTCGCGCTGGACTGGTTCACCCGCGCGCTCGGGCGCGAGCGCTCGGCCGAGAACCTCGGCAACGTCCTCGCCGTCCTGCTGCGCCTGGGCGAGGAGGAGGAGGCCCGGCGGATGGTCGCCGTCATGGGCCGCGTGCTCGCCCCGGCCGACCAGGAGGAGCTCGGCGCCCGGATCCGCGACGACGACGACCTCGTGCGGCTGCGCGCCGCGGCCGACTGACGTCCGTCAGCGCGTCGGCGGCTCGAACCCGCCGCGCCACGCCGCGCGCCCCTCGACGGACCACAGGAACAGCGCCGGGTGGAGCTCGGCGAGGCGGGCGTGGAGCAGCTGCGCGGTGTTCCGGTCGGCCAGGGCGCCGAGCCAGCCGTCGACGTCGGGATCGGACCAGCCGAACGGGTTCGCCCACCCGCGGGTCGCGGTGCGGCTGTGGAAGGTGGCCCCGAGGTCGGTGGACGAGATGGGCACGAGCGCGAGGTCGGTCGCCTCGACGTGCTCGCCGCCGAGCACCGACAGCCACCACTGCACGGCCGACTGGGGCACGACCTCCACGTCGATGCCGGTGAGCTGCTCCTCGAGGGCGAGCTCGAGCCGCTGCGGGTCGGGGCCGAGCCCCACGGGGCAGGCCACGCGCAGCGTCCAGGGGTGCCCGGCCCACTGCCAGCGCCCGCCCTCGTCGACCAGGCCGTGGGCCTCGAGGAGCGCGTGGGCCGCGCGCTCGTCGCGCAGGGGCACCGGCACGCCGGCGTTGTACTGCGGCGATCCGGGCGGGAACGGCCCCGACACGGGCGTCCACGGCTGGGCCTTCAGCTGCTCGTCGCGGCCGAGCACCGCGCCGCCGAGCGCGCTCCGGTCGATCAACAGGTCGAGCGCGGTGCGGACGGCGACCTCGCCGAGCGGCCCGCGGGTCGGGTTCACCAGGAGCACCCAGGTGAGGTCCCGAGGCACGACGTCGAGCTGGATCGACGGATCGGCGCGCACCTTCGCCAGGTCCGCCGGCGCGAGGAAGGGCGCGCCGACGCCGCGGCCGTCCACCAGCCGCCGCGCCGGATCGTCGACCACCACCAGGTCGATCTTCTTGGCCGTGGCGCGGTCGTCGAACGCCGTCAGGTGCCACCCGCCGTCGCCGCGGTCGAGCGCGTACGGGCCGAGGCCCACGGGCGGCAGATCGCTCTGCGGCCCGGATCCGGCCCAGGCGGGATCGTGCGCGGGGACCAGCGGGAACTGCAGCGCGGCGCGGGGCTCCGCCTGGATGGTGGTGAGCGTGATCACCACCTTGTCGGCGTCCTTGCGGATGCCGGGGCTGCACGACGCGATCCGGGCGCGCGCAGCGGCCGTGAACCGCGTGGGGCGGTCGGTCGCGCGGACCCGCTCGATGCTGGCGCAGACGTCGGCGGGCCCGAAGGGCTGCTTGTCGTGCCAGCGGGCCTTCGCGAGCGTGAGCGTGACCGTGGGGCCGTTGACGGCGTAGTCGGTGACGAGGTCGCTGTGCCAGCCGCCCTGCCCGTCGCTGGTGTAGAGCGAGGCGTGGACCAGCTGCCGGACGAGCTCGTCCTCCTGGGTCCAGGCGTACAGCGGCTGCGCCGTGGTCGGCGGGCGCGACAGCAGGATCTCCTGCGGCTTCGCCTGCGCCGAGCTGGCCAGCAGCAGCCCAGCCGCCAGGCACATGGAGGACCTACCCCTTCCGTCCGTCATCCCCGCTCCAGGCCGCCGCGAGCGCGGCTGCGGCGGCCACCACCTCGGACGCCGTCGTGGACCGACCGAGCGAGAGGCGCACCGCCCCGAGCGCGTCGCCCGGGGCGATGCCCATCGCCAGCAGCACCTGACTGGGCTGCTCGATTCCGTCGTGACACGCCGAGCCCGTGCTCGCCGCCACCGATCCGCACCGCGCCAGGATCGTCGCCCCCGTCACCCCGGGGAAGCGCACGTGGAGCGTGTTCGGCAGGCGGGGGGCGCGCTCCGCCGTGACCACCAGGCCGGGCACGGCCTCGCGCAGCCGCCCGGCGAGCTCGTCGCGCAGGGACGCCTGCCGCGCGCCCTCGGCCTGCAGGTCGGCGCCGGCCCGCTCGCAGGCCGCCCCGAGCCCCACGATCGACGGCACGGCCTCGGTGCCCGGCCGCAGCCCGCGCTGCTGCCCGCCGCCGAGCAGCCGCGGCCGCAGCGCCGTGCCCCGGCGGACGTACAGGGCGCCCACGCCCTTCGGGCCGTACAGCTTGTGGCCCACCACCGTCAGCAGGTCCACCCCGAGCGCGTCCACGTCGACCGGGATCTTGCCCACCGCCTGGGCGGCGTCGGTGTGGACGACGGCCCCCGCGGCGCGCGCCCGCTCCGCCAACGCGGCCACCGGGTGGATCGCGCCGGTCTCGTTGTTCGCGAGCATCACCGTGGCGAGCGCCAGCGGGGGCAGGCCTCCGCGCCCTGGAGGGCTGCCGAGCAGCAGCGCGCCCTCGGTGTCCGGCGCGAGGCGCACCACCGGGTGGCCCTGCGCCTCGAGCGCCGCGACGGGCAGCGCCACCGCGGGGTGCTCCACGGCCGTGGTGAGGATGCCGCGGCGATCCGCGGGGGCCACCGCGAGGGTGCCGAAGATGGCGAGGTCGTTGCTCTCGGTGCCCCCGGAGGTGAACACGATCTCGTCGGGGTGGGCGCCGATCAGCGCCGCCACCTGCTCGGTGGCCTGCTCCACGGCGCGGCGGGCCGCTCGCCCCGCCGGGTGCGCGCTCGACGGGTTGCCCCAGGCCTCCTCCAGGGCGCGGCGCATCGCGGCCACGACCTCCGGCGCGGGCGGCGTGGTGGCGTTGTGGTCGAGGTACAGCGGCGACGAGGGCGTCACGGCGGCCCGGTGAGGGTCAGCTCGTCCACCACGCCGTCGGGCAGCGCGGCGTTGGTCACGGCCTGCAGGTCGTCGTCGATCTCGGTGCCGTAGCGGTCCCACACGAGCTCGGTGGGCTGCAGCGTGCCGGCCACGTCGGCGAACGTGGCCTCCGACGGCAGCCCGAGCGCGTCGATCCAGCAGCGGACCGAGACGCCCACGCCCTCGCCCGACGGGCCCGCGCCGTCGTAGGCGCGGCGGGCGCGGATGATGCCGGTGTAGGTGCCGTCGACCGGCCCGTCGTCGGGGTCGTCGTCGCCCACGGGGAACTGCCCCTCGATCTGCTGCGGCCACACGCAGATCCAGGTGGAGCCCGAGCTGTTGGTGCTGCAGTCGGCGCCGCCGCCCAGCGCGGCGTCGATGGTCGCGAACGTGCGGTTGGCGCAAGCGCCGTCGAGGCAGCCGCCCACGACGTCGATGCGATCGCCCGGCTTGCGCGGCACGCAGGGGCCGGTGCCCTCGAGCACCTCGTTCGCCGAGGGCACGGCGGGATCGGGCGGGGGCGGGTAGCAGTGCCCGTCGCCCGCCCGGGTGAAGCCGGGGCGGCAGGCGGGATCCTCGGCCGGCGCGCAGCTCGAGGCGATCAGCCACACGAAGAGGGCGGAGGCTCGGGTCATGGCCCCGCTTAACGGCCACCCGCACCGGAGGCGACGCCGCCGCGCCGGGATGGTGTACCGTTGCAGCCGTGTCCACCGACCCCTACGACCGCGTCCCCTACGGCTCGCGTCCGCTGCCGGACGCGCACCCCGACCGCCTGTGGGTGGCCGGCCGGCTGTTCGGCCTGGCGCCGCCGGATCCCGCCGGCGCGCGGATCCTCGACCTGGGCTGCGGCGCGGGCCTCCACCTCGCGACCATCGCGGCGCGGCTGCCGGGCGCGCGCTGCGTGGGGCTCGACCGGGCGGCCGACGCCGTCGCCGACGCCCGGCGGACGGCCGAGCGCCTCGGCGCCGGCAACGTCACCTTCGTCGAGGGCGACCTCGGCGACCCCACCGCGCTCGACGACCCGTCGCTCCCCGAGGCCTACGACTACATCGTCGCCCACGGCGTCTACTCCTGGGTCGAGGCGCCCACGCGCGACGCGCTGCTCGCCCTGTGCGCCGCCCGGCTCGCGCCCACCGGCCTGGCCTACGTCAGCTACAACGTGCGGCCCGGCTGGCACCTGCGCGGGATGCTCGCCGAGATGGCCCGGTTCCACGCCGCCGGCTTCGACACGCCCGAGCGCCAGGTGGCCCAGGCCCGCGCCCTGCTCGGCTTCCTGGCCGAGGCCGTCCCCGAGCGCGATCCCTACGGCGCCTGGCTGCGCCGCGAGGCCCGGCTCGTCGACGACCAGCCCGACGCCTGGGTCTACCACGACCTGCTGGCCGAGCCGAACGACGCCGTGCTGGTCAGCGACTTCGTGGTGCACGCCGAGCGCCACGGCCTCGCCTACCTCGGCGACGCCGACGTGGCCGCCATGCTCCCCGACCGCCTCCCCGAGGCCGTCCGCCAGGCGCTCGACACCGTCGGGCCCGACGCGCTGCGGGTGGAGCAGTACCTCGACTTCGTCCTGTGCCGGAACTTCCGGCGCAGCGTGCTGTGCCGCCCGGAGCTGCCGGTGGACCGCCGGCTGCAGTGGCAGCGGCTCGAGGCGCTGACCCTGCGCGCCCCGCTGGTGCTGGAGGACCCGGACGCCTCGGGCGGCGCGCTGTTCCGCACCCGCTCGGGCGAGAACGCTGACCACGGCGGCGCCGCTGCTGGTCGCCGCGCGAGGGTGCTCGGGGAGCGCGATCCGGGCGCGGTGCCCTTCGACGAGGTCGCCGAGCGCGCGCTCGCGGCCGCCGGCTCCGGCGACGCCGCCGCCGACCGCGCGTTCCTCGGGCGCAACCTGCTGGCCTGCTTCGCCCGGGCATCGTGACGCTCGGGGCGCGCACGGTGGCGGTCGCGAGCCGCCCCGGCGAGCGGCCCGTCGCAGACGCCGTCGTCCGCTGCCGCGCCCGCGCGCCGGCGTCCCCTCGGTCACCCACGACTGGGTGCCGCTCGAGCCGCTGGATCGCCGGCTCCTGCCCTGCTCGACGGCACGCGCACCGTCACCGAGCTGGTCGCGGGCGCTGGTGGGCGACGTGTCGCTCGAGGGCGGGGTCGAGCGGCCGCAGGTCGGGCGTACCTCGCGCGGGTGGTGCCCGAGCGCCTGGCGGCCTACGGCTGGATCGGGCTGCTGTCGGGCTGATCCGCGAACCGGATCTCGGTGCGGAGGCGCGCGGGCAGCGGCCCCCAGCGCTCGATCACCACCGCCGGCGCCGCGACGCAGGCCCCGTAGGACGGCGCGTGCCACCCGATCCCGGGGCGCTCGCCCCCGCGGACCACGCGCACCTCGGCGTCCGGGTCGGGGTGGACGGTGGCGACGGGCCGCCCGCCGCGGGACACGGCCACGGTGCGCCCCTGCAGCGCGGCCTCGAGGGACGGGTCCAGCGGCAGCAGGACGGCCACGTGGTGCGGCGCCCGGTCGCCCGGCAGGACGCAGGCGTCGTCGAGCACCAGCCGATCGTCGGCCAGCGTGACGGTGCGGCGGTGCAGCACGCGGTGCGGGGCGCCGTCCACCCGCACGGTGACGCGGCGAGCGGCGAGGTCGAGCCGCTTCGAGGTGGCGCAGCGCGGTGCCGCCACAGGAACGGGTGCGCGTGGGCCACGCTGGGATCGACCCCGTCGACGAGGACGGTGGGGTGGGCCCCGGCGCTGCGGTCGAAGCGTCGGGCGCGGGCGCCGCCGGCGTCCTCGGGCGGGTGGTAGCGGAAGGTGCCGCGGTCGACGACGAGCGGGGCGCCGTCGAGGTGGAGCCAGGCGCTCGCTGCGTCGGCGTGGCCGTGGGCGGCGAGGGTGCAGCCGCCGAGCGGGCCGTGGTCGACGACCACCAGCGCGCGCGCCGTGCGGAGCACCGTCTGGCCGCCGTCCGGAAACGACGCGGACCGGGGCACCTCCGGGGCGCGCGGCGCCAGCGGGCCGACCAGCAGCGCCGCCCGCGGGTCGGGCGCCCAGCCCGGCGGCGGCGCCTGCCCGAGCGCGCTGCGCACGGCGCCCGCGACGGACCGGACGTAGCGCGGCTCGGGACCGAGCGCGATCACGCGGCCGCCGTCGTCGTCGCCGATGCGGGGGGCGTGGCCGCCCGGGTCGAGCAGGGCGCACAGCCAGCGGGCGCCGCGGTCGAGCGCGGGATCGAGGCCGCAGACGCCGCACAGGCGCGCGAGCAGCGCCCACTCGAGGTCGAACGCCAGGTACGACGGGCTCTGCTCGACCCCCACGCCGTCGGGGTGCACCTGCGCCTCGAGGACGGCCGGCAGCTCCCGGCGCGCCTGCTGCCGCCAGGCGTCGCCGCCGAGCGCCCACCCGGCCAGCGCCAGGGCGCCGAGCTCGGCCACGCGGTGGTTGTTGGCGGACGAGCCGCGCGAGGGGTGGCGCGCGATCCAGGCGGCGTGGGCGGCGACGGCGTCGCGGAGGTCGGCGCCCGTCGCCGCGCCGATCAGCACCAGCGAGACCAGGCGGACCGCCGCCTCGAGCGGCACGGCCCAGGCAATGCCCACCCCCACGGGGTTCTCGCGCAGGAACGCCGCGGCGGCGGCGGCGGCGCGCGGGTCGCCGGCGAGCGCGGCCGCGGCGAGGTCGTGCAGCCGGGTCTCCTCCCAGGCGTCGCGGGGATCGCGGCCCTGCCCGAACAGGTCGAGGTGGCGGCGCGCGGGCCAGCGGGACGCGGCGAGGCGCGGGGTCCGGGGCGCCGGCGCCACCGGGGGCAGCGGCAGCGGCCAGGCCAGCGCGCGCCCCGGCGGCGCCGGCGGCGGACGCCACAGCGGATCGGTCGCCGCGACCCAGCCCTGGCGCAGGCGCACCGGCGCGTCGCGCCACGGCGAGGCGGCAGGCGGGCGAGCAGGCGGCGGAGGCGGGCCGTCACGGCCGCAGCGTAGCCGGCCCCGGATATGCTGCGCCCCCATACACCACCGCGCTGCCCCCCTCTGTGCGCTGCTGCTCGCCTCCCTCGCCTGCTCCGGCCTGGGCGACGGCGTCGACGCCTCCCTCGACAACGCCGACGAGGCCGAGCTCGCGCGCCGGGCCGGCGACTTCGACGCCGCCGAGGGCATCCTCGACCGCCGCCTGCG
Source organism: Myxococcota bacterium (assembly GCA_041389545.1). Classification (GTDB taxonomy): domain Bacteria; phylum Myxococcota_A; class UBA796; order UBA796; genus JACKER01. Next base: position 82,872 of record JAWKRQ010000031.1, on the reverse strand, counting down.
CGCCGACCCCGAAGACGCCCGCAGCTGGCGCCTGCTCGGCGACGTGAACCTGTCGCGCGGCCAGCGCTACCAGCAGCGCTGGAAGGAGAACCTCGGCTGGGCCGTCGACGCGTACGAGAAGGCGGTCCGGCTCGCCCCGGGCAGCTGCCAGACCTGGGGTCGCCTCGCCGCGACCGTCGTCTCCGCCGCCGAGAACGACGAGGTGCGCGTCCCGCGGAGCCGCATCGAGGCGTGGCCGCTCGAGCGGGGCTGGAAGAAGTGCCCCGGCGCCGCGATGTTCACCCTCGCCTTCGCGCGCGCGCCGAGCCCCGCGGAGCTGGCCGCGGCGAAGCTCGACGCCGAGGCGTCGGAGGCCGACCGGCTCGCCGCCGCGGCCCCGTGGACCCGTGCGGCGGTGCAGCAGGCCGACCTCGGCTCGCTGACCGGCTGGTTGCCGCTGTTCGAGCTGCCCCCGCCGGCCCCCGGCCAGCCGTTCGTGGTGCTGGAGCCGGCCACGGGCGCCTCGGTCGACGGCAGCACCCCCCGGCGGTTCACCCACCCCGAGTGGCAGATCGCCTCGAAGGTCGCCGGCGATCGCGTCGTGTACCTGGATCGGCGCTTCGCGGCGCAGGTGCCGGAGCGCGCCGTGACCCTGGCGACGGCCTGCCCGGGCACCACCTGGACCCTCGAGGGTAAGGACCGCATCCCGCGCGGCACCTGCGTCGCCGGACCGCAGGATCGGCGCGCTGCCGAGCTGTACGACCCGAAGATCCTCGTCCCCACCGGTCCGGCCCACTTCCACGAGCCGTCCATCGATCACGCCCGCCTGGCCTGGTCGACCGTGGCAGACAAGCCCGTGCGCTGCCTCGGCGGCCCGGTGGGCCGGCAGTTCTACGACGTCCCGAGCTGCGAGGTGTCCTACGACCGCGCCGTGCCGGTGACCCGCGCGCTGCCGCGCGGCGTCGGGATCGGCGCGCTGTCCGAGGCGCACGCCGAGCTGATCGTGCAGGCCGCGCGCTCCGAGGCGCTGTTCGGGCCCGAGATCGCGTCCCACCTCGCGCACGGCGAGGTCGCCACCGGCCTGCCCTACCCGCTCTACACCTGGGCGCAGCCCGATCTGCAGGGCTGCCGTGGCCGCGGCGTGTTCAGCAAGCTCGAGATCGTCGACGGGCAGCTGCAGTTCCGCTGCACGGCCGGCGGGAAGACCGCCACGTTCCGCGAGCTGGCGCTCACCGAGCTCTCACCCTAGCGCCTCGACGCGCAGCGCGGCCGCATCGGCGCCACCGGCGGCGCGGAAGCTCTCGGCCACGCGCGCGGCCGCCTCGCGGTGCGACGGGTCGTCGAGGACGCGCCTCAGGGCGTCCCGCAGCTCGGCCGGGCGCAGGCGGCCGAACGACAGCCGCAGCCCGGCGCCGGCCTGCACGACCTGGTGCGCCACCACGGGCTGATCGTCGCGGATCGGCGTGACCACGAGCGGGAGCCCGTGCGACAGCGCCTCGCAGACGGTGTTGTGCCCCCCGTGCGTGACCACGGCGTGCAAGTGCGGCAGCAGGGCGAGCTGGGGCACGCGGTCGAAGCGGAGGACGCCGGCGGGCGGCTCGGGCAGCATCTCCTGCGGCGCCGACACGATCGTCTGCCAGGGCGCGCCCTGGACCGCCTCGGCGACCACGTCGTAGAACCGGCGCTGCCGCGTGGTGCTGACGGTGCCGAGCGAGACCAGCACGCGGGGCCGGTCCTCGAGCGCGTCCCACGGGAAGGGGCCGCCGGGGCTGCGCCCTGCGACCGCGGGGCCCACGAACGCCCAGTGCGGCGGCCACGGGCCGGGGCCCACCAGCGCGGGGGTCGAGAACACCAGCACCAGGTGCGGGGACCAGCCGGGCTCGTCGACGGGATCGAGGCCGTGGGCGGCCTGCAGGTCGCGGAGCAGCCCGGTGCGCCAGGCAGCGACCTTCGGGAAGCTCGCCAGCGGATCGACGAGCTCGGCCGAGGTGGTCGCGGACGTCGCCCAGGGCAGGCCGCGCTCGCGCGCGACGATGGCCCCGGCGAGCGCCTGCTGGTCCACGATCAGGGCGTCGGGCCGCCAGGCGTCGACGGCGTCGCGCACGCCGGGCACCATGTGGTGCGCGAGCGGCACCAGGAAGCGCTCGAGGAAGAACTGGATCGAGGCGAGCCCGCGCACGGCGCTGCCCTCGGCGGCGGCCCGCGCGGCGACCTCGGCGTGGCCCTCGTCGGGCAGCGGGAGCAGCTCGGCGCCCGCGGGGAGCAGCGGGCGCACCGCGGTGGGGTGCGCGACCCAGGCGACGTCGTGGCCGCGGGCGCGCAGGGCCGAGGCCACCGCCACCGTCGGGTTGACGTGGCCGACGAGCGGCGGCACGACGAACAGGAGCCGCGCCACGTCAGCCCTCGCCGGCGAGCCAGCCCACGACGCGATCGCGGACGGCGGCGGTCTGCTCCCACATCAGCGAGTGGGTGGTCTCGGGGACGAGCTCGAGCGTGCAGCGCGGCAGGACGGCCGCCAGCCGCTCGCCGTGGCTGCGGACGTCGGAGGCGGCGCCGTACAGGGCGAGCGTGGGGGCGTCGACGGCGGCCCAGGCGGCGTCGGGCCAGCCGGGCGAGGCCTCGAGGTCGCGGAGGAGGCTCGTGCCCTCGACGAGGCCGCGGGCCTGCTCCACGAGCTTGTTGCGCTTGCGGTGGGAGTGGCGGCCGAGCCAGGCCGAGAAGCGCGTCGCGATCTGCTCGTCGCGCTCGGCGCCGCTCAGGCGCAGGGTGCGCGCCATGCGCTCGCCCCAGCCCGGCTCGGGCAGCAGCCCGTCGACCAGCACCAGGCCGGCGCAGCGCTCGGGGTGGGCCCGCGCTGCGGCGAGGGCGAGCAGCCCGCCGAAGCTGTGCCCGACGAAGACGGCGCGGGGCAGGTCGAGGCCGTCGAGCACGCCGACGAGCTCGCTCACCAGCGCCTCGATGCCGTAGCCGGTCTCCGGGCGGGCGCTGCGGCCGTGCCCGCGCAGGTCGTACAGCGCGACGGGGCGCGTGGTGGCGACGGGGTTCGCGACGGTGAAGTACCAGCTGGCGAGGTTGTCCATCACGAGGCCGTGGACGAACAGCGCCGTGGGCGCGGCGTCGGGCGTGGGCTGCGGGCCCAGGCGCTGCACGTGCAGCTGGACCCCGTCGACGAGCAGCTCGGCCATGGGCCCTCCGCGCGCGACCATAGCCCGCGCCGGCGGCGTCCGCGCGCAGCGGTGCGCGCTCAGGCCGCCAGGAAGGCGACGAGGGCGGCGCTCAGGGCGTCGGGCGCCTCCAGGGGCAGGAAGTGGCCGCCGGGCAGCTCCTGCAGGGTGGCGTCGGGGAGGACCCGGGCCAGGTGCGCCATGGCCGGGCGGCAGCGCGACGTGGTGCCCGCCAGGCACAGGGCGGGGGCGCGGAGCTGGGCGAGCTCGGCGTCGTCGAGGTCGGGCTCGGCGGAGAGGTCGGCCAGCAGCGTGCTGTGGTGGGCCAGCCGGTCGAGGCGCTCGAGGAGCAGGCGCGCGCGGCGCCCGCCGCCGAGGAGCAGGGCGCGGACCTCGTCGGGGAGGAGCCTCGAGGAGCGCCTCGGGCGTGGCGTCGGTGGCGCCGGCCAGCTCGGCGGCGTCGGCGGGCGGGCGTGGCACGTCGATCAGCGCGACGCGCGCGACCCGATCGCGGTGGGCCAGGGCCCAGGTCAGCGCGACCAGGCCGCCGTAGCTGTGCCCCACCAGGGCGACGGGCCCGGCGACCCGCTGGTCGAGCAGCACCTGGTCGAGGTCGCCGGCGAGGGTGGCGAGGTCGTAGCCCGACCGGGCGTGCGGCGAGCGGCCGTGGCCGCGCAGGTCGTACAGCACGGCGCGGTGCGACGTCGCGAGCGCGGGCGCCAGGGTGAAGTACCACTGCGCCAGCGAGCCGAGGAGCAGGCCGTGGACCAGCACCACGGCAGGGCCCTCGCCCACCGAGACGGCGTGCAGCTTCACCGCTGGCGCTGCGCCACGCGCTCGACCACGTCCCCCACCGTCAGGGCAACGATCTGGTCGAGCTCCATGTTCGACAGCCAGCCGACGAAGTCGACCTCGGCGCCGGACCGGGCCTGGACCTGCTCGGCGAGGGCCACCAGCTCGATGCTCTCGAGCTCGAGATCGTCCGAGAACGAGGTCTCGGGCCCGATCGCGATCTCGTCCGCCCACGCCTCGCCGACGACCTCCCGCAGGATCTCGATCAGTGCGGCGAGGATCTCGTCGCGGTCCGCCATGGCGCCTCCAGCGCCGCAACGTACACCATCGGCGGCGCGTTGCCCCTTGCGCCGTGGTTGCACTGAACATATGTTCGGTGCTCCGGAGCGGGAGGGGCTACCGATGCGTGAAGGCGACCAGGTGCGGGCCGATGTCCACCAACACCACGTGCGCGTCGTCCACCCGCACCCCGTCGGCCGTGCGGCTCGCCGGCGCGTCGCTCGGCGCGCCCGCCGCGCGGCGGGCGAGGTCGTAGCGGTCGGCGTCGCTCGGGCCGATGGCCACCCCCGGCGGCCCCTCGGTCGAGGCCACGGCCGCCGAGCAGCTCCCGGCGTGGTCCACCGCCACCCACACCCGGCGCTCGCCGCGCACCACCGCCTCGAGCACGCGCTGCGTCGGGTCTGCGGCCTCCACCGCGACCTCCACCGGGAACAGCGGCCCCTCGCCCCGGTCCCACAGCAGCTGGCGCACGGCGTCCTTCGCCGCCACCCGGTCGTCCAGCAGCTGGCGCTGCACCCGGGGCCCGGCGGCCTGCAGGCTGTCGCGCTCGGCCTGGCTCAGGTAGCGCCGGGCGAGCCAGTCGCGCGAGGGCGTGCGGTGGGCCTGATCGTCGAACCAGGCGAGCCCGCCGTGGTCCTCCGACAGGCGCGTGCGCTCCGGCTGGCGCATCAGCAGCACCATCACCTGGTCCGCCTCGAAGCGGTGGTCGGCCCAGCCCTCCACGCGACACCACAAGCGGTCGTCCACGGTGAGCTCGAGGTCGGCGAGCAGCAGCTGGGGGCGCAGCTCGCGCTCGCGGGCCCGACAGCCCACGGCGGTGCCCGCGGCGGGGTGCGGGCCGTACAGCCGCAGGCGCTCGAGGCCCGTCGGCATGGTCAGCGCGTCGGCGGGGTGGCTGGCCACGAGCCAGTACCCGAGGAGCTGCCCCGCGGAGTCGAGGAGCGCGCCGGGGGCGCCCGGGTTCACGAGCTCGCCGTCCACCCCCTGGGCGCCGAGGCCGTCGATCCGGCGGACCCCCTGGTAGGCGGGGCCGTGGAACATCCAGCGCTGGGCGTACATCTCGGCGGCGCTCTGCGGCGGCGGCGCGAGGTCGGGCAGCGGGGCGAAGCTCGGGCGGGCGGCGTGGGGTACCGGTCGGCGAGGCGCAGGCGGGCCTCGGCGTAGGGGCCCGAGCCGTCGGCGTCGTCGACCACGACCCGCGTCCAGCCGTCGCCCGCGTCAGCGCCCTCGATGCGTACCTCCACGGGCGGCTCCACGGCGATCCACCGCAGGGCGCGCAGGTCCGCGAGCTCGACCACCACCTGGCCCGGTGCGCGGCCTCGGCCGCCTCGATCAGCAGGGCCACGGTCATGGTCATGGGCACCACCGGGCGCGCGTCGGCGACCACGGCCAGCCGGCGGGCTGGGGAAGAACGCGTGGTCGCGCAGGGCGGGCTCGATCGCCACCGAGAGGCGGCGGCGGGTGCGCCAGGGCGCGGGCCGCGGGCGCCGAGCGCCCGAGCACGTCGCGGGCCCCCGCAGCAGCGCCGCCTCCGCCTCTGCGAGCGCCCGGGAGAGCGGGGAGCCGTCGGCGGGGCGGGCTGCGCGGCGAGGCCCACGCTGGGCACGTCGAGGGCCACCAGGGGCTGCCCCAGGGGCACCACCACGCGGCCCTTCACGCTCGGCGAGGCTGCGTGCGGGTCCACGGGAGCGCCTCCACGAACAGCGCGAGCAGCAGGTTGCGCAGCTGCGCGAGCCCGGTGCGGCGGTCCTCCGCGGCGGCGATGGCGAGGTGAGGCTCGCTGCCGAGGGTGTCGGCCACGAAGCCCGCCACCGAGCCCACCCCAGCTGCACGAACACGCGTGCGCCGGCGTCGTACAGGGTGCGGACGAGCTCGCGGAACCGGAGCGGGGCGACGAGGTGCTCGAGCACCAGCGCGCGCACGGCCTCGGGCTCGCTCGGGTAGGGCGACACGGTGGTGGCCGACCACAGCGGCGTGTGGGGCAGGCGCAGCTCGAGCGCCTCGAGGTTCGCGGCGTGCGGCGCGAGGTACTCGGCGAACAGGGGCGAGTGGAAGCCGGAGCGGAACGGCAGGATCTGGCAGAGCACGCCGTCGGCGAGCAGCCGCTCGCGCGCGGTGCCCACGGGCTCGCTGTGCCCGCACAGGATGACCTGGTGGGGGCAGTTGTCGTGGGACACGGCGATGCCCCCGAGGCCGGCGATGGCCCGCTCGGCCACGTCCACGGCGCAGCCAGCCGCGGCGAACAGCACGTCGGGCACCTTCGGGCTCTTGAACGGGATGCGCTGCAGGAACCCGTCCACGTCGTCGGCGGGCACCAGCCCGGAGGCGATCATGCCGGCCCACTCGCCCACGCTGTGGCCGGCATACGTCGCGGGCACCACCCCGAGGTCGCGCACCACGCGGTCGAGGAGCAGGCCGAGCTGCACCACGCCGTGGCCGACGGCCTCGAGGTCGGCGGTGCCCTGCGGCAACGCGAGGGCCGGGTAGCCGAAGCGGGCGGTGATGGTCTCGGTCTCGGGCGAGAACGCCGCCTCGATGCCGGGGAACACGAACACGATCCCGCCGCCGACGTCCACCAGCCCGCGCCGGCGGAACCACATGCCGCCGCGGCCCGTCCAGGGCTCGCCGCGCTCCACCACCCGCCGGGCGCGCGCCAGGCGGTCGGGGGTCGGGTCCACGAGCGCGAGGCGGCAGGGGCCCTGCCCGCCGCGGCGCACCCCGCGATCGAGCAGCGAGAGCAGCTCGGTCGGGTCGGCCGCAGCGAGAGCGAGCACGTCCGCGTCGGCGCGGTCGAGCGGGTTCGCCGCGGCGCGGCGGCCGGCGGTGCGGGCGGCGGCGCCGTGCGCCCCCACCACCACGTGGGCGTTGATCCCGCCGAAGCCGAAGGCGTTGACCCCACACAGGCGCTCGTCGCCCTCCCAGGGGCGCGCCTGCGCGAGCACCTCGAGGCGGCCCTCGGCGAGGGCCGGGTGGGGCTCTTCGCAGTGGAGGCTCGGCGGCAGCACCCCGTGGTGCACGGCGAGGACGGCCTTGACGAGCCCCGCAGCCCCGGCGGCGGGCATCGCGTGGCCGATCATCGACTTGATCGAGCCCAGCGCAATCGTGTCGCCCTCGTCGCCGAAGACCTCGCGGAGGGTGGCGAGCTCCGCGGCGTCGCCGGTGGGGGTGGCGGTGCCGTGGGCCTCCACCAGGCCCACGTCGCGCGGATCGAGGCCGGCGTCGCTCCAGGCGCGCTGCAGCGCCAGCACCTGGCCCGGGGAGCGGGGCACCATCACGGTCGCGGCGCGCCCGTCGGAGCTCGTGCCCACCCCGTGGAGCACAGCGTAGATCCGGTCGCCGTCGCGCCGGGCGTGGTCGAGGCGCTTGAGCGCCAGCACGCCGACGCCCTCGCCGATGAGGAGGCCGTCGGCGCGGCGGTCGAACGGGCGGATCGTGCCGGTCGCGCTCATGGCGCCGAGCTGGTCGAACACGCTCCAGAAGGGCACGTCGTCGACGAGGTGCACCCCGCCGGCCAGCACGAGATCGCAGCGGCCGGCGCGCAGCTCGCGCACCGCGTGCTCCACCGCGACGAGCGAGCTCGCGCAGGCCGCGTCGAGCGTGTAGGCGGGGCCGTGCAGGTCGAGGCGGTTCGCGATGCGCGAGGCGGTGAGGTTGCTCACGACCCCCATCGCGGCGTCGGGTCCGGGCGCGCCCGCCGAGGCGGCGAAGGCCTCCCGCACCCGGCGCACGTCGTCCTCGGGCAGATCCGGGAGCACCTGGCGCAGGATGTCGGCCAGCTGCTCGGCATCGCGCGCCCGCCGGCCGAGGCGCGTCATCGCGGGGGTCAGGTAGCCGCCGCGGCCGAGGATGACGCCCACGGTGCGCCCCGCGAGGTCCCGCGGGTCGAGGCCGGCGTCGGAGAGCGCGGCGGCGGCGACCTCGAGCGCGAGCAGCTGGTCGGCGTCGGTGGCGGGCACCGAGCGGGGCATGACCCCGAAGCGCGCGGCGTCGAAGGTCACCTCGTCGCCGAGGAACCCGCCGCGCCGGGTGGGCAGCCCGCCCTCGCCGGCGAACCGGGGATCGAGCCGGCGCGGGCTCGCCTCGCCGATCGCGTCGTGGCCGCGGGCGACGTTGTCCCACAGGGTCGCGGCGTCGGGGGCGCCGGGGAACCGGGCCCCGAGGCCCACCACGGCCACGCGGTGCGCGGTGTCGCCCACCGCCTACACCATCGATTCGGGCATCGCCGCCATGAGCACCACCTGCGGGTGCTCTCCGGCGGTGAGCTCGTTGAGCAGCCGCTCCACACCGTCGACCGGGTCGATCACGCCCACGCCGCGCTGGTGGTACTGCCGCTCGAGCTCCGGCGTCACCATGCCGCCGCCGCCCCACGGGCCCCAGCCGATGGAGACCACGCGGGCGGTGATGGAGCCGTCGAGGGTGCGGGCCAGGTCGTCGAGCGCGTCGTTGGCGGCGGCGTAGTCGGCCTGGCCGCGGTTGCCGAACGCCCCCGCCACGCTCGAGAAGAACACCACGGCGCGGGTGTCGGCGCGCAGGCCGCGCACCAGGTTGTGGGCGCCGGCCACCTTCGTGTCGTAGACCCGGAGGAACGACTCGCGGGTCTTGTCTCGCAGCAGCTTGTCCTCGTTGACCCCGGCGCCGTGCAGCACCACGTCGAGCCGCCCGTAGCGCCGGTAGACGTCGTCCATCAGCTCGCGCACGGCGTCGGCGTCGCGCACGTCGGCGGCGTGGTACTCGAGCGGCGAGCCGGCAGCGCGGACGGAGGCGAAGGTCTCGCGCATCTGGCGCTCGGCCTTGATGCGGCGCAGCTTGCGCTCCACCTCGGCCGGCGCCCGGGCCTCGCCGCGGGCCAGGATGGCCGCGCGCAGGTCGGCGTCGGTGTGGGCGTCCGCCCAGGCCGGGGCCTCGGCGGCGGCGGGCGCGGGGCTCCGCCCCACCAGCACGAGCCGGCAGCGGTACCGCTCGGCCAGCACCACCGCCACCCGAGCGGTGATGCCGCGCGCCCCGCCCGTCAGCAGCACCACCGCCTGCTCGTCGAGGGCGAGGGAGTCGGCGGCCTCGAGGGCGGTGGGATCGGGCGCCACGAGCTCGTGCGGGGCGAAGCGCCGGCCGAGCCGCTGGCCCGCGTGGTGGCCGACCTCGCTCGGGCCGCTCGGATCGAGCAGCTCGGGCAGCAGGGCGGCCGCGTGGGCGGCGGTGGGCTCCTGCGGGTCGAGGTCGATGCGGCGCACGCTGCGCTGCGGCCACTCCTTGGCCACGGTCTTCACCAGGCCGCTCACGCCGAGGCCCGCCGCGCGGGTCGGCGCGTCGGCGCCGGCGGGGAGGTCGGCGGCGTGGCCCAGGCGCCCTCCGGTCCAGGTCACCACGCAGATGCGCTCCACCCCGTCGGCGAGCTCCCGCCGCAGCCGATCGGCGAGGGCGTACATCCCCTCCCGCTCGGCGGATCGGCGGGATCGGTCACCACCACGAGCAGCGAGTGGGGCTCGGCGTCGCCCACCACGACGGCGCCGGTGGCGGCCAGCGGCTCGGCGAGGGACGCGACGAGCTCGCCCGCCCCGACCACCGCCACCCGAGCCTCCGCCAGCGAGCCGGGCGCGGGCGGGTCGAGGGGGGTCAGCTCGGGCACGAAGCGCAGCGCCCGCGGCGGGATGCCCTCGCCGTCGGTGCTGGGGTCGACCTCGAGGTCGGTCGCGCCCCCGCCGGCGCTGGTGCGGCGGGTCTCGAGCCAGGTGAGCACGCCGCGGAGCGTGCGGACCCCCGCGAGCTCCTCCACGACCTGCTCCTGCTCGGCGCGGCCCCCTCCCTCGCCCAGCTGGTCGGCCAGGGCGCCCAGGATCTCCACCCGCTTGATGGAGTCGATCGACAGGTCGGCCTCGAGGTCGAGGTCGAGATCGAGCATCTCGCTCGGGTAGCCCGTCCGCTCGCTCACGATGCCGAGGAGCAGCTCACCAGGGTCGGTCGGGGCGGCAGGCGCGGGCGCGGGCGCCTCCTCGGCTGCGGCGGCGACGGGCAGCGCCTCCACGGGCGCGTCGCTGCCGAGGTAGGCGAGCATGACCCGGCGCTGGGCCTCGGCCTGCTCGCGGAGCGTCTCGAGGTACTCGAGCACGACCCGGTCGCGGCCGGCGGCGGCGGTGAGCGCGATCGGCTCCGCGAGCGGCTTCATCGCGTGGTCGGGCAGCTCGCCCACGGCCGGGCGGGCGCGGTGCCCGTCGACCCACCAGGTGGTCGGCGACAGGGCGGGGGCCGCGTCGAGATCGAGCGGGCGAGCCCCGCGCGACCGCAGCAGCCCGGGGAGGTCCACGGGCACCCCGCGGGCGGCGAGCGCCCCGAGCAGGCGCGCCAGGCCGACCAGCGCGCCGTCGCGGTGGTCCAGCGGCACGGCCAGGTGGTCGCCGGCGCCGAGCGTCTGCTCGACGAGATCGGTGAGCACCCGCCCGGGCCCCACCTCCACGAACACGGTCACGCCGTCGGCGGCCATGGCGCGGACCTGATCGGCGAAGCGCACCGGCCGCACGATCTGCTCCGCCAGCTGGCGGCGGACCTCGGCGGGATCCTCGGCGTAGGGCGCGGCCGTGGTGTTGGCCCACACCGGGCGGTCGGGCGCGCCCACGTCGAAGGCGCCGAGCGCCTCGGCGAAGGCCGGCCCCGCCGCGGCGATGCCGGGCGAGTGGAACGCCGCGGCCACGGGGAACCGCTTCACCTCGAGCCCGGCCGCCTCGAGCCGGGCCACCGCCCGGTCGACGTCGGCGGCCGGCCCGGCGATGACCGTCTGCTGGGGGCTGTTCGCGTTGGCGACGACCGCGCCGCTCCCGGCGAGGTGTGGCGCCACCGCCTCGGCGGGCGCGGTCACGGCAGCCATGGTGCCGGGCTCGGCGCCGGCCGCCTCGACCACGGCGTCGGCGCGCGCCTCCGACAGGGCGACCAGCTGGTCCTCGCGCAGGGCGCCGGCCAGACACAGCGCCACGACCTCGCCGTAGCTGTGCCCGGCGAGCACGTCCGCGCGCAGGCCGGCCCGCTCGAGCACCCGCGCGGCGGCGAGCTCGACGATGCCGAGGGCCGGCTGGGCGACCCGGGTGTCGGTGAGCGCGGCGCGCTGGGCCTTGCGCGAGGCCGGGTCGTAGGCGTCGCCGGGGAACAGCCGCTCGGCCCAGCCCCCGGCGAGCAGCGCCTGAAGTGCCGGGAAGGCGACGAACAGGTCCGCGAGCATGCCGGGGCGCTGGCTGCCCTGGCCGGGCAGCAGCCAGGCGACCCTGGGCGCGGTCGCGCCGGTGCGCCGGAGCACCCGCTCGTGGGTCTCGCCGCGGGCGGCGACCCCAAGGAGCTCGCGCAGCTCGGCCACGTCGCGGGCGAGGAGCGCGAGGCCGGCGCTGCCGGCCGCGGGCGCCACGGTGAGGGCCACGTCGGCGAGGGCCGGCGCGGGCACGCCGGCGGTCGCCCCGGCGTCGAGCCAGCTGGCGAGGCGCTGGGCTGCGGCGAGGTCCTCCAGGAGCACCAGCTCCTCGGGCCAGTCCCGGTGCCCCTCGGCCGCCGGCGCGGCGTCGTGGGCCGCGAGCACGGCGTGGAAGTTGGTGCCGCCGAAGCCGAACGCGCTGATGGCCGCGTACCGCTCGCCGGGGCCCCAGGGGGCCGGGCGGCTCCGGAACTGGAACGGGCTCGTCTGCGCGCGCCAGCCGGGGTTGGGCTTGCGGATGTGCAGCGAGGGCGGCAGGACCCCCTGGTGCAGCGCCAGGGCGACCTTCACCAGGCCCGCGAGGCCGGCGGCGCACTTCGTGTGGCCGATGTTCGACTTCACCGAGCCGAGCGTGACCTTGCCGGCCTCCACGCCGGCCTGGGTGAACGTCTCGGTGAGCGAGGCGAGCTCGGTGCGGTCGCCCACCACCGTGCCCGTGCCGTGCGCCTCGACGAGGCCGACCCGCTCGGGGCCGAGGCCCGCCCGGTCGTAGGCCCGGTCGAGCGCCGCGGTCTGGCCCTCGCGGCGCGGCGCGGTGAGGCCGAGGGAGCGGCCGTCGCTGGAGCCGGCGATGCCCTTGATCACGGCGTAGATGCGGTCACCGTCGCGCTCGGCGTCGGCCAGGCGCTTGCAGACCACCGCGGCGACCCCCTCCCCGAGCGAGATGCCGTCGGCATCGGCGTCGAAGGGCCGGCTGCGCCCGGTGGGCGACAGCGCGTGCACGCTGTCGAACAGCAGGTAGTCGTTGACTGCGTTGTGCAGGTCTGCACCGCCCACCACGACGCAGTCGCTCGTCCCGGCGACGAGCTCCTTGCAGGCCACGTCGAGGGCGGCGAGCGACGAGGCGCAAGCGGCGTCGACCGTGTAGTTGACCCCGCCCAGATCGAGGCGGTTGGCGATGCGCCCGGCGATCACGTTGCCGAGCACGCCGGGGAACGAGTCCTCGGTCAGCCGCGGCAGCGCCCGGTCCAGCGCCTCCGGGATCTCGCCGATCAGCGCCGGCAGCTGGGCCCGCAGGCCGTAGGCCGAGGCGAGGTCGGTGCCCGGCTCGGCGCCGAACACGACCGAGGTCCGGTCGCGATCGAGCGGGCGCCGGTCGTAGCCCGCGTCGGCCAGCGCGTCGCGGGCGACCTGGAGCGCGAGCAGCTGCACGGGATCGATGGCGGCGAGGGAGCGCGGCGGGATGCCGTACTCCAGCGGATCGAAGGGCACGGCCGGCAGGAAGCCGCCCCACTTCGAGCGGGTGGTGCCGCCGCGGTGCTCCGGCTCGGCGTTGTGGTAGCGTTCCGGGTCCCACCGCTCGCGCGGCACCTCGGTGACGGCGTCCTGACCGAGCACCACCCGGCTCCAGTAGGTGTGCACGTCGGGCGCGCCGGGGAGCACCGCCGCCATGCCCACGACCGCGATGTCGAGCCCCGCGCCCTCGCGGCGGAGCGGCGGGTCGGCGAGCCAGGCGGTGGCGCCGGCCGAGACCTCGTCGTGGAGCGCGGCCACGGTGGTGACCTCGCCCCGCAGGGCCGCGAGCTGGCCGATCATGAACATGCCGTCGCGCCGCTGCGCGTCCTCGTCGACGGCGACGAGCGCGTCGCCCTCGCGCACGAGGCCCTTGGAGGCGATCCGCAGCCGCCCGAGGTTCATCCGCTCGAGCGACTCCCACACCGAGTCGGGTGCGGCGCCCTCGGCCTCCAGGCGGCGGCGCTCGGCCTCGAAGGCCTGCACGAACGCCGAGTCGACGCAGCGCGTGGCGTGGCCGGGCGCGGTGTGCACCAGCACGGTCTGGGCGCAGGCGAGCGCGGCCTGCTGGAACACCGGCGAGATGGCGCCGGTGGCGACGGCCTCCTCGGTGAACAGGTAGGCCGTGCCCATCAGCACCCCGATGCGGGCGCCGCGCACCGCGAGCGGGGCGGCGAGGCAGGCCACCATGGCGGCCGAGCGGGCGTCGTGGGCCGCCCGCGAACACCACCGAGAGCCTCGTGCGGCGCGTCGTGCTGCAGCAGGCGCTCGACGCACTGCTCCCACAGCACGAAGCTCGTGCGCGGCCCACGTGCCCGCCGCACTCGCGGCCCTCGAAGACGAAGCGCCGCGCGCCGTCGCGCAGGAAGAGGTCGAGCAGGCCCGGCGACGGCACGTGCAGGAAGGTCGGGATGCCGTCGTCTTCGAGCGCGCGGGCCTGGGCCGGGCGCCCGCCGGCGAGCAGCGCCACCGGGGCGGGCCCGGCGCACGGCCGTCAGCTGCTCCTCGCGCAGGGCCTTCGGCGCGAAGCCGAGCATCCCCACGCCCCACGGCCGGTCGCCGAGGGCCGCCCGGGTCTGCTCGAGGAGCTGCACCAGCGCCTCGCCGCGCACCAGCGACAGGGCGAGGAACGGCAGGCCGCCGCCCGCGGCGACGGCGAGGGCGAACTCCGCGGTGTCGCTCACCCGCGCCATCGGCCCTGGAGCACGGGGACCCGCAGGCCGAACGCCGGCGGCGAGCGGCGCTCCGGCGCCAACGGCCGCACGGCCCGCGCCTGTCCGCGATCCCCGTCGATGGCGCGCTGCAGGGCGCGCACCAGCCGCCCCACCCGCGGGAAGCGGCGGGCGAGCGGGGCCGCCAGCGCGGCGTCCTGGCCGGCGGGCAGCAGGCGCTCGTCGAGCGAGCTCGCGCCGAGCACGCCGGGCAGGCCGGCGGCGAGGGCGTCGACCGGGATGCCCGGCCGATCGTAGACGCGGTGGCCGGCGACGAGCCGGGTCTCGCTGCCGTCCATGGCGGCCACGGCTTTGCGGATCTCCACCGGGAGCCGGCACTCCTCGAGCAGCGCGAGCTGCGCGTCGAGCACCACGCCGCGGGCGCCGCCGGCGACGGCCGCGCTGGCGGTGTGCAGGCCGATGCCCCGCGCAGCCACACGGGCAGGTCGACCTGGCCGACGAGCCGCTGCAGGAGCACGAAGGCGGACTCGTCGCCCACCGCCCGCCGGCCTCGCTGCCGACGGCGACGAGCCCCGCCGCGCCGGCGGCGGCAGCCGCCAGCGCCTCGTCGAGGTCGCGGACCTCGACCAGACGCAGGGATGGTCCGGGAGCCGCCCGACCGAGCCGCCAGGATCAGCAGCTCGACGCTCTCGCCGAGGACCTCCCGGGCCGCACGGCGACGCCTCGGGCACCCGCACGCCAAAGGGCGTGCGCGCGCGACGGAGCGTGGACAACGCCGCCGCAGCAGCGGCGGCATCGCGCCCGAGATCGAGCACCCCCACGGCGCCGGCACGGGACGCAGCGAGGGCGAGCTCGGGATCGGGAGACTCGAACGGTGTGACACAGACGATGCGGAGACGATCGGGGTCCATTCGGGGTGCCCCCAGTCGGTTGAAAGCGGCCGCACCGTAGCATCCGCCGTGCCGACCCGCGCGGGTCCGCCGCGGAGGGTGCCGATGTGGCGGTTTGCAGGCGCGGCCCGGCCTGCCGACGATCTCCGGCGCAGCGCCAGCCCGCCGATGCACCTCCGCTCGCCCGCGGCGGGCGATCCCGCGCCGGGTAGACTTGCGCGCGCCACCCCGGGAGCGACGATGCCGAGCCCCCACCGCCGCACGACCGCCGCGCTGATCGCCCTGGGCCCCGTCGTGGGCGCGATCAGCCTGGATCTGCCGCTGCCCGGCCTCGACCGCGCGCTGGCCAGCGCCGTCGGGGCACCGGGGGCCATCACGCTCGGGGTGGTGCAGCTGCTGATCGTGCTGTGCGTGGTCGCCAGCGCGCGACCCGACATGCGCCGGCTGGTGGCGGGCGGCCTGCTCCTCGGCACCGCCCTGTCGGGGTGGGCCCTGGCCGCGCGGCTGGAGGCCCTGTCCTGGGGCGGCGAGCCGCTGGTGGTGGCGCCGGGGATCCGCTTCCGGCTGCTCGCCGTGCTCACTCAGTGCGGCGTCGCGGCCGCGCTGTTCGCGGCGGCCGGGCAGGCGGAGCGCCGCCTCCCGGTGGCGCCGGCGTGGCTGCTCGGCTGGAGCTACCTCGTCCCGTGGTGGATCCAGGCCCAGGCCGCCCACGGCGCGGGCCTGGCCGCGGGGCGGCTGTGGCCGGGGATCCTGGAGCCCGCCGTCGCCGTGGGAGCGCTGCTGTGGCTCGGGCTGCGCCCGCGCGCCTGGCCCGTGCAGGTGGTCGGCCAGCTGCGGCTGCGGTCGGGCGTCGAGGGCGTCCTCGCCGCCTGGACGGTGGGCTTCCTCACCTGGAGCGCGCTCGGCACCGTCGCCGGCGCCGCCGCCACCGTCGCCACCGTCGCCGTGCTGGACCGCCGCACCGCCGCGGCCGGGCGGTGGTCGGCGCCGCCGCTGGCGGGGGCCGTGGCCGTGGCGCTCGTGGCCTCGGCGGCGTGGGGAGCGGGCTTCGGCCGCCACGGCGGGCTCGACCGCCCCTACGCGGGCGACGGCTCCGTGCGCGCCGTCCTGCAGAGCGACGCGCCGGTCGCCGCCGTCGACGGCCCGCGGCTCGTGGAGCGCCTGGCCGAGCTGCAGGTCGACGCCGACGTGACCGTCACCAGCCCGAACGCGCTCACCGTGCAGCTCCGCAACGTGTCCGAGCCCGGCGCGGTGCTGCAGGCCGCGCTGCGGGCGGGGCGCCTGGAGGTGCTCGCCGAGGTCGCGAGGCCCGCCGGCCCCCTCCCCGAGGGCGTCACCGCCGAGGCCGACGGCCGGCGCTACTACGGCTCGCGCGACCGGCTGCGGGCGGTCGCGGCGCCGCCCGACAGCCGGATCCTGCTCGAGTGCGACGCCGCGGGCGACACCGGCTGCGTGGGGCACGTCGTCGATCCCCGGCCGATCCTGGTCACCGACCACGTGGCGCGGGTCGGCGTGGGCTACGCCGCCGAGGGCCCCTACGTGGTGGTCGACCTCGACGACGCCGGCCGGGCGCGCTTCGCCGCCGCCACCGCCGCGCTGGTGGGCCGCGCCCTGGTGATCGCCGTCGACGGCGAGGTCCTCGTGGCGCCGCTCGTCGTCGAGCCGATCCCCGGCGGCACCTTCCACATCACCCTCTCGCGGCAGCTCGACCCCGAGGTCTTCGCCCAGGTCCTCGCTGCCGCCCTCGCCCACCCGCTCGACGGCGACTGGTCGCTCGCGAGCGAGGGCTGACCCGGGACCCCATGCGCATCGCCGTCGTCGCTGACTCCCACTTCCACCCCCCCACCCTGCCGCCCGGCACCCAGTGGCGGTCCGACGCCTGGTTCAACGAGCGCAACGCCGCTGCAGTCGCGCTGGTGAACCGGACCGCACCGGATCTGGTCGTGCACCTGGGCGACGTCCCACCCGCTGCCGGGCTCGGCGCACCACGAGCCCGCGCTCGAGGTCGCGCGCGCGACGTACGCCGCACTCGGCGCCGAGCTGATCGTCGTGCCGGGCAACCACGACGTGGGCGACAAGCCCCAGCCCTGGGCGCCGGCGCCGACCACCGATCCCGCGCGCCACGACCGCTTCCGCCGCTGGTGGGGCCCGCCGTGGTTCACGGGAGCGCCCGGGGGTGCGGCTCGTCGGCATCGACACCCCCGTGCTCAACACCGGCGGCCCGCTCGAAGCCGAGCAGTGGGCCTGGCTCGAGGGGGTGCTCGCCCCCGATGGGCCGCCCACCCTGTGCTTCGTCCACTACCCCCCGTTCCTGCTCGATCCGGACGAGGCCGAGCACTACGACAACCTCGCGGAGCCCGGCCGCGGGCGCCTGCTCGCCCTGTTCGAGCGCGCGCGCGTCGGCGCCGTGTTCTGCGGCCACGTCCACCACCCGTTCTGGAACCACCACCGCGGCATCGACTACTACCTCGTGCCCTCCACGGCCTTCGTGCGGCCCGGGTTCGCCGAGCTGGCGCGCGTGGCGCCCGGCGACGAGTACGGGCGCAACGAGGTCGAGCGGCTCGGCTTCTGCGTCGTCGACCTCGCTCCGGCGTCCCGCCCGCGCGTGTCGTGGGTCGCCACCCACGCCGACGACCCCGCCCCCGCCGCGCCCCGCCGCTGCCCCCTCGGGCTCACGCTCCGCCACGCCTGGGACGCCGTCGAGGACGTCGCCGTCGACGGGCTCGACCCGTACCGCCGGAAGCGGGCGCGCAACGACCTGGTCCTGCTCGCGGCGTGGGACCTCGGCGTCCGCCTGCTCCGCGTGCCCTTCGACGACCTGCGCGACCCCGCGACCCGCGCCCGGATGCTCGCGCTCGCCGAACACGGCTTCCGGTTCGTGCCCTTCGCCGTGGGGCCGCTGTCCGACGCCGACCGGGCGCTCGTCGAGGCGTGCCGCGGCGCGCTGCGCGCCGTCGAGCTCGTGATCCCGCGCGCCCAGCTCGACCTGCCGCTGCCCGCGCTCGCCGTCGACCGGTGGGTCGCGCCGCTGGGCCGCCGCCCCGACGTCCTCGAGGACTTCGACCACTTCGTGCCCCACGGCTTCGCGCCCGACGCAGACGACGACCTGCCGCGCGCCCGCGGCGAGGGCGCCGTGTTCCGCGTGGCGAGCGACCCCGTCGCCGCCGTCGCGCGCATCGTGGCGCACACCGCCGATCGCGGACGCGCCGCCGTGGCGCTGGTGCTGCTGCCCCGCGAGGCCGAGGGGCGCGCCCAGGTCGACGACGCGCGGGTCACGGAGCGCGCCCTCGCGGCGTTCGAGGCCGCCCTCGCCCACCCCCAGGTGCCCGTGCTGCTCGACACCACCGTCGATCACGACCGCGGGTACTTCCCCCGCCACGGGCTGCTCGATCGGCGGGGGAACCCGAGATCCGCGTGGCGGGCGCTCCGGGCCGCTGCCGTCAAGGCTGGGTCAAGCCCCACCAACCCGCTCGCGCGGGGGTAGGATGACCGTCCGTCCCGCCCTGGAGGCGTCGTGAAGCCGCTCCACCTCGTGCTGCTCCTCTCCCTCGGCGCCGTGGCCTGCACGGGCGATCCCGAGGTCACCGACAAGCAGACGCCGACGGGCACCGACCCCACCACCTTCCCCACGGTGACCACGCCCACCCCCACCGACACCACGTCGGTGACCGACGGCGCCTGGTGGGTGCGCGACTTCGACTTCCACGTCCACGACAGCGTGAACAGCCTGGTCTACGTCACCTGGGACCAGCAGTACGCGCGGCCGGCCCACGTGGAGTTCAGCATCGACGAGGGCGAGTGGCTGTCGACCCCGTCCGTCGATCGGGCGGTGGGGCCGAACGAGCAGCTCGTCGTCGGCGTCCCCTACGACACCGACGCCCAGTGGCGGGTCGTCATCGACGGCGAAGACCTGGAGCCGTTCGACGGGGGCACGCTCCACACCGGGATCCTGTCGCCGGCCTTCCCGCGCGGCCAGCTGATCCCCGCAGCGAACGACCCGAGCGCCTGGCAGCCCGGCGATCGCTACCTGCTCACCAGCATCAGCCAGGATCCGAACGACTGGGGCGGCGGCTGGTACTGGGCCTACATCATGGACCGCAAGGCGCGGGTCGTCTGGGCCCAGCGGGCGCCCGACCAGCACTGGACGCTCTTCGCGCAGGTCGCCCAGAGCGGCGACCACCTGCTCATCGACGAGTCGACCGCCTGGGCGGACTTCGACGAGGGCCGCGACAGCGTCGTCCACCGCACCTGGCTCGACCAGGAGATCGAGGCCGTCGCCACCCCCGGGCTGCACCACGAGTTCGTGCAGCTGCCCGACGGCACCCTCGCCTGGGGCAGCCAGGCCCACGGCGGCGGCGAGGCGCTGTGCACCAAGGCGCCCGGCGCGGCCGAGGAGGAGGTCATCTGGACGGTGACCGAGGACTGGCCCCAGGGTCAGGGCGGCTGGGGCGGCCCCGAGTCGAACGGGATGTTCTACGACGCCGACACCGACACCTTCCTCTACAGCTGGTACACCAACAACAGCATCGTCGAGGTCGACCACGCCACCGGCACGAGCCTGTGGTGGGCCGGCGATGCGTCGGGCGGCTACGACTTCGTGCCCGCCTCGTCGCAGTACGCCTGGCAGCACGGCATCTCCTACACCGACGCGGGCACCCTGCTCGTGTCGTCCGAGTACCGCCCGCCGAGCGGCGGCCCCACCCACACCTGGCTCCTCGAGTACGAGGTCGACCACACCAACCACCAGCTCCGGCTGGTCTGGTCGAACGACTCGGGCGCGCGGGCCGACACCAACGGCCAGGCCTGGCGGCTCGCCAACGGCAACACCCTGCACGTCGTGGGCAGCGCCGGCGTGGTGCGCGAGGTCGGCCCCGACGACCGCGACGTGTGGCGGGTGGAGTACGGCAACCACTACCTGCTCGGCCACGGCCAGTTCATCGACGACCTGTACGCGCTCGTGAAGCCGGCCGACGCCCCCTGAGGGTCAGCCCGTGAAGGGCGGGTCGCCGGGCGCGCGGTAGCGGTCGAGCGGGCTGCGCTGCGCGTCGCTGCCGAAGTACCAGCCCGAGGCGCCCACGTCGCCGAGCAGGAGGTGCACGGGGGCGCGGGCGCCGGCCGCCGGCGGCTTCATCCCGAGCGACGCCGGCGATGCGCCGCGCGCCTCGGCGACGGGCCGCGTCAGGTCGGTCTCGATGTAGCCCGGGGTGCAGGCGTTGACGGTCAGCTCCGGGTGCTCGCGCGCCAGCGCCAGGGTCAGGGCGTTGACGAGCGCCTTGGACAGCCCGTAGGCGGCGCCCGTGCCGAAGCCGGCCGCCGCGAAGTCGCCGCCGCGACCCGCGAGGGCGAGGCACTCGACCAACAGCGCATCGAACAGCGCCCAGGTGATGTCGGGGTCGGTGAGCTGGGCGCGGCGCGCGGGGCTGCACCCGGCGACGAAGTTCGGTCCGGACGCCGAGGAGACGTTCACCACGCGCCCGCCGCGCGCGAGGTGCGGGAGGAAGGCGGCCACGACGCGGTGTGGGCCGCGCGTGTTCACGTCGAGGACGCGGGCGAGCGACTCGTCGCCGAGGCCGATGCCGGCGTTGTTGACGAGGCCGTCCAGCGGGGCGTCGAGGGCGGCTGCGGCCGCGGCGACGGAGGCGTCGTCGGCGACGTCGAGGGCCAGGACCTCGATGCGCCCGTCGCGGTCGGCGTCCTCGGCGACGAGCGCGCGGACGGCGGCCTCGCCGCGGGCGCGATCGCGGGCGCCGAGGAGGACGTGCGCGGCCCGATCGGCGTCGAGGGTGGCGCGGACGATGGCGAGGCCGATGCCCTTGTTGGCGCCGGTGACGAGGAAGCGGTGGGTGGACATGGGCGCGTCGTAACGTCGCCGTCCTACGCAGAGGGCCGCCTGCGATAGCCTGGTGGCCAGGGGGACACATGTGGATCGCGATGGTGAGTGCGGCGGCGTTCGGTGGGTGTGGCCTGAAGATCGTCGGTCCGGACCCGCTCACCGGCAACGTCATCGTGGCGGCGCCCGAGACGCTGGGGGTCGGGCAGCTGCTGGAGCTCGACCACCACAGCAAGCCCACCGGGTCGATGGAGCCCTGGGTGCTGGCGTGGGTGTTCGTGTTCGGCGGGGTCCACGACCGGGTGCTCTCGGCGTCGGACACGACGATCGACCTGGCGCTGGGCTCTGGCGCGAAGCTGCACGGGGCGCTCGTCGCCGATGCCGCGCCGGTCCCGCAGGCCACGGCCACCGGCGCGGTCACGCAGTACACGACGGTGTTCGCGCTGAGCCAGGCCGACGTGGAGGCCCTGGCCGCGTCCGAGATCGCCTTCCTCCGCGTGAGCGAGGCGGGCGATCAGGTGATGTCCTTCGACGCGAGCAAGGTGCGCGCGCTGAAGAAGTACCCGGCCAGGGTGCAGTGCGTGCTCGACGAGATCGGCGGCTGACGCCGGGCTTTCGCCCGATGTACGCGAGCGACCGCTTTGCGGCACGAGAAGCAAGCCACCCCGAGTGAAACACCTTCGGGAGGTATGCTGCCCTGAATCGCACAGTTCCGGCCGAATCGGGCGCACCGCGGCGTCTGGCTGCAGCGATTGTCCAGGTCTGCTCGTCGGGCCGCGCTGCCCGATGCGGCCAGGTGTGCGATCGAGGGCGGCATACCTCGCGAAGGTGTGCGATCCGGCGAGGCTTGCCTCTACGCAAGCGGGGATGAATCAGCTCGGGCCCGATCTGCTTCCGCAACAGGATGAATTCAGGTCGGGCCTGATCCGCTTCCGGAGCGTCGATTCGTCAGGGACGAAGGCCGCCCTCGCCGCGGGCCCCCGCAGGGCCCGGCACCAATCTGCCTCCGCGACAGGATGAAATCAGGTCGGGCCCGATCTGCCTCCGGCCCGATCTGCCTCCGGCCTCCGGGCCCGATCTGGCCCGATCTGCCTCCGGCCCGATCTGCCTCCGGGCCCGATCTGCCTCCGGCCCGATCTGCCTCCGCCCATCGCGCTCCCGCCGGGCTCCGCTCGCACAATCTCCACCGCCCCTCAGCGTTCTCCTGCTCCACCCCGGAGCCCCGATGCCCCTCCTCACCGCGCTGCTCGCCTGCACCCCCGACCCGCCCGAGCCCGCCGAGCCCGCCGACACCGCCGCGACAGCGCCCACCGACCCCGTCACCGACACGTCGACGCCGGCCACGACGTCGCCCGACACCACCCCCGACGACGACCTCCTCACCACCTGCGCCGCACAGCTCCGCGTCGCCCACGGCACCCTGTGCGCCCTGCAGCCCAGCGTCCTCGACCCCGCGGCCCGCGACGTCGCCGGCACCGCCCCCGGCGACGACGCCCTCGGCTTCGGCTGGCACCTCGTCGGCATCCCCGACGCCCCCGACCCCACCGCCGACCTCTGGATCCACTTCGTCGGCACCTACGCCCGCCCCTACGATCCGCGCCTCGCCGCGGCCCACTCGCCCGCCTGGCTCGACGACCTGCTCGCCACCGGTGCCACCGTGGTCGTGCCCGCCTACGACAACCGCCGCGCCGTCAACGACGACTGCGCGCCCGGCTCCCCCGGCTACGACCACGACGACTGCGCCGGCGAGATCCGCGAGGAGGTCCTCACCGGCGCCGACGTCTCGCCCTACCGCGACACGCCCCCCGCCGACAGCGTCGACCAGCGGCTCGCCGCCCTCCTGCGCCACCTCGCGAACCACGGTGCGCCGCTGCCCGACGACCTCGCCCCCGAGGCGCTGGACTGGAGCCGCCTGCGCGTCGCCGGCAGCTCGCAGGGCGGCAACCTGGCCTACTACGTCGCCCACGAGCGCGGCGTGCGCTTCGCCTGCCTGCTGTCGTCCCCCTACGACCACGCCGACAGCGTCGATCCGAGCTTCCCCGCCATCGCCGACTGGTTCGAGGACGGCACCCCCCGCACCCCACCCGAGCAGCTCGGGCAGCTCGTCGCCACCGAGGACGACTCCTACGACGCGTTCTGGCTCGCGGGATCGCTGGTCCTCGGCCTGACCGAGGGCGTGCAGGCCTTCCGCGTCACGGCCGCGCCCTACCACGACGAGACGGGCGCCGAGATCGACGCCCACCCCGCCGTCGCGGCGGACCCGGCCCTCGCTCCCGACCGCGCGGCCGCCTGCCTGCGCTGACGGCACAAGGTGGCACAACCCTCGATCCGGGTGCGACCGGGGCCGCGGTACCTCCAGGGAGAACCGCCCGGGGAGCCCGCGTGCCCGCATCGAACCCTCGGCGCGACCTGTTCCGGCCCCAGGCCGTCGCCCGACACCGCGCCCCGGACGCCGGCGGCGACGTCCTGCGGCTCTCGCCGAGGTGGGTGGGCTGGTCCTACTGGCTGCTGGTCGCGGTGCTGGCGTCCACCCTCGCGTACGGCGCCGTGGGCCGCGTGGTCGAGGAGGCCACCGGCCCCGCCGTAATCGAGCTCGACCAGCGCCTGGTGGAGCGGGCGACGGGTGCGGGCACCGTCGACGCCGTGCGGGTGCGGCCCGGCGACCGGGTCGCCGCCGGCCAGGTGCTCGTGGTCCTCCACGACGCCCTCCAGCAGGCGGCGCTCGCCGAGCTCGACCGCGCCTTCGAGCGGACGCTCCTCGACCTGCTGCGCGACCCGTCCGATCGCGCCGCCGCCGCCTCCCTGGAGGCCCTGCGCGGACAGCGCGCCCGCGCCCGCGCCGAGGTCGAGGAGCGCGCCGTGCGGGCCACGCGCGCCGGCGTCGTGGGCGACGTGCTGGTGCGCGAGGGCGAGCCCACGTCGCCCGGCCAGCCGGTGGTCTCGGTCCTCGGCGAGGGCGACCAGGTCTACGTCACCGCCGTGCTGCCCGGCCGCTACGGCCCGCTGCTGGCGCCCGGCGCGCCGATGTCGGTCGAGCTGGCGGGCTTCCGCGGCACGACGTACCCGGCGACGATCGAAGCCGTGGGCGACGCCGTTGTCGGGCCGGACCAGGTCCGCCGCACCCTCGGGACCGAGCTCGGCAGCGCCGTCGCCGTCCCCGACGGGCCCTCCCTGCTGGTGCGCGCCCGGCTCGCGAGCCGCACGTTCCGCGCCGAGGGCCGCCCGCTGTCGCTGCGCCACGGGATGGAGGGGTGGCGCGGGTCGCCGTCCGGTCCCGCAGCGTGTGGGCGACGCTGCTCCCGGAGGCCCCGTGAACCGGCTCCACACCGCGCTCGGCGGCCTGGCCCTGGGGCTGGCGCTCGGCCTCGGCGGCCCCCGCCTCGCTCGCCCCACCGACACCGCGCCGCCCGCCGCCCCCGCGATCCCGACCGCCGCGCCGTCCGCGCCCGCCGCGGCGCCGTCCGACGGGTTCCCCGGCGTCCTGCTCGCCGCCCAGACCGCCGACCTCGCCCCCAACGTGGAGGGCCGCCTGCTCGAGGTCCGCGTGGGCCTGGGGACGCCGTGGAGGCCGACGAGGTCGTCGCCGTGGTCACCGTCGCCGTCACCCCGCACCGCCTCGACGAGGCCCGCGCCGCGCTGGCGGTGGCGCGCGCCGAGCGCGCCGACGCCGAGATCGCCCAGCGCGCCGCCCACCAGCAGCTCGACCAGCTCCCCGCCCTGCAGGACGCCATCCCCCGCCAGGAGGCGGTCGACCTGCGGTTCGCCGCCGAGCGCGCCGACGCCGAGCGGGCACGCGCCGAGGCCGTGGTCTCCGCGCGCCTGCACGAGCTGCAGGGCCTGGAGGCCGCCGCCGCCGAGGCGCAGGTGCGCGCGCCGTTCGCGGGCCGCGTCGCCGCCCGGTACCTCGATCCCGGCGCGCTCGTCGACCCGCACACGCCCGTGCTGCAGCTGCAGTCCACCGCCTCCCGATCCGCTTCGCCGCCCTCGACGCGCTGCCCACCCTGGTGCCGGGCAGCGCCCTGCGCACCTGGCTGCCAGACGCCGATCGGACCGTCGACGCCCACCTCGAGCGCGTCTCGCCGGCGATGGAGCCCTCGTCCGGCCTGCTGTTCGCGGAGGGTACCGTCGACGACGCCGTCGGCACGCTGGTGGCGGGCCAGCCGGCCCGCGTGTGGCCGCGGTGAGCGCCCGGGTCCAGGCCGTCCTCCGCGCGCTCCAGGTCCCGACGCGCCGCCGCCGCACGCCGTTCGTCCCGCAGCTGCTCCCCGCCGACTGCGGCGCTGCCTGCCTCGCGATGGTCCTCGGCCACCACGGTGAGCCGGCCCGGCTCGACGAGGTCCGCGAGCAGGTCGACGGCGGCCGCGACGGGACCACCGCGTTCCAGCTCCTCGAGGGCGCCCGGACCTTCGGCCTGCGCGCGCGCGGGCTCCGCCTCGCCGACCCGGCCGACCTGCAGTTCCTGCAGCGCCCCGCGATCCTGCACTGGGAGATGCGGCACTTCGTCGTGTTCGACGGCCTCGAGCGCGGCGGCGTCGCCGTGCTCGACCCCGCCGTCGGGCGCCGCTGGCTGTCCCTCGCCGAGTTCGGCCAGGCGTTCACGGGCATCGCGCTGGTCTTCGAGCCGACGGACGCCTTCCGCCCCCGCCCCGCCGCCGCCTCCCGCGGCTGGCCCTACGTCCGCGCCGCGCTGGCCCGCGCGGGGCAGTGGCCGCGGATCCTCGTCACGTCGCTGCTGCTGCAGCTGCTGGGGCTCGGGCTGCCGATCCTGACCGGGCTCATCGTCGACCGCGTCGTCCCCCGCCACGACCTGGACCTGCTCTGGCTCGCCGGGGCCGGCCTCGCCGGCGTGGTCGGCTTCCAGCTGCTGACCACGCTGGTGCGCAACCACCTGCTGCTCCACCTGCGCACCGTCGTGGACGCCCGCCTGACCGTCGACTTCGTCGGGCACCTGATGGACCTGCCCTACGCGTTCTTCCAGCAGCGCCCGACCGGCGACCTGCTGATGCGGCTCAACAGCAACACCGTGATCCGCGAGATGCTGACCTCGGGCCTGCTGTCGGGCCTGCTCGACGGCGGGACCGTCGTCTTCGGCCTCGCCCTGCTCCTCGTGTGGAGCCCCGCGATGGGGCTGCTGGCCCTCGTGTTGGGCGCCGCGCAGCTGGCCGTGCCGCTCGTGACCTGGCGGCGCCAGGCCGAGCTCATGAGCCGCTCGCTGGTGGTGCAGGCGCGCGCGTCGTCGTTCCAGGTGGAGATGATCGGCGGCGTGGAGACGCTGAAGGCCATGGGGGTCGAGGCTCGCTCGGTGGAGGCGTGGAACGACCTGTTCGTGGACGTGCTGAACGTCTCGATCGCGCGCGGCCACCTCGACGCCGCGACCCAGGCGGTGCAGGCCGCGCTGCGGGTCGGCGGGCCGCTCGCCGTCCTGTGGATCGGCGCGTGGTGGGTGGCGCACGGCTGGTCCACGGTGGGCGCGATGCTGGCGCTGTGCGCGCTGGTCGGCTCGGTGACGTCCCCCGTCGATCGCCTGGCGACGACCTTCGCGCAGGTGCAGCTGTTCGGCAGCTACTTCGCCCGGATCGACGACGTCCTGCGCGTGGCGCCGGAGCAGGTGCCGCTCGCGCCCGAAGGCGACGAGCAGCGCGCTCCGGCGCGCCCCGCCCCGCGCCTGACCGGCCGCATCGCCCTGGAGGGGGTGTGCTTCGGGTACGGCCCCCGCTCGCCCGACGTCGTCGAGGATCTCTCGCTGGCGGTCGAGCCCGGCGAGTTCCTGGCGATCGTCGGGCGGTCGGGGTCGGGGAAGTCCACGCTGGCGCGCCTGCTGACGGGGCTGTACCGCCCGCGCGCCGGGCGCGTGCGCTACGACGGCGCCGATCTGGCCGATCTCGATCTGCACGCCGTGCGACGCCAGATCGGCATCGTGGGCCAGGACACGCACCTGTTCGGCCGCTCGATCCGCGAGAACATCGCGCTGGGCGACCCTGCGGTGCCGCTCGACGCGGTGGAGGCGGCCGCCCGGCGCGCCTGCATCCACGACGAGATCGCGGCGATGCCGATGGGCTACGAGACCGTGCTCCACGACGGCGGACGCTCGCTGTCGGGCGGCCAGCGCCAGCGGCTGGCCCTCGCCCGAGCGCTGCTGCGGGATCCGGTGGTGCTGCTGCTCGACGAGGCCACGAGCGCGCTCGACGCGGCCACCGAGGCCCTGGTGCAGGCGCAGCTCGAGCAGCTCAGGTGCACGCGGGTGGTGATCGCACACCGCCTGAGCACCGTGCGGCGGGCCGACCGCATCGTGGTGCTCGACCGCGGGGCGCTGGTCGAGGCGGGGCCGCACGACGCGCTGGTGGCGCAGCGGGGGCCGTACGCCGAGCTCGTCGTCGCGCAGCTGCGGTGAGGCGGCACACGCTGGCACACGTCGCGAGGCCGACGTGACAGACGCCTCGGTAGGTTCAGATTGCGACAACGTCACTTCGACGGTTCGCAGAGAGGACATCGAGATGATCATTCCTGCTGTGTTCTTCCAGAAGCGCGAGGATGGGCTCCAGGACGGCGTCAAGACGCCCGAGGCGCTCGAGCTGTTCGAGGACGAGCTGCGCGCCGTCACCGGCGGCGTGCCGAAGGGCGGCGGCGACGGCAGCGGCGGGACCACGACGTTCTCCTACTCGGCCGGGTGGCTGGACGTCCTGCAGCCGGACGACTGCACCTACTAGCACCCGCCCCGACGTCGGCCGGCAGCGCGGGCCGGCCCACGTCCGCACCGCCCGCCCCCGAGGCCCGGATGGAACCCAGAGTCGGCATCCTGACGTTCGGCCAGGACCCCCACGGACACCTCGTCATGAAGAAGATCCGGGAGCGCCACGGCCTGTGGTGTTGCCTGATACCGACCGACGAGATCGCGCAGCGCGGCGGGCTGACCTGGTCTTCCTCGCCGGCCGAGCCCGCCACGCTGCCCACGCTCGACGGCACCGTCGACCTGCGGACGCTCGACGCCCTGTGGTACCGGCGGACGGTCGCGAAGCAGCCGCTGCCCGAGGGCGTCGACCCCACCTACGCGGCGCACGTCGGGCGCAGCACCGAGGGGGCGCTCGACGGCCTGCTCGACAACGCCTTCCGCGGCCGGTGGGTCAGCCACCCGCTCGCCACGCGCCGGGCGGAGAACAAGCTCGTCCAGCTGCAGGCCGCCCAGCGGGTGGGGCTGCGGATCCCGGCCACGCTCGTCAGCCAGGACCCCGAGCGGATCCGGACGTTCTGCGGGGCCCACCCGGGCGCCGTCCTCAAGCCGCTCGCCTCCCCCCAGGGCACGGAGATCGCCGCCACCGCGCGGGTCGGGCAGGCGCTGCTCGAGCGCGACGACGTGCTGTCGGTCGCGCCGACCATCTACCAGGAGTGCATCGAAGGCGAGCGCCACCTCCGGATCTCGGTGGTGGGCGACCGCTGCGAGGCGGCGCTCATCGAGGCGGAGGCGCTGGACTGGCGGATGGACCTGACCGTGCCGTTCAGCGCGTTCGCCCTCGATCGCGCGCTGGAGGACCAGCTGCGGGCGGTGCTCCGGGAGCTGGGGCTCGCGATGGGCATCCTCGACCTGAAGCTCACCGACGACGGCCCGGTGTTCCTCGAGGTGAACGCACAGGGGCAGTTCCTGTTCGTGGAGGCGCTCTGCGGGCTGCCGCTCGCGGACACCGTGGCCGACTTCCTGGCGGCGCAGGCGCTCCAGGACTGGCAGGTGCGACGTCCGCTGAGCGCCTCGGCGTGAGGCGGCGCCGAGGGTCGAGCGGCGGTCCGTTCCAGCCGCTCCCCGACGGCGCCTCCTCGTACATCTGACGAAAGTCTGACGAATGTCCCGGGACCTCCGAGGGTGGCGCCGGTTCGGTTAGCGTACGTCCGAGACCGCCCGCGGACAGAACGCCCATCGTGCGCCTCTGACCGCCAGAACCCTCGAACCGATCGCTGGCCGACCGGGCAGCGGACGCTGAGGACCCATGCCCACGATCGATCACTGGCTCGGCCGGCAGGCCGAGGTGCGCCCGCACGCGCTCGCCTGCGCGTTCGTCGGCGGGGACCTCGCGCTCGAGGACGCGCTGACGTTCGAGGCGCTCGACCGCCGCGTCGGCCACGCCGCCGCCGCGCTGCGGGAGCGTGCCACGCCGGGCGACCGGGCGCTCGTCCTGCACACCCGCGCTCCCGAGTTCCTGACCGCCTTCCTCGGCTGCCTGCGGGCGGGGCTGATCCCCGCGCCCGCCTACCCGCCGCAGCAGGACCGCTCGCTCGCCCGCCTGCAGGCCATCGCCGCGAACGCCGGAGCGACGCTCGTCCTCGCGAGCGACCGCGACTGTGCGCGCCGCGAGCCGCTGCTCGCGCTGGCGCCCGGGCTCGCCGCGCAGCGCTGGCTGTCGTCGTCGGACCTGCAGGGCGACGCCCGGCTGCCGCCCGTCCCCGACGCCGACCCCGAAGCCGTGGCCTTCCTCCAGTACACCTCCGGCTCCACCCGCACCCCGCGCGGCGTGGCGGTGACCTGGCGGAACCTGGCGGCGAGCCTGCCGATCTGTGCCGAGGGGCTGCGCATCCACAGCGCCGCGCGGCTGCTCGCCTGGATGCCGCTCCACCACGACTTCGGCCTGGTCGCGCACGCGCTGACGGCGGTGTACGTCGGGGCCCCGTCCCTGTTCCTGTCGCCGACGGCGTTCCTGCGGCGGCCCCTGGCCTGGCTCGAGGCCATCGACCGCCACGGCGCGACGGTGAGCGGCGCGCCGAACTTCGCCTTCGAGCTCTGCCTGCGGGAGGCCGCCAAGGCCCCGCCGGTGGGCCTCGACCTCTCCCGGTGGGAGAGCGCGGCGAACGGCGCCGAGCCCGTCCGCGCCGACACGCTCCACCGCTTCACCGAGGCGTTCGCGCCCCACGGCTTCCGCCCCGAGGCCCACAACCCGTCGTTCGGCATGGCCGAGGCCACGGCGACGGTGACCGTGTGCCCCCCCGGGCGCCCCCCGCGGCTGCTCCGGGCGGACGGCGGGCGCGCGCTCGTCTCCTGCGGCCACCCGGCGCCGGGGCTCACCGTCGCGATCGTCGATCCGCGCAGCGGCGCCTCCTGCGCGCCGGGGGAGGTGGGCGAGATCTGGCTGTCCGGGCCGAGCATCGCCGGGCGGTACTGGGCCGTCCCGCGCGCCGACGAGCTGGAGGCGCAGCTCCCCGGCCACGACGCACCGTTCCTGCGCACCGGCGACCTGGGCGTGCTCGACGACGGTGAGCTGTACGTGACCGGGCGGCTCAAGGACCTGATCGTGGTCCGCGGGCGCAACGTGTACCCGCAGGACCTGGAGCGCGCCGCCGAGGAGGCCCACCCGGCCGTGCGGCCCGGCTGCAGCATCGCCTTCGGGCTCGAGCGCGACGGCGAGGAGCAGGTCGGGCTCGTCTGCGAGGTCGCGCCCGCGGACGCGCGCCTCGACGTCGTGACCGCGGTCCGCGCCGCGGTGTTCGAGGCGAGCCACGCCGTCGTGGCCGCGGTCGCGCTCGTGCCGCCGCGCACGATCCCGAAGACGTCGAGCGGGAAGCTGCGCCGCCAGCCCTGCCGTGACCGGTGGCGCGCGGGCGAGCTGCCGGCGCTGCTCGCGTGGTCGGCCGACGACGACGCGCCGCGCCCGGTCCGCGCGCCCGCGCGCGGGGTGGAGGCCGTCCGCCGCGCGGCCGCCGAGGTGCTGGAGGTCGATCCCGCCACGCTCGACATCGACGTGCCGCTCCACGCCCACGGGCTCACCTCCGCCCTGGCGCTGGCGCTCCGCGACCGCCTGCAGGACCTGCACGGTCGCCCGCTGCCGGTGACCCTGCTGTTCGACCACCCGACGCTCGCCGCCCTCGCCGACGCCCTCGCGGGCACGCTCCCGCACCCCGCGCCGCCCGCTCGCCCGGCCGACGAGCCGCTCGCCGTCGTGGGCGCCGCCTGCCGGCTCCCCGGCGGGGTGGACGACCCCGAGGGCCTCTGGGCGCTCCTGCGGGACGAGGTCGACGCCACGACCCCGCTCCCGCCGCGGCCGGGCTGGGACGCCTGGTTCGACCCGGCCCGGCCGCCGGCGCCCCGCGGCGGCTTCCTCGACGACCCCGCGCAGTTCGACGCCGCGTTCTTCCACCTGAGCCCGCGCGAGGCCCTGGCGATGGATCCGCAGCACCGCCTGCTCCTCGAGACGTCCTGGGAGGCGGTCGAGCGGGCCGGGGTGGTCCCCTCGCGGATCGCCGCCGACCGGGCGGGCGTGTTCGTGGGCCTCATGCAGGGGGACTACGGCGCACGCCTCGCCCCCGACCAGATCGACGGCTACGTCGGCGTGGGCGGCACGGCCAGCGCCGCCTCCGGCCGGATCGCCCACGCGCTGGGCCTCGGCGGCCCCGTCCTCACGGTCGACACCGCCTGCAGCTCGTCGCTCGTGGCCCTCCACCTCGCCTGCGAGGCGCTGCGGGCGGGGGACTGCGACCTGGCCGTGGTGGGCGGCGCCAGCGTGATGGCCACGCCCGCCCGCTTCGTGGAGTTCGAGGATCTGGGCGGCCTCGCAGCGGACGGACGGTGCAAGCCCTCTCGGCGGCCGCCGACGGCGTGACCTGGGCGGAGGGAGCCGTCGCGCTCGTCGTCGAGCGGCTCTCCGACGCGCTGCGCCACGGGCGGCGGGTGATGGCCGTGGTGCGAGGCTCGGCGGTGAGCCACGACGGCCGCTCCCAGGGGTTCACGGCGCCGAGCGGCCCGGCACAGCAGCGCGTCATCGAGGCGGCGCTCGCGCGCGCGGGGCTCTCCGCCGCCGACGTCGACGCCGTCGAGGCGCACGGCACCGGGACGGCGCTCGGCGACCCGATCGAGGCCGGAGCCCTCCTCGCGACCTACGGCCAGGCGCGCAGCGAGCGCCCCGTGCGCCTCGGCAGCCTCAAGTCCAACCTCGGGCACACCCAGGCCGCCGCCGGGCTGGCGAGCGTGCGGAAGGTGGCGCTGGCGCTGGAGCACGAGCGCTGGCCCGCGACGCTGCACGCCGACCCGCCCACGCCCCACGTCCCGTGGGCCGGCCTGGCGCTCGCGACCACGGCGACGCCGTGGCCCCGCGGGGATCGCCCGCGGCGCGCCGGCGTCTCGTCGTTCGGCCTGTCGGGGACCAACGCGCACGTGGTGCTGGAGGAGGCGCCTCCCCGCGAGGCGCCGCCCGCTCGGCGCGCGCCACACCGCGTCCCGCTGCTGGTGTCCGGCCGCAGCGCGCAGGGCGTCGTCGACAACGCCGCTCGGTTGGCCGCCCACCTCCGCGGCCACCCGGCGCTCGACCTGGTGGACGTGAGCTTCACCCTGGCGACCGCCCGCGAGGCGCTGGCGTACCGCGCGGTGGTCGTCGCGAGCGACCCGGCCGACGCCATCCGCGAGCTCGAGGCGCTCCCGCACGACGCCGTGCAGCGCGGCCCCGCCGACATCGACTGGGCGGCGGTGCTCCCGCCGGACGCCCGGGCCGTGCCGCTCCCCACCACCGCCTTCGCGCGTCGGCGCCTGTGGCTCGAGGCCCGGCCGGCGCGGGCGCCGGGGTCCCACCCGCTGATCGGCGCGCCCATGCCGCTGTCGACGCAGCCCGGCACCCGGGTGTGGACGGGGACGCTGGAGCGGTCGCGCCACGCCTGGCTGTGGGACCACCGCGTCGACGACGGCGCCCTTTTCCCCGCGGCCGGGGCCGTCGAGCTGGCGCTGAACGCGGCGGGCGGCGCCGCGCTCGCCGACGTGGCGCTGCTGGAGCCGCTTGCGCTGCCCGGGCACGGCGCCGTCACCGTGCAGGTCGGGGCCAGCGGGTCGGACCTCCGCGTCGCCTCGCTGCAGGGCGACGACTGGGTGCTGCACGCCCGCGCCCGCGCGCAACCGGCGACGCCTGCGCCCGCCGAACCGCTCGCCGCGCTCCAGCAGCGCCTGGGTGCGGCCCGGGCCCCCGACTACGCCGCGCTCCAGCGCGCCGGGCTGCACTATGGCCCCGCGTTCCGCGGGCTGCGCACGGTGCGGAGCGGCGACGGCGAGCTGCTGGCCGAGGTCGAGCGGCCGGGCGCCCCCGCGCGCGGCTACCATGCGCACCCCGCACTGCTCGACGCCTGCTTCCAGGCGCTGGCGCTGCTCGGCCCCGACGACGGCGCGGTGTGGGTGCCCGCCGCGATCGCGACCGTCGCCCTGGAAGCGCCGCTGCCCGACCGCCTGTGGGTGCACGCACGGCTCGTCGCGTCGGAGCCGGGTCGACGCCGCGGCGACCTCGCGCTGTACGGCGGCGACGGAGCGCTCGTCGGCACGGTCACGGGCCTCACGGCCGTCCGACGCCGCCGCGATGCGCGGTGGGCGCTGCGGCAGGTCTGGGAGGAGGCCGCGCTCGACGCCGCGCAGCCTCGGCCCGCGCGCCGCTGGGCGCTGGTCGGCGAGCGCGGGGGCCTGGGCACGGCGCTCGCGGCGGCGCTCACCGACGCGGGCGAGGCGCTCGGCCCCGATGCCACCGACGTGGTGTTCCTGGGCGCGCCGCCCGGCCCCGCCGACCCGGTCGAGCAGGCGCTCGCCGCGTGTGCTGCCGCCCTGGCGCTGCTGCAGCGCCTCCCGGGCGCAGCGCGCCGCGCCTGTGGGTGGTGACCCGCGGCGCGCAGGCGACCGGCGGCGACGTGGACGTGGCGGAGGCGCCGCTGCTCGGGCTGGCGCGGGTCGTCCCGCTCGAGCGGCCCGAGCTCCGCTGCGCGCGGATCGACCTCGACCCCGACCGCCCCGAGGGCGAGGTCGCGGCGCTGGTGCGCGAGTTGCTCGCCGACGGCCCCGAGGAGGAGGTGGCCCTGCGCGGCAGCCGCCGGCTCGTGGCCCGCCTTTCCACGGCGCCCGCGACCCCGCGCAGGAGCGCACACGTCGCGCCGCGACCCGATCGCAGCTACCTCGTGACCGGCGGGCTCGGCGCCCTGGGCCTCGCGACGGCACAGTGGCTGGCCGAGCAGGGGGCGGGGCGCCTCGTGCTCGTCGGCCGGACGGGCGCGACGGCCGAGCGACGGCGCGCGGTCGAGGCGCTCCGCGCCCGCGCCGAGGTGGAGGTCCACGCGGCGGACGTGGGCTCGCGCGACGCGCTGGCGAGGATCCTGGCGGCTGTCCCCGCCGACCGGCCCCTGGCGGGCGTGTTCCACGCCGCTGGGGCCCTCGACGACGCCCTGCTCGCCGACCAGGGGCCGGAGCACCTCCGCCGCGCGTTCGCCGCCAAGGTGCGCGGCGCGTGGCACCTCCACCACCTCCTCGGCGAGCGGCCCCTCGACGCCTTCGTGCTCTACGGCTCCGTCGCCGGGCTGATCGGCTCGGTCGGCCAGGCCAACTACGCGGCCGCGAACGCGTTCCTGGCCGCCCTCGCCCACCACCGGACCGCCACCGGGCGCCCCACCCTCTGCGTCGACTTCGGCCCGGTCTCCGGCGGCGGGATGGCCCGCGCGGGCCACCGCCTCGCGGCGCGCGGCGCCCGGAGCCTGACCCCGACGCAGGTCCTCTCCGCCCTGGCGCGCGCCCTGCGCGACGGCGAGGCGCAGGCGGGGGTCGTCGACCTCGACCCCGCGGCCTGGCTGGCCGCTCACCCCGCCTCCGCGGGCTCGCCGCGCCTGGGGGCGATGCTGCCCGCAGCGCCCGTCTCGGCGCCCGCGTGGCGCGATCAGCTCGCCGCGCTGCCCGCCGACGCGCGCACCGGCGCCGCCGAGGGGCTGCTCCGCGGCGAGCTCGCGCCCATCCTGCGCTGCGACGCGGCCGAGATCGCCGACCGGCCGTTCCTCGAGCTCGGCCTCGACTCCCTCACCAGCGTGGAGCTGCGGAGCCGCCTCGTCGCCCGCACCGGCCTCGCGCTGCCCGTCACCGTCCTGTGGACCCACACCACCCCGCGCGCCCTGGCCGCCGCCCTGGTCGCCGAGCTCGGGCTGGCACCGGTCGCCGCGCCCCGCGCCCCCGAGCCGCCACCCGACGACGTGGACGCCCTGATGGACCTGCACCTCGCCCGGCTGGAAGCCCTCGTGCCCGATCCGACCGAGGTGATCCGGTGAGCGACCCCCGACTGCTGCGCTCCATCGAGCTCATGGAGCGGCTCGCCCGCAAGAACGACGCGCTCGAGCGCCAGCTGACGGAGCCCATCGCCGTCACGGGCCTCGCCTGCCGCTTCCCCGGCGGCGCCGACGGCCCCGAGCGCTTCTGGGCGCTGCTCGGCGCGGACGCCGACGCCGTGGGCGACCTGGCCCCGCGCTGGCGCCTCGCCGGCGTCGCGGCGGACCCTCGGGTGCCCGACCGCGCCGCGCTCCTCGACGACGTGACCGCGTTCGACGCTGCCTTCTTCGGCATCGGGCCGACCGAGGCCCGCAGCCTCGATCCGCAGCAGCGCCTGCTCCTCGAGGTCGGCTGGGACGCGCTCGCCGACGCCGGCGTGGTCCCGTCGTCGCTCGCCGGGAGCCGGACCGGCGTGTTCGTGGGGGCGAGCCACGCCGACTACGGCACCCTCGTCGAGGCGAGCGACGCAGCGGACGCCTGGTCCGCCACCGGCAACGCGCCGAGCCTGATCGCCGGCCGGCTCGCCTACCAGCTCGGCGCGCGCGGCCCGGCGCTGGTCGTCGACACCGTCTGCTCCTCGTCGCTCGTGGCCACGCACCTCGCCTGCCGCAGCCTCCGGGCCGGGGAGTGCGACCTGGCCGTCGTCGCCGGGGTGAACGTCATCGTCGACCCCCAGCCGATGGCCGTGTTCGCCCGGACCGGCGCGCTGTCCCCCACCGGGCGCTGCCGGACCTTCGACGCGGACGCCGACGGGTTCGTGCGCGGCGAGGGGTGCGGCGTGGTCGTGTTGCGGCGGCTGGGCGACGCGGCGGCGGCCGGCGACCGCGTCCGCGCTGTGCTCCGGGGCTCGGCGATCAACCACGACGGGCGCTCCGCCGGCCTGACGGCGCCGAGCGTGCCCGCGCAGGCCGAAGTGATCCGGGCCGCCCTCGCGGACGCGCGCATCGAGCCCGACGACGTCGACTTCGTCGCGACCCACGGCACCGCGACGCCGCTCGGCGACCCGATCGAGGTGGCGGCCCTGGCGAGCGTGTTCCCCGCCCGGCCCGACGGCGCGCCCGTGGTCCTCGGGGCGCTCAAGAGCCGCCTGGGACACCTGGAGGCGGCGGCCGGCATGGCGGGCCTGATCCAGACCGTGCTGGCGATGGAGCGCCAGGAGATGCCCGGGAACCTACACTTCCGCGCGCTCAACCCGCGCATCGACCTGGCGGGCTCGGCCCTGGCGATCGGCGCCGTGCCGCGCGCCTGGCCGCGGAGCGCCCGGGCCCGCCGCGCCGGCGTGAGCGCGTTCGGGCTCAGCGGCACCAACGCCCACGTGGTCGTGGAGGAGGCCCCCGCGACGACACCGCCCGATCCGACGCCGCCGCGGATCGAGCCGCTCCTCGTGTCGGCCGCGAGCCCCGACGCCCTGCGCGACGCGGTCGCGGCGCACCGGGACTGGCTCGCCGAGCCGCGCCTCGAGGGCACGCCGGCCGACCTCGCCGCCACCGCCGCGACCCGGCGGGAGCACCACCGGCACCGGCTCGTCGTCCTCGGCGACGGCCCCGCTGCCTGGCGCGCGGCGCTCGACGCCTACGCCGCCCACGGGGCCGCGGACGGCGTCGTCGACGGTGTGGTGGAGCAGGAGCTGCGGCCCGTCTTCGTCTTCGGCGGCCAGGGCCCGCAGTGGGACGGCATGGGACAGCAGCTCCACGCCGCCGAGCCCGCGTTCCGCGACGCCGTGGACGCC
Organism: Myxococcota bacterium; assembly: GCA_041389545.1. Lineage (GTDB taxonomy): Bacteria > Myxococcota_A > UBA796 > UBA796 > JACKER01. The sequence goes on along the minus strand of JAWKRQ010000031.1, from coordinate 46,334 downwards.
GTCTGCGAGCGGATCGGCGCGCACGCCGACCTCGACCTCCGCGCGGCGCTGCTGGCGCCCCCCGGCCCGCCGCGCCTCGGGCGCACCGACGTGGCGCAGCTGGCGCTGTTCGCCCTCCAGGTCGGGCTCGCCGCGCTGCTGGCGGAGGGGCGTCACGCCGGCGCTGGTGCTGGGGCACAGCCTCGGCGAGCTCGCTGCGGCCCACGTCGCCGGCGCGCTGAGCCTCGACGAGGCCTGCCGGATCGTGGCCCACCGCGGGGCCCTGATGCACGACGCCGCCGGGATCGGCAAGATGGTGAGCTGCGCCGCCTCGCTCGGCGCGCTGGCGCCGATCCTCGACGACTTCCCCGCGCTCGGCGTGGCCGCGCACAACGGCCCCGACGCGGTGGTCGTCTCCGGGCCGGGCGCCGACGTCGACGCGCTGGCGGCGGCGCTCGAGGCCTGCGGCGTCCGCACCCGGCTCGTCTCCGCCGACTACGCCTTCCACTCCGACCAGATGGCCCCGAGCGCGGCGCGCCTGCTCGAGCGGCTCGGCCCCGTCTCCACCGCGGTCGGCCGCGTCCCGATGGTGTCGACGGTGACGGCGCGCCCGACGCCGGGCACCGCGCTCGACGCCGCCTACTGGGCGCGTCAGCTGGTCGCCCCGGTGCGCTTCGCCGAGGCGATCCGCACGGTGTTGGACGGCCCGGGGCCGCCGCCCGTGTTCGTCGAGGTCTCGCCCCACCCCGCCCTGTCGGCCGCCGTCGCTGCCGTCGGGCGCGCGGCGGGCCAGCGGGTCCGCGTCTTCCCCACGCTGTGGCGGCAGCAGCCCGAGCGCGAGGCGCTCCTGCGGCTGGTGGCCGGGCTGCACGCCGTCGGGCGGCCGCTGCGCTGGGAGGCCATCGTGTCGCGGCCGGCGCGGGTCGTCTCGCTGCCCGGGCACCCCTGGCAGCACCTCCGGCACTGGGTCGACGCCGCCACGCCGCAGCACGCGCCGCGGGAGCGCCGCCGAGCGGCCGGCGCGGCGGCGCGGGTGCGCGCGCTGCTGGGGGCGCCGAGCGACGTCACCCTCTCCGACGCCGGGCTGAGCTCGCTCGCCCTCGCCTCCCTCCGCGCGGCCCTCGACGACCTGCCCGGCGGGCGTGCGCTGGCGCGCACCATCGGGCCCGACACGCCGGTCGGCGAGGTCACCGCCCTGCTCGACGGCGCGCCCGAGGGCGAGGCGCCGCTGCCGGCGGAGCCGTGGCGCGAGGTCGCCTGGCGCGAGGTCGACGGGCTCGCCGTCAACAAGCGGGAGGCGCGCAACGTGCTGCTGAGCCGAGCCGGGCCGTACGGCGCGGCCACCGACCGGCACGTGGTGGCCGAGCTCCGCATCGACCCCGGCCACCCCTACTTCTACGAGCACCCGCTGGACCACGTCCCGGGGCTGTACCTCATCGAGGCCGCGCGCCAGCTCGGCAACTGGATCGCGTTCGCCGCGGCCGGCCAGCTCGACCGCGCCGGCGTGCTCGACCGGATCGAGGCGGACTTCTTCGAGTTCGTCGAGCACGACACACCCGCGTACTTCGTCACGGAGCCGCATCGAGACGGCATCGTGGCCCACCTGCACCAGGCGTCCCGGAAGAAGGCCGTCTTCACCATCCGCGGCCGGCGGCTCGAGGCGAGCCAGTACGCCGGACTCCGCGCAGCCCAGCGAGGATCGTCGTCATGAGCGTGGCCATCGTCATCGGAGGAGGCATCTCGGGGATCGCGTCGGCGGTCGCGCTCGGCGACGCCGGGTACGACGTGTGCGTCGTCGAGTCGGAGGAGGTCCTCGGCGGACGCATCGGCAGCCGCCGCCACGGCGAGGTCGACATCGACCTCGGCGGGCGCAACTTCGGCGAGGAGTCGCACGCGCTGCTGGGGCTCCTCGAGCGGTTCGGCGTCGACACGCTGATGGACTACCACTACAACTCGGCCAGCGTGGGCACGCGGCACTGGTTCGACATGCGCAGCGGCGGGCGCCCCACCGAGATCGCGGCGCGCTGGGCACGCAACCTGCGCGTCGCCGGGCCCCGGCAGCTGTGGCGGGTGCGGCAGGTCTCGCGCGGCGCCCTCGGGGCGGTCGGCGGCCGGATGGTCGGCAGCCCCTACTGGGTCGACCTGGCCGAGCGCACGGGCGACCCCACCGCCGCGGAGTACTTCGGGCGCAACGTCACCGACGCGATGTTCCGGCCCATCACGCTGCGGATGATGGCGTCGGAGCCCGAGGAGGTGTTCCTCGGCAACCTGGGGCCGTTCCTCGGTGGGCGGCCGCGGGGGATGAAGCGGATCGCGGGCGGGATGGCCGTGTTCCTGCGCGCCGTGGCCGACCAGCTGGACGTCCGCTACCGGACGACCGCGCAGGAGGTGCTCGTCGAGCGGGGACGCGTCGTGGGCGTCCGCCTGGCGGGGCCCGACGGCCGAACCACGACCGAGCCCGCCGACGTCGTCGTGCTCGCCACGCCCGCGCCGGTGGCCGCCGGGCTCGTGCCCGCCCTGCCCGCGCTCGCCGCGGGGCTGCGGCGCATCGCCTACCGGCCCGTCGCCACGGTGGTGGCGGAGTACGACGACACGGCGTTCCCGAGCGATGCCTCCGGGCTGTTCTTCCCGCGCGACTGCGTCGCGAGCCACATCGCCCGCTACGACCCGCACCACCGGATCCGGTACTCCTTCGCCGGGGTCGCGGGCCGGGCGGCGATGGCCGGAGGCTCGATCGAGGCGCTGCTGGCCGAGGGCGAGGCCCTGTTCCAGCGGTTCGGCGGGCGGCTCGGCGCCCGGCGGTCGCACGTCGGGCAGATCTGGACGCCCGGGCTCTGCGGCCACTCGCGGATGCACCACCGCACGCTCGCCGACCTGCGCGCCGCCAGCAGCGAGGTCGGCGGGCTGGTGCTCGCGGGCGACTACCTCCGGGGCAACCTGCTCGACGCCTGCGCCCACGCGGCGCAGGAGGCGGTGGCGCAGCTCCTGGCGCAGCGCGCGGCGGCGGCCTGACGGACGTCCGTCGGCGACGGACGTCCGACATCGCCGACCCTTCGGAGCAACGCCGCGAATCCCTGGCATGGCGCCTGCATCCGGAGTGGCGAGACAGGGAGGACCCATGCTCGACCGCACACCGCGCCGCACCACCCTCGACGACGACGGCTTCGCCACCCACAGCCTGCTCGGCGACCTCGATCCCCTCGCCCTCCCCGAGGGGCGCGACGAGGAAGCCGCGCCCCCCGGCCCCTGGCTCGACGACCCGGCCTACGAGGTCGGCCACTTCCTGCTCGGCCTGCCCCTCAGCGCGTCGCGCGGAAGATGACCACCTGCGTCCGCCGATCCCGGCCGGGCAGCGGGGCCTCGGGCACGGCCGCGGGCTCCAGCGCCTCGGCCTCGGCGAAGCCCGCGGCGCGGAGCTCCTCCAGGATCCGCGCGCGGTCCCGCGCGTCCCGCACGAAGCCGCGCCCGCCGGTGAAGCGGCCCATGAGCCAGCCGAGCGCCCGGCCGAGCCAGCCCGGCGGCGGCTCCTCGGGCCGCGGCGTGAGGTCGAACACGATGGCGCCGCCCGCCGGCAGCGCGGCCGCCACGCGCGCCCACAGCGCCCGCTGCGCCTCGGGCTCGAGGTACACGAGCAGCCCCTCGGCGACCACCACCGCCGGGCCCGGCTGCAGGAGCGCGGCCAGGTCGAGGTCGCGCGCGTCGCCGCCCACCCGGATCAGGTTCGGCCGCGCGAGCACGGCGCGCCCCACAGCGGAGCGCGCCAGCAGCGCCTCCTTGCGGGCCACCATCGGCGGGAGGTCCACCTCGACGTACCGCACGCGGTCGTCCGTCGACATCGCGGCCCCCCGGCGCGACAGCCCCGCGGCGAGCTCCAGCACCTGCGGCGCCCCCCGCACCAGGTGGTCGATCAGCGCGTGGCGCTGCGCGAGCGACCAGCGCAGCGAGGGCGCGCCGGGGCGCAGCACCCCCGCCACCGCGAGCACGAGGTCGGTGACGGAGCGCACGGCCCCGGCCTCGCGGGTCGCGTACAGGTCGGCGCCCTCGAACCCGGCCCAGGTCCAGACCCCCGAGGTGTACAGCGCCGTGACGCTGAGATCGCCCTCGGCGTCAGCCAGCGCGGCGCTCCAGCGGGCGGAGCGTGCCGAGCTCGGTGATGAGCGGCCCGGCGTCGGGCCCGATCTCCGGGATCCGGTGGACGACCTTGTCGGGATCGCGCACCAGCACCGTCCCGCTGGGGATGGTGCGGCCGCTGGCCAGCCAGATGCCGGTGCCGATGCGGCAGTCGTGGCCGAAGGCCGAGCCGAGGAAGCGGGTGCCGGTGTCGTGCAGCGCGCCGTCGAGGGCGACCCGGATGTTGCGGTCGAGGTTGAGGTCGATGCTGTAGGAGCCCGGCACCGTGAGCGTGCGCCGGCCGATCAAGCAGGCCTGCATCAGCACCTGCGAGGCCATCGCCTCGGGGTAGAGCACGCACAGGCGCAGGCCGCAGCGCTGCGCCACGGTGGCGCCGGCGCCGATGGTCGACAGCTCGACCTCGGCGCCGCTCATGATGGTGGCGCCGTCGCCGACACGGCTCATCAGCACCCGGGCGAAGGGGCCCACGGTCACGTCGTCGCCGAGGGTGCTCGCCTCGACGACGGCGGTGGGGTGGATGTTGCAGCGGCGCCCCACCGTGTTCAGGCGCGCCATCACGCGCCACATGGTCAGCGAGCGGGCGCGGATCACGGCCCACAGCAGGCGCAGCGCGCCGCGCCAGGCGGGGATCCGCCGCACCAGCATGGCCTCGGCCGCCTGGTTCGCCCACAGCAGGTGCGCCCAGTGGTGGACGGTGAGCACCGGGTGGCGCGGCAGGGCGACGGGGGTGGGCCCGCCGAACAGCGCCGGGAGCTTCACCTCGTGGATCTGCTCCTCGGGGTCCACCACCACGTCCACCGGCGGCGCGTCCCGGCCGCTGACGAAGCGGATCCGCGCGAAGCGCCAGCCGGCCTCGATCTCCTCCACGTCGGGCTGGATCGGGGTGGTGGACGCGCCGAAGCGCGACCGCGCCAGCACCAGCACGGCATCGCGGCCGGCCGCGCCGTCGACGAAGCGCTCCAGCGCTACGCCGCTGCAGAACAGCGCATCGGGGACGACGAGGCACGGCGGCTGCAGCGTGTCGATGCGCTGGAGCCCCGCCTCGCGGATCGCGTCGCTCTGCCAGTCGGCCAGGCGACGGTTGCCGACGAGCAGCTCGCCCGGCGGGTCGTCGAGCGGCGCCAGGCGCCGGCCGCTCGGCTCGACGAAGACGCGGATCACCGCAGCCTCGGATAGGGTGTCGCGCCGTGAGCGCCACCCCGCCCGATCCCGACCGCAGCCCCATCTTCGTGGTGGGTGCGAGCCGCTCCGGCACGACGTTGTTGCGGATGATGCTGTCGGCTCATCCCCGGATCCACCTGACCATGGAGGCGTCGTTCTACATCTGGGGCGCACTGTACACCCGCTTCCGCGACCCCGATCGCTTCCCGCCCTACTACGTGCGCACCTTCTCGTACCGCTGGCAGCGGGTCGACCCCGCGCGGGTGCTCCCGGGGCTGCCCCGGCCGTTCCGGTTCGCCGACCGCAAGCTGCTGTACGCCGCCGTCATGCGCGAGCAGGCCGCCCAGCACGGCAAGCCGCGCTACGGCGACAAGACGCCCGGCCACACGGCCCAGCTCGCGCGCATCTTCGCCGACTGGCCCGACGCGCGCGTCATCCGCACGGTGCGCGACCCGCGCGAGGTGATCGGCTCGCTCGTGCGCATGCCCTGGGCGAGCCCGAGCCGCATCCTCGCCGCCGCCATGACCGACGCCGAGCGCCGCCAGGGCGCGCGCTTCCGCGACCGGATCCTCGAGGTCCGGCTCGACGAGCTCCTGAAGGCCCCGCGCGAGACGATGCAGCGCGTGCTGGACCACGTCGGCGAGCCGTGGAGCGACCAGGTGCTCGAGCACGCGCAGCACGCGCCGCAGGACCTGCCCCCGATGCCCTGGTTCGCCGCGGCGCAGGGCGAGCGCACCGCGTCGGGGCCGCGCCGGACCCGCGACCCGGTCGACGTGCGGCTCGTGGAGTGGCTCAACGGGCGGGGGCTGCGGGCGCAGGGCCTCTCCCCGCTGCCGCTCGACGAGGAGCCCGGCCGGCTCGCCGTCGCCCGGCGGTACCTCGCCGACGTGCCGCTGGCGGTGCGCGGCGCGTGGACGGTGATGCGGATGGCGCGCGCCGGCACCGACCACGCGCGCACCGCGGCGCTGCTGCACCAGCTGAACCCGGCGGCCTGGGCGGCGGCGGGCGACTTCGCGATGCCCGAGCCGCCGCCGCTGCCCGAGGGCTGGGAAGCCGCCTGGCCGAGTCGCTAGAGACGCGACCAGACATCCGCGCCAGCGGATGCCTGGGCGCGTCTCGCAGGAGTCGGAGGATCGCGCGCCAGCGCGTCCTCCGACGTATTGAGCGAGCAGCAAGCCGAATGCCTGCCCGACCGGGGGTGCGGCGAAGCCGGACCCGCGATCGAGGCGGTGCATTCGGCGAAGCTTGCTGCGAGGTGACCTCGTCCACGGATGGTTGGTCGAGCCACTAGCGCGGCGGGCGCCCGAGCCGCTGGTCGGCCGTGCCGAGCGCGCGCTCCACCGCGAGGGCCACGCCCAGCAGCTGCTCCTCCCGGTGCGGCGCGGCCACGAGCTGCAGCCCGACGGGCATCCCCTCGGCGTCGAGGCCGCAGGGCAGCGAGATCGCGCACAGGCCGAGGTAGCTCACCACGGCGGTGTTGCGCAGGCACAGCCCGTTCTGCGCGCGGTACGCCGCGGGGTCCGCCACGTCGGCCACGGGCGGCGGCGTGTTGGCGACGGTGGGCGCCACGATCACGTCGGCGTGCTCGAACGCGGCGGCGGCGCGCAGGGCGAGGTCGCGGAGCTGGTGGCGGCGCAGCAGGTACTCGCGGACGGGCAGGGTGCCGGCGTCGGCGACCCGGGCGGCCACGTTGGGGTCGAGCCCGGGCCGCACGTCGGGGAGCGCGTGCTCGAGGAAGGCGTCGAGCTCGGCGGCGACGGGGCCGCCCGCGCGGAACAGGGCCAGCGCCTCGTCGACGGGGAGCGCCACGTCGGCGGGGCGCCAGGGCAGCTCGCCCAGCGCCGCCTCCACGGCCTCGCCCACGCCGGGCGACAGCCCGTCCCAGAACACGCTGGCCACGCGGCCCACGCGCACCCGGCCGAGGTCGACGGGCTCGGGGACGGGGTCGGCGTGGCCCAGCGCGGCGAAGGCGAAGGCGGCGTCGGCCACGGTGCGGGCCAGGATCCCGGCCGTGTCGAGCGTGGGCGACAGCGGGACGATGCCGGCCGTGGACCAGCGCCCGGCCGTCGTCTTGAGGCCGACGGTGGCGGTCCAGGCGGCGGGGATGCGGACGGAGCCCGCGGTGTCGGTGCCGAGCGCGAGGTGCGCCGAGCCCTCCTGCAGGCTCACGCCGGCGCCCGCGCTGGAGCCGCCGGGGACGCGGTGGCGCGCGGCGTCCCACGGGTTGACGGGCGTGCCGGCGTGCGGGTTGGTGCCGATGCCGCCGAACGCGAGCTCGACGGTGTGCGTCTTGCCGGCGACGGGCGCGAGCTGGGCGCACAGCGCGGCGACGACGGGCCCCGCGGCCTCGAAGCCCGCCGGCAGGCGCCGGGCCGTGCCGGCGTGGGTGGGCCAGCCGGGGACGCCGTAGAGGTCCTTCACGGAGGTGGGGATGCCCTGCAGCGGCCCGAGGTCGGCGCCGGCGGCGAGCGCGGCGTCGGCGGCCGCGGCGACGGCGCGGGTGCGCGCGGGGTCGCGCGTGCGGTAGGCGTCGAGGCGGGCCGCGGCGAGCGCCGCCTCGGTGAGGGCGGTGGCGGTGGTGCGCCCGGCGCGCAGGTCGCGGGCGAGATCGGCGAGGCTCGGGGTGGTCACGCGGCAGCCTAGCCCGTCAGGGCGGCAGGCGGTCGCCTCGCGCGATCGCGGCGGCGAAGCCCGCGGAGCCGAGCACGGCCCGGCGGAACCGGGCCCGGGGCGCGTGCGCGAGGCGCCAGGCCCACTCGAGGCCCGCGGCGCCGACGCCGTCGGGGGCGCGCGGCGTGCGCCCCGCCATCACGTCGAACGCGCCGCCGACCCCCATCGCCAGCGGCACCTGCAGCACCGGCGCCCAGCGGGCCACGAACAGCTCGGCGCGCGGGGTGCCCGTGGCGACGAGGAGCAGCGCGGGCGCGGCCTCGGCGATGGCGCGCGCCACGCCGCGCTCCTCGTCGGGGGCGAAGTAGCCGCAGCGGGCGTAGGCCACGTCGACGCCGACGCCGCGCCAGCGGGCCGCGACCGCGTCGACCACGTCCGGGGCGGCGCCGAGCAGCGCGACGGGCCAGCCGGCGTCCGCCGCGCGCGCGAGCAGGTCGTGCGCCAGATCGCAGCCCGTGGCGCGGCCCGGCAGCGGGCGGCCGAGCCAGCGCGCGGCGGCCCGGATGCCCGCGCCGGCGGCAGCGACGCTGGGAGCCGCGCGGACGGCGCGCCGGAGCGGGGCGGCGCGCTGCATGGCGCGCCACTTCGCCGCGTTCAGCGAGACGTGGTGGTGGCCCGGCCCCGCCGCCACGCAGCGGGCGAGGTGCGCGGCCCAGGCGGCGCGGTCGAGCGCGCCCACAGCGCAGCCGGCGACGTCCACGGTGTGCGGGACGGCGAGCACGGTCACTCCGGCAGGGGCAGGGTCTGGCCGGCCCGGCGCCCCGCGGCGTAGGCCCGGCGGTCGATCCGGATGCCGCGGCCGGGCTTCAGCCCGAGCCGCTCGGCGACGAAGCGCTCCACGGCCTCGGCCCGCCGCGCCAGCGCGCGCTCGGCGACGACCAGCGCGGCAGCGTCGAGGTCGGCCTCGGGCCCGGCGCGCAGCCGCTCGATCACCGCCTCTACGGCGCCGATGCGGAAGGCGTCGTGCCACGCGCGGCTGCGCGGCCGCTCGCTGGCGGCCGTGGCCGAGGCCCACTGGACCCGCTCCACGAGCCAGTCCCACAGCACCCGCACGGCCTCGCGGTCGGCGTCGTGGCCGGCCAGGCGGATCTGCTGCTCATGGCCGAGGTCGACCGTGTACGCCACGCAGCCGTTGTGCTCGGCCAGCGCCGTGGCCAGCACCAGGCGCCACTTGCGGAGCTTGCGCGCCGCCTCGAGCGGGACGTCCGCGCCGTCGGACACCGCCGCGGCCTCCGCCTCCGCCTCGGCCTCGGCCCGCAGGGCGTCCTCGAGGCGGTGGCGCGTGATCAGCGCCTGCGCGCGAGCGGCAGCCAGCGCCGCCTCGTGGACGTTGGGCGAGCCCGCCAACGCCAGGAGCTTCTTCACGCGGTCGAGCACGTCCACGGGCGCTCCGTAGCCCGGGCGGCGCCCGCCCGGCTACACTCCCGCGTGCCCTCCCCCGCCGAGCGCCGCGCCGCCGTGGCCCTGCTGGCCGTCGTCCCGATCCGCATCGGCCTCGATCTGCTCGCCACCGTGCCCGTCTCCCCGTCGCTGCCGCAGCTCGGCACCGCCGCCCTCGCCGCCCTGCTCGCTGCCCTGGTCGCCGCCCGCTGGCGCACCGTCGCCCGCCACCCGCTGCGCGGGCCGCTCGTCGCGATCACGCTCGCGGCGGCCTGGGGCGCCGCCCGCGCTGCCTCCCCCTTCGACGCCGCCCGCTACGGCCTGCACCTCGTCCTGCCCGCCCTGTGGGTCGCAGCGCTCGGCGCGTGGCCCGTCGCCGCGGCGCCGCTGCCGACCCCGTGGCTCGCCGCCGCCCTCGCCGTCGCCGCCACGTCGCTGGTCGCGCTCGCCGCGGGGCAGCCCGCCCACCACGTCCTGCACGGCTGGCCGCGCCTGCACGGCCTGTACGCCGACCTGCACCCCCACGCCGCCGCCATGGCCACCTTCGCCGCCACCGCCCTGCCCCTCGCCGCCGTCGCGCGGCAGCGCGCCCCCGCGGCGCTGGCCGTCGCCGCCAGCGTGTGCGTCGCGGCCACCTGGGTCCGCGGCGCCTGGCTGTGGGTCGGCCTCGCCCTGGCCGTCGCCTTCGCCCTGCGCCGCCGCTGGGCCGCCCTCGCGGCGCTCGCCGCCGCCGCCAGCGCCGCCCTGGCCGTCCCCGCGCTCCGCCACCGCTTCGCCGACCTCGGCGCCGTCGTGAGCGCCACGCCCCCGCCCGAGGGCTGGGGCGCGCTCGGCTCCTGGCGCGTCCGCATCTGGGGCGACGTGCTGCGCCACTGGGCCGAGGGCGGCCCGCTCGACCTGCTCCTCGGCCGCGGCCTCGGCGGCCACTACGGGCTGCACCGCCACCTCGAGCCCCACAGCGATCTCCTCGCCGTCGCCACCCAGGTCGGGCTGCTCGGCCTCGGCGCCTGGCTGTGGCTGCAGGGCGCGCTGCTCGTGGGCGCCGTCCGCCGCGCCCCGCACGACGATCGGGCGCTGGCCGCCGCCGCCGCGCTCAGCGGAGCACTGGCGGTCGCCGTCGTCAGCAACGACTACGCGCTCCGCCCCACGCCCGTCCTGTGGATCACGGGGCTTGCGGCGCTCGCGTCGGCCGGACGAAGCGGATCACCCGCACCATCACCGGGGTGAGCCCGAGCGTGGCCGCGATGCGCAGCGGCTGCGTCATCTTCGTGGCGAAGTAGGCCGCGCCGATGGTGCCGGCCGAGCCGGCCGTGCCCTCGACGGAGTAGCCCGCCCGCATGGCGGCGTAGAACCCGATCAGCGTGCCCACGAACAGCACGGCGTACGTCGCGATCGCCGCCCAGCCGTACTCCTCGACGAGCGCCTCGTAGCGCTCGCGCATCCGGGTCCACCACGCCATCATCCCCACACCCCCAGCGCGACGCCGGCGCACAGCGCGGACAGCGTGCCGCACACCGGGATCGTCAGGTTGTCGTCGATCCGGCCCGACGCGAGCTCGCCCGCCGCCCCGCCCACGGCCGCGGCCAGCGCGATGCCGAGCGCCGGCAGCGGCGCGACGTGCCACAGCGCGAGCGCGCCCCACGCCGGAGCGTGCCGAAGGCCACGAACGCGAACGAGCCCTCGACGCTGCGCCCGCCGGGCGGCCGGTGCCGCCCGATGCGCTGGCCGATCGCCGACGCCGCCGGATCGCCGAAGCCCAGCACCAGCAGGCCCGCCACGCCCGCCGGCACGGGGAACAGCAGCGCCAGCACGAGGATCGCGGTGGTGTACCAGGTCGCGCTGTTGATGCGCACGGCCTCGTGCGGGTGCGCGACCTTCGCGAACAGCGCCATCAGCAGCGCGTTCACCCGCGGATCGAGCCGCCGGGCCAGCTCCATCGACCACGCGGCGCACACCCCGGCCGTGGCCACGCCGATCCGCAGCGCCGGGGTCACGAGCACGTACTGCACGAGGAACACGACCACCACGGCGTTCAGCGCGTGGTAGACGTTGCGCAGCAGGTTGGGCGGCCGAGAGAGGGTGATCGGGGCGCGCCGCCGGTCGGAGTCGGTCGTCATGTGCGTCCGCCCTTAACCGGTTGCGCTCGGGACCGCGCCGAGGAAGCGCCGGACGGTGCAGCGCGGTCGTCCTCGGTGAGCGACGAGCCCGACGGCATGCACAGCCCGTCGCGGAACAGCGCCTCGGACACCTCGCCGCCGTAGCGCGGGCACCCGGCGAAGACGGGCTGCAGGTGCATCGGCTTCCAGACCGGCCGGCTCTCGATGTCGTCGGCCTCGAGCGCGAGCCGCAGCGCCTCCCGGTCGACGCCGAGCCGCGCCGCGTCCACCGTCAGCACGGTGAGCCAGGCGTTCGACCGCACCCCGGGCGGATCCTCGAGGAACGACACCCCGGGGAGGTCGCCCAGCGCCGCCACGTAGGCCTCGCGGTTCGCCCGCCGCGCGGCGACGCGCTCCGGCAGCACGCGCAGCTGCCCGCGCCCCACCGCCGCGAGCAGGTTCGACAGCCGGTAGTTGTAGCCCACCTCGCTGTGCTGGTAGTGCGGCGCCGGATCGCGGGCCTGGGTGGCGAGGAACCGCGCCTTCGCGATCTGCTGGGCGTCGTGGCCGAGCAGCATGCCGCCGCCCGAGGTGGTGATGATCTTGTTCCCGTTGAACGACAGCGCCGCAAGCGCGCCGAACGACCCGGCGGGGCGGCCGTCGCGGGTGGATCCCAGGGCCTCGGCGGCGTCCTCGATCACGGGCACGCCGCGCGGCGCGCACACGGCGTCGATGGCGGCGTGGTCGCAGACCTGCCCGTACAGGTCGACGGTGACGACGGCCTTCGCGGGGGTCCCCCGCCCTTCGAGATCGGCGAGCGCCTGCTCGAGGCGCGCCGGGTCCATCGTCCAACCGACGGGCGTCACGTCGACGAAGACGGGCTCCGCACCGAGGTAGCGCACGGCGTTGGCGGTGGCCGCGAACGTGAGGGTCGAGGTGACGACCTTGTCGCCGGGCCCGACCCCGAGCAGGATCAGCGCCAGGTGCAGCGCCGCGGTGCCCGACGACAGCGCGGCGGCGTGCGGGGTGGCGGTGACCTCGGCCACCTCGCGCTCGAAGGCGTCGACGTGGGGGCCGAGCGGCGCGATCCAGTTCGAGTCGAACGCGGAGAGCAGCAGCTCGCGCTCGTCGGCGCCCATGTGCGGGGGGGACAGGTAGACTCGGGGCACTCGGGACTCCGGGGTCGTGAGCGTTCGGCGCCACAGATGCTATGCTGGATGGGGCGGAGGTGACCAGGTGGCGCGTTTCGGACGCGACGCCGACAGGGCCGGCCTTCACGGGAACCTCAAGCAGCTGGTGAGCCAGCTGTCCGAGGCGGAGCTCCTGCAGCTCCGGGGCTGGATCGAGCGAGAGATCCCGCGGGCGCGTGTCCGCGGGCCCCGCGTGGTGCGCGGTCCCTCGGCGGCCGACCTCATGCACTTCGACGGCACCGTCGCCGAGCTCGCGGGCGCCATCCGGCGGAGCATCCACGAGCTGCCCGAGGCGTCGCTCATCGTGCTGGGCAAGTGGATCCACGACCAGCTCGACATCTACCGCCACCGCGACCTGGTGCGCCGCGGCGCGCGCCTCGGCCTGGTCTGGGACAGCGAGCGCGACAGCGGCGACGGCGAGGACGGCTGAGCCGCCCCAGCGCCTGTGTGGTCGGCCTGGGCCGGGTGGGGCTGCCCACGGCGGCGCTGGCGGCCGTCCACGGCGATCGCGTCGTCGGCGTCGACCGGGCGGCCGCGGTGCGCGAGGCCGTGCGCCAGGGGCGCGTGGGCGCGGCCGAGCCGGGGCTCGAGGCGCTGGTGGCGCGGGCCCTGCACCTCGGGCTCACGGTCGCCGAGGCGGCCGTCCCCGCCGACGTGACGGTGCTGTGCGTCCCCACGCCGCTCGGCCCCCACGGCGCGGATCTCGCCGACCTCGACGACGCCGTGAGCGCCGTGGTGCGGGTGGCGCCGCCGGACGGGCTCGTGCTGGTGGCCTCGACCGTCCCGGTCGGGACGACCGAGCGGGTGGCGGCGCAGCTGCCCGGGCGCGCCGTCGCGTACTGCCCCGAGCGGGTCCTGCCGGGCGACGCCCTGCGCGAGATGACGGAGAACCCGCGCGTGGTCGGCGGCGTCGACCCCGCCGCCGGTGAGCGCGCCGCCGCCTGGCTGCGCGGCTGGGTGCGCGGCCCCGTCGAGCGCACCGACGCGCGCACGGCCGAGCTCGCCAAGCTCGTCGAGAACGCCGCGCGCGACGTGGAGGTGGCGCTCGCCAACACCGTCGCCGGCCTGGCCGAGGCGCTCGGCGTCGACGCCGCCCGGCTCCACCGCATCGTCGGGCAGCACCCGCGGGTGCGCCTGCTCGCGCCCGGCATCGGCGTGGGCGGCCACTGCCTGCCCGTCGACCCGTGGTTCGCCATCGGCGCCGCCCCCGCGCAGACCGCGCTCCTGCGCACGGCCCGCGAGGTGAACGAGGCCGTGACGACGTCGTGGGCCGAGCGCATCGCCGCGGCCGCCCGGCGGGCCGGCGCGCGCCGGATCGGGCTGCTCGGACTCGCCTACAAGCCCGACACCGACGACCTGCGCCACGCGCCCGCCCTGCGCATCGCCCGGGCCCTGCAGGCCGAGTTCGACGTGGTCGCCGCCGACCCCTGGGTGACCGGGGCCGAGGTGGAGGGGATCCCCGTGCGCAGCGTCGACGAGGTGGTCGCCTGCGACGTGGTGGCGCTGCTGGTGGCCCACACCGCGCTGCTCGGCGTCCAGGTGCCCGCCGACCGCGTGCGCATCGACGCCTGCGGCGGCTGGCGCTGAGCCCTACGTCGCCGGCCCCATGAACTCGGGCATCGACGCGTGGCCGTCGGCCGCGACCCCGCGCCGCCGCGCCACCAGATCGAAGGTCTTGCCGAGGATGACGAGGTCGAGCCACGGCGACCAGTGCTCGACGTACCAGACGTCGCGCTCGAACTTCTCGTCCCAGCCGAGCGCGTTGCGCCCGTGGACCTGCGCCCAGCCGGTCAGGCCCGGCAGCACGTCGTGGCGGCGCCGCTGCCGCGCCGAGTACCGCGGCAGGTAGCGCACGAGCAGCGGGCGCGGCCCCACGAGGCTCATGTCGCCCCGCAGCACGTTGAACAGCTGCGGCAGCTCGTCGAGGCTCGTGGCGCGCAGCAGCCGGCCGACCCGTGTGATGCGCGCGCTGTCGCCGTCGGGCGAGGCGTCGGGCGGGGCGGGGCGCATGGTGCGCAGCTTCACGATGCGGAACACGCGCTCGCCCTTCCCCACCCGCTCCTGGCGGAACAGCACGGGCGGCCCATCGTGGCCCACGGCCCCGGCCGCGCCGGCGAGCACCGGCGCGGTGGCGACGAGGATGCCGCTCGCCACGACCACGTCGACGGCGCGCTTCGCGGCGCGCGGGAGCCCGGCCTGCCTCACGAGCGGCGCCGCCGCAGCGCGAGCAGCGCGAGGCCCAGCGCGCCCCACGCGCCCGCCGGCCCGCCGAGGCGCAGCCGCCGCAGGCGCCCGCGGTGTAGGCGCCGGGTTCGGCCGCGCCGTCGCCGCAGCGGTCGGCCGGGTCGTCGTCGAGGAAGTCGTAGACGCCGTCGCAGTCGGCGTCGACCGTGCCCTCGACCGCGTCGAGCAGCAGGTCGCCGTCGCTGTCGAGGTCGAGGTAGTTCGGGGTGCCGTCCCCGTCCACGTCGGCCGTCCCCTCCACCAGGGTCGGGATGCCGTCGCCGTCGTCGTCGGGGTCGAGCACGTCGGGGTGCCGTCGCCGTCGGTGTCGCGCGGGTTCGCGCCCTCGCCCAGCTCCACCGCGTCGGCCACGCCGTCGTCGTCGCTGTCGGGGTCGTAGGGGTCGGCGCCCACCGCGATCTCCACGTCGTTCGGCACGCCGTCGCCGTCGAGGTCGCCGGTGGGCCCGTCGCGGTCGTCGGGGTCGAGGTAGTCGGGGGTGCCGTCGCCGTCGGTGTCGTCGTCGACGGGGTCGCCGTTGCCGTCGCGATCCTCGTCGCGGGTGAGCACGCCGTCGCCGTCGTCATCGGGGTCGTGGAAGTCGGCGAGCGAGTCGCCGTCGGTGTCGTCGTTCAGCGGCGAGCCGTCGCCGTCGCGGTCCTCGAGGCGCGAGGGCACGAGGTCGTCGTCGTCGTCGGGGTCGATCGGGTCGATGATCCCGTCGCCGTCGGTGTCGAGCGGGCTGGCCAGCGAGCCCAGCTCCTCGTCGTCGCGCGCGCCGTCGCCGTCGGAGTCGGCCGAGTTCGGGTCCATGCCGAGCGCGGTCTCGTCGCAGACGAAGATGCCGTCGCCGTCGAGGTCGGTCTCGCAGTCGTCCTCGCAGTCGAGGAAGTTGGGGATGCTGTCGGCGTCGCTGTCGCCCGCACCCTCCTCGAAGTCGCTGAACCCGTCGCCGTCGCTGTCGTCGTCGAGGTAGTTCGGGATGCCGTCGTCGACGTTGGCGCAGCCGTTCTCGACCTCGCCCGCGCCGGTGCCCTCGACGGAGGTGGCGATGGCGTCGTTGTCGTCGTCGGGGTCCGCGAGGTCCCAGGTGCCGTCGCCGTCGCTGTCGCCCCGCGGGTACTCGACGGCGTCGAGCAGGCCGTCGCCGTCGCTGTCGACGGAGCAGTCGTCGCCCCCGAGCGGCGCCTCCACCGCCCACGGCAGGCCGTCGCCGTCGTCGTCGCTGGTGGGCCCGCCCGCGCCGTCGCAGTCGCTGTCGACGCCGTCGCCGCAGGTCTCGGGCGCCCCCGGCCAGACGTCGATGGCGTTGTCGTCGCAGTCGTCGGGGGTGACCGCCTCGCCCGCGTCGGTGCAGTCGAGGTCGGCGCTGTTCACCGCCGTCGCCGCGTCGCCGTGGCCGTCGAGGTCGCCGTCGCGGTAGCAGCGGTCGCCGCCGTCGCAGTCCTGGTCGATGCCGTCGACCAGCGTCTCCGCCGCGCCCGGGTGCACGAGCACGGCGCTGTCGTCGCAGTCGCCGCCGCTCGTGATCCAGTCGTCGGGCTGGCTGCAGGCCGCGAAGGTGACGAGGTCGCTGCCGTAGGTGTCGCCGTCGGCGTCGGGGTGCCAGGCGATGGCGGTGCAGCCGGCGAGCTCCTCGCACACGAAGCGGCGCGGGGTGGCGCAGGCCTCGTCGGACCAGGTCCCGCCGGCGCCGAGCGCGTTCAGGACGGTGCAGTCGGCGCCGCCCGGGGCGTCGTCGGGCTGGCCCCCGGCGAAGGCGCGGTAGGCCGGGTGCCCGAACTCCCAGGCGAACACGCCCTCCACGTCGCGGTCGGTCAGCCCGACGTACCAGGACTGGGTCGACAGGCCGTCGGCCGTGGCGTCGATCCAGGCGTTCTCGGAGGCGTCGTCGATGGTGGCGAGCGCCATCCCGCGGTGCTCGCAGTAGGCGCGCGCGCCGACGAAGTCGGTCGTCGACGTGCAGAACAGGTAGTCGTGGCCGTCGCGGGTCTGGCTCGTGCAGCTGCAGGTCTCGTCGGTGATGCCGTCGCAGTCGTCGTCGATGCCGTTGCAGACGTCGGCCACCCCGGGGTGGACGTTGGGGTCGCCGTCGTCACAGTCGGTGTGGTCGCGCACGTACGTCGGACCGGAGGCCAGACAGTCGATCACCGGGTTCGCGCGGTCGCCGCGCCCGTCACCGTCGAGATCCGGGTACCAGACCGGATCGTCGCAGGTCTCGCACAGGTAGTACTCGAGATCGGTGCAGCTGCGCGTGCCCCACTCGCTGCGGCGCGTGTCGAGCTTGACGCAGTCGGTGGTGCTGAAGTTGTTGTCGTTGCCCGTGAACCGCGTGTAGGTGTAGGGCGCCCCGCTCTCCCAGACGTAGGTGCCCTCGGTGGCGATGTCGTTGTAGCCGAGCCACCAGTCGGCGTTGTTGTGGATGGCGTCGCCCTTCGACGACACGTCGCTGTTCTCGCTGCTGTCGCGGATGTCGGCCAGGTGGTAGCCCCACGACGCACAGTCCGCCTGCGCCGCGGTCCACGTCTTCTGCGTGTCGCAGAACTGGTAGGTGTTGCCCGAGCCGGTGCGCTGGTCGCAGCCGCAGGCGCCGCCGTCGTCGATGCCGCCGGCGCAGTCGTTGTCGCGCCCGTCGCAGACCTCCGCCGCGCCGGGCTCGATCGTGTCGTCGACCGGGTCGCAGTCGCCGGCGGTGAACGTGGTGCCGTCGCCGTCGTAGTCGTCGTCCGCCACGGCGTCGTCGGTGCCGACGGCCCCCATCACGCCGCAGCCCGAGGCCGCGCCCTCGACCCGGACCGTGCAGGGCTCGCCGATCTCGTCGGACCACTGCTCGACCCGCCCGCCCGCGCCGCCGCCCCTGCCCGGCCCGGCCCGCGCCGCCTGGCCCGCCCCGCGCCGACAGCACGCCCGGGCAGTACAGCCGGTTCGCGATGAGCACGATCTCGCCGCCCGCGCCGCCACCCGCGCCCTCGTCGTTGCCGGCGACGAGGCCCTCGAGGCCGTCGACCTCGATGCGCCCGCGGATGTCGACGGTGGCCGCGTCGATGCGCACGGCGCCGCCGCCCGCGCCGCCCGACACCCCCGAGGCGCCGGGCGCGCCGCCCGCGGAGCCGAGCTCCCGCCACGCCGTCGAGCGACCCGTTGCTCGCCCCGCCCGCGCCGGCCGCCGTCGCGCAGTTCGGGAACCCGCCGTCGGATCCGGCGCCACCGTGGCCGCCGCCGCCGCCCGCCGCGCCGGCGGTCGCGCCCCCGCCCGGCCCGTTGCCCGCGCCGCTCGGGGACGCCCGTGTAGCCCGCCCCCGTGCCGTCGATCCGGCTCGTGGGGTCGATGAGCACCTCGTTCGCCACGAGATCGAGCGCGCCCGACCCCGCCGACCCGTCGTAGGGCGCGACCTTGAGGACCCCACCGTTGACGATCAGCACGCGATCGTAGGTGTGGACGCCCGAGAGGGTGGTCGTCGTGCCGTCCACCACCAGATCCTGCGCCCAGGCGGGCGCGGACGCCCCGAGCACACCGCACAAGACGAGCCACCGACGCATGGAGCCCCCGCAGGCCGATTCTACCTGCTGGGCGCCCCGACGGCGACCGCGCCGAGCACGGCGTCGGCGCGGTCGGACATGTGGGCGCTCGCGAAGCCGTAGTCCCGCTGCAGGCGGGCGAAGTGGTCCAGGATCCGCGACAGGAGCGACAGGTTCTGCGGGCGATCGAGCCCCAGGTTGTGGGGGTGCCACCACAAGTGGAAGTCGGCGCCGGTGCGCGCGGCGTGGGTCATGGAGCGCTCGATCCGCGCCCGGCGCCAGGCGTCGAGCGCTCGGCGATCGTGCGGCCGCCAGAACCGGGAGGCGGGCACGTCGACGACCGCGGCGTCGGGCCAGCGGCGCGGGCGGACGGTGTCGCCCACGAGCGGCAGGTAGCTGTCGGCCAGCCGGGCGGCGCGCCGCAGCCGGGTCTCGGCGCTGGCAGCGCGCGGCTGCACCATCCAGCCGCGCCCGCCGCCGCGGAACGCGACGATGCCGAGGCCGGGCAGCGCCCGCACGTGATCCGCTCCGTACTGGTTGCGCGGGAACACGATGGCGCGGGGCGTCACGCCGCGGCGCGCCAGGATCGCGTTGGCCGCGCCGAGATCCGACACGAACGCCTCGAGGGTCGCGCCGGGCTCGAGGCCGTAGACGTGGGCGAAGGTGTGGGTGCCGACCTCCTGGCCCGGCGTGGCGGCGATCTGCGCGACCAGGCTCGGCGCGTAGTGGAAGGGGTCGTCCTCCTCGCTGCGGCCGAGCTGCGGCAGCTCGGCGTAGGGATCGAGCGCCGGGTCGGCATAGCGCGGGCGGACGGCCGGCAGGTGCGCCTCCAGCTCGTCGCGGTCGGCGGCGCACAGCGCGCCCACCGTCGCCCAGGTGGCGCGGATCCGCGCTCGCGGAACAGGCGCAGCAGCGCGGGGATCGCCTCGCGCACCCCGAGCAGGCGCTCGCGCACGGCGTCGACCGGCGTGTGGTCGCGGATGCCCCAGTGCAGCTCGAAGTCGAGCGAGACGACCAGGTGCCCCGCCACCGTCACACCGTGTCGGAGTCGAGGTACGACAGGTACCAGTTGCGCCGGTTGCCGAGCGCCGCGTCGGGCGGGGCGTCGAGCGCGCGCACGCCGAAGTGCAGCTCGATGGGGCGCACCGACTCCGGCAGCGAGCGGAAGCCGAGGCGGCGGTAGGTGGTGCGGTTCGGGCTGTGCTCGAGGCACCAGGCGAGCGCCACGTCGGCCCCCGACGCCACGAGGTCGTCGAGCGCCGCGCCGAGCAGGATCTCACCGGCCCGGTGGTCGTCGGGCACGTGCAGGACCTCCATCACGTAGCCGACGCGCCCGCCGTGCTTGTCCTGCACGGTGGTCACGGCGATGCCGCGCAGGACCCCGCCCCGCCGGAACTCGTGGACCTTGTAGCGCCCGCCCGGCCGCTTCAGGCGCCACCGAGGTACCGCCGGTCGCGGACGACGGCCGTGCGCACGTGGTCGGCGAACACCTCCCACAGCCCGTCGACCGCCGGATCGAGCGCCAGGGCGACCGTGACCTCCTCGTCGGCCGCGGCCATCGGCGGGCGGTGCCGCCGCGGCAGCCGATCCGGCACCAGCTTCAGCGCGCGCCGGCTCTTGAGCCCGGCCTGGCGCAGGAAGTAGCGCGAGCGCAGCGGCAGGATGAGGAACGGCACGGGATCGAGGCGGGTCCACCCGAGCTTGCCGAAGAAGCCCGGCGCGGACGACGCGTTCGGGAACCCGTACACCAGGGCGACGCCGGACTGCCGGCACCGCTGGTACACCGCCGACGCGAGCTTGGTGAACAGCCCCTGCCCCCGGTGGTGCTGGTCGGTGAGCGTGTCGAGCGACTGCACCCCGACCACGCGGTGGGGCCCGACCTGCATCTCGACCGGGAACGTGGCGTAGATCGCGCCGAGGCGCTCCACCCCGTTGGTCGCCACGGCGAAGTCGGTGAACACGCCGCCCGCACGGGTGATCCCGTCGGCCCGGCCCGCCTCGGCGGCCGCGATCGCGCCGCGGACCACGGGGTTGTCGGCGTACTGCCACCGCAGGTGACGGAGGTCCTTCGGATCCCCGTTGTCCCGGAAGCAGGCGGCGAACTGCTCGAGATCCTCTTCCAGCGTCCGGGGCTCCGCCCCCATCGGGCGAACCTGCAGGTCTGCCAAGCCGTGCCTCCGCGGTTCGGGAGTAACGATGGGGGCTCGTCTCGGCACGCTCCCCGGGCGCTCAGCGATCGAGCGTGTACTTGATGGCCACCCGCACCGTCGCCGCGATGCGCTTGCCCTGGCGTCGCGCCGGCGCCCAGCGGAACCGCGCGATGGCCTCCACCGCCGCGGCGTCGAGGACGGGGTGCACCCCGTGGACCACCCGCACCGCCTCGGCCCGGCCGTTCACGCCGACCCGCACCTCGAGCAGCACCCGGCCCGAGACGCCCTCCGCCCGCATGTCGTCGGGGTACGGCGGCTGGTAGGCGCGCAGCAGCTCGGGGTCCACGTCGCGCCGCCCCACGCCGCGCGACAGGTCGCCGTCGCCGCCGCCCTGCCCGCCGCCCACGAAGCCGCGGAGCTCGGTCGGCGCCAGGTCGGCGTCGAAGCCGGGCGCATCGGTGTTGCCCACCCGCACGCCCATGCCCACCCCCTCGGGGGCGAGCTGCGCGTCGTCGAGGGCGAGGCCCGTGACCAGCGGCACGGGCTCGTCCGGCGCGTCGGGATCGGGCGGGCGGTTCGACTCCACCGACGTCCGGTCGGGATCGGCGGCCGGGTCGTCGCTGCGGGGGCCCGGCGGCGCGGGGACGTCGTCCTCGGGCGGGGGCTCGGGCGCCGCGGGGACGGGCTGCGCCGGCTCGGGCGGCGGCGGCTCGGTGAGCTCGAACGAGACGTACTCGTGCTCGCTGCGGTCGTCGCGGAAGCCCACCGGCAGCGGCAGCACGGCCACGTGGACCAGCGCGGCCGCGGCGCAGGCGAACCACCACGACTGGGTGAGCCGGATCACGGCTCGTCCGGGGGCCGCGTCGCGACGGCCACGCCGTCGAAGCCGGCGAGCTTGGCCGCGCTGATCACGTCCACCGCGAGCTGCAGGTCGACCTGGCGGTCGGCGACGAGCACGGCGCGGTGGTAGCTGCGCCGGAAGCCCCGAAAGCCGTCGAGCAGCGCCTCCGGCCCCACCGCCTCGCCCTGCAGCCAGACGCCGCCGTCGGCGTCGAGCTCGATCATCAGCGCATCGAGCTCCGCGGGCCGGCCGGCCTGGGCGCTCGGGACATCGACGTCCAGCCGCTCCTGGTCGGCGAACTTCGCCACGAGCACCACGAACACGAGCAGGATGAAGATGACGTCGATGAGCGGCGACAGGTTGATGGTGGGCGCCGCGCGGGTCCGGCGCGCGACCTTCACGGCAGCCTCGCCACGAGCTCGCCCACGCCGCGCTCCATCGCGTGCTGCAGCAGCTCGAGCCGCCGGCTGAACCACAGGTGCGCGCCGAGCGCCGGGATCGCGATGACCAGGCCGGCCGCCGTGGTGAGCAGCGCCTTCCAGATGCCCGAGGCGAGCGTGGCCGTGCTCACGTCGGCGCCGGCCATCTGCATGCTCGCGAACAGGTCCACCATGCCGAGCACGGTGCCGAGCAGGCCGAAGAGCGGCGCGGCCTGGGCCACGTAGCCGAGCAGCGCGAGCCAGGACTCGTAGTGGTCGAGCTCCGCGACCGCCGCCCGCTCGCCCGCGCCCTCCGCGCCGCTGCGGGCCGGCGCACCGCGCGCGGCGGCGCTCAGGACGCGCGCGAGCGGCGTGTCGTCGCCGATGCGGTCGGCGAGCGTCTCGAGGTCGATGGGGTCGCGGACCTGGCCCAGCGCCGCCGTGTCGCTCACCCGGTCGTGGCGGAACTGCAGGGCCTTGTGGACCACGACCGCCAGCGCGACGAACGAGCACACGTACAGCGGGACCATCGCCACGCCCGCCTGCGCGAGCAGCGACCAGACCGTCTGCGTCTCCATCGGCACCCCCCGGGCCGGAGCCTCATGCAACCGACGTGCCACGGCGGTGGCCTGCGCAGCGCCGCCGGCCCGCCCGGGGCTGTGCGAGATCGCCCGGCGCGCGCGCGGTTTCACCCGGCGCCCGGGGTGGGCACGAGCCACGCCGCGTACGCCGCGCGACGCTCGGCCCACGACGCGCCCTCCGGCAGCGCCACCGCGCTCGCCCCCTCGCGCCAGCGCGCCTCGGACTCGAACACCAGCCCGAGCCAGGCGTCCTCCTCGGGCGAGCCCACCAGCGAGCGCGGCACGGGCACCGCCAGCGCCCGGTGGCACCCCGCGCAGTCGCCGGTGATGGCCATCAGCGTGGCCGCCGCCGCCTCGGGGTCGTGCTCGCGGGCCAGCGCCCGCCCGCCGTCGCGGACCGCGGCCAGGAACGGCTGCGCCGCGTCGGGCAGCCCGGGGACGGGGTCCTCGCGCATCAAGCCCTGCCCCGCGGCCTGCGCGGCCGCCAGGTCGCCCGCGCGCAGGGCGTCGCGGGCCGCGAGCACGTCGGCGACGTGGTCCTCCATCTCCCAGACCCGCTGCTGGCGCTCGGCGAGCAGGCCGCAGGCCCCCATCCACCAGATCATCGGACCTCCCACCCGGTCCGTGTGCAGGCCGCGTGCCAGGCGGGTTAGCGGAGCGCATGGACGCACCGCCCGCGGCCCTGCCGCCGAACCACCACGCCGACCACCCGCAGTTCACCGGCCTGTGGGGCCTCGGGATGGGCCTCGTCTTCCTGTCGTCGTCGCGGGGGGCCATCGGCGAGCTCGCGTGCAAGGAGGCCGGGATCCGCAAGGGCGACCGCCTCGTCGACATCGGCTGCGGCCCCGGCGCGGCCGTGCGCCGGGCGCTGCGCCGCGGCGTCGACAGCGCGCTCGGCATCGACCCGGCGCCGTGGATGCTGCGGCTCGGCCGCCTCTTCACCCGCGACCCGCGCGCCGTCTGGGCCGAGGGCTTCGCCGAGCAGCTCCCCGCGGGCGACGGCGCGGCCACCGTGGCCTGGTCGCTGTCCACCGTCCACCACTGGCACGACCTGGAGGTGGGGCTGCGCGAGGTCCACCGCGTGCTGGCGCCCGGCGGGCGGTTCGTCGTGCTGGAGGCGCAGGTCGAGCCCGGCGCCGTGGGGATCGAGAGCCACGGGTGGTACGAGGCCCAGGCCCAGAGCTTCGTGGCGGCCTGCGAGGCCGCGGGCTTCGGCGGCGTCGAGCTCCACGCGCGGCGCGCGGGCAAGGCCGAGATGTGGGCGGTGAAGGCCGTCCGGTAGCGCCTACGCCGCCCAGTCCTCGCCCGCCTCGGCGGTGACCTCGGCGGCCTCGGCAGGCGCCTCGATCGACGCCTCGTCGCCGTCCGCGATCTCGATCTTCTCGAAGCCCTCGAGGAACTCGAGCAGCGACTTCACGGCGTGCAGGGCGCCGAACAGCACCACCCCGTGCGCGGCCCCCGGCGTGGCGTCGAGGGCGACCTCGCCCAGGTCCGAGACGAGCTCGCCCACTCCGCAGGCCATCATGGCCACGCCCACCCCGAGCTGGGCGAGCGGGTGGACGAGCACCAGGAGCACGCGCTTGCGGAGCTGGAGCACGGCGACCTCGATCAGATGTTGATGGACTGGGGGATCCGCGAGGGCAGCAGGAACGGGTACGGCGGGCGGGCCGCGTTGCGCTGGCCGATCAGGCGCTCGACCTCGCGCAGGTCGGCCTGGAACGCCGTCAGGTGCGCGTCGATGCGCGGGTCCCCGGCGAAGTTGTGGAGCAGGTGGCGCGGGTACTCGCCGAGGACGGTGTGGTGCACGCTGCCGAGCAGCGTCCCGAGCGTCGCCTGGTAGTGCGCCTGGCCGATGGGCGGCAGCAGGTCGAACAGCGAGGTCGTCGCCGGGTCGGCGGCCGGGTCGTAGCCCGCCAGCGGGAACGCGGGCGCGTAGGCCATGATCGGCAGCTGCGGGAAGTTGACGGCGGCGTGCTGGGCGCTGGCGGTGAAGATGACGTGGGTGACGGCGTCGACGAGGTCGGCCACCGTCGCCGGCAGCGGCACGTCGCGCAGCCGCCCGCCCTCGGGCGCGCCGAGCCAGCGGAACATGGCCTGCAGCTCGTCGTCGGCGGCGAGCGCGGCGTCGGTGCGGTACCAGGTGCGCAGGTACCCCTCGACCCAGCGGCGGATGGCGCCGTTCACCAGCAGCGCGTCGTCGCGGTACGGGTGCTCCGGGAGCGCGGCGCGGTCGTCGAGGCCGCGGGCGCGCAGGTCGTTCTCCAGCATGGTGCCGCGGAACGACCAGTCGGCCACGCCCTGCGCCGCCGCGCTGCGGGAGAACGCGATGGGGCCGCCCATGACCGCGTCCACGCCGCCGCCGGGCGCCGCGAGCTTGGTGTCGGCCGCGTCGTTGATGTAGAGCGTGCCCTGGAAGTGCGGCTCGAGCAGGCGCGCGACGGGGTGCTGCTCGGCGAGCCCGCGCCGCACGGCCAGCGTCACCGCCTCCAGCACGAGGTGCGTGTGGGCGAGGTGGCTCACCGCCTGGTGGACGTTGCCGTCGGCCACGGTGGCCATCGTCTTCGCCACGCGCCAGGCCTCGCCGTCGGCGGGGGTGACGAGCGGCGCGCCGGGGGCGGGCTGGATGGCGACGGGGAGCAGCGTGCGCGCCCGCCCCACCGTGAAGAACAGCGCGACCGGCCCGTACAGGTGCTTGTCCCAGCGCCCCCAGCGGCCGCCCGCCACGCCGTGCAGCGCGCGGTAGTCGGCGGCGAAGGCCCGGCCGTCGTGGAGCGCCGCGCCGAGCTCGCAGCCGGCGATGTCGTGGCCGGCGGCGGCCAGCGCCGACGCCGCGCGCGCCACGTCGGCCTCGGTGAGCGAGACGCCGTCGGGGACGCGCTCGATGCGGGCGAGCGTCATCGGGTTCGGCCCGGCGAGGCGCATGCGCGCGAACGCCGTGTCCTGGTCGAGGTCCGCGGCCGACGGCGGCAGCGGGATCGAGCGGAACAGGCCGTCGTACTCGGCGATCGAGGTGGGTCGCACCTCCTCGTCGTCCCCCTGCGTCAGCGCCTGGAGGTGGTCGAACGCCACGTGGATGCCGCCGCGCTCCGCGTCCCGGATCAGCGCCATCGCGGCTTCGTGCTCGGGGTGGCTCGGGTGCAGCGCCGACATGCGCTGGGCGACCTCCTCGGCGTTGACGGCGATCTTCGCCAGGATCTCGGCCACGGTCGCGAACCACACCACGTCGGGCAGGTCGGGCTTCGGCACGCCCGTCGCCATCGCCACGCCGGCGAACCGGTCGTAGGTGACGGGCCACGCGGCCTCGCGCTCGGCGATCTGGCGGCGGCGCGCCTCCGGATCGACGTCGTCGGACGGCAGGGTCGGTGCGTTCACGCGGTCACCTCGGCGGTAGCGCTGCGGTCGAGCCAGGCGCGGGCGGCGGCGGCCGCGGCGTCGTACAGGGCGCGGACCCGCGGCTCGGGCATGTCGAACTCGGTGGTGCCGTAGCCCTCGACGGGCAGGCGCACGATGCGGCCGGCGTGGGCGTCGGACACGGCGTTGTCGCGGGCCGACAGCAGGGTGTCGAGCAGCGCGGAGAGGCGCCGGTGCAGCCCGTGCAGCGCCGTGGGCGGCGACGGCGGCGGGGCGCCCGCCACCGGCAGGTCCGGGTCGAGCATCAGCCCCACGGGCGAGCCGTGCGACGGGTCCGGCGGGCCCATGACGGCCGCGACCTCGTCGTCGGTCGGGTCGGTGAGCAGGAACAGCGGGAAGTTCGAGACCACGCCACCGTCCACGATGGCGTGGCCGGCCACGTCCTCGCCGCGGTACCGCCCCCAGGCGGCGTCCCAGACCACCTCGGTCCAGTACAGCGGGATGCTCATGGACATGCGGACCCCCATCACGACGGGCAGCTCGGGCGCCGTGCGGTGGTTGAGCACGAGCAGCCGCCGGTCGGTGGTGTCGGTCGCGACCACGGACAGGTCGCGGCCGGTGCGCGCGTGCAGGTCGGCGAACGTGGCGTCGGTGGGCACGCCCTTGTCGGACAGGCACCCCTGCATCCAGCGGACGAAGCCGTCGCCGCGGTGCAGGCCGCCGCCTTCGCCCAGGAGCACGAGCGACGCGACCCCGGGCAACCGCCCCATCGCGCGCGCCAGCGCCAGGTCGACGTGCTCGCCGAGCACGCCGGGGATCGGCGCCAGCTCGTGCCGCAGCACCGAGAACAGCCCGGAGCCCGCGAGCTCGGCCTCCGTCAGCACCGGCGGCTCGGAGAACGTGGTGTAGATGGGCGCCCCCGACGGGGTGCGCACCAGCGAGCCCGCCAGGATCTCGCCCGGCGTGTAGCCGAGCGCGAGGTTGGTGGCGGTGATGGCGCCGGCGGAGGTGCCCACCAGGCGCCCCAGCGCGTGGCCGGCGTCGAGCAGGGCGGAGACGGCGCCGGACAGGGCGATGCCCTTCGCGCCCCCTCCCTCGAACACCACGTCGAACCGTGTCGGCAAGCGGACTCCCCGGTCGGAGGGTTGGGTGCTTCAGATGTTGATGCGGCTGCGGATCCTGGCCACGTCGACGCCGAGCGCCGAGAAGGCCTCGCGCTCGGCGCTCAGCGCGGCCTTGAGCGCGGGCGGCACGTCCCGCTCCTCGTCGGCGAGCAGGAAGCCGTAGTTGGCGTGGATGCCGATGGTGTTGGTCTCGATGGCCTGCAGCATCCGGTCGGTCGGCGGCAGCAGCGCCGGGTCGTCGTCGGCGCCGAGGCTGCCGGCGCGCAGGCCGAAGGTGGCGAGCCGCAGGTCGCCGCCCGCGTCGTACTGGCCGTCGTGGGTCCAGGTGTGCTCGAAGGTCGCGCGGTACAGCACCACCGTGCACCACTGGGCCAGGCGGGCGATGTCGTCGCCCTGGGGCTCGTCCCGGCGGGTGATCGCCGGGCAGCTGCGCTCCACCTTGTCGATCGTCTCGCGGCGGACGGGCGGCGCCTCGCGCAGCGGCACCACGCCGTCGATGCGCGGGAGCGGGTCGTAGGGCGGCGAGGTGCGGACGAGGTCCTGCGACATCCGGTGCACCTCGGCCCAGTTCGCGACGATCTCGTCGTGGTGGTCGGCGAAGAACCCGGCGACGTAGCGGCCGATCAGCGCCCAGTAGCGCTCGGCGGCCTGCGCGTAGCGGTGGGTCGGGTGGACGGAGACCGGCGGCGCGAAGTGCTGCCAGCACAGCGAGGCCGACAGCTGCGCGATGCGGCGCTCGACGGCCGGCACGGTGAGCCCGCTCTGCTCGAGCAGGATGCCGTGGGGGCCCCAGGCGAAGCCGTCGCCGTCGTGGTCCTGGGCGACGATCTCCTGGAGCTGCGGCGCCAGCAGCGCGCGCACCGGGCTCTTGCGCAGGTTCCGGAACACGGCGACCGCCGCGGCCTCGGTCTGGAAGTGCGTGGTGACGATGTGGCCGTCGAGCGCGCCCTGGAGCAGGTTCTGGCAGCGCACGACGTGCTTGGCCGA
Source organism: Myxococcota bacterium (assembly GCA_041389545.1). Lineage (GTDB taxonomy): Bacteria > Myxococcota_A > UBA796 > UBA796 > JACKER01. The sequence continues at coordinate 18,532 of JAWKRQ010000031.1, read as the reverse complement.
GTCCCACAGCGCGTCGCCGGGGACGCTCTCGACGCGCCGCTCGCGCCAGGTGCCGTCGACGCCGGGGCTGCGGATGTCGAGCGTGATGCGGACGGGCAGCACCTCGTCGCCCGTGGGGTCGAGGACGACGTCGACGTCGGTGACGTCGAAGGCCGGGCCGTCGGTGCGGACGGGCAGCTCGCCCCAGCGGATGGCGTAGCGCAGCAGCGCGGGGTCGGCGGCGTCGCGGCCGAGGGTGGCGGCCACGTTGAACCCGTTCAGCAGCAGGTCGCCGAGCCAGGCGTCGGAGCGGGACGTGCCCGGGTGGGCCTCGTCGGCCACGATGGAGCGGACCTTCGGCTGGTGGGCCTGGATCTCGGCGACGGTGGGGTGCCCGTCGCCGCGGAGCTTGTCGGCCTCGAGGATCGCCTTGGCCGGCACGGTGCGCGCGACAGCGAGCTCGAGCGTGTGGAAGAAGCCCTTCGTGTAGGCCTGGGGCAGCTTGCCGTCGACCGGCGCGACCCGCGGCACGGGGAAGTCGTCGCGGTAGGGCCACCAGGCGACCATCACGTCGCCGCAGTGGTCGTCGTCGCCGGGGGTGACGTGGACCTCGCCCACCACGCGCTCGGTGGGGGCGGCGATGCCGTCGGACGTGTAGCGCGGGTCCTCGTCGACGAGCCGGAGGGCGACGGGCCCGTGGCCGGGCACCTCGAGGGTGAAGCAGCCGTCGAGGTCGGTCGTGGCGCGGGCCCCGCTGGGCCCCTCCACGGTGAGGTGGTGGAGCGGGACGGGGGGGCCGGCCTGGCGGAACACCAGGCGCCCGGTCACGACGCGACGGGACATGCGGCGGACTCCTCGGGCGGTCTCCAGGCCCGTCGGCGGCCTGCGCCGGCCGCTTGGTCACGGCCGGGTTTCAGGGGCGCGGCCGAGTCGCTGTTGTGACCGTTCGCCGGGCCGTTCCGGCAAGGCGCGGATACGGTGGGGCGTCCCGGAGCGCCCGATGTTGTGGTTGTGGTCCCTCGCCTGCCAGCCCGAAGATCCGGGCCCCACCGACGTCTCCCCCAAGACCGACGCCGCGACCGGCACCGAGACGGGCGCCGACACCGCCCCGCCGGGCACCACGCCGACCGAGACGGCAGCGGACACCGCGGGCGACACCGGCCGCGCGACCGAGACGCAGACGGGGCCGTGGGGCGCGGTCACGCTGGCCTGGCCGGGCCGCGGCGTGGCCGTGGCCGACCTCGCCGCGGGCCCCGACGGCGCGACCTGGATCGTCGGCCGCTCCTGGGCCGACGGCGCCGAGGACGCCCCCGAGGCCGCCGTCGTCCGCCTCGACCCCGCCGGCCGGCCCGATCCCGCCTTCGACGGCGACGGCCTGTTGCTGCTGAGCGGCACCGCCGCGACCGCGGTGGCCGTCGCCGCCGACGGCACCTGCTTCGTCGCCGGGGTGGATCCCGCCGGGGGCGACGCCACGCCGTTCGTCACCCGGCTCGACCCGACGGGCGCCGCCGTCGCGCCGTTCGGCACGGTCCCGCTCGACCTCGAGGCCGGCCCGGAGCTCGCCGTCGACCTGGTCGCGCCCGCGGCGGGGGGCGCCCTGCTGCTGCGCGGCGGCGCGACCGGCGCGTCCACCGTGCGCCTCACCGATGCCGGCGCGCTCGACCCGGTGTGGGGCGCGGGCGGCGTCGCGCCGCTGCCCGTCACCGTCGACTGCGCCGCCACCACCCTGTGCGACCGCGGCACGCTCGGCGTCCTCACCGACGGCGCGGCGATCGGCGTCATCGGCGCCGCCGCGCTGGCGGTGAAGCTCGACCCGACCGGCGCGCAGGACCGCAGCTACGGCACGGGCGGCGTGGCCGTCTCCACCGGGCCGTCGTGGATGCGGGGCGCGCAGGTGCTGCCCGACGGCCGGCTCTGGGTCACCGGCGCCACCGTCGACGTCGACGGCTTCGACGCCTGGGCCCAGTCCATGGGCGCGGACGGCGTCGTGGGGGCCGTCCTGCACGTCGACCTCGGCGCTGCCGGCCTCGATCCCGCCGACATCGCCGAGGACGCCGCCGGGCGCCTCGTGCTGGTGGGCCGCGTGGAGGAGAGCGGCCTCGGGCGGCCAGCGATCGTGCGGACGGACGCCGCCGGGATCGCCGATCCGGCCTTCGGCACCGACGGGATCTTCGGCGTCGACCCGGCGACCTCGGAGGTGGCGACGCTGCAGGCGGTGGACTTCGCCCCCGACGGCACGATCCTCGCGGCCGGCGACGACGAGGCGCTCGCCGCGGCCGTTGCGGTGGCGACAGACGGCAGCTGAGCGGTGCGGGCGTAACCTTTCTGAGCCCGCTCGATGGGTCGGCGTACCCGGTTTCGTCGCTAGGCTGATCGAGGTCCCCCTCCCCCCCGAGGAGTCCATGACGGCCGTTCCCACGCTCCCCCAGGACGACCCGACGCCGACGGACCGCGCCGCGGACCTCGTCGCTGCCCGCGCTCGGTACACCTACAGCTTCGACACCTACCCGGGGGTCGCGCTGGTCGCGCAGCGGCCGAAGGACGACACGACGCCGCCGCAGTGGTCGAAGGTCGTCGACGGCGCGCTCACGGCCGTCCTCGCGAACGAGCGGGCGGTCGACCGCCCGACGCTGGCCGGCTTCGAGGCGCGCATGGCCGAGACCTGGCACGCCGCGCGCGATCTGGTGCACGAGGGGCTGCGGACCGCGAGCAACGACCTCGCGGCCGTGCTGCTCGGCGGCACCGAGCACGGCGACGCCACCTCGCTCGACGACTTCCGGGCGCTGTTCCGCACCGTCCCCGTCCCCGACGCCTGGGCCGCCGTGCACGACGACGTCGCGTTCTCCCGCCGCTGGCTCGCCGGGTCCAACCCCGAGAGCCTGCAGCGGGTGCGCTCCCTGCCCGACGTGCCGCTGTCGGACGCGCAGATCGCCGCGGTGTCGCCGGGCGACCAGATCGCCGCCGCCATCGAGAGCGGCCGGCTGTACGAGGTCGACTACCGCATGCTCGACGGCCTCCCGCCGAACGAGCTCGGCCCGCGACCCGCGGTGCTCGCGCCCGCGCGGGGCTTCCTCGTGCGGCCCTGGTCGTCGGGGGTGCCGCGGCTGTTCGCGATCCAGCTGCGGCCCGGCGGCCCCGTGTTCACCCCGGCCGACGGCTGGGGCTGGCGCATCGCCCGCACGCACCTCGCGGCCGCCGACACCGTGGTGGGCGCCATCTGGCACCACCACGCGCGCACCCACCTCGTCGCGGAGCCGCTCTTCGTCGCCGCCCACCGCTCGCTCGCCCCGCGGCACCCGCTGATGGTGCTGCTGGCCCAGCACGCCGAGGGCACGCTGTACATCAACGAGGTCGGCGCGCACACCGTCTTCGCGCCGCACGGGCTGCTCGACTGGTTCACCGGCACGAGCCAGGCCGGCGTGCGCGAGCTGGCGCGGCGGTCGCTCGAGGACTTCGACTTCCTGTCGTCGCGCCTGCCCGAGCGGCTCGTGAACCGCGGCGTGAGCGACCCCGACCTCGACTTCCCCTACCGCGACGACGCGCGGCTCGTGTGGGACGCGCTGCAGACCTGGGTCACCGGCTACGTGGCGCTGTACTACCGCACCGACGCCGACGTGGCCGCGGACGGCGAGGTCGCCGCCTGGGTCTTGGCGGCCTCCTCCGCCGACGGCGGCGGCATCCGCGGGCTCGGCGGGCCGCCCCGGACGCGGGCGAACCTGGTGGACCTCCTCACGAACCTGCTGTTCGGCGCCTCCGCGCTGCACGCGGCGATGAACTTCCCCGTCGCCGAGGAGCTGACCGTCATCCCGGCGAGCCCGTTCGGCGCCTGGTCGCCCGTCCCCGACCGCACCGACGGCTGGACCGAGGCCGACTGGCTGCGCACCCTGCCCCCGCTCGACGCCGCGCAGCGCCAGCTCGACACCGCGCTGCTGCTCGGCATGTCGCGGGTGGGCTCGCTCGGCGACTACCCGGACGGCACGTTCGTGGACCCGCGGGTGGCCCCCGTGCTGGCGAAGTTCCGCGCGGATCTGGCGACCGCCGAGCAGGCGATCGCCGACCGCAACCGGAAGCGGAAGCCGTACGTGCACCTGATGCCCTCGCGGATCCCGCCGGGGATCAACATCTGACCGCCTGCGGCGTGCCTCACAGACATCTGCATCCTCTTTCGCTTGTGCCGTGCCCATGCAACGGATACGGTCGAGTCGAAGGAGGAACCATGTCCCGTCGGCACCACCACCACGGTATGACCCTGTCCCCGCCGAAGACCGCCACCTGGTGGGTCGGCACGCTCCTCGGCGCGGCGGCGCTGCTGGCGTACCTGGGCACGATCCCCGCGCTGGCGCCGTACACGTTCTGGCTCGCGTTCGTGGGCCTGGTGCTGTTCGCCGTGGCGACGGTGACGCGCGGGCTGTAGCGCCTACGGGCGGAGCACGAGCAGCGCGCCGCCGCGGCCCGCCGCCACGACGGTGCGGCCGTCGGCGGAGGCGGCGACGCAGGCCGGCGCCTCGCCCAGCGTCCAGACGTCGGTGCGCGCGGCGTCGGCGCGCGACCAGCGCTCCACGGTCTCGCCGCGGGCGACGACCAGGCCGTCGCCCGCGAGCGCCACGGGCACCGCGCCCGCGCCGTACAGCTGCAGCGGCAGCCAGTGGCGGATGCCGCTGTCGCGGGCCACGGCCCAGACCTCGCTGCTGGCGCCGGAGCCGGCGGGGCGGGTCCAGGCCACGTCCCAGCCCGTGGACACGGCCCGCCCGCAGCGCTGGTAGCGGTCGGCGCAGGGCGCGGCGGCCGGCGCGGTGGCGCCGCCGTCGGCGGGCGCGATGCGCTGGCGGCCGCGCTCGGAGACCAGCGCTCCGGAGCCGTCCGCCGCGACGGCGAGGCGCTCGCCATCGAGCACGGGCGGGATCTCGCGCCCGCCCCGGTCGAGCCACACCCCGCCGGCGACGATGCTCTCGCCGATGCGCACCGCGTCGCGCGCGCGCAGGAGCACGCGCCAGGCCGGGGTCTCGGGGGCGTCCCAGGCGGCGACGTGGTCGCCGTCGGCGACGACGAGGCGCCCCTCCGCGGAGAAGGCCGGCCCGCGCCCCGGCACGGTGCGGAGGAGCTCGGCGCCGGCGTCGTACCAGTAGGTGGTGTCGCCCTGGCTCACCGCCGCCCAGCGGCCGTCCGGCGCGACGGCGCAGGCCTCGGGGGCCTCGGCGCGGCGCTCGTAGGGGGACGGCGCGGGCGTGTCGCGGTGCGGGTCCCAGCGGACGGGCTCGAGCTGCGCGCCGTCGACGCCGACGACCCGGCCGCCGGCCCAGGCGCCGGCGACCCAGCGGGCGTCGCGCCGCGCCAGCCGGCGGCCGGTGCTGGCGTCGAACACCTGCACGGCGGTGGCGGTCCCCACGGCGACCCGCTCCCCGCCGGGCTCGAGCGCTGCCCAGCGGGCGCCGGCCGTGCCGGGCAGGCGGACGTCGCGGCTCGTGCGCACGACGAGGCCGCCGTCGCCCGCGAGCACCGCGCGCTCGCCGTCCTCCGCGAGCGCCTCGGACGTCACGGCGGGCTGCTCGGCACCGTCGCGCAGCAGCACGGTGCCCTCGGCGACGAGGCCGAGGGGCGTCTCCTGCACCGCCCACGGCGGCCGGGTGGCGCCCCCCGTCCAGGCGACGCTGCCGTCGGCGGCGACGCCGTGCACACCGAGGTCGTCGGCCACCACCAGCGCCGCGCCGCCCGCCATCGCCACGACCGGCCGGGTCCAGCGCGCGACGGCCTCGCCGCTGTCGGCGTCGAAGGCGAAGGCGTCGCCCGTGGCGGTGCGCACCCAGATGCGCTCCCCCACCACCGCGACGTCGACGGCGGCGGCGTCCCGGGGGAGCCCGTCCGCGAGCGGGACCCAGCCCGGCCGGGCCTCGGCCGCCGGCGGATCGGGCAGGGCCCACAGCCGCAGCACGCCGTCCACCGAGCCCGTGACCACGCGCGCGCCGTCGGCGGAGAACCCCGCGCAGGCGAGCGGCGCGCCGCCGTCGGTGCGGGAGGCGACGGGGTGCGCGCCGTCGAGCGTCCACAGCTCGAGGGCGCCGCCCCGCGCCACCGCGAGCCACTCGCCGCCCACGGCCAGCGGCCGCCCGCCGTCGAGCGCCAGCGGCAGGCGCCGGTGCGCGCTCACGACGAGCCCGTCGCCGCCGTCCTCCCAGACGACCAGGTCGTGGTCCGTGACGAGCACGCGCTGGTCGGCGCTGCCCCAGCCGAGCCCGGGCGGGAGCGCCAGCGGGCGGGCGGCGCCGGTCGCGGTGTCGAACCAGGCGAGGCCGCCGTCGATCCGCGCGGCGACGGTGCGCCCCGACGCCGAGACCCACAGCCGGTCCGAGACGAGGTGCGCCGCGAGCGGCGTGCGCTGGTCGCCGGACACGAGCACGTCGCCGTCGAGGCGGAACCCGCGGTCGCCGCCGAAGGCGCGCGCGCCGGCGCGCCGGCGGAGGTAGCGCACGTCGGGGCCCTCGGCGCCGATCCACAGCTCGGCGCCGTCGTCGGTGAGCCACGGCGACGCGTCGGGCGCCACGGGCAGGTCCACGCGCTGCGCGCCGCCCCCGCCGCGCTCCCAGCGCACCACGCCGGCCGGCCCGCGCGTGGCGCACGCCGCCGTCGGCGTCGGCGGCGCACCAGGCCGGGACGGGGGGCGGCGCCGCGGGCGCGGGCGGGCGGCGCCGCCAGCGCACCGGCGCCCGGCCGACGCCCGGCGCCAGGTACAGGTCGCGCTTCACGAACCCCGCCGACGCCGACGGGTAGGACGCCTGCGGGCGGCTCGCGTGGCCGCGGCGGGCGCGGATCGTGGCGCTGCGCGTCGACCAGGCCACGGCCTCGCCGTCGGCCGACAGCGCGACCGTGAGCGGTGGCTCGTCGAGGTCCCAGCCGTCGAGCACGTCGCCCGTGCGGGCGTCGCGCAGCTCGAGCCGGCTCGGCGTCGGCAGCACGATGCGGCGGCCGTCGCCCGAGAACGCCGGCGGGGCGGTCAGCCGGACGTCGTCGGCGCGCCAGCGGATGCGGTCGTCGCCGTCGACCACGGTGAGCTCGACCTCGCCGCCCACCAGCGCCACGGCGCCGTCGCGCGCGACCGCGGCCCAGCGCGCGTGCGCCGGCTGCGGCACGCCGCCCGCCATGGGCACCACCGGGCGCAGCGCCCCGCGGTCGATGCGCACGGCGAGCCAGCTGCCCGTGTCCACGGCCACGACGTGGTCGCCAGCGACCTCCGGGCGCACGAGGCGCGGCCCGTCGGGCGTCTGCCAGCGCACGTCGCCGTCGGGGGGATCGAGCGCGAGGACGGCGCCGTCGCGCACGGCGAGCAGCGCGTTGTCGGCGACCGCGCCGTCGACCCAGCCGGCGCCGAGGGTGCGGACGGGGCGCAGCGACCGCGGCCGGCGGCCCACCCAGCGCTCGTCGTCGCCGAGCGACCAGACCAGGCCGTCGGGCCCGGGCGCGGCGCGGCGCTGGTGGGCGCCGCCCGGCAGCGGATCGCCGAAGCGCGCGATCGGCTCGACGTCGCGGGCGTGGGCGCCGGGGGCCAGCCACAGGAGCAGGAGGGCGCAGGGCATGCGGCGTGTCTACCAGACCCCGCGCCCCGCTGCACCTACCGGCGGCGGCGGAGCAGCGCGGCGCCGAGGAGCAGCGCCAGCCCGGAGGCCGGCGCGCCGCCCGTGTCGCAGCCCCCGAGGCCGGGCGCCAGCGCGCCCTTCTCGCCGAGATCGCGCGCGGCGTCGTCGCGGTCGTCGCCGCTGCCCCCGCCGGAGCGCTCGGCCGTGTCGTCCGCCAGCGCGCCGACGATCCACCCCACCGAGTCGGCCTGCTCGTAGCGCGCGCCGAGGCTGCGGAGCCAGGCGTCGCCGGGGCCGCCGGCGTCGGCCGCGGCGTAGAGCTGCTGTGCGGCCAGCGGCGAGGCGTACAGCAGGTCGAGGTGCGCGATGTCGGCGTCGTAGCGCTCCACGACGCGCCCGCCGCGCGCGGTGATCGCCCGATCGTCGCCGGCGCTGGTGGCGAAGACCACGCCGTCGGAGTCGGCCGAGATCTCGCCGAGCACGAGCTTGCCGTCCTCCAGGCCCTGGAGCTCCGCGGCGTCGGGGTGCACGTCGATGCCGTGGTCGCGCAGGTCGTGCGCCAGCCCGTCGTAGTCCACGAGGGCCCCGAGCACGTCGAACTGGGCGATCATCGCCTCGTCGCCGTTCACGAGCAGCGGGCTGCGCCCGACGAGCTGGTACACCTCGATGTCGGGGTCGATGCCCGCGCTGGCCAGGCGCTCGACGAGGTCGCCGCCGTCGGCGATCGCCGCGTCGATGCCGTCGGACCAGGAGACGAAGCCGAAGCCGCCCTCGTAGGTGGTGTACCAGTCCTGCTGAGCGGCGTACAGCCCGAGCCAGGGGCGGCTGCCGGGCAGCGGCGCCGGCTGGCGGGCGAGCACCTGGCGCTGGCCCGGGAACAGGTCGCGGCCGTCGGAGAGGAAGTCCTGGTCGGAGAGATCGACGGCGAGCCACCACGCCCCGCTGCCGCTCGGGTAGTAGGTGCTCCAGGCGGGCGGGCTGACGGCGGTGTCGGCGTCGAGCCCGGTGAACGACAGGCCGCTCCAGCGGTAGCTCGTGTCGATGCCGCCCATCGGGACGCCGGCGAGCACGAGCTTGCGGATGTCGCCGCGGTAGTGGGTGCCGTGGGCGCCGTAGCGGCTGCCCAGCGCGTCGGCCTCGCCGCTGGCGGCGTAGACCGCGGCGGCGATCCCGCCCTTGCTGTGGGCGACGACGTCGACCTGGGGCGCGCCCGTGCGGGCCTCGATCGCCGCGAGCGCGTCGGCGACGACCTCGGCCTGCAGGAACACGTCACCGTGGGGGTGGGCGAAGGTCAGCGCGTAGACGGGGCGGCCGGCGAGGTCGAGCGCGGGCGCCAGGGTGGAGTAGGCGCGCGGGCCGTTGTCGCCGGCGCCGGGGATCAGCAGGACGGGGGTGCCGGAGGCCGAGCCCTCGCCGAGGCCCACGTGGAGGAGGAACGTCGACGAGCTCGGGCGGGCCGTGCCGAAGCTGGTGGCGATCCACGGCATGAACGGGACGATCCTGCCACTCGGTGGCGTCGTTGAACGCCTCGGCGTGGAGCAGGGTGCGGTCGGGGTCGTCGTAGCGCTCGACGGCCGACCACAGGCGGACGGTGCCGGTCGCATCGTACGTCGGCTCGCCGGTGAGGCGGGCCTGTGGGGTCGTCGGATCGAAGGCATCGGTGGCGTGGGCGTTCGGGAGCAACCAGGCGAGCCACGGCAACAAACGCCACCTCCGTCCGGGCCCTGGTGTAACACGCGCGGCCGCGATCCGAACCCCGAATCGGACGTCGACTCCGCGCCCGCGCCCTACGCGAAGGCGTGCGCCAGCAGCTCGACCGAGCGCAGCCGCGGCGCCGGGGCGTGCGCGAGCGTCATCACCATGAGCTCGTCGGCGCCCACCGCCGCGGCGCGCCGCAGCAGCTCGTCCCGCACCTCGTCGGGCGGCCCGTACACCAGCAGGCGCGCCATCGGCCCGAGCGCCGAGGCCACCGGCTGGAAGCCCGTGGCGCGCACCTCGTCGGGGGTGGGCACGGGGGCGGGGCGCCCCTGTTCGATGTGGGCCAGGGCGTACAGCGGCGCCAGCGCGAGCTCGTCGGCCTCGGCGGCGGTCTCGGCGCACAGCGCGTGCACCGCGAGGATCACCTTCGGCTCCGGAAACGCTGCCGACGGGCGGAAGTGCTGCCGGTACGCCGCGATCGCCGGGCCCGGCGGGGTCGGGCTGAAGTGCGCGGCGAAGGCGTAGCCGGTGCCGAGCTCCCCCGCGAGCCGCGCGCTGCCGCCGCTGCTGCCGAGCATCCACATCGGCGGAAGCGACACGCCGGCCGGCGTCACCTCGATGCGGCCGTACGGGTGGTCCTCGGGGAAGGACTCGCGCCCGTCGAACGCCAGCACCTCGGCGAGCAGCCCGCCGAACGCCTGGCCGGGCGCGCTGCGCAGGGCGTGCGCGGTGAGCGGGTCGGTGCCGGCGGCGCGGCCGATGCCCAGATCGATGCGGCCGGGGTGGAGCGCCTCGAGCGTGCGGTACTGCTCGACGACCCGCAGCGGCACGTGGTTCGGCAGCATCACGCCGCCGGCGCCGAGCCGGATCCGCTCGGTCTGCGCGCCGACGTGGGCGATGAGCAGCTCCGGGGAGGTGCTCGCGATGTTCGCCATGCCGTGGTGCTCGGCGTACCACACCCGCGCGTAGCCGGCGTTCTCGGCGACCTGCGCGAGGTCGACGGCGCCGAGCAGGGCCTCGCGGGCCGTCCCCCCCGAGCCGATGGGCAACACGTCCAGGACCGACAGCTTCATGCCGGCTCTGTCGCATGGCCGCAGCCCAACGGCCAGCCGCTCAGCCCGGCTCGCCGCTGTGGTACAGCCAACGCCCGTCGCGGCGGACGAAGCGGCTGCGCTCGGTGAAGGACGCGTCGGCGCCGCCGCGGGTCAGCGTGGCGGTGAAGGTGACGTGCGCCACGTCCCCGTCGGGCGGCGGCGCGTCGTCGATGCGCAGGTCGACGAAGCGCGTGTCGCGGCAGAACCGCGCCACGTCGGCCCGCCAGGCGTCGACGTCGGCGTGCCACTGGGGGCCGTCGGGGTCGGTCGTGGCCACGACGTAGTCGACGAGGCCGAGCGCGTACGCCGCGTAGCGCGAGCGCATCAGCGCCTCGGCGGTGGGCGCGGGCTTGCCCTGGTGCAGCGGCTCGCAGCAGCGGCGGGCCTGGCGGCGGGAGTGGCAGCGGCAGCGGCTCCCGGTCACGGTGTGCCCACCGCCAGCCCGAGCGTGTAGCGCGAGTCGAGCGGCACCTGCAGGCTCGGCGCCGGATCGCCGCCGAGCCCGGCCGCGTCGAACCGCACCAGCGCGCCGCGGCTCGTCGCGTCGTCGGCGGCGTCGGTGCTGTCGACGACCCACAGGTCCCCGGCCCCGTCGAAGCGCAGCCCCCACGGCCCGTACAGCCCCTGGGTGAGCACCGCGCCCACCGTGCCCGGATCCATCCAGACAGTGCTGCCGTCGAGCGGCCAGCTGCCCGCCGGCACCTCGATTCACGCGCAGGCCGCCGGCGAGCGCCCCGGCCGACCTAGGTCGCCGTTGCCGTCGAAGGTGAGGTCGTTGACCACGTCGAAGACGTCGCCGTTGCCGCCGCCCACCCCGCGATCTGCCGAGCGGCACCGGGCGGATCGACGTTCGGCAGCGCGTAGCCCGCGACCAGGCCGTAGGTGGTGCTCACCCACAACGCCCCGTCGGCGTCGAACGCGAGCGACCGCGGATAGCCGAGGCCCGCGGCCGTGTCCACGCGAGCGCCGTGCGGCGCTGCCCGTGTCGGGAGGTCCACCCGCACGACCGACGGCGTGTCCCGCGGCGTGCCCGTCCAGTCAGGCCCCGTCGCCACGAGCACGTCGCCGCCGGCGTCGATCGCCACGCCGGTCGGGTACGACAGGCCGCTCGTCACAACCAGGTCCGGGCGTCCCGAGGTCGAACGGCGCCTGCCGCAGCAGCCGGCCCGCGGGCTGCGGCGCGGCCGGGTCGCCGACGTTCTCGACGATCCGCAGCGCCCCTGCGCGTCTGGCGACGGCGTAGGGCTGCGCATTCGATCTCGCCCGTCCGCCGGCTCGGCGACGCGGGCGGCACCAGCATCCCCGGCTCGTCGAACGCCACGACCTGCGACAGGCCGGCGTTGGTGACCCAGGCGGTCTGCCCGTGCACCACGGTAGCGAGCGGGAAGGTGCGGGACCTCGTCGCCCCGCCGTCGCGGTGACGGGCAGCGTGTAGCGGCCGGGGGCGGCGCTGGTCACCGTGATCTCGAGGGTCGCCGGATCGGCGGCGGTGGCGCGGTCGTCGGGCAGGGTCGCGGTGAGGCCCGCGGGCACGGCGCCGAGCGTGAGCGTGGTGGGCGCGGCGAAGCCGGCGTCGCCGCCCAGCGCGGCGGTGACAGTGACGGTGCGCCCGCCGCGAGGTGGCCGGGCGGGTCGAACGACAGCCCCAGCCGGGCGCCTCCGGCCACGGGCAGGCGGCGGGCCAGGCGAACCGCCCGCCCTGGAACAGCGCGTCGGCGTAGGCCGGGACGAACAGGTGCATCAGGCCGCGGTCGTGGGCGTAGCAGATCAGGTCGTCGAGGCCCTGGTCGGGGACGGCGAAGTCCTGCGCGAGCACCACGCCGCCCTGCAGCCGGTAGTCCACGGCCTTGTCGACGAGCTCGGGGTAGCCCGGCGCGGTGGTGTCGGTCTGCGTCGTAGGCGAGCGCGTTCCAGTCGTAGTAGGTCGAGAAGACCTCGAACATCAGAGCGTCGACGTCAGGCCCCGTGTCGGGGATGACGTTGATGCCGCGGTTCTACACCAGGATCGCGTCGGGAATTGGTCGGCGCGCAGGCCGGCCTCAGCTCGATCATGCCGGGGATGATCGCCGGGTACACGTCGACCGTGTCGACGGTGTCGAGGAACAGCCCGTCGTAGCCCTGGGCGAGCAGCAGATCCGCCTGCCCCCGGACGAAGTCGCGCCAGCCCGCCTGGTTGCAGTCGGCGAACCAGGAGTCGAAGAACGGGTTCTGCGCGAGGAACCACTCGGGGTGCGCGTCGTAGATGGTCTGCCCGAGGACCTCCTCGCCGTCGACTTGAGGTAGGTGTTCGACAGCCCGATCTCGCCGATGGACAGGTACACGGCGAGCTTCGTGGTCGCCTGCAGCGCGGCGCGCTGGTCGGCGGTGAGCAGCGGCTGGACGATGGCGAGGTCGAGCCCGCGCAGCGCGTCGATGTCAGCGCCGTCGCGGCCGTAGTAGGTGGTGTAGGTCAGCGTGCCCGCGAGGCGCGAGGTCTCGGGGAAGTCGGTGTCGCAGGCGACGCGGACGCTGTCGTCGAGCGCCGGATCGAGGATCAGCGACCGGGTGCCGGCGACGATGGCCTCGCGGCAGAAGCCGGCGGGGTCGGCGAGGTAGGCCGGCAGGTACTCCGCGTCGAGGATCGGCTTGCCGGCGTCGGCGAAGGGCGCCAGGCCGTCGCAGGTGCCGAGTTCGTGGCAGCGCTCCACGATGGCGAGGTCGGCGTAGTCGACGAGGTCGGGCACCTGCGGCAGGTCATCCTGCAGGGCGACGAACAGCCCGCGCAGGTGGGCCTCGTTGAGGACGAAGCGGTCGAAGCCGCGCTGGTCCTCCTCGGTGAGCGGGAAGCCGCTGGTGAACTGGTAGGCGTCGAGGTTGTCGGGGTCGACGCCGTCGCAGCCGCGGGCGACGGCGCGATCGAGGCGGGCCCGCACCAGATCGTGGACCTCGGTGCGCCGCACGTCGAGCCAGCGCTCGTCGGGGTGCTCGGGCAGGGGCTCGCCGCGGACGTCGGCGGGCAGGCCCGCCACGTCGTCGCGCCAGGGCTCGTAGGATCCGGCCGAGAAGTAGCAGGCCAGCAGGCGCCCGTCGTCGTGCAGGGCGGAGATGACGGCGTCGGGGATGTCGACGAGGTCGAGGACGTAGATCTGCGCGTCGTAGTCGAGGTCGGGCGGGCCCTGCAGCTGCAGCTGCCAGGTGGCGCGCGGGCCGGGGCGGGCCCAGGCGCCGCCGGTGACGGGGGGCGCGTCGGGATCGAGCGGCGAGACGATGGGCGGCTCGGTGGTGTCGTCGTCGTCGTCGCCGACGGCGGTGCCGGTGTCGGTGACCGTGTCGGTGACCGTGTCGTCGTCGTCGCCGGGCTTGTCGGCCGGGGCGTCGCCGGCGCAGGCGGTGAGCGCGAGGAGCAGGAGCGCCGCGGCGCGATCGGGTCGAATGGGGACCTCCGGGGTGTCCCAGCGTAGCCGACCGCCGCGCCGCCCCGCGGGTACCCGCGGTCACCGCATCGCGAGCCAGTCCGCGCGGCTGTCGGCGACGAGCTGCGTCAGCGCCTCCTCGTCGAGGCCGAGCCGCGCGTTCGCGGCGTGGTGGCACACCCACCGGGCGGTGGCGCCGTCCGACACGCCGTCCTGCAGCAGGTGCGACGCCTCGTCCGCCACCGCGACCACCAGGTCGGCGTTCGGGCGGCCGAGGGCCGGATCCGACAGCGTCGAGAGCTGGTGGTGGTTCTGCACGGAGCGCACGGTCACCCGCGGCAGCCGCCACCGCTCCAGCACCATCGCGCCCAGCGCAGCGTGGTCGACGCCGAACAGCTCTGCCTCGATGAGGGGCAGCCGCTCCGTCGGCTCGTCCTGCAGGAGCACCTCGTAGTCCTGCTCGTACACCTGCAGCAGCACGAGCTTGCCGAGGTCGTGCAGCACCCCGGCCACGAACACGTCGCCCGCCTCGGCCAGCCCGACCGCGCGGGCCATGCGCCGCGCCACGCAGCCCGTCTGCACGGCGTGCTGCCACAGCACCTCGCCGAGCGCGCTCGTCTCCATCTTCGACAGCAGCGCCACCGTCAGCGCGATGCGCTGGACCTCGCGGAAGCCCATCAGCGAGATGGCGTGCCCGAGCGTGCCGATCTCCCGCGACACCCGGTAGTAGGGCGAGTTCGCCACCCGGAGCACCCGCGCACCCAGCACCTGGTCCATCGCCACGCAGCGCTCGAGCGCGTCGAACGTCGCCTGCGGGTCCTGCGCGATCTCCTGCACCCGGACCGCCGTGCGCGGGAAGATCTCCAGCCGCTCGATCTGCTCCATGGTGATCTGCCTGGGCGAGGACGTGGCGACCGTGCTGCTCAAGCGACCTCCTCCCCGCCCATCGTCCGAGGGTCCGGCCGCTTGAGCCGGGTCAGTTGGGATCGTGCACGCCGTCCCACTCGTCCCCAGGCGGGTCTTCTCGGAACGACCTCGCTCTGGCGACCATGGCGAGCGTGTGAACGTCGCCCGGTTTCACTTCGAGGTACGCGGCGAACCCCGCCTCGGCCTCGGCGAAGCGCCGGTCGAGGTACGCGGCCATCCCGCCCTCCCACGCCACCACCGCGGCCTCGAGCGCGGGATCCGCGCCGCGCTCGCCCAACAGCTCGTGGACCACGACCGTCCGCTGCTTGCCGCGCACCCGCACGCGATCGAGCGGGCGGAACAGGAAGCCCGCGCGCGCCAGCTCGACGGTGCGCGCGCCGACGACGATGCGCGTGCCGAACACCTTGTTCAGCGCCTCGAGCCGCGCCGCGGTGTTGACGGTGTCGCCGAGGATGCCGTAGTTGAACCGCTCGGAGGCGCCGATGTTGCCGACCATCACCTCGCCCGTGTCGATGCCGATGCGGGTGGGCAGCGGCGGGTGCCCCTCGCGCTCGGCCTCGGCGAGCAGCCGCCGCGCGTGGGCCTGCATCGCGAGCGCGCCGCGGCAGGCCCGGGCGGCGTGGTCGGGGAGCACCTCGGGCGCGCCCCAGAACGCCAGGATGCCGTCCCCGAGGTACTGACAGACGGTGCCGCCGAAGCCGCCGATGGCGATGTTCATGCCGTCGAGGTACCGCCCGAGCGCTGCCAGCACCGTGTCGGGCGGCGTGGACTCGACGACGGTGGTGAAGCCGGCGATGTCGGAGAACAGCACGGTGAGCTCGCGGCGCTCGGCGCCGAGCCGCGCCTCCCGGCCCGACGCCAGCACCTGGCGCACGAGCTGGTGCGGGACGTAGCGCGAGAAGGCGCGCAGGCCCTGGCGCATCGACAGGGTCGCGTCGCCCATCTCCGCGACCTCGCGGATGGTCGAGGCGCGCGAGGTGAGGTCGCCGTCGTCGGCGAGGTCGAGGCGGGCGGTGCGCATCAGCGCGTGCCGCAGTGCGGCCACCTCGCGCGACAGGCCGCGGGACAGCCCGAGCCCGAGCAGCAGCGCCAGGACGGCAGCCGCGGCGCCGAACGCGATGGCGCGGCGCGCCTGGCGCTCGGCGTGGCCGAGGAGCTCGCTGCAGGGCACCACCGTGAGCACCGTCCAGGGCACCGACGCGGCCTGGCCGATGCGCGGCGCCGACGCGAAGGGGTGGCCACGAGGCGAGGTAGCGGTCGAAGCTGAACGGCTCGGCGCGCCCCTGCAGCTGCCAGGCGTGCCAGGCGCCCGAGAGCATGGGGTCGGGGTGGGCGTCGGCCGTCCACAGCGAGCGGGCCGTCGGTGGCGACGTGGACGAGGCTGCCGCCGGGGTGGGCGATGACCTCGCCGTTGCGGCCGATCAGGTGAGCGCGGCCGGTCTTGCCGATGCGCAGGGTGGCGAGGAACGCCGACAGGGGCGCTGTCTCGAAGTCCACGCAGTACACGCCGCGCAGCGCGTCGGTCTCGCGCTCGCGCACCGGCACGACGTAGCTCACGCCGGGCTGGTCCCGGTTGTGGAACAGAGTCGACCCAGGCGCCCTGCCCGCGCGGCAGCGGGGCGCCGACCTGGAACCAGGGCCGCTCGCGGCTGTCGTAGTGCCGCACGCCCGTGTGGTCCTCGATCCGGTGCCAGCCGCTCGGGTCGCGGCGCTCGACGACGTAGTGGGTGCCGCCGTCCTCTTCGGTGCGGACCGTCCGGTGCAGCGGCTGGTCGGGCGCGACGCGGTACACGCCGATGAACGAGCCGTCGTGCGCGTCGCCCCAGGACAGCCAGCTGAAGGTGGGGTGCGCGTCGATGCTCTGCTCGAGGTACGCGAGGAGCGCCGTGCGGTCGCCCGGATCGAGGACGCCGCGCTCGATGAGCGAGGCAGAGACCTGGGCGTGGGGCTCGGCGCCCTCGAGGACGCGCAGCGTCTCGGCGGTGGTGTGGCGGGCGATGCTGTCGGCGCTCGTGTGCCACAGCTCGTCGGCCGTCTGGCGGGCGCCCTGGAGGCCCGACCAGGTGAGCACCGCGGTGGTGGCCAGGACGAGGGCCAGCACCGCGGTGATCAGGGCGGACAGCGGGACCTTGCGTCGCACGGGGGCAAGATACTCCGGCGGCCGCTGCGGCGTCGTCGTTCGCCAGAGACTCGACCAACCATCCGTGGACGTGGTCACCTCGCAGCGCTTCGCCGAATGCACCGCCTCGATCGCGGGTCCGGCTTATCCGCTGGCGCGGATGCCTGGTCGCGTCTCTAGAGGCCTTCCATGGCGCCGTTGATGAGCGGGGCGACGAGCTGCATGCCGAGGTCGTCCTGGTTGTAGTAGTTCTCGGGCTCGACGATGCGGGAGACCTGGTCGCCGTCGACCCAGCGGTCGAGGAAGGTCTCGAAGGGCACGAACTCCGAGTAGCACTTGTAGTCCTGCCCCGGCGGCCACTCGAGGTACTCCCACCAGCGGTGCTTGCGCTCCATGCGCTCGCAGGCGTGACTGCCGATGAAGGTGATGATGGACAGACGGTGGCTGTCAGTCGTTGATCGGGCGGTCCCAGGGACGTGCCACGACCAGTTCGGGTGGTCGTCGAGCTTGGCGATCAGGTGCGCCTGGTCCTCGCGCCAGCAGCAGGAGCGTCTCGTCCTTGCTGATGCCCGGGTTGAAGTACTCGTAGGAGAAGCGACTGTAGTTGTAGTCGCTCGAGTAGCCGATGTAGGCCAGCTGGTCGTCGGGGAACTCCTCGGCGAGCATGTCGCTGATGCTGCCGAAGTCGTTGTCGTCGAAGGTCGCCGGGAGCTCGTCGAACAGCGAGCCGAGGCCCCACTGGCTCGTGATGAGGTCGTGCAGCGGGCGCGACCAGTACGTGTTGTCGGGCGCCGGGAAGACGGGCCCGGAGTCGATGAGCAGGTAGCCGCTGGACGCGTTCAGCATCGTGCGGGCCAGGTAGTACTGGATGGTGCTGGCGGTGCCGCCGGCCGAGAAGCCGCTCACCATGAGCTTGCCGATGTTCGGGAAGCGGGTGTCGAGGTAGCCCAGCGCCTCGAGCGTGTTGTTGTAGCCGTTGTGGTGGAAGGTCACCGGCGGGTTGACCCCCGACGGATCGGTGTAGGTGACCACGCTGTTGCCGACGTGCACGTCGCCCGTGCAGTAGGGCATGTAGACCACGTCCCAGCCGTTGGTGACGAGATCGGTCTTCGAGCGCAGCGGCAGGCCCGGGTCGGCGCCGTTGACGAGGGGCGAGACGTACTGCTGGGCCATGCCGGACATGTAGTCGGGGGCGAGGCCGTTCGGGTTCGCGGCGCCGAGGACGCCGTTGGCGCCCGTGCACCCGCCGTAGTCCCAGCAGGCGCCGCCGCCCTCGAAGTAGAGCAGCAGGTTGTCGGAGCTCGGGCTGTCCCAGACGTAGACCTTGTACTGGGAGCCGTCGCCGCAGACCGGGCCCGGGAGGGCCACCTCCTGCCAGTCGTAGTCGTTGCCGCCGTCGACCAGGATGTCGACGAGCTCTTCCTGCGCGTGGGCCGCTGTGGGTCCGGCGGGACCGATCAGCGACAGACCGATCCAAGACAGCGCCGTCATGCTCACCCCCCATCGGCGGCCGTGGGGCCGCCGGGTCGCGTGGATTGCCAGGCCGCGCGGGCCTGGTCCTGCTCGCGCTTCCGGTCGTGCGCGCGGGCGCGCTCGTCCGGCAGCTGATCGAGACGGTCGAGGTTCATCTTCTGTGCGAGCGCGAGCAGCTGGACGTCGCGCTCGGTCATCCGATCGGCGTAGTGGTCGAGGACGTGGCGGGCGAAGGCGACGTAGTCGGTGCTGACCCGCTCGCGCTCGTCGTAGTAGGCGTCG
>JAWKRQ010000030.1:0-116085 GCA_041389545.1 Myxococcota bacterium | reverse complement strand
CGCCTGGGCCCGGGCCCGCAAGCTCGACGAGCCCTTCGTCACCTTCCAGCCCACCTACGGCGACACGCCCACCGGCACGACCGACGTGTGGATCCTCGCCGACCACGACGGGCTGCACCTCTTCGCGGAGATGACCGACCCCGAGCCCGACAAGGTGCGGGGCTTCCTCGGCCGGCGCGACACGCGGTGGAACGACGACTTCTTCGCGATCTACCTCGATCCCACCGGCCAGGCGCAGCGGGCCTACCTGTTCCTGGTGAGCGCCGGCGGCATCCTCCACGACGGCACCGCCACCGCGGCGGCCGGCGAGGACACGAGCTGGGACGCCGCGTGGAGCGGCCAGGCGCGGCGCACCGACCGCGGCTACGACGTGGAGATGAGCATCCCGTGGCGGTCCGTGCGCCACCCCTCCGACGTGTCGCGGGTCGGGATGTTCGTGTTCCGGCACGTGGCGCGGCTCGGGCAGAAGAGCAGCTGGCCGGCGCTCGATCCCGAGGTGTCCGGGCTGCTCGTGCAGGAGGGGATCCTCGCCGGGCCCGGTCCCATCCCGCAGGACGCCGGGCTCGACCTGCTGCCCGAGCTCACCTTCGCGCGCACCGACCAGGGGCCGCCCGAGCGGTGGTTCGGCTGGGAGGGCGCGACCGTCGGCCTCACGACGCGGTACCGCCCCGCGCCGTGGCTGTCGCTGGTGGGCACCTTCAACCCCGACTTCTCGCAGGTCGAGTCCGACGCGGCGCAGGTGTCGGTGAACCGGCGCAACGCGCTGTACTTCCAGGAGAAGCGGCCGTTCTTCCTCGACGGGCAGGAGTGGTTCTCGCACCCGCTCGGGGAGCTCGTCTACACGCGCACCGTGGTGGCGCCGTACGGCGGGGTGCGGTTCACCGTGGAGCCGCCGGGCGCGACGGTGGCGGGGCTGGTGGCGTTCGACTCGACGCCGGCGGCCTCGGTGGCCGAGCTCGGCGGGTGGACCGAGGAGGACATCGACGGGCACGACGCGAGCGTGGCCGTGGTCCGGGCGCGGCGCGACGTGGGGGCCGACGGCCAGGTCGGGCTGCTGCTGTCGGACCGCACCATCCTCGGCACGCCGATGACGAACAAGCTCGGCGGCGTGGACGCGCGGATCCGGCTGTCGGACCGCACCACCGTGACGGGCTCGGCGCTCGGGTCGACCACGACGTTCGCCGACGGGACCACGCGGACCGCGCCGGCCGGCAACACCGAGATCGCCTACAACGCGCGCGTGCCGTACTTCGGGACGTGGGCGAACCTGCTCGGGCCGGACTTCCGGGCCGAGAACGGGTTCATCACGCAGACCGACCGCATCGGCGGCGGATCGTGGGCCGGGGTGAACCTGTACCCGGACTCGGCGGCGGTGCCGAAGGTGAACCTGCAGCCGCTGAGCGTGTGGTACGCGTGGACGTTCGGCGGGGACCTGCGGGACCTCGGGGCCGAGGTGACGACGAACGTGTCGTTCGGGAACAGCACGTCGCTGTCGGGCGGGGGCTGGGCCAAGGGCGAGCGGTTCGCGGAGACGTGGCTCGAGCAGCGGGGCGGCTGGGCGTGGTTCGGGGGGACGCCGGTGCGCTGGCTGACGCTCGGGACCGAGGTCTCGCTGTCGCACGCGCCGCTGTACGACCCGGAGGCGCCGCGGGTGGGGGAGCGGCAGGCGGCGAGCGCGGAGGTGACGGTGCGGCCGGTGCCGATGTGGTCGGTGGCGCTGTCGGGGAGCGCGGAGCGGTTCACGGAGCCGGACGGCGCGGCGCGGGCGCTCGTGTACCAGGGGTTCGTGAGCCGGCTGCGGACGGAGGTGTTCCTGAGCCGCACGGTGAGCGGGCGGGCGATCGTGGACGTGGACAGCTTCCAGGGGACGCGGCGCGGGGAGGTGCTGCTCGCGTGGGAGCGGTCGCCGGGGACGGGGGTGTACCTGGGCGGGAGCGGGGCGCTGGCGCCGGAGCCCGGGTGGACGGTGTTCGCGAAGGTGTCGGCGCTGTTCTCGCCCTGACGACATCGCCGCAGCGGCCCTGCCGAGCGTGCCGCGGGCGGGGCTGGGGTGCGCGCAGGGCCGGGGGGCGGGCGGGCGAACGTCACGGCTCGGAGCTCATCGCTCCCGTCCGCACGTTCGGGTGCCCGGCCCCCGGCCCGAGCCCACCCCCATGAGGCTACGCGAGGAGCGCGGCGAGGGTGTCGGCGGTGAGGATGCGCTCGGCCCACTGCTCGGCTCAGGCGGTGGCGGCCTCGATGCGGGCGATGGTCGCCTCGGGGAGGACCGAGCAGGCTGCATCTGCTTGGGCGGCATTCGCGCCCCGCCCTGCTGGAGGCCCGTCTGCAGGCCCTCCTCGCCCCTGCTCCCGCCCTGCTCGATCAGCTGTTCGCCGTACCCCATGATCAGCCTCTGTCCCTCAGGCGGCAGGCGCCGCACCAGATCGTCCCGCGCCGCCGCCAGCGGCTGGTCCAGGACCAATGCTCCCAACGTAACGCCACAACGCCTCCACGGCGCGCAGCCCCTCGGAGGACGCGACCTCCACCACCAGATCCAACCACCGCAGAACCCAGACCGTCCCGTCCGCACGCGTGCTTGAACGCGCAACGCGTCGCAGGCCGCGCCCGCTCGGAACAGCGCCTCGACGTGCAGCGGCGCTGTCCAGCGCCGCTCGCACCGTGGTAGAGCACGAGCGGCAGGACAACGGCAGGTCGCCGCCATCGGCCAGGGCCCGCTCCCCGATCCTCACCAGGTACCGCAGCATCCGCCACGGCATCAGCGGGTCCGGCGTGCTCTGGTGCTCGAACAGGACGTGAGGCCAGGCTCGCCGTCTCCGCCGCCGAGCAAGGACCCGATGCAGCACGTCGCTGTGGACCTGCGTGAGGTCCTCGTCGACGAAGCTCCCCGGCACGACGTGGGCCGGCGGGAGTCCCGAGGCAGAGCCGGCGAAGCGGGCAGTGGGGGGCTGCTGTGCGTTCGCGACCACGACCACGACCACGCCGGCAGCCGTGGTGGTCGTGTTCGTGCAGGGGCCGTCCGACACCCGATGCAGCCCGCTGTGAGCGTCCTCGTCGACGAAGCTGCCTGGCATGTGCGTTCACGACCACGACCACGACCACCACCACGACCACGACGGCAGCTTGTGGGAGTCGGGGTCGTGCAGGGACGCCGTCCGACAAGGTCCTCGTCGACGAAGCTGCCTGGCAGACGAGCCGACGAGCGAGCGGTGGTGGCTCCTGTACGTTCACGACCACGACCACGACCGACCGCAGCCGTGGTGGTCGAGGTCGTGCAGGAACAATCCGACACGTTCCTCGTCGACGGAGCTGCCTGGCCAGACGAGCCGACGAGCGGGCGGCGCTGGCTCCTGTGCGTTCACGACCACGACCACCGCCACGACCACGACGGCAGCCGTGGTGGTGATCGATACTGAGGACGCCGTCCGACAAGCTCCTCGTCGACGAAGCTGTCTGGCAGACGAGCCGACGAGCGGGCGGCGCTGCCTCCTGCGCGTTCACGACCACCACGACCACGACGGCGGCCCGTGGTGGTGGTCGTGTTCGTGCAGGGGCCGTCTGACACCCGATGCAGCGCGCCCAGCGAGGCGTCCTCGTCGACGAAGCTGCCGGGCAGACGAGCCGACGAGCAGGCGGCGCTGGCTTCTGTGCGTTCACGACCACGACCACGACCACCACCACGACCACGACGGCAGCCGTGGTGGTGGTCGTGGTCGTGGAAGACGCCGTCCGATGGAGTCCTCGTCGACGAAGCTGCCTGGCAGACGAGCCGACGAGCGGGCAACGCTGGCTCCTGTGCGTTCACGACCACGACCACGACCACCACCACGACCACGACGGCAGGACGCCGTCCGAGAAGGTCCTCGTCGACGAAGCTGCCTGGCGGACGAGCCGACGAGCCGGCTGATGGCTCCTGCGCGTTCACGACCACGACCACCACCACCACCACGACCAAGACGGCAGCCATGGTGGTGGTCGTGGTCGTGCAGGGCCTCGTCCTCGTCGACAAGCTGCCTGGCAGACGAGCCGACGAGCGGGCGGCGCTGGCTCCGGTGCGTTCACGACCGCGACCACGACCACCGCAGCCCGTGGGGGTGGTCGGGGTGTGGTCGTGTTCGTGCAGGGCGCAGCCTCGAGCGTCGTTGGAGGGCATGGGCAGAGGCGGGGGCGGGGCAGGGGCAAGGGGGCAGGGAGCAGGGCAGGGGCAGGGGGCGGGGGCAGAGGGTGTACCCCTTCCCCATGTGCTCCACGGCCGCCACTCCCGGCCTGCCGCCCGGCGGCCCGCCAGGCGTCCTCCTCGTCACGCTCACGACACCACCCGCGCCGACGCCCTGGGCACCTGCGGCGCCACCCCCTCCTCACCCCCCCCGCCTCGACGCCCTCGCCGCCGAGGGCACCGCTTCGACCGCGCCTACACCGTCACCCGCTCACCATCCCGGCCCACAACTCGCTGCACGGGGCTCCTCCCGCTGCGCCGGCGTCCCGTGACAACGGCGACGGCTGGCTCCCGCCCGAGGCCGCCACCCTCGCCGAGCGCCGCCTCCACGACGCCGGCTACGCCGATGGCCAGCGTCGGCGCCGAGGTCACCTCGCGCCACTGGGAGCCTCGGCCAGGGCTTCGACGCCTACTTCGACGCCCTCTCCCCGCCCCCGGCGACCGCTGGCACGCCGAGCGCCCCGGCGAGGCCGTCGTCGACGACGCGCTCAGCTGGCTGCGCGCCGCCGACCCCACCGCCCTGGTTCGCCTGGGTCCACCTCTTCGACGCCCACTCCCTACGCCGCCCCGAGCCCTTCCGCACCGACGTCTGGCCACCCCTACCGCGCCGAGATCGCGCACCTCGACGCCGTCGTCGGGCGGCTGCTCGACGGGCTGCCCCCAGGGAGCCTCGACCACGCCTGGGTCGTCGCCGTCGCCGACCACGGCGAGGCCCTGGGCGACCACGGCGAGGCCATGCACGGCACCCTCGTCTACGACCCACCGTCCATCCCGCTGCTGGTGCGCCGCCCGGCGGCAGCGCCCCACACGCCGTCGCCACGCCGGTAGGCCTCGTCGACCTGTTCCCCACCGTCCTCGGCTTCGCCGGCCTCGCCGCCGACACCGACGGCGCGCCGACCTCGGCCCGGCGCTGAGCGGCGGCGACCTCCTTTGCCGCACCCCGTCCTCGTCGAGTCCCTCTATGGCTGGCTGCACTTCGGCTGGGCCCGCAGCGCGCCTGGGTGGACGGCGACCGCAAGCTCGTCGACGCGGCGACCCCGGCCCTGTACGCCACCGACGACCTCGCCGGGCCCGACCTCGCCGCCGCCGAGCCCGAGCGCCTGCGGAGCCTCCAGGACGCGCTCGACGCCTTCCGCGCCCACCGGCCCGCCTTCGGCGCCGCCCACGCCGCTCGACGCCGACCGCCGCGCCCAGCTCGCCGCCCTCGGCTACGTCACGCCCGACGCCGCGCCCGACCGCCCGTGGGACCCCGACCCCGACGGCCTGCGCGACCCGGCCGACGGCCTGCCCGTCCTGCGCGAGCTCCAGCACGCCCGCCAGGGCGGCAGTCCGGCGATCCGCCGCCGCCGAGGCGCGCCTGCAGGCGCTCCTGGCCCGCGAGCCCGACCTCGTCGACGCCCGGCTGATGCTGGCCGGGCTGGCCCTGACCGCGGCGACACGGACGCGCGCTGGCCGCCGTCGACCAGGCGCTGGCCGTCCGCCCGTCACCCCGCGCGCAGACGCTGGCCGGCGCCCTGCGCCTCGAGCGCGGCAGCTCGATCTCGCGCGAGCCGCGCTCACCGAGGCCCTGGCCGGCGACGAACAGCGCCACCGCCTGGGACCTGTACCTGTCGGCGCTGGTGGCGGCAGCCGATCGCTGCTGCCGCAGGCCGTCGCCGACGCCGTCGGCGGCCGCGGACCCGTGCATCCGCGCTCGCGCCGCGCTGCCCAGCTCGTCGCCGGGGGAGCCCGCCGATCCGGCGCCCTGCGCGACATACAGCTGGGCCCGCACCCGTTCTTCCAGTACGGCCTCGCGCTGGCCGCCCTGCAGCGCGACGACGACCGCGCCGCCGAGGACGCCCTGCTCGAGGAGGTCGCGGGCTACCCGCCCGCGCTGCCCGCACGGCGGGCGCTCGTCGCCCTGTACGCCGACCAGCGGCGGTACGCGGAGCAGCTCGCCCAGCTCGACGCCGTCGCCGCGGCGGAGCCGCCCGCCGTCGACACGATGCACAGCCGCGCCCAGGCGCTGTTCAACCTGGGCCGCTACGACGAGGCCGAGGCGGCCGTCGCCGCCTGCCGCCGCTTCGACCCGCGCTACGCGGCCTGCGCGATGCTCGAGGCCAACGTCCACGACAAGCTCGGCCGGCCGGAGCAGGCGCAGCGCAGCTACCGCGAGGCGCTGGCGCTGCGGGCCGCTGCGCGGTGAGACCCGCCGGTGTAGAGTCGCGCTCATGCTGCTGCTGGTCTGCCTCGCGTCCCTGAACGTCGCCCACGCCAAGTCCACCCGCTGGTTCCGCGAGGGCGCCGAGGAGGTGCAGTTCAACGGCGGCCAGATCGACGTCCCGCTGTACCGCGGCCCCACGACCCGCTACCTGCCCACCGTCGAGGTCCAGATCGCCGTCGCCGCGGAGGACGTGCGTCCCGCGCTGGCCGTCGTCGACCTCGCGGGCGGGTGGAGCCGGCTCGGCGCCGAGGCCGCGAGCTCGCTCGGGATCCAGCCCGACTTCGAGAAGTTCCAGGGGGAGTGGCGGCGGGTCGCCGTGCTGCCCGAGGTGCGCGTCCGCGACGTCATCTTCCGCAACGTCCACGTCGAGGTCGTCTCCGACGCGCCGGGGCTCGTGCTGGGGATCGAGGCGCTGCCGCAGGTCGCCGTCGCCATCCTGCCGAGCGAGGGGGTCGTCCGCTGGGTGCCCGCGAAGTACGGCGCCGCGCTGGTGCAGTCCCTCGGCACCCCCATCCCCGCGACCCGCCAGACGAGCGGCACCTGGAGCGGCCCCGAGGGGCGGGTCCACGGTGACGGGCTCAAGCTGCAGGTCCACGGCGCGATGCGGTGGGGCGAGGCCGTGGTCGAGGGCAGCTTCCACCTGCGGACCGACCTGCAGATCTCGCGGGTGGCGCCGTCGTCGCGGCTGCCCGAGCCGGTGATGCGCGCCGGGGAGCCGTTCCACGACGTGGGCGCGCGGCTCGGCGAGGTGTGGCTCCCCGACACCTGGATCAGCGAGGACGCCGCGCTGACCGACCCCGCGCCCGACTTCTCCGCGGCGCTCGGCTACGACGTGCTGTTCGGGCTCGACATCGCGGTGGCCCCCGAGACGGGCCTCGTCTCGCTGCGGCAGGCGACGCCGGTGAAGTCCGAGAACGCCACGCCCGTCTCGGTGAAGTTCGCCCGGGCGCGCTACGACCGCGAGGAGGAGCGCGCGCGCGAGACGGGCGAGGGCACGCGCGACTTCGAGGACCCCACCGTCAAGATCCGGTTCGACAAGGACCAGCCGAAGTACGAGATCCCGCTCGGCGACCCGGGCAAGCCCGCCATCCGCGACCGGAACCTCGATCTCGCCGAGACGCTGTGGTGGGCGGGCAACCTCGAGGAGGCGCTGCCGTACTACCTCGCGGCGTCGCAGAGCGCGGGGGACGCGTGCAGCCCGTACCTGCGGCTCGGGGAGCGCCGGCTCGCGATGACGGGGACGCGCATCAAGGCCACGGACGGCGCGAAGCTCGTGCTGGACCCCATCTTCCAGGCGGCGACGCTGTGGGACGTGTGGCAGGGGCTCGACGCGCGCACGCGGGCGGCGATCCGCGACGGGCGCGACGTGCCCAAGGGCGGGCTGCAGGTGTTCCAGCCGCCGGAGTGCCGGATCGCGTTCGGGCTGCTGACGGCCGTGGACCGGCTGCGGGGCGACACCGAGAAGGTGCAGGAGATCGAGTCGAAGCACCTGGCGGACCACCCGTCGATCGCGTACACGCGGGGGCTCGTGGCGCTGTCGGAGGGGCGGTACGCGGGGGCGGATCCGCTGCTGGCCGTGGCGCTGTCGATGGAGGCCGTCGACGAGGTCGACCTGCAGGTGGCGCTCGCGCGGGCCAAGGCCGGGCAGGGGCAGCTCGAGGACGTGATCGCGATCGCCAAGGAAATCCCCGGCTACCCGACCGAGCACCCGCTGACGGCGGCGCTGGGGCTGCTCGAGGCGGCGCGGTCGATGGCGCACCCGGGGGTGGTGACGAAGAAGCTCGTGCGGGCCGACGACCGGTGGGTGCCGGGGCAGCTCGTGCACGCGCTGGCGACGGGGGTGGCGCCGCCCGACTGGGACCCGGCGACGGAGCAGCGTCAGCCGGGGAGCCCGCAGGTGGCGTGCCAGAAGGCCGTGCACCTGGCGCTGACGGGGAACCTGCGGGAGGCGTCGTACCTGCTGCGGCTGGAGCGCTGGCCGGGGTTCGCGGACTGGTGGGCGGCGCTGGCGGTGGTGACGGCGCTCGCGGGCGACACGAACGCGCGGGACGAGGCGCTGTTGAACCTGCGGGTGCGGTTCCCGCTGCTGCCGGTGGGGACGCTCGGGCTGCCGTGACCCGGGCAGACCGGGCCGGAGGCAGATCGGGCCCGACCTCTTTTCTTCCGGAGGCAGATCGGGCCCGACCTCTTTTCTTCCTGGTGCGGAGGCAGATCGGTCCCGGGCATCGGCCTGGCGCTTCCGGCTCGATCGAGGTCCTCCGCCGAGAGTCCGCCCACCGGAAGCAGATCCGGCCCGACCTCTTTTCTTCCTGGTGCGGAGGCAGAACGGGCCCGGGCCGCGCCGAGCCCCTGCCTGGCCCCGTCGTGGCGGGCCGACCCGCCGACGAACGCGTCGACCGCTCGCTCCCTCGACGGCGCTCGCGCACCGCCCCCGGGCGGAATAGACTGACGTGTCAGTCTATCGCCGGAGCCCGCATGAGCACGCTGCCCGCCCCCCTCGTCCCCGCCGAGCTCCACCGCGACGACGACGACGCCCCCTCCTGGTTCGCCCGCGCCCGCCGCTGGGCCCGCCGCGCCACCGAGCACCTCGACACCGACACCGCCCTGCAGGCCTCGATGGCCGGGCTCATCGAGCTCGCCGCCACCCGCTACGCCGTCGAGCCCGGCGCGCGCTGGCAGCCCGGCCAGCCGCTGAAGCTCCTGTTCGCCGGCTACTCCGGCACCCGCAACACCGGCGCCGACGTGCGCGTCGAGCAGATGATCCTGCAGGTCCGCCACCTGCTGGGCGACGACGGCTGCGAGCTGTCCATCACCACCATCGATCCGGCGCTGTCCCGCGGCTACTTCCGCACCGTCACGCAGCTGCACCTGCCGCAGCTGTACCCGCGCTTCGTCTTCGACACCGTCCACCGGGTCCACGGCGTGATCGCGTGCGAGGGCTCCATGTTCAAGAGCAAGTTCGCCAACGCGCTGTCGACGTTCATGGTGGGCGCCATCGGCTGCGCCGTCGCCGAGAACAAGGTCGCCGTGGGCTACGGCGGCGAGGCGGGCAAGATGGACCCCTCGCTCGAGGCGCTCGTCCGCCGCTACTGCCGCGACGCGCTGATCCTGTGCCGCAACGACGCCTCGCGCACCGTCCTCGAGGACCTCGGCGTCGCCACCCGCGGGGGCACCGACACGGCCTGGGCGTTCGAGCCCGCGCCCCCGGCCGTCGCCGAGGCCACGCTGCGCCAGCTCGGCTGGGACGGCCACGCCCCGCCCGTCGCGCTGTGCCCCATCAACCCGTTCTGGTGGCCGGTGAAGCCCGATCTGGGCCGCGGCGCCGCCTGGTGGGCCACCGGCGCCCACGACGACGCGCACTACGCCAGCGTCTACTTCCACAAGGCCGGCGCCGACGTCGACGCGGCGCAGGCGAAGTACCTCGACGCCCTGGCCGACGCCTTCCGGCAGTACCGGAGCCGCCACGCCTGCTTCCCCGTGGTCGTGGGCATGGAGGCGCTCGACCGGCGCGCCTGCGAGGGGCTGGCCGAGCGCATCGGCGCGCCGGTGCTCGTGAGCGACGAGCACGACATGTACGAGATGGTCTCGGTGCTGCGCCGCTGTCGCTGGCTGCTGTCGAGCCGCTACCACGCCATCGTGTGCTCCATGGCGGGCCAGGTGCCGTCGGCGGGGGTCACGATGGACGAGCGCATCCGGAACCTCATGGCGGACCGGGGGACGCCCGAGCTGTCGGTGGAGGTCGACGACCCGCAGCTCGCCGAGCGCGCCGCCGCCGCGATGTTCCGGCTGCACGACGAGGCGGACGCCCTGGCGGACGGCATCGGGCGCTGCGTCGTGCGCAACCTCGAGCGGATGGGGGTGATGGGGCGGGACCTCGTCGACCACCTGCGGGAGCGGCACGCCGACCTGCCCATCCGGGCCACGCTCGGCGGCGACGCCGACCCGTGGCTGCACCTGCCTCCGGCGTCGGCTCGGGTGGAGGCCCTGATCACGCGGTACGCGTAGGACGTCGCGCGCTCCTCGGGGCACTGGCCGCCAGGATGCCCGCGACGTCGGCGTGAGCGAGGCCCGGCACCGCTCTGCCTCCGCGCCACGATGAAATGAGGTCGGGCCCGTTCCGCTTCCGGAGGGCGGATCGCCTGGGGTGCAACCCAGGAATCCGGCAGCGACCCCGTCGATGCCCGGGACCGATCTGCCTCCGGAACAGGATGAATTCAGGTCGGGCCCGTTTCGCTTCCGGTTAGGGGGCGCTCCCGAGCGAGGAGTGCGCATGCGAACCGTCCCGACGCTGCTGGCCCTGCTGGCCGCCTGTCACGCCGACGCCCCCACCCCCGAGCCCGCCGTCGACGCGGCCGAGCCCGCCCCCGCCGCCCCGACCTACGCCGAGCAGCACCAGGGCGACTACGTCTCCGTCCGCCTCGAGGCCGACCTCTCCGGCTTCGACGAGCAGGACAAGCGCATGATCGCCGCCCTGGTCCGCGCCAGCGAGGTCATGGACGGCCTGTTCTGGCTCCAGAGCTGGGGCGACCCCCAGCCCCTCCTCGACGGCATCGACGACCCCGCCACGCGCCGCCTCGCCGAGCTCAACTTCGGCCCGTGGGACCGCCTCAACGGCGACGTCCCGTTCGTCGAGGGCGTGGGCGAGCGCCCGCTCGGCGCCCGCTTCTACCCCGAGGACATGGCGAAGGAGGAGTTCGAAGCAGCCGACCTGCCCGACAAGACCAGCGGCTACACCCTCCTGCGCCGCGACGAGCAGAACGCCCTCGTCACCGTCCCGTTCCACGAGGCCTACCAGCCCCAGCTCGAGCAGGCCGCAGACCTGCTGCGCGAGGCCGCCGCCGACAGCAAGGACGCCCAGTTCCGCGCCTACCTGGAGCAGCGCGCCGACGCCCTGCTGTCCGACGACTACCGTCCGAGCGACATGGCCTGGATGGACATGAAGAAGAACCCGGTCGACATCGTGATCGGGCCCAACGAGAGCTACGAGGACCAGCTGTTCGGCTACAAGAACGCCTACGAGGGCGTCGTCCTCCTCAAGGACCAGGCCTGGAGCGAGAAGCTCGCCCGCTTCGCGTCGTTCCTGCCCGATCTGCAGCGCGGGCTGCCCGTCCCCGAGGAGTACAAGGCCGAGGAGCCCGGCTCCGACGCCGACCTCAACGCCTACACCGTCGTCTACTACGGCGGGAACGCCAACGTCGGCGCCAAGACCATCGCCATCAACCTGCCGAACGACGAGGTCGTCCAGCTCGAGAAGGGCACCCGCCGCCTGCAGCTCGAGAACGTGATGAAGGCCAAGTTCGACCAGATCCTGATGCCCATCGGCGAGCTGCTGATCGCCGAGGACCAGCAGGACCACCTCACGTTCGACGCCTTCTTCCAGACGGTGATGTTCCACGAGGTCGCCCACGGCCTCGGCATCAAGAACACGCTCGACGGCAAGGGCACCGTCCGCGACGCCCTCAAGGACCACGCCTCGGCCTTCGAGGAGGGCAAGGCCGACGTGCTCGGGCTGTACCTCGTCACCTCGCTCATCGACCGCGGCGAGCTGCCCGCCGAGACCCTCGAGGACAACTACGTCACGTTCATGGCGGGCATCCTGCGCTCCATCCGCTTCGGCGCGAGCGACGCCCACGCGCGCGCCAACGTCGTGCGCTTCAACTTCTTCGCCGAGCGCGGCGCCTTCGTCCGCGACGAGGCGACGGGCCGCTACCGGGTGCAGGTCGACAAGATGCGCGACGCGATGAACGCCCTGTCGGAGCGGCTGCTCACCGTCCAGGGCGACGGCGACTACGCCGGCGCGCAGCAGATGATGGACACGCTCGGCAAGATCGGCCCGGCCCTGCAGGGCGACCTCGACCGCCTGGCCGAGGCCGACATCCCGATCGACGTGACCTTCGAGCAGGGCGTCGACGTGCTCGGGTTGTGAGGGCCGGCCCCGATCACTCCAGCTGGTAGCGGATCGCGATCGTCGTCTGCGCCTTGATCCGCTGCTTCCCGTCCCGCGGCGGGTACCACCGCCACTGCAGGATCGCCTGCCGGCTCGGCTCGTGGAACACCTTCGGGCACGTCGACACCGACACGTCGTAGGGCACGCCGTCCTCGCCGATGAACACGTGGACGAGGCACCGCTGCGACCCGAGCGACAGCGCCCGCGCCGCCTCGGGGTAGTCTGGCTGCGTCCGCCGCTTCACCGACAGCTCGCTGTGGTGCAGCACGCGCACCTCGCCGCACGGCCCCTCGCACGGCCCCTCCCCCGTCCCCTCGGGATCGCCGTCGGGGACGCCGTTGAGGTCGCCGTCGGGCGTGCCCGCGGGCGCCTTCGCGTCGAAGACCTGGTCCGACACGTCGTCCTGCAGGTCGCGGATCTCCTGGGCGAGCTCGTCGGGCACCTCCGGCGGCGCGTCCTCGGGCTGCGCCTCGGGCTCGCCCCGCGCGATCTTCGGCGCCGCCGGCAGCGCCGTCTCCTTCTCGGGCGGCGCCTCGAGCATGACCATCGGCCCGGAGTCGATGACGGTGACGCGCACCTCCTCGAACGTCGCATAGGTGATGGCGCCGACGAGGCCCGCCACCGCCGCCGCCGTGGCGAGCGTGACGGCGAACGACTTCGCCTGCCGGCGGGCCGCCTCCTCGTCGAGGTCTGTGCCGATGTTGTCGAACAAGCGCACCTCCCGCGATCCAACGGAGGAAGTGTCGTCCGCTGACACCCTGTTCACTACGGTAGGGGTGGAGGCAGCCATGGACGAGCACCCGGGCATCCACCGCCGCGACGTGGCCACGCCGCGCCTGAGCATCCACCTGCGCGAGGCCGGCGCCGGCACGCCCGTCCTGTTCGTGCACGGCAACGCCGCCTCGTCGGTGTTCTGGGAGGAGCAGCTGCTGGCGCTGCCGACGGGCTTCCGCGGGCTCGCCCCCGACCTGCGCGGCTACGGCGACACCGAGGACATCCCCATCGACGCCACCCACGGCCCCCGCGACTGGGTCGACGACCTCCTCGGCCTGCTCGACGCGCTCGACCTGCCGCAGGTGCACCTCGTCGGGCACTCGCTCGGCGGGGTGGTCGCCTTCGCGCTGGTCGCGGCGCAGCCCGCGCGGTTCCTCACGCTCACGCTGGTGGCGCCGGGCTCGCCCCACGGCTTCGGCGGCTGCCGCGGCCCCGACGGCGAGATGTGCTGGCCCGACGCGGCGGGCTCGGGCGCGGGCCTCGTGAAGCCCGCCTTCGTGGCCCGGCTCGCTGCGGGCGACCGCAGCGAGGAGGACCCGCTCGCCTCGCCCCGCGCCGTGATGAACGCGCTGTACTGGAAGCCGCCGTTCCGCCCGGCGCGGGAGGAGGCGCTGCTCACGGGCCTGCTGTCGACGAAGGTGGGCACGGAGCGCTACCCCGGCGACTTCGTCGGCTCCGACCACTGGCCGCACACCGGCCCCGGCCACTGGGGCCCCGCCAACGCCCTGTCGCCGCGGTTCGCCGATCGCCTCGCCGACCGCTTCGTCGCGGCGGAGCCCAAGCTCGAGGTGTTGTGGGTGCGCGGCGCCGACGACCGCATCGTGTCGGACGCCTCCCTGTCGGACGCCGGGACGCTCGGGCAGCTGGGCACCCTCCCCGACTGGCCCGGGCCGGACGTCTTCCCGCCGCAGCCCATGGTGACGCAGGTCCGCCGCGTCCTCGAGCGCTATGCGGCCGCCGGCGGGGCGTTCCGCGAGGTCGTCCTCCGGAACACGGGCCACACCCCGTTCATCGAGCAGCCGGACGCGTTCGCGGACGAGCTGCACGCGCTGCTCACGGGGCGATAGACTGCCCGGATGCCGTCTCACCTGTTCCGCAACGTCCGCCTCGGCCGCGACGTCCACGACGTCCGCCGCCGCGGCCGGACCCTCGCCGCGGTCGCGCCCGCCGGCACCCTCTCCCCGAGCCCGACGACGAGGTCCACGACGGCGGCTGGCTCACGCCGCCCATGGCCGAGCCCCACGTCCACCTCGACGCCGCGCTCCTCGGCGCCCGCCGCCCGAACCGCTCGGGCACGCTGCGCGAGGGCATCGCCAACTGGGCCGCGCTGCGCGCGAACCACCGCCGAGGACGTCGCCGAGCGCGCGCTGCGCACCGCCGAGATGTACGCCGAGACCGGCGCGCTGCGGATCCGCACCCACGTCGACGCCGGATCGCCGCTGGCGGTCGAGGTGCTGGTGGGGCTCGTCCCGGCGATGGCCGAGCGCGGCATCGACCTGCAGGTGGTCGCCTTCCCGCAGGAGGGCATCCTGCGCGCGCCCGGGCGGCGCGAGGCCTGGAGGCCGCGGTGGCCGCCGGCTGCCACGCCGTGGGCGCCATCCCGCACTTCGAGCGCACGACGGAGGAGGGCTGGGAGAGCGTGCGCCTCGCGTTCGCGCTCGCCGAGCAGCACGGGCGGATGCTCGACTTCCACTGCGACGAGACCGACGACCCGGGCTCGCGCAACCTCGAGGTCGTGTGCGCCGAGACCGCCGATCGCGGGCTCGCCGGCAGCGTGATCGCCGGCCACTGCACGGCGCTGCACAGCTACCCGAACCCGTACGCCGCCAAGGTCTGCGAGCTGGTCGCCGCCTCCGGGGTGCAGGTCGTCTGCAACCCGCTCGACAACGTGGTCCTGCAGGGGCGCTACGACAGCTACCCGCGCCGCCGCGGCCTGACCCGGGTGGACCAGCTGTGGGCCGCGGGCGCCACGGTCGGCGTGGGCCACGACTCCGTGCAGGACCCGTGGTACCGCCTCGGCACGGGCAACCTGCTCGACGCCGCGTACATGCTGGTCCACGTCGGCCACCTCACCGGAGAGGACGACATGGCGCGCGTGTTCGACGCCCTCATCGGGGCGAACCACGGCCCGTGGGGCGGCCCGCCGGCGCTGAGCGAGGGGGCCACGGGCGCCTGCCTGTGGTGGCCCTCGGCCGACCCCGTGGACCTGCTGCGCGACCGGCCCCGCCCGCTGGTGCTGCGATAGCGCGCTTCCCGACGGTGGTGCTCGACCGGGTCGCCGCCGCGGCGCGCTGCTCGGGCACCTGGTGCGTCCACGTCGGGCTGCGGTTCCCCGCCCCGCTCGACGCCGAGCGCCTGGCGCGGGCCTCGTCGCTGCTCGCCGAGGCCGAGCCCGTCCTCGGCTGCCGCCTCGTCGACGGCGCCCGCGCCTGGGAGACGCTGCCCGACCCGCCGCTGTACGTCGCCCGCGGCGACCACGACGCGCTCGTCTGCGAGCCGCTCGACCTCGAGGCCGGCCCGCCCGTCCGCATCGCCCACGACGGCGACCGGCTGCTCGTCACCGCCTCCCACGCCGCGACCGACGGCGGCGGCATGGTGCACCTGCTCGGCCGGCTGGCCGCCATCTACCGCGCCCTGCGCGACGATCCCGACCACCGGCCCGCCGTCTCCGAGATGGACCGCGGGCTCGACCCGCTGTGGCGCGCGCTGCCGTGGAAGCTGCGCCTGGCCGCGCTGTCCAACGCGGGCGACCGCCTGCAGACGCTGCGGCGCGCGTTCCCGTCGCACCAGCTGCGCATCCCCGTCGACGGCCGCACCACCGAGACGCGGTTCCTGGTCCGCGAGCTGCCCTCGGCGCCGCTCGTCGCCTGGGCGCGGGCCCGCGGCGGCACCGTCAACGACCTGCTGCAGGCGGCGATGCTGCGCGCCCTGGTCGCGGTGGAGCCCTGGGACGGCACCACGGCGCTGACCGTCAACTCGACCGTCGACCTGCGCCGGTACCTCCCGGGCGGGCGCGCCGCGGCCGTCTGCAACCTGTCGACGGGCACGCTCGTGACGCTCGGGCGCGAGCTCGGCGCCGACCTCGCCGACACGCTCGGCCGCGTCGCCGCGGTGACGGCCGCCCAGAAGGCGCGCGGCCGCGGGCTCGGGCTCGAGGTCGTGGGGCTGCCGCTCCTGTCGTGGGTGCCCTACGCGCGGCTCGAGGCGGGCGTCCGCCAGGCGCTGGACGCCCCGCGGGACGGGCGGCGGCCGGCCGACAGCATCAGCAACGTCGGCGCCATCGATCCGGCGTGGATCGCGTTCGACGCGCCGCCGGTGGCGCTCGATCTGCGCCCGCAGTTCCTCCACCCGAGCCGCTACCAGCTCGCGAGCTACGCCTTCGGCGGCACGACCCGGCTCGTGAGCGCGGTGTGGCCGTCGGCGGCGCGGGAGGAGCGGGTCAGGGCGCTGCTCGCGACGCCATGGTGGCCGAGGCTCGCTGCCTGCGAGGCTCCAGAACCGGACGATGGCGCCCACGCCCACGTCGAGCCGCGGCGCCGGCACGACGAGCCGTCGAGCAGCACCCCGGGATGGGCGGCACCAGGCCGGTAGTGCAGCTCGCCTGAGTCGCCGCCGTGGACCTGGGCGTAGACGGTGGGCTCGAGCCACGTCAGCGGCTGCCCGCGCCAGTCCGCGCGCACGACAGGCTCCCGTCGGAGAGGTTGGCGATGCCGCTCACGAGGAAGGTCTGCGCGTCCCAGCGGCCGGGGCCCTGGAGCAGGACGTAGGCGGCGCCGTAGTCCCGGCCCACGTACAGCGGGACGTAGGTGCCCTCGAGGAACATGCGCGGGTAGGTGTCGACGTCGGCGGTGCCGAAGGCGTTGTGGAAGGCCTCCACCCCGAGGATGAGCGCGTCGTCGTCGCCGAGGTTCAGGGTGAGGTCGAGCCCGGCGACGGCCTGGACGGCCCAGCCGTCGGGCCGGTCGGCGGCGGGCAGCAGGTCGAGCAGCGCGGCCGTGGTCTCGTCGACGGCGGGGCCGGGCACTGCGCTCGTCCGCAGGCCGAGACCTCCACGCGGACGTCGAAGGGGCCGATGCCCGACGACAGGTCGCCGCCGAAGCGCGCGGGCTGGTCCTTGCGCAGGGCCCCCGAGGCGGTGAGCTCGGTCTGGCCGAAGGCCCACTCGGCGCGCAGGGCGCCGCCGATCTGGTCGAGCGTCTGGGCGTCGGCGGGTTGGCGACAGCGTAAGACGTTGGCGCCCGCGGCCTCGAACGGGACGTGCACCTTGAGCAGGTCGACGCCGGTGCGCAGGTCGAGGACGGCCAGCAGGTCGGGCGCTGCTGGTTGAGGTAGTCGGTGGGGTTCCGAAGCGGCCCGCGCCCCAGCTGTGGATCCGCTGGCAGCCGGCAGTGACAGACGCGGTGGGCGGCGTCGAACTTGAGCCAGAGCTGGTCGAGCAGGACCGTGTCGGGCTTCGCGGGAGGTTGCCCAGCAGGTCGGTGTCGGTCGAGCGGACGGTCCAGTCGTGCTGCAGGCGCCCGCTGGCGAAGGCGCGGACGCGGTCGTTGGGCCGGGCGTCGGCGAACAGGTCGAGGCGGTTGGGCGACGACAGCGTGATCTGGTCGGGCCCGTCGACGCCCTCGGGGGCGGCGGCCACGGTCTGCAGCCACAGGCGGCCGCCGAAGGTGAGGCGCTGGTCCATGAGGGTGAGGCGGCGGGCGATGTCGCCCTCGGCGTCGGGCGCGGCGCCGCCGAGCATGGCGTCGTCGCGGCTCCCGGCGGGTCGGGGCTCGGCGGGGGCGGGCTCGGGGACCTCGGGCTCGGTGGCCTCGCCGAACAGCTCGGCCTCGCGGGCGGCCTCGTCGTCGGCGGGGGGGTCCTGGGCGAGGGCGGCCAGCGGGAACAGCAGCAGCATGGGCACCGGCTAACCGCCGGTCAGCGGCTCTTCGACTCGAGGTAGGCCTTGGTGAAGATCGCGTCGTCGAGGGACTTCAGGTCGACCTCCTGGATGACGACGGTGGTGGTGTTGCCCTTCTGCACCTCGTCGAAGATGCGGATCTCCTTCGGGAAGTACACCTCGGCCTTCTTCGACTCGCTGTAGAGCTTGTTCCACTGCGGGTAGTACGTGGTGCGGACGAGCTTGCCGGAGACGGCGAAGTCCTGCCGCTTGAGCACGTTGCCCGTGGCCTGGTCGAGCCACAGCTCCACGGTCGGGTACGCCACGTCGACGCCGGACTTGCCGGCGAGCTTGAGGTGGTCGACGGCGAACTTGCCGAGCTGGCCCGCATCGACGTAGGTCGGGTCGTACTCCTCGGCGAGCCGGGACTGATCGAAGTCCTGCCGGTTGCTGTTCGTGCCGCCGATCCGCTCGCGCTCGGTGCGCCGCTCCCACTTGCCGACGGCGGGATCGTAGAAGAACAGGTTGTTGTCGACGCGCAGGTAGCCCTTGCCGGCCTCGGACTGGGGCTTGGTGAACAGCAGGGCGAGCTTGTCGCTCTCGTCGCGGCGGTAGACCACGGCCTGGTAGACGAGGTCGCTCTTGCCCTGCTCCTTCTGCTCGATGAAGACGAGGCTCGTCCAGTCGCCGGAGTTCTGTTGACGGTCGTCGATGGTCTTCAGCTTGTCGACGAGCTCGGTCGGCGTGGGGGCCGCGGCCAGGGCGCCGGCGAGCGAGGCGAGGAGCAGAGCGAGCATCGGACCTCCGGGGTGCGAGTAACCCCGGGGGCGGCGACGGCCCTCCCTCAGCGGTCGACGGCGGCGCGCACGATTCCCCAGCCGAGGCGACCGCGATCACGCCGCCGGCCGCGACGGTGCGGGCACAGGGGGCGGGTGGGGTGGTCGGCGTCGAAGGTGGGGGCGGCCATGGAGGCGCCGGCGATGGCGAGGGAGCCGCCGATGCCGGCGACGACCCAGGGGAGCGGCGAGCGGGTGGGGGTGGCCGGCGGGATCTCCCAGCGGGGGTCGGGGGCGACGGGTGGGGGCGGGGCGGGGCCCTCGTCGTCGGCGTCGGCGGTGGCGTCGCCGTCGCCTGCGGCGGCCTCGGCGAGGGCGAAGGCCTCGGCGAGGAGGTCGTCGTCGTCGATGTCTGCACCCAAGGCTCCGAGCCCCAGCCACGCCCACACCATGCTGCACCCCGCTCGCTGGCTCCTCGGATCGGCGGCGGCGGCGTGCGGTGTCGGGGCGGTATCGCGGAGATCGGCTTGCATCCTCGGCAGGAACGGGCCGGTAGCGGCTCGCGTTGCGCGGTTCCGCGTGCAGCCTCGGCAGGGATGTCTGGCTGGAAGCAGATCGGGCCGGAAGCAGATCGGGCCCGACCTGATCTCTTCCGGTGGCGGAAGCAGATCCGTCCCGGGCATCCGCCCCCGCCCCGGCGATTCCCCAGGGTCGATGCTCCGGATCGCCCCTCCGGAGGCGGATCGGGCCCGACCTGATCTCTTCCGGTGGCGGAGGCAGAGCGGGTCCGGGCCTCGCCGAGCCAGCGCTGCCGCACGTCCTGGCGGCGCACCCGCCAGGCGAGCCAGGCGACGTCGAGCAGCAGCAGCCAGCGCCGGCTCAGTCCGGCGGGCCGAACCCGCGCCCGTTCGGGATGCGCTCCATCAGGATCTCCGGCGCGCCGTCATCGGCGACGGCCGGCTCTTCCTCGGCCGCCGGCTCGGCCGCCGTCGGCACCGGCACGGCCTCGGCGGGCACCTCGGCCGCAGCCTCCGCCGGCGCCACGACGGCGGGGGGCACCTCCGGCACCTCGGCCACCGCCACCGGCGCCGGCGCCGGCGCGGCCACCGGCTCGACCACCGGAGCCTCGACCGCCGGAGCCTCGACGACCACCGGCGGTTCGACCACCGCCGCCGGCTCCGCCGCCGGCGCCTCCACGACCTCCTCCGCCGCAGCCTCCACGACGGGTGGCGCCGCGTCCGGCGCCTCCACGGCCGGCGCCACCACCGTCGGGATCCGCGGCGGCACCCGCTCCGGCGCCGGCATCGGCGTGTCCTCGGCCCCACGCTCGCCGAGCAGCACCATCGGCACCGCGACCCCCGCCGCCATCCCGGCGAGCAGCGCCAGGCCGAGCCCCGCCACCACCGACGCCCGCGTCCACCACGGCCGCGGCGCCGGCCGCACCGCGGCGGGCCGCGACATCATCACCTGCTCCGCGATCTGCTCGAGCGCCGGCGCCGACACGGGCGGTGGCATCGCCATCGGCGTCGCCGACAGCGGCGTGCGGTTCGACAGCCCCAGCGGCCGCGCGCTCATCGAGCGGCTGCTGGTGGGGGTCATGTCGAGCTGCAGCGGCGGCGCCGGCAGCGGCGTCCGGTCGGGCAGCTCCCCGGGGATGCACGGCGGGGCCGCCCCCGTGAACCGCACGAGCCCCTCGTCCGGCGGCAGCTGCAGCGCCCGCACGTCCTCCAGCAGGCGCCGGGCCCCGGGCCGCTGCGCCCGGTCCCAGGTGAGGCAGCCCGCGAGGATCATCGCCACCCGGTCGCCGGAGGGGTGCGTGGCCCAGCGCGCCCGCAACCCCGCCTCGACCTCGTGCACCCACAGGATGTGCCCGTCGCGGTCGGGCGGCGGGCCGCGGGTCTCGGGCCGCGCCGCCAGCACCCCCACCGCCGCGGCGGCGTACACGAGCGTCGCCTCGGTCGGCCCGCGGTGCTCGAGCTCCGGCGCCGACGTCACCGGGTGCGGCGGCATCCCCGTGCTCGGCCCGAGCGCCACCCGCGCCCCCGTCCCCAGGCGGATCTGCACCGGGTGCACGGTGTCGATCCCCGCCGCCAGCGCGGCGGTGAGCACCCCCGTCACCAGATCGAGGATGACGGGGGGTGGTGTCACCCACCAGCTCGTGCAGCGGAAAGGACGTGACCATGAACTGAGCGTACAGGACGGCGCTCCCGGCCCGCGTCTCGCCGAAGTTACTGCGGGCGCGTGCGCGCCGAATTCACCCGTGTGCTGCATCGCCGTCACCGGACGGAGCCGCGCCGCCCGCAGCGACGGCCACACCGCCGCCACCGCCGTCAGCAGGGTGAGCGCCCCCACCGCGCTGATCACCGCCGCGGGCCGCACCACGAGGTGCAGCTTGTCGGACAGCAGCACGAACCGCACGGCGTCGATGGGCACCCGCCACTGCAGGCTGTCCACCGCCAGCACGACGGCGCTGCCCACCAGCGCCCCGACCGTCGTGGCAAACAAGCCGAGGAACAGCGCCTCGAGCAGGAACATCGCCAACACCTGCCGGCGGGTCATCCCGATGGCCCGCAGCGTCCCGATCTCGCGGGTGCGGTCGCGCACGGCGTTGTACAGCGCGTTCATGATGCCCACCGCGATGATGGCCACCAGCACGAGCGACAGCATCCAGGTGAGCGTGTCGAAGCCCGTCAGGATCCAGGTCAGGAAGCTCACCTCGTCGCGCCACGTCGTCAGGTCGAGCTTCTGGCCGACCCAGTCCTCGCCCGCCACCGTGTCGAACTTCATGAAGAACGGCGCGGCGACGTGGTCCATCACCCGGTAGCCGTGCGCGGTGAGCACCTCGCGCAGCCGATCCATCACCGCTTCGCTGTCGTCGATGTCCTTCAGGTACACCCAGAACGCGCCGGTAGTGTCGGCGTTGAGCTGGTACAGCTCCCGCAGGTCGTCCGCCCGGGCGAACACCGCGAAGCTCGACAGCAACCCCACGTCCCGCGCCACGGCGACGACGACGGCGTCGAGCGTGTTGGTCTGCCCCCCCCGGGTCTCGGTCTGGACGGTGAGCGTGTCGCCCACCCGCAGCCCGAGCCGCTTGGCCTGGCTGGAGAACAGCACCATCGCGCCGCGCTCCGACAGGCGGCCGAAGTCGCCGGGGGTGGCGTCGCCGCCGCCCTCGACGTACTCCCGCTCCGGGGCGAGCTGCAGCTGCTCGAGCAGCCGGCCCTCCTCCGCCACGTCGATGCCCGACAGCCCGGCCTGCACCGAGGCCGTGGGGCTGATGAGCTTGGCCCAGCCGCGCTCGCGGTCGACGATGTAGTCGAGCCCGGGCGTCTCCTGCTCGAGGATCGCCCGGATCGCCGCGGCGTCGGTCACGACGGGCGCGCTGTCGCCGGGCTTGGCCTTGAAGAAGCCGGCGACCGAGACGTGCCCCGCCGACAAGGTCGTCGCCGAGCGGATGAGGTTGTCCTCGATGCCGCCGGCGATCGACAGCATGACCACGAGCAGCGCGGTGACGATGCCGATGGCCGTCGACAGCAGCGCGGTGCGGGTGCGCGCCTGCACGAGGTTGCGCAGCGCGATGCGGATCAGCGTGCCGAGCGCGCTCACGGGCTACTCCCGCCCCTGCATGGCGACCACGGGCGGCACGCGGGCCGCGAGGATCGCCGGGTACACCGTGGACACCACGGCCACCGAGGTGATGGCCAGCAGGCCGAACGCCACGTCGTCGAGGCCCACGCTCGGGTACAGCCGCGGCCCGCCGAACAGGAGCACGAGGATCTCGGCGTCGGCCGGGATCCCCACGCGCCCCAGCACCAGCACCGAGGCGACCGCGCACAGCGCGCCGGCCCCCCCGGCGATGAGCCCGAGCAGCGCCGTCTCCGTGAGGAACAGGCCGAGGACGGTGCCCCGCTGGGCGCCGATGGCCCGCAGCGTGCCGATCTCCGGCACCCGGTCGATGGTCGCCATCACCATCGCGTTGTTCACGATGATGAGCGCCACCAGGAAGATGATGCCGAGCGCCACGAGCAGCACGACCCGGACGACGGTGATGAACTGCCCGAGCAGCCCCGAGGCGGCCTTCCAGTCCACGACCTGCAGCCCGAGCGGCGCCACGGCGGCCCGGACCCGCTCGGTGACCTCGCGGACGGGGGCGCCGTCCTCGAAGATCACGGCGGCGTCGAGCGCGAGGCCCTGCTCGAGGTCCTCCACGGGGTAGGTCCGGGCGAACGGGTCGGTGGCCCGCACGGCGTCGATGTCGACGTCGATGCCCGCGGACGTGCTCGCCTCCGCCTCCACCGGCTCCGCCCCGCCGCCGAACAGGGCGTCCTCGGCGCTGGCGCGGTCGACCTCGGCCACGCCCACGCTGTCGCGGATCTGCGCCAGCTCGTCGCGGGCGCGGTCGCTCATCTTGCCGTACAGCTCGCGGAACGTCACCAGGTCCACCAGGTTGGTCGCGGACTGCAGCCCGGCCTCCTCGAGGCCCGCGAACTCGTAGGTGCCGTAGACGGGGACCTCGACGGCGCGCAGGAAGCCCGACTTCGTGAAGCCGCGCAGCGTGATGGTGCCGCCCACGGGCACCTCGTACAGCTGGATCCTCGGCGCGATCTCGGCGTAGAACCCGGCGACGCGCTCGACCACGTTGCTGTCGTCGACGTCGAGCCAGGCCTGCACCAGGTCGTCGAGCCCGCCCTGCACGTCGGGCAGCTGCTGGTGCAGCCAGGCCTCGAGCTCGGCGGCCTCCTGCTGGTCGAGCTGGTAGGTGATCCGCCGGTACTGCTTCACGTTGCGGGTGACCTGGTCGCGCAGGAGCGGGTCGTCGGCGATGGAGCCGCCGTCGGCGACGGCCTCGGCCGCGCGGTCGAGCGTGGCGGCGACCTGGAGCTTGATCAGGCGCTCGTAGGTGCGGTGGCTGAACAGGAAGCCGGGCTTGCCCGGGGGGATCGGCTCACCGAGCACGATGCGGAACCGGTCGAAGACGCGGGCGAAGGCGGCCGGGTCGGTGCCGACGACGCGCAGGTACAGCAGACGGCCGTCGGCGGCGAGCGGCGCGATGCGGGCGTCGAGGTAGTCGACCTGCGCGAGCGCGGCCTGGAGGTCGTCGCCGGCGAACGGCACCCAGAAGGCGTCGTCGTCGACGTGGGCCAGGGCCTCGGCCTCGCGCGCCTGGACCTCGGCGTCGGCGAGCGCCTCGGCCACGTCGGCCTGGGCGTCGAGGTCGCGCACGATGCGCCGCACGCGGCCCTCGAGCAGCGCAACCCGCTCGCCGTCGCCCGCGCGGACGGCGGCGCGGAGGTCGGCCAGCAGCTGGTCGATGTCGTTGCGCCCGAAGACCGTCGCCGAGGTGACCCCCATGGGGATGACGTCGGAGACGCCCTCCACGCCGTCTAGCGCGGCCCGCACGTCCTCGAAGCGGTCGATCTCGCCGATCTCGGTCGAGCCGAGGCCGGCGCCGCCGAACAGCGACAGGGCGTCGCGGGCGTCGGCGGCGTAGACCTGCAGGTCGCCCGTGAGCGAGCGCGTGACGACGCGCTGCATGCTGGCCTCGACGCTGTCGAGCAGCGCGTTGCCGAAGACGACGGCGAAGGTGCCGGCGAACAGCAGCCCGCCGACGACCGCGCTCTTGACGCGGTGGGCCACGAGGCTGCGCAGCGCGAGCCGCAGGACGAGCAGCGCGGTGGTCATGCCGTGGCGGCCTCGGCGACCTCGTCGGAGGCGAGCCGCCCGTCGACGAGCTTCACGATGCGCCGCGCCTGCTGCATCACGTCGGGGTCGTGGGTCGAGAACAGGAAGGTGGTCTGCTCGTCGCGGTTGAGCTCGCGCATGAGCGCCAGGATGGAGCCGCCCGTCGCGGTGTCGAGGTTGGCGGTGGGCTCGTCGGCGAGGACCAGCGCCGGGCGCGTCACGAGCGCGCGGGCG
The DNA here is from genome assembly GCA_041389545.1 of Myxococcota bacterium. GTDB lineage: Bacteria > Myxococcota_A > UBA796 > UBA796 > JACKER01. The sequence goes on along the minus strand of JAWKRQ010000030.1, from coordinate 91,380 downwards.
ATGGCCACGCGCTGCCGCTGGCCGCCGGACAGCTCGTTCGGCCGGTGGCGCAGGTGCTCGTGGAGCCCGACCCGCTCGACCAGGTCGCGCACGCGGCGCTCGCGGTCGCGCGCCGACAGGCCGCCCTGCAGCAGCAGCGGCAGCTCGACGTTCTGGTAGAGGTCGAGCACGTTGACCAGGTTGAAGCTCTGGAAGATGAAGCCGATCGCGTGGAGCCGCAGGAGGGTGAGCTGGCGGTCGGACAGGTCGTTGGTGCGCCGGCCGTCGACCCGGACCTCGCCGGTGGTCGGCACGTCGACGCAGCCGATGAGGTTGAGGAGCGTGGTCTTGCCGGAGCCGCTCGGGCCGGCGATGACGGTGAACTCGCCGCGCTCGATGGCGAGGTCCACGCCGTGGAGCGCGCGGACGACGACCTTGCCGAGCGGATAGTCCTTGACCGCCTGCCTCACCTCGACGATCGCGGCCACCGCGCCTCCCGGCCCGCGCCTTAACCGGTGCGGGAGCGCGCGGTATCCTCGGGCGAGGAGGGGGTCATGGGCCGAGGCGCGCTGGGGGAGCTGGTGGTGCTGGTCGCGCTCGCCGGGTGCGGCGGCGGCGCGGAGGAGGCCGGGCCGTGCGGGGAGGGGCCGGTGGCCGACCCGTTCGAGGCCGCGGGCGGGTCGCTCGACTTCGCCGTGGGGCCGGTGGTGGCGGCGTTCTTCGGGACGTTCGCGGGCGAGCTGCACACCGACGCCGGCGACGCGCCGCTGTCGCTGGTCGTGGACGCCCCGGCCGGCGCGGAGGTCGTCGTGGGGCCGTCCGGGAGCTGCGACGACGCCGCGTACCAGGTAGGGCTGCGGCTGCTGCTCGTCGCGCCCGACGCGGTGCGGGCGCTGACGGACGTGGACGTGCTGCTGGCCGAGCCGGTGACGCAGCTCGTCCTGAACGACCAGGTGCAGTACGACCAGGCGGGGGTGGACCTCATCGACCCGGCCATGGGCAGCGACCCGGTGCTGGTGCTGTTCACGAGCCGGTTCGACGGGGCGGGCTGGTCCGGCGAGATCGGCTGGCGCTTCGTGGACGGCGAGGGCTTCGACCCCGAGGGCCAGCTCGCCACCTGGACCGCCTCCCGGTAGCCCTCGGAAGCACATCCCCCCGACGCTCTCCTTCCGCGCCGAGCACCTGCGGTCACTCGAGGTCCACGAGGGCCGGCAGCCCGTCCACCTCACCCGCGCCGGAGATGCGGTCCCAGCCCCACCGAGGGTGGTGAGGGCCATCGCCGAGCAGACCTTGCCGTTACGCCGCGATCCTCGCCGAGCGGCCTCCGGCCCGGCGCCACGCTCCCTGCCGACATTCACCGCCCGTCGCGGCGCCTGGGTGCGCGCAGGGCGAGGGGGTACGCGACGTCGGCGCCCCCATGGCCGGTCGCCCCGGCACTCCCCGCCTCACGGGCGACGGCGTGGCGTACCGCCTCGCCCGAGCACACCCCCGTGAGACACGGGGGGCGTAGCCGTCCTCCTGCCAGAGCACGGTGTCGCCCCAGCACTGCAGCGAGCCGTCACCGAGCACGGCACAGGCGTAGTTGGCGTCGACCGCGAAGTCCTGGACGGGCTCGGTGGGCATCCGGCCGGTGTGCTGCCAGCGGGGATGCCCGAAGCAAGCGAGCGTCCCGTCGGCTCGCTGTGCGCATCCCCAGCCGTCGGCCAGGCGGACCTGCACGAACGGACCGTCGGGTACGGGGCGGTCGCACACCGCTTCGTCGTGGCAGCACCAGCAGTCGAGCGAGCCGTCGGCGCCGATGGCGCACGACGCGAAGCCGGACGCGTCGACCCAGCGGTACCTCGCATCCGGCGCGGTCTGTGGCAGGCAGCTCGGCTCCCCCCAGCAGACGAGGCGTTGGTCGGACAGGATGCCGCAGCTGTGGACGTAGGCGGCGTCCACTCGCACCCACGTGAGCGGCTCGGGCGGCGCGCTGTCGACGGGAGATTCGGTCTCCGACGCAGCGGTGTCGATGTGGGCCGTGTCGTCGAGCCGCAGGTCGACCGACGGCGGGTCGTGGCAGGTGCATCCCGCAACGACGAGCGACGCGGCGAGCCCGGCAGCGAGTTCGGATCCAGGTGCCACGCCACGCACTCTATCAACGATGTCGTTCTCCAAGAAGTCCACGAAGCTCGCCCGCTTCCTTTCGATCAGCCGAGCACCTCCTCGAGCGCCTCGACGACGGCCGCCACCCGCGGCACGGCCCGCAGCGGCCGCGGGATCACGAGGTAGAACGCGAAGCGCGGGAACGGCGGCAGCGCCACGGGCACGGGCACCAGCCCGCAGCGCGCCGCCTCGCGGGCGCTGGTCAGGATCGCGCCCGCGCCGGCCACGGCGGCCGCCCGCACCACCAGCCACCGGTTGCTGACGAACGCCGGCGGCCGGCCGCCGAGCAGCTGCGCCGTGCCCTCGGCATGGCGGCCGGCGTCGGCGGTGAGGCTCACGATGGGCACGTCGGCGAGCGCCGCGTCCGGCGGCAGCCGGGCCAGGAGCGCCGGCGACGCGAACAGCCCCACGACCTCGTCGTCGAGCTTGCGGACCACGAGGTCGCCGCCGGTGGGGCGGACGGAGCGCAGCGCCAGATCGGCGTCCCGCGCGGTGAGGTCGACGAGCTGCACGTCGGCCAGCAGCTGCAGGCGGACGCCGGGGTGCCGGACGGCGAGGACGCGCAGCAGGTCCGGCAGGTGGTCGAGGCCGAAGGACTCGGGCGCGGCCAGGCGCACCAGGCCTTCGGCGCGGACGGACAGGCCGTCGCAGGCCGCGCGGGCCGCGTCGGCGGCGGCGGCCAGCGCCTCGGCGTGGGGGAGCAGGGTGTGGGCGGCGTCGGTCGGGACGAGGCCGCGGCGGGTGCGATCGAAGAGGAGGTGCCCGACCTCGGCCTCGAGCGCCGCGATCCGGCGGGAGAGCGTCGCCTGGGCGAGCCCCGCGTGCGCCGCGGCCGCCGACAGGGAGCCCGCCCGGTAGGCGGCGAGGAAGAGCAGCCAGGAGTCGGTGTCCACGGGATACCATCCGAAAGCGGATGGCTAGCACCCAATCGTGCGCAATGCCATCCATTCTCGGATGGGTGACCTCCCGATCGTGACCCGGAGGTCCCCGTGTTCCTCGCCCTCGCCCTCGCCGCCTGTCGACTCCCCCACCCCGCCGTCGCCGTGGCCACGCTGCCCGCGCCGACCGACCCCGCCACCGTCGACTGGGACGCGCCCGGCCCGCTGCGCGCCGAGGTGCACGTCTCCGCGGACTGGTCCGTGCCCCGCAGCGGCGTGCTCGACCTGCACGACCCCGCCGCCGCCGGGCTGCCCGACGAGCCCGTCGCCATCGTCCTGCCCGTCGTCGTCCTGCGCCACCCCACCGCCGGGACGCTCATCGTCGACACCGGCATCGACACCGCCCTCGCCCGCGGCGAGGCCGGCGCCGTGCGCTTCCCGCTGGGCAGCTTCCTGGAGGACCTGGTCCCCGTCGCGCCGCTCGCGGAGATCCTCGGCGGCGAGCGGCCCGACGCCGTCCTGCTGACGCACCTGCACGCCGACCACGTGCTCGGCCTGCCCGACGTGCCCGGCGACGTGCCGGTGTGGATCGGCCCGGACGCCTTCACCTCGCGGACGCTCATGAACGCCGCCACAGGCCCCACCATCGGCGCCGCCCTCGCCGGCCACGCGCTGCAGCGGCTCTCGCTCGACGACGCCGTCTCCGTCCCGCTCACGAGCGACGTCACCGTGGCCGGCTGGGACCTGCTCGGCGACGGCTCGCTCTGGGCGCTGCACGTGCCCGGCCACACGCCCGAGAGCCTGGCCTTCGTGGCGCGCACCGTGGACGGGCCGCTGCTCGTCACGGGCGACGCCTCGCACACCCGCTGGGGCTGGGACCACGGCGTGGCGCCGGGCACCTACACCGAGGACCCGGCCGCCGGGCGCCGCAGCTTCGAGGCGCTCCGGGCGTTCGCGGCCGCGCACCCGGCGATGCGGGTGCAGGTGGGCCACGACGCGCCGTAGAGACTCGACCAACCATCCGTGGACGTGGGTCACCTCGCAGCAAGCTTCGCCGAAGATGCACCGCCTCGATCGCGGGTCCGGCTTCGCCGCACCCCGGTCGGGCAGGCATTCGGCTTGCTTGCTCGCTCAATACGTCGGAGAACGCGCTGGCGCGCGTCCTCCGACTCCTGCGAGACGCGCCCAGGCATCCGCTGGCGCGGATGCCTGGTCGCGTCTCTAGCTACGCGAGCTCGCCGGCCAGCGCCGCGACCCGCTCCGGCGGCCGCCCGTCGAGCAGCCAGTCGAGGCGGCGCCGTGGGCGCCTCGTCGTCGCCGAGCGGCAGGTCGACGTGCGGCAGCAGCAGCCAGCTCGCCAGCGCCACCGGCGACACCTCGGCCGGCAGCGCACGGCAGACCTCGGCCCAGCCGGGCAGCTCGCCGTGCTCCGTAAATTGGAACGCCGGCAGCCGCCAGCTGCGCCCGTGCCGCACGCTGGCGATGCGCTCCGCCGGCCGCGCTGGCGGACCGCGCGTCGCTGCACCACGAGCCGCGAGCGCAGCCGCCCGCGTCGTCAGCCCGGTGTCGATGAGCTTCGCCAGCGACACCACCGACGCCGCCAGCGGATCGGGCCCCCCGCGCCGCGGCGCCGGATCCAGCCCGCCCGACCGCGCCACCGCCAGCTCCTCGGCCGTCAGCCTCCGCCCGGCCACCCCGTAGGCGCACGGCAAAGATGGCGCGGCGGTAGCGCCTCCGACCCAGGTCGCTCGGCGTGACGGCGATGCCGTGCGCGTAGGAGCACCAGGGCCTCCATGCTCATCACCCCTCCATTGACGCGAGCTTACGTTCACCTCCAGCAACCGCGCTCACCGACCGAGCAGATCACCCACCCCACCACGTCGGCGTTGGGCGATCGCGGCGGTCACGGCGACCGCCACGCGATCCGGCAGCAGCGCCAGCGCCACGCCCGTGGGCTGCAGCGGCATCGCCGCGCCCGGCGTCCTGCGCCGGGAGCCGCGCGAGCGACAGCGCCGCCAGGTCACCCCACGCGAGCAGCAGCTCGTCGCGTTACCGCGGTCGGCCACCGCCGCGATCCACTGGCCTTACCCCCTGCATCGACGGCGGCCTGGGCGTCACTGGTTGGCCAGGTCAGCGACCGGCGCCTGCCCGTCGACGGCGACGACGACCCCGCCGCCAGCGCCACGGCCGCGGTGACGGCCACTGCGGCTTCCAGGCCTCCCCCGGTGACTGAACGGCTGATCGCCGCCGGCGCGGGCGTGGGATAGGGCGCAGTATCGGGTCGCGCCCTCTCCCAGGTGGTGACCAGGCCGTCGCTGGCGACGGTGGTGAAGGTGTGGCCCCTCCGACGCAGCCGCCCGCGCCGTCGGCGGCGACCACGTGGCCGTCGGTGCCGTCGCCGCGCCGCAGGTAGCCGACGAGCGAGGGCCGGCGGCGCGCAGCCACGCCTCGCCCCAGCGTCGCCGGCGTCGACCCTGGCCCCGAGCCCGCCCCCCGGCCCAGCTCACGGTGTCGTCGACCTGCCCAGCTCCCCGACCAGCCGAACCGCTGCAGCCCGAGCCACGCCTCGCCGAGCTCCATCCACGACACGCCGACCCACAGCGCCGAGCCGACGGCCGCGGCGTCGGGCTGGCCGATCGCGTCGACCCCCTCGGCCCACACGGTGGGCGGCGCGATCGGGTAGGCGCCGCCGGCCCCGGCGGGGTCGAGCGGCACCACCACGCCGACCTGGTCGGCCGCCGCCGAGAACCACGTCGGCGACGCGACCTGCGCCGCGGTCACCACCAGCCCGAGCCGCGGGCCGGCCAGCGCGAGCCGCGGCGCGCTCGGCGCGATCCAGGTCAGGTCGCCGAACCCGAAGCGGCTGCTGTCGACGTGGCCGTCGCAGTCGCTGTCGACGGCGTCGCCGAGCCGCTCGAGCGCGCCGCGGAACACGGAGGGATCGCCGTCGTCGCAGTCGGTCTCGACGCCCTGCCCGTCGCCGTCGAGGTCGTCGTCCGGGGTGGCGGCATCGCAGTCGTTGTCGACGCCGTCGTACGGGATCTCGGCCACCGACGGCGACACCATCGGGTCGAGGTCGTTGCAGTCGTCGCCGCCCGCGCTCAGCGCGGCGTGGCCGTCGCGGTCCTGGTCGAAGTCGTCGGCGCCGTCGCAGTCGGAGTCCACGCCGTCGTACCAGACGTCGGCGGCGTCGGGGTGGATGGCGGCGTCACCGTCGTTGCAGTCGATGGCCTCGGTGTACCCGTCGCCGTCGGCGTCGTCGATCCCCGGCCCGGGGCCTCCCTTGTCGCCGTCGCCCGCGCACCCCGCACAGGCCGCGACGAGCCCGAGCCGACCGATCCAGCGTAGCGTCCACACGCTCCCCTCCGAGCTCAGCATGCCCGAATTCCACAGCACGTGCTCGCCCCCGCCTGTGGTATGCACGGGGCCATGGCCGGCACCGCCACGCGCCGAAGGAAGCCCAGGCTGTTCTCGTTCTCCCGCGAGGTCGAGATCGGCAACTTCGACGAGGTCGTGTCCGACCCCGAGGAGCGCCACGCCCTCGAGGCCGTCATCGACGCGTTCATCGAGATCTGCCGCCACCAGGCGGTCACCCCCGACACGCTGCTGCCCGTGGCGCGCGGCAGCCGCCACGCGTCCGCCTACGTGCGGGGCGTGGCGATCACCCGCCTCACCGTCCTGACGCACTACTTCGACGAGGCGCGCGAGGTGCTGAACCAGGTGGCCCGCGACGGCGACGAGGAGGTGCGCCTCTACGCCTGCGCCGCCCTGCCGAACACGCCCGACGACGTGGGCGTGCCGCTCATCGGCCGGGCGCTCGAGGACCCGTCGTGGCGCGTGCGCAAGGCGGCGGCCCAGGCCGCGGGCGCGCTCGCGACCCCCGCCCTGCTGCCCATCCTCGACGCGCGCCTGCACACCGAGCCCGACGCGCGGGTCAAGGTGCAGCTGCAGCTCGCGGCCGACTTCCAGCGCGCCGCGAGCGCCTCGCCCTAGCTGGAGACTCGACCAACCATCCGGGGACGTGGGTCACCTCGCAGCAAGCTTCGCCGAATGCACCGCCTCGATCGCGGGTCCGGCTTCGCCGCACCCCGGTCGGGCAGGCATTCGGCTTGCTTTCGCTCAATACGTCGGAGAACGCGCTGGCGCGCGTCCTCCGACTTTGCGAGACGCGCCCGGGCATCCGCTGGCGCGGATGCCTGGTCGCGTCTCTAGCCGAAGGTCGTCGTCGTCGGGGTTGACCCGCAGCAGCTTCTCGAAGACCGACAGCGTCTCGATCTCCTTGCTGTCGACGCGGCCGTCGGCCCCGACCCCCTCGAGCACCGTGTTCAGGAACAGCTGACGGTGCTCCTGCGGGATGTCGAGCGGGTCCACGTCTTCGGGCGGCGGCGGCACCTTGAGCCAGCGCTCGGCCTGGCCCTTCTCGTCGTCGTCGAGCTCGAGCTGCTCGAGCATGCGCATGACCAGCGCGCGCTCGGCGTCCTGGATCTCGAGGTCGGCCCAGGCGAACGAGCACACGAACCGCACCAGGCGCATTCTGGATTCGTTGTCGAGGTCTCGCAGGTGCATCGGGTGTTGGACTCCACGGTCGTCCCCCGCCATCATGCACGCCTCGGGCCAATCTCGCACGCACCCTGCGAAGAGCGAGCCATGGCGGCCGTCTCCGGGGACGATCGCCCGGAAGCACCGCCGCCGGGGCGGCGCGGGGACGGCGCGCGCCCGCCCACACGTTATCAGTCGTCCCCCGGCGAGGAGAGAACCCCATGCTGTCGCTGCTCCTGCTGTTCGCCGGCCAGTCCGCCTTCGCCGCCGACTGGCCCGTCTCGCCCGATCCCGCCCCGTGGCACGCCACCGAGGCCGGCGTGCAGGTCCAGGACGTGGCGCCCGGCGACGGCGACGAGGTCGTCCCCGGCGCGACCCTCGAGGTGCACTACACCGGCATGCTCGAGGACGGCACGGTCTTCGACACGAGCAAGGACCGCGGCCGCACCTTCTCGTTCCGGGTGGGCCAGCACCAGGTCATCAAGGGCTGGGAGGACGGCCTGATCGGCATGCGCGTGGGCGGCACGCGCCGGCTCGTCATCCCGCCCGACCTCGGCTACGGCAAGCGCGGCGCCGGCCCGATCCCGCCCGACGCCACGCTGTACTTCGAGGTGGAGCTGCTCGGCCTGGAGCCGCCCCGCGCCGCGCCGGCCGCGCCGGCCGAGGTGCCGCCCGAGGCGCTGCAGGCCGCCCGCAACGGCACCGCGCGCTACGCCGACCTCGCCGTGGGCGACGGCAAGCGGGTGAAGCCCTCGGGCCGCGTCTGCATCGACTGGGCCTCCTGGCGCGACGGCGCCGCCGTCGAGGACACCTACGGCCGCGCCAACTGCACCTGGTACCGCCTCGACGACGGCGACGACCTGCCCGCGCCGCTCGAGTCGGCGCTGCTGAAGATGCGCGTGGGCGGGCGGCGCCAGGTCGTGGGGTCGGGCGACGACCCCGTCGTGTACCAGGTCCTGCTCTCGGACGTGGGCAAGTAGCGGTCAGTCCTCGGTGTCGAGCGCGGCCTTGAGCCGGGCGAGCTCCTCGCGCGCCGCGGCCTCCCGCGCGGCCGCCCGCGGGCTGTGCGTCGCGGACTGGCGCGCCGCCGCCGAGCGCTCCAGCGCCGCCCGCGCCCGCGCCATCGGGTCGCCGTCGTCGACCGCCGGCGCGACCTCGGCCTCGTCGCGCTCGGCGGGCTCGTCGGGCTCGTCGGCGTCGTCGGCGTCGTCGTCGATCTCGGTGGGCGCCTCGGCCGCCAGCAGCGCCCGCTGCTCGGCCAACGCCGCCTTGGCCCGCGCCACCGCGGCGTCGGCCGAGCGGACGGGCGGCGCGGGCGCCTCGTCGACGGGCGCATCCGCCTCGGCGTCGGCCCGCGCGGCCTGCGCCTCGGCCAGCTCGGCCTCGGCCGCGCCCCGCAGCCGGTCGGCGAACGAGCCGACCCCGCGCTTGACCTGGTCCCACGCCGCGCGGAGCGCCGCCTTGCCGGCCTCGTCGCGCGCCCGCGCCGTGGCGTCGGCCGCGGCGTCGCTCGCCCTCTTCTTCGCGTCGTCGAGCCACTTCACGGGCGCCTCCGCGTCACGTCTCTCCCTCCCAGTACTCCACCGGCGTGAACCGCGCGCGCCGCCCGAGCGCGCGGACGGCGATCTCGCCGAGCTCCGGCATCACGGTCACGTCGTCGACCCGGTGGTTCCCGACCACGACCAGCACCGCCTCGTCGTCGCCGCCGCGGAGCTGGTGGGCGACCCGGTCGCCCGCGCGGAAGCCCACGGCGTCGCCCGGCTGCAGCACCACCCGCTCCTCGACGCCGTCGCGCACCTGCCGCAGCGTGGGCCGCCCCGCGAGCACCAGCACCAGCTCGTCGTCGGCGGTGTGCCAGTGCAGGGGCCCGCTGATCGCGGCGGGCGCCAGCCGATCGACGTTCAGGAACACCCGCGTGGCGCCGGCCGCGCGCGCCAGCGGCCGCCCGTGGACCCCCTCCGCCAGCACCCGCTCCGGCACGCGCCCCGGCCCCGCGACCCACGCCGGCCGCTCCTCGTCGCCGAGGTGCACCGCCCGCCGCCGCACGGGCTCGGCGTCGTCGCCGAGCCGCCCGATGCCGAAGCCCCGCAGCAGCGCCTTGCCGGAGTCGGGCAGCCAGCAGACCTCGTGCGGCGCCCGGTCGTCCGACAGCGACAGGTACAGCGCGGGCTCCGCCGCGCGGCACAGCGAGGTGTGCGCGAGCTTCGTGCCCGGCGGGTACGCCACGAGCTCGCCGGCGCGCAGCGCGTACTCCCGGTACCGGTCGGCGTCGGGCGCGAGCTCGCGCACGACGAGCTCGCCGGACACCACGTAGAACAGCTCCTCCTCGACGAGGTGCCAGTGCAGCGGCCCGCCGTGGCTGCCGGGCGGCAGCCGCTTCAGGTTCGCGCCCACCCCCTCGAGCCCGAGCGGCAGCCCGAGCTCCAGCGTGCTCGCCTGGTACCGCGCGGGCGCGGGGCGGCCGCCCCAGTCGTGCGCCCAGTCGGCCTCGACCGGCCGCAGCACGTTGCGCGGCAGCCCCATCCGCCCTCCCCTCCGCACGTACCACGCGCCGGCAGAGTACGTTGCCGCATGCGCCCGTCCGCCCTGTTGATCCTCGCCGCCTGCCAGCGCGAGGGCGAGCCGCCCCGCTTCCGCCACGGCACCCCCGCCCTCGGCGACGCCATCCCCGCCCTCCCGCTGGTGCGCGAGCTCACCGTCCGGCTCGATCGGCCCGCCCACGTCCGGGTCCGCCTCGAGGACGACCGCGGGGTGCGCACCCTCACCTTCCCCGACGAGACCGACGCGCTCACGGTGCCGCTCCTGGGCCTGCTCCCCGACGAGACCGTCGTGGTGAACGTCCAGGCCGAGCGCGACGGCGTCGACGTCTGGTCGGGCCCCCAGGCCTTCCGCACGGGCTCGCTGCCCGAGCGCTTCCCGATCCTCGACACCGTCGTGCCCGCCCGCGACGACGTGACGCCCGGCCTGCTGCTGTTCCCCACCGAGAGCATCGCCGAGGACCTCGGCTACGTCGTCGCGGTCGACGAGCACGACCGCGTGGTCTGGCTGTGGGAGGCCCCGCTCGAGTTCGGCGACGTCCGCCTCGACAGCGCGGGCACCCTGCTCGCCCTCGCCGGCGGCGTGGCCTGGCGCGTGAGCCTCACGGGCGAGATCCTGTCGCAGTGGGGCGCCGTCCGGGTCGATCCGGCGCCGCGCAGCGCGTTCGTGCCGATCGACGCGAACACGCTGAACCACGAGCTCTTCCCGACCGCCGACGGCGCCTTCCTCTCGATCACGCCCCGGGCGCGCCTCGTGGGCGACTACCCCTGCAGCTACGACGCCCCCACCGTCTCCTGCGGCCCGGCCACCCTGCAGGACGCCGAGGTGATCCACTTCGACCCGAACGGCGTCGTCCGCTGGCGCTGGTCCCTGGTCGACGCCCTCGATCCGTTCCGCATCGGCTTCGACTCGCTCGACGCGCTCGGCGAGCTGCGCGACTGGGCCCACGCCAACGGCGTGATCGTGCTGCCCGACCAGTCGGTGCTGGTCTCGGTCCGCCACCAGGACGCGCTGGCGGCCTTCGCCCCCGACGGGCAGCTGTCGTGGATCCTCGGCAACCCCGACGGCTGGTCCGACGCCCTGCGCCCCTACCTGCTGCAGCCCGTGGGCGAGCCCTTCGCCTGGCCCTGGCACCAGCACGGCCCCGCCGTGGGCGACGACGGCACGCTGTGGATGTTCGACAACGGCGACTGGGGCGGCTCGCCGTACGCGCCCGCGGATCCGGGCCACGTGCAGCAGTCGCGCGTCGTCGGGTACCGGGTGGACGCGCAGGCGCGCACGGTCGAGCAGGTCGCCTCCTTCTCGGAGACGGGGACGGGCTGGGTCTACTCGCGCGCGCTGGGCAACGCGCAGCCGCTCGGCGGCGGGCACGTGCTCGGCGTGTGGGGCATGCCCACGAGCGAGGGGGCCACGCTCAACGAGGACCTCGGCTACGGCAGCCGCTATGCGCGGATGGTCGAGTTCGATGCGCAGGGCGACGTGGTGCGCGACCTGCGCGTCCGCAGCGACGTCGAGGTGGAGCCGCTCGGCTGGCGGAGCTACCGCGCGGTGCACGTCCCGTCGCTGTACCCGCCCGGCATCGAGCAGTGGGAGGAGTGAGGTGGAGCCGACGAACCCGCTGCACGAGGTGGCCGAGGCGCACGACCACGACGGCTTCCGCGTCCGGCTGCCGCGCCCGCTGCGGCGCTCGGTCGTGCGCTGCACGGTGGCGCTGACCGTCGCGACCGTCCCCGTCGCGCTGCTCGGCGGCTACGCCGTGGAGGCGTGGCGCACGCGCCTGCGAGCGTGACCTCAGCCGCTCGCCGCGTCGAGCGCGAGCAGCTCGGTGACCAGGCGCGCCAGCTCGCGCGGGGGGAACGGCTTGCGCAGCAGCGGGACGCCGAGCTCCTCGAGCCGGTTCGCCAGGGCGTCGTCGCCCATCCAGCCGCTCATCCCGAGGATGCGCGCGGCCGGGTCGCGGGCGCGGATCCGCTCCGCCAGCTCCACCCCGGTCGCGCCGGGCATGACGATGTCGGTGATCACGAGGTCTGGTGCCATCTCCTGGGCGTCGAGCCAGGCGAGCGCGGGCTCCGCGCCGTCGGCCTCGGCGACGACGCAGCCGAGCCCCTCCAGCACCCGCACCACCACGCTGCGCACCAGCGCCTGGTCCTCCACCACCAGCACCCGCGGCGCCGTGCGCGGCATGGCCATCAGCGGCAGCGGCGGGGTCGGGGTCTGGCCCACGCCCGCGGCCGCGCGGGGCACCACGAGCGAGAAGCAGGCGCCCTCGCCCGGCGCGCTGCGGGCCTCGACCCGGCCGCCGAGGGCCGACGCCACGGCGTACACCGTGGACAGCCTGAGGCCCGTGCCCGCGCCGGGCTCCTTGGTGGTGAAGAACGGCTCGTACACGCGGGCGAGCGTCTCGGGCGTCATCCCGACCCCTCGTCCTCGACCTCGACGAGCACGGTGCCGTCGTCGCCCGGGAGCGTGCGCAGGTGGACGAGGCCGCCCTCCGGCATCGCGTCGCGGGCGTTGGTCACGAGGTTGACGAGCACGCGCTCGAGCTCCGCGGCCTCGGCGAGCACGACCGCCCCGGGCACCCCGAGCGCGAGGACCAGCCGGCAGTGGTCGCCCGCGAGGCGCGAGAGCATGGGCTCGGCCTTCCGCACGATCTCGTCGAGCACGAGGCGCACCCGCACCGTCGGGCGGCGGCGGGCGAAGACCAGCATCTCGTCGCACAGGCCGGCGGCCGAGTCGCTCGCCTGCACCAGGCCGTCGAGCGCGCGCTCGAGCTCGGGCCCCCCGGCGTGGCGCGCGGTGTCGGCCTCCAGCCGGATGACCGTGAGCACGTTGCTCAGGTCGTGCGCGAAGCCGCTCGCCAGCCGCCCGACGGCCTCCATCTGCTGCGCGACCACCAGCTGCCGCTGCAGCGCCTCGCGCTGGGCCTCGGCGGCCTGCCGGGCGCGGATCTCGTGCTGCAGCGCCTCGTTGGCCGCCACCTGCGCGCGCAGCGAGCCCTGCAGGCCCTCCATCATGGTGGACGTGGACAGCCCCACCAGCAGCGACACGCACAGCAGGCTGGTCCATGCCATCAGCCACCAGACCGTCGGCGCGGGCGGCTCGGGCCAGGCGAGCTCGCCCCACGCCACAGCGGCGGCGATCGCGACCAGCGCGCCGAGCACGGCGGCCTGCGCCCACCAGAACGCCCGGGGCGGGCCGAGCGCGCCCGCGAGCGACGGCACCGCGACGAGCCACAGCAGGCCGACGCCGTACGGCCCGGTCATGGCGAGCACCGCGGCCCCGACCGCGCCGATGATGCCGAGCGTGGCGCCCGCCCGCAGCCCGTAGGGCAGGTCGCGCCGGACGGCCAGGCCGAGCAGCAGCACCCAGGCGCCGCCGTCGACCAGGGCGAGCGGCCACAGCCCGACCTCCACCGACAGCCACACGCCGGCCATCGCCGGCACCGCGGCCACCACCGCCGTCCACGTCAGGACGCGATCGAGGATGCGCCGCCGCCAGGCCGGCAGATCGAGCAGCCCCTCCACCCCGTCCCCGCAGCCGGCAGCGGAGGATCCGCCGGCTCCTACGCCAGTGTACTACTGCTCGGCCGAGAGCTGGCCCTGGAGCGCCAGGAGCCGCGCCTGCGCGAGACGGGTGTCGGTGCGCGCCTTGGCGGCCTCCGCCCGGGTCCGCGCGACCTCGGTGCGCGCCTCGAGCACGTTCTTCTGGATGGTGCGCCCGGCCGCCGCGAGCGCCTCCTCGGCGCGGAGGGTCTCCTCGGCCAGGCGCACGTTGGCGTCGGCGAGCTCCATCCGCTGCCGGGCCGACTGCAGCGTGCGCACCTGCTCCTCGACCGCGGCCGCGACGAGCCGCTCGGTGTCCTGCAGCTGGCGGTCGCGCAGGGCCACGTCGGCGGCGGCCACGTCGCGCGCGCCCCGCGCCGCGCGGTTGCCGAGCGGCACCGACAGCAGCCCGCCGACCGAGACGTAGGGCTGGTTCTCGTCGGACAGCAGGCCGCTGATCGCGTCGAGCGCGTTGCCGCCGCTGCAGTCGGTGGCGTCGTTCGGGCAGCGCTGGCTCGCGACGCCGGCGTCGAGCGTGGCCGCGAGCGAGGGCAGCAGGGCGTGCTTCGCGTTGTCGAGCACGGTGCCGGCCGTCTCGACCTGCTGGCGGGCCAGCGCCAGGTCGAGGTTCTGCTCCAGCGCCACCGCGACGGCCTTGTCGGCCTCGATGTCGGTGGTGTCGGGGACGTCGCCCGCCTCGGTGGCGGGGGCGATGGGCTCGCCCGGATCCTCGCCGAGCGCCAGCAGCACGACGTTGGCCGCCTGCTCGGCCGCGTTGCGGGCGTCGAGCGCGTCGGAGCGCGCCTGCACCAGCGCCGCCTCCAGGCGGGTGGCCTCGACCGGCGCGAGCTGGCCGCGCTCCACCTGCAGGTTCCCCACCCGCAGCGCCTCTTCGGCCACCGCCACCGCGTCGAGCGCGATGGTGTGGAGCTGGATCTGGTACGACCACGTCCAGTAGGCCTCGGCCGCGGCGTACAGCGTGTCCTGGCGCTGCTTCTCGACCGACAGCCCCGCGGCGTCGAGCGCCTGGCGCGCGAGCGTGACGTTCTGCACGTTGTAGCGGAACCGCACCCCCTCGAGCAGCTGCTGGGTGAGCGACACGCCGGTGTAGGCCACGAACGCGTCGGTCTCGCGCGTGGCGTCGCCCCCGAGATCGCGCGTGACGAAGGTGGACTGGTTGCGCGACAGCCCCGACGACACCGACCAGTCCGTGCCCGTGCCGAGGACGCCCGACAGGGTCACGTCGCTCTGCCAGGCGCGGCGCCGCGAGTCGTAGGGGAAGCCGTTGAGGAAGCCCTGGGAGCGCGATCGGTCGAGGCCGACCGACGCCTGCAGCAGTGGATCGAACAGCCCGTTCGCCCCGAGCACCTGCGCCTCGGCGCGATCGCGGGCGATCTCGGTCACGGCGAGGTCGCCGTTGCCCGCGATCGCGGCCTGCAGGACCTCGCGGTAGGTCAGCGGCCGCTCGGTCGGCGCCGTCGGCTCCTGCGCCTGCGCCGCGGCGATCCCCCCGAGCGCGACTTGCAGCACCAGCATGCCCCGTCCTCCGTCACCGCCGGTAGCGCGCGCCGCGGCCCCGAGCCACCTGCCATGCCCTGCGGGCCGATGTGACCGTCGGTGCATTGCGCCGGCGGACCGTGGCGCGTAGATCGACCTCGAACCTCCACGGGGAGCCGATGTCTCTGACGATCGATGGGCTGAACAGCACGAGCAACGGCGGGAACACGGTCACGATCGGCGCGGGCACCTGCCGCGACGCCACGGACTCCGTCGACATCGTGATCCCGACCGGCGAGACCCGCACGGTCGACGTGACGGTGACGGGCGTGGGCGGCGTGGTCGGCGGCGTGCAGCCGAACACGTCCTACGCCCTGTACGTCGCCCGCAACGACAGCTCGGGGGCGGTGGTCTGCGCGCTCACCACCGACTTCTCGGCGAGCGTCTCGGGCTACAAGGTGCGCCGGATCGGCGCGGTGCTCACGAACCAGTCGTCGCAGGTGGTGGCGTTCACCCAGACGGGCACGAGCAACGCGCGCCAGACGAGCTACGACGTGACGCCGCCCATCCTCACGGTGGTCAACGGGCTGTCGTCGGCGAGCTTCCAGGACTTCGAGCTGGGGCCGCCCAAGCCGCAGACCGCGCCCACCTCCCGCCTGCAGGTCGCGCCGTCGGGCGGCAAGACGTGGGTGAGCGTCGACGCCTCGCAGCAGCCGGGGCTGGTCATCGACGTCACGTCCACGACCACCTTCGGGTTCACCCCGCCGCTCGATACGGGCAAGGGGAGCTTCAAGACCGCTTCCGGCGCGACCACCAGCATCCGCGTCACCGGCTTCTCGGAAGACGTCTAGGGGGGCCTTGCAGGACACGATCCTCGAGCTGCTGCGGCGTCACGGCCACCACCCGAGCGAGGCGTTGACCGCCGAGCTCGACGCCCTGGTGCGCGACACGCGGTGGAGCGAGGACGCCGGCGGCGACGACACGCTCGCGGCGTACCCGGCGCAGGGCCGCGGCTCGACGCTCCCGATGCCGTCGCTGCCGCTGGCCGAGACCTGGAGCGACGAGCACGAGCCGCCGCGCACCCGCGGGCCGCTGCCGCCCCGCTACCGCGGGCTCGGCACCCTCGGCGCCGGGGGCATGGGGCAGGTGCTGCGGGTCCACGACAGCGTGCTCGGGCGGGTCGTGGCGATGAAGGTGGCCCACAGCGTGCTGTCCACGGCCGCCCGCTCTCGGTTCGTCGCCGAGGCGCAGGTGGTGGCGCAGCTGCAGCACCCGGGCATCGTCCCCGTCTACGACCTCGGCACGCTGGACTCGGGCGAGCCCTACTTCACGATGCCGGTGGTCGGCGGCACCACGCTCGCCATGCGGATCCGCGCGTTCCACGGCGAGGCGCCGAGCGGGAGCCTGCGCCGGCTGGTCGCCAGCTTCCACGCCGTGGCCGACGCCATGGGGTACGCCCACGCGCGCGGGGTCGTCCACCGCGACCTCAAGCCCGAGAACGTCATCGTCGAGGACCACGGCGCCACGGTCATCGTGGACTGGGGCCTGGCCAAGGTCGTCGGCAGCGCCGAGCCGGGCGACGACCGGCCCGTCCTGACGAGCCGATCCAGCCCCGACGTCCGCCGCACGCTCGACGGCGCCGTCATCGGCACGCTCGGCTACATGCCGCCCGAGCAGGCCCGCGGCGAGCTCGACCTCGTCGACGCGCGGGCCGACGTGCACGCGCTCGGCGCCACGCTGTACGAGATCCTGACCGGCAAGCCGCCGTTCGCCGCGTTCGACCGCTTCGACGCGCTGACGCAGGTGATCAGCGAGACGCCCCCGCCGCCGAGCGGGCCGGGGGTCCCCGACGAGCTCGCCGAGCTCGCGCTCCTGTGCCTGGAGAAGGAGCGCGACCGGCGGCCCGCCACGGCCGCCGCCGTCGCCGAGGCCGTGGAGGCCTGGCTCGCGGGGACGCACCGGCGCGAGCGTGCGCTGGCCGAGGTCGAGACGGCCGACCGCGCGCTGACCGAGATCCTGCGCCTGAGGGAGCGCTCCCGCACGCTGCTGGCCGACGCCGAGCGCCACCTGCGCGGCGTGCGGGCCCACGAGCCCGAGGAGCGCAAGCGCGAGCTGTGGGCCCTGCAGGACGCCGCCGCCGAGTGCGCCGCCGCCGCGGAGCTGATGGAGGTCCAGCGGATCGAGGCGCTGCAGGGGGCGCTGCGGACCGACCCCAACCTGGTCGAGGCCCACGATCGGCTGGCCGAGTACTTCCGCGGGCAGCACCAGCGCGCCGAGGCCGAGGGGGACCGCCCCCGCGCGGCGCAGCTCCTCCACCTGGTGCGCGCCCACGACGTCGGGCGTCGGCAGGCCGCCTACATCGACGGCGCGGGCACCCTCACGCTGGTGACCGACCCGCCGGGGGCCGAGGTCGAGGCGTTCCGGCTCGAGCTGCGCGATCGGCGCCGGGTGCCGGTCTCCGTGGGGGTCCTCGGGACGACGCCGCTGCTGCGCGCGCGCCTGCCGATGGGGACCTACCAGCTCGCGGTGCGCCACCCGGCCTGCGAGCCCGTGCGCTACCCCGTCTGGATGCAGCGCAACGCCGACTGGGACGGCATCGCCCCGGAGCCGCCCGGCGGGCGCCAGCCGGTGGCGCGGCCGATCGCGCTGCCGCCGCGCGGCTCGCTCGGCCCCGACGACGTGTACGTGCCCGCGGGGTGGACCACCTGGGGCGGCGACCCGCAGGCCGAGTGGCCGCACCCCGCGCGCCGGCGGTGGGTCGAGGGCTTCGTGGTGCGGCGGTTCCCCGTCACCAACCGCGAGTGGATCGCGTTCCTCGACGACCTGGTGGCGCGCGGGCGGGAGGGCGACGCGCTGCGGCACCAGCCGCGCGCCGGCGAGCAGCCCGTCTACGGGCGCGACGGGGCCGGGCGCTTCGTGCTGCAGCCCGACGAGGACGGCGACGTGTGGCTGCCCGAGCACCCCGCCGTGCTGGTCGACTGGACGAGCGCGCGCGCCTACGCCGCGTGGGAGGCGGAGCGGTCGCGGCTGCCCTGGCGGCTGCCCTACGAGGTCGAGTGGGAGAAGGCCGCCCGCGGCGTCGACGCGAGGCGCTACCCCTGGGGCGACTTCTACGACGCGTCGTGGGCGCGCACCCGGGCCAGCACCCCCGGCAAGCCGCTGCCGGTGCCGGTGGGCGACTACCCGGTCGACGAGAGCCCCTACGGCGTGCGCGACCTGGCGGGCAACATCCACGAGTGGTGCGCCGACGCGTTCGTGGCGCAGCCCGACGCGCCGCGCCAGGCGCCCGGCGAGACGCCCGACCCCGAGGGGCGGGTGGTGCGCGGCGGGGCGTGGCACGCCGGCGAGCGCTGGGCGCGCGCGGCGAGCCGGGGGGTGGCGCTGGCCTCGTTCCGCGAGCCCGTGGTGGGGGTGCGGATCGTGCGGAGCTGGCCGTAGCGTCGGCAGCCAGGTACGGGGCTCCGATGCTGACCTTCGCCTGGCTGTCCGCGGCGTCCGCGGCTCGGAGGCCGACGCCGCGCTCCACTGGCTGCAGGAGGCCCACGTCCTGCTCCAGACGCTGGCCCCGCTCGGCGCCGTGCTCGGCGACCGGCGCGTGGTGGGCCTCGGCGAGGCCACGCACGGCACGCGCGAGCACTTCGCGGTCAAGGATCGCCTCGTGCGCTACCTCGCCACCGAGCACGGCTTCGATCTGCTCGCGATGGAGCTGCCCTACGCGACGGGCCGTGCGGTCGACGCCTGGGTCCACGGCGCGGGCGACGGCTCGCGCGAGCACCTGCGCGCTGCTCGCGGACGACTACTTCTTCGCCACGTCGTCCGAGTTCCTGGCGATGTTCGCCTGGATCCGCGCGCACAACGCGGAAGCCGGGGCGACCGCGATCACCGTGGTGGGGGTCGACAGCCAGTCGCCAGCGGCGTCGGCCGCGGCGCTGGCGCAGCGGCTGGCCGATCACCCCGGCCTCCTGGCGCGCCTGCAGGCGGTGCTGGCGGCGCCGGCGCTGCTCGAGGTGCCCGACGCCGACGCCGCGGTGGCGGCGGCCCAGGACGTGCGCGCGGCGCTGGTGGCGCTGGACCCCGCGCCGCCGGGCCTCGCCGAGACGCTCGGCCACCTCGACGTGGTCGCCGAGACCCTCACCATCGCGAAGTACTGCGACCGCGGGCGCAACGCGGGCTGTGCCACCACGGCGCGCGACCAGTTCATGGCCGAGAACCTGCTGCGGAGCTCGCTGACCACCGCGCCGTGCTGTGGGCGCACAACGGCCACGTGGCGCGGACGCCGCA
Source organism: Myxococcota bacterium (assembly GCA_041389545.1). Classification (GTDB taxonomy): domain Bacteria; phylum Myxococcota_A; class UBA796; order UBA796; genus JACKER01. Next base: position 71,981 of record JAWKRQ010000030.1, on the reverse strand, counting down.
CGCCGACGGCTGGGCGCCCACCGGCAGCGTCGTCGCGGCGGCGCTGCCCGAGGGCGCCTACTACGCCGTGGCGCTCGAGTTCGGCGAGGGCACCTTCCTCGCGGCGAGCGGCGGCGTGGGCGGGACGGGCCGCAGCTGGACGCAGCCCGGGCGCGACCGCCGCTACGAGGCGTACGCCGTGCCGCCGGCCCCGCCGACGCGCTGGTGGGCGTGCTGGCGCGGGTGTCGCCGGGCGCCTGGTTCGCGGACCTGCGGCCGGTGCGCGACGACCCGGCGCTGGCGGCGTGGTTCGACGCCGAGCGCCGCCTGCACGGCTACGGCGCCGACGGCCCGCGGGAGGCGCTGGTGCTCAGCGCGACCGACGCGTTGCCGCGCGCGTGGGACGGCGTGCTGTTCGTGCCGCGCAGCCACGCCATCCAGCTGTGACGGTCAGCCCAGGGCGGCGAGCGCGCTGCGCACGTCGTCGACGGTCGTTGGGGCGCACGACCCGGCCGACCTCCTGGCCGTCGCGCAGGACCACCAGCGTGGGCCACAGCTTCGACGCGGAAGGAGCGGCCGAGCGGCTGCCCGGGGCCGTCCTCCACCCAGCGGTGCGCCACGTCGGGGTGCTCGCGCATGGCGGCGGCGACGTGGGGCGCGGCGGCGCGGCAGAAGCCGCACCAGCTGGCGCCGAACTTCGAGCACCAGGTCGCCCCGGGTGGCGTCGATCTCGGCGCGGGTCGGCTCGCGAGGGTCAGCGTCCATGCCCGCTCCGTAAGGTGCGCGGGGGCCCGCCGGCCACGGTATGGGGCGGGGGGAGGCACCATGGCCGATCTGTTCGAGGACAAGGCCGCCGACTGGGACCAGCGTCCCGTCCCGGCGCAGATCTCCGAGGGCGTCGTCCGCGCGCTGCGCGAGCGGGTGCCGCTGTCGCCCGGCTGGGTGGTGCTCGACTTCGGGGCGGGGACGGGCCTCAGTGAGCGGCGGGATCGCGCCGTCGGTGGGCACCATCCACGCGGTGGACCTCTCGCCCGCGATGCTCGCGCAGCTGACGGCCAAGGAGGCGCTGCGCGACAAGGTCGTGGCGCATTGCCAGGACCTGCTCGAGGCGCCGCTCGACGTGCAGGTGGACCTCGTGGTCTCGGCGATGGCGATGCACCACGTCCGCGACACCGCCGCGCTGCTGCGGGCGCTGCGCGCGCACCTGCGGCCCGGCGGGCGGATCGCGCTCGCCGACCTCGACGCCGAGGACGGCACCTTCCACCCCGCCGACACCGAGGGCGTCTACCACGCGGGCTTCGACCGGGAGGGTGCTCGGCGCGCAGCTCGCGGCCGCCGGCTTCGCGGAGGTGGCGTTCGAGACGGCGGTGGAGGTGCACAGGAGGATCGGCCGTACTCCGTGTTCCTGGTGACGGCGCGGGCGGCCTGAGCGAGTCGGTGTACACGCTGTGTCCTTCCGGGCGCGCGGATCGCCGCGCGCCGTGGCAGCCTGAGGATCCGGCGGCGGGGTCGGGGGTCGTTGCACGAGAACGCTGGGACCGGCCGACCCCGTCGTCGGCACGCACCCCCCACGGCACGGACGGAGCGACGATGCGGAGCTGGTTCTGGGTCCTCGTGGCCCTCGCGGCGTGCACGGGCGGGAAGGACGCCACCGACACCGACACCGACACCGACACCGACGGCGATGCCGACACCGACGCCGATGCCGACACCGATGCCGACGCCGACGCCGACGCCGACGCCGACTCGGACAGCGACACCGACACCGACACCGACTCGGACACCGACACCGACACCGGCTGCGACGCGACGGAGCAGACCGTCGGCTACCAGTGCTACACGCACCTCTGCAACCTGTGCCAGGGCAGCGCCTGCCCGTCGTACACCGACCAGCTCGACGCCGTGACCCTCTGCCAGGACAGCGGCGCGAGCTACTTCTGCTGCACCGCGTCGCAGTGCACCGACCCGGTGCTCGGCACCTTCGACCGCATCGAGTGCCCCGACGGCTACGGCACCACCCGCTGGTGGTTCGACCCCGCCACGGGCGCGCTCGTCGGCCACGAGTGGAGCACCGACTACAACTGCTGCTGCAACGGCAACGCGTTCGGCATGCACTACGGGCCGGATCTCCGCAACTGCCAGTGACGGGGCTCCTTCCCTCGGTACCCGGTGTCAGACGGGTTTCAGCGAGCGGGCGAGGACACGCTGCCGGCCGATGTCTCCCTCCGAGGCCCGCCGCGGGGCGGCCCGGGAGCCTTTTGCCGGGCGCGGTGCCCGTGTAGGTTGAAACACGCGAAACGAACCGCCCCGCCTCGAGCCGCCCGGGATTGCCGCTTGCACGCCGCACCTCGGACGGCGGAGCCCCGCCCGGAGGGACCGTGCTGCACCGCATCTACCAAGCCCACTCGACCTCCGCGGACGCCTGGGTCGCCACGTCGCTGTCGTCGCTGCTCGGTGAGCTGCTGCTGCACTCCGTCCGGGGGCGCACCAACGTGGCGCCGCTGCTCGGCCTCCCGGGCACGGGCCCGCTGCGGGTGGCCCGCAACGAGCTGCTGTTCCGCGACGACGTGTGCCTCGGCCGCGCCGACCTCCGGGTCGACGCGCGGGTCGACGGCGCGCTGTGCACGGCCCTCGTCACGGTGCGCTTCGGCGCGCGGGTCGATCCCGCGCTGGTCGACACGCACCGGGAGGCCGTCCCGAACAGCGTCGTCACCGTCGTCTCGGCGAACGACGCGGACGCCGAACCCATCGCCGCCGCCGGCGGCCGCCACGTCCGCTGGCGGGCGCTCGCCGCGTCGCTGGCGCTGGTGGGCGACACCCGCTCGGAGGAGCTCCTCACGCTGCTGGCCGAGGCCGGCTACGGCGCTCGCGGCCCCAGCTACGCCTGATCGGGCGCCACGGGCCCCCGGATCGACGCGCCCACCGCGAGCCGCTCGGCGTCTCGCCGCGCCTGGCGGCGGGCGCCCCAGAAGAAGACCACCAGCGCCACCCCCGCGAAGACGACGCTCATGCCCTGCGAGAACGACAGGGCCTCGCCGAAGACCTCGGGCAGGAACCAGCCCCGGTCGACGTCGCCGCGGAAGGACTCCAGCGCCGCCCGCGCGATCGCGTAGAGCACGAGGTAGAGCAGGAACACCTGCCCGTCGAACTTGCGGTGGCGGTGGAACAGGTTGGTCGCGAGGCCGATGAGCAGCAGCGCGCCGGCCTCGTACAGCTGGGTCGGGTGCAGCGGGATCCCGGGCGGCGCGAGCGGCTGGTCGGCGGGGAAGGTCACGGCCCAGGGCACGTCGGTGGGCAGCCCGTAGCAGCAGCCGGCGAGGAAGCAGCCGATCCGGCTGATCGCGTGGGACAGCGGGAAGGCGGTGGCGAAGATGTCCCACACCGCGAAGGCGGGCAGCCGGTAGCGGCGCATCAGCGCGAACCCGACGGGGATCCCCACCAGGAACGAGCCGTAGAACACGAGGCCACCGCCGCGCATGTCGAAGAGGTCGGCGACGGAGTGGACGTACTGCGGGTTCTGCAGCAGGAACACGACGCGGGCGCCGAGCAGGCTCGTGATCGCCATCCAGAAGATGACGTCGGCGAGCCGCTCGCGGTCCATCCCCTGGCGGGTGCCGCGCAACAGGCAGATCCCGGCGCCGACCACGAAGGCCAGCGCGCCCATGGCGCCGTACCCGTGGATCGGGAAGCTGCCGATCCAGAACAGGACAGGGTGCACGACGCCGCGTAACCGGCCCCGGCGCGCGCCGCAGGGGTTGCGGCGCGGGGTTGCCCCGGGCCCCTCCGGTGGCTACGGTCGCTGATCGGCGCGTGCTGCCGCGCTCGGAGTGCCGGTGAACCCACGAAACATCGTGTTCGTCTCCGTGGCCGTCCTCGGGCTGGCGTTCGACCAGCTGTCGAAGTGGTGGGTCGCGTCCACGCTGCAACAGGACGTCGACGAGATCACCGTCATCCCAGGCTTCTTCTCGATCGTCCACCGGCAGAACCCGGGCGCGGCGTTCGGCATGTTCCGCGACTTCGAGTACCGCCACTGGCTGTTCCTCGTCTTCACGCTCGTCGCCGCGGCCGTCATCGTCGACCTGTTCCGGCGGCTGCCGCGCAACGACAAGTTCATGGCGGCCACGCTCGGGCTCATCCTGTCGGGCGCGCTCGGCAACGCGATCGACCGCGTCGCGAAGCACACCGTCACCGACTTCCTGAAGGTCTACACCGACAGCCCCTCGCTCGTCGGCTGGCTCCACGGCCACGGCCTGCCCACCGAGTGGCCGAGCTTCAACGTCGCCGACTCCGCGCTGGTGGTCGGCGTCGCCATGTACCTGTTCCACCAGCTGTTCCTGGAGGACCGCTCGGGGCGTGCCTCGGAGCTGGAGGAGAAGCCCACGCCGTCGCCCGAGCCCGAGGGCGAGGCGTCGCCCGACGAGGTCCAGCAGCGCTCCGACACCGCCACGTCCGGCGTCTGAGGTGAGCGCCCTGCTGCTCGTGCCGCTCGCCGGAGCGCTCGGGTGTCGGGGCGGGCCGCTCTTGCCGCCGATGCCCGACCCGGGGCTGTCCTCGGTGGAGGGGCCGACGGCGACGGGCCGCTGCCGCTGATCGTCGCCGTCCACGGCCTCGGCGACCGGCCGGAGAACCTGCTCGAGATGGTGCAGCGCTGCCGCCTGCCCGCGCGGGTCGTGGCGCCGCGGGGGCCGCTCGCGTACCACGACGGCTACTCCTGGTTCGACGTCCGCTTCGACGCCGAGGGCGCCCACATCGACGCCGCCGAGGTCACCGCCGCCTCCGACAAGCTGGCGGCGCTGATCGCGCGGTCGGCGTGGTCCCACTCGACGGTGGGCGAGCCGGTGGTGACGGGGTTCTCGCAGGGCGGGATCCTGTCGTTCGTCGTCGCGGCGCACCACCCCGAGGCGGTGGGGCTGGCGGTGCCGATCGCGGGGATGCTGCCCGACGGCGTGCCCCTCGCCACCGACGCCTCCGCGCGGCCCCGGGTGCGCGCGCTGCACGGCTCGGACGACCCGGTGGTGCCGCTGCAGGCCGCGCAGGCCGCCGTGCAGCGGCTGTCGAGCGCGGGGTGGGACGCCTCGCTCACGGTGTTCGCGGGCGTGCCGCACGCCGTGTCGCGGGAGGAGCACGCCGAGCTGTGCGCGGCGCTCGCAGCGGCGCTGCCGCCCTGACCGGATTATCCGGAGGCCGTGGAGGGCGCGTGGAGCGGCTGCCGGTGGTGCTGGTCGTGACGGGGCTCGCGGCGTTGGCGTGCGGAGGCGGGGCGGGCGACGAGGTCGCCGACGAGGTGGCGCCCACCGACGAGGCGCCCACCGACGAGGGGGACGTGCCGGAGGAGGCCGCGGATCCGCTGCTGCTGGGCACGGTCTACAGCAGCGACGACCAGCAGGTCACCTTCCGCGAGGACGGGACGTGCGAGCACGTCGTGACCACGATCTACTCGTGCAAGTGGAGCGAGGCGCAGGGCGAGGACGGCGCGTGGACCGTCACCATCGACGCCTACACCGCCGCGCGCGACGCCGACGGCAAGGAGCTCGAGGTCGACCGGGAGCCGGGGCTCGCGCTCGTCGTGAGCGAAGACGGCGAGGCGCTGTCGGGGCCCGACGGGCTGTCGCTCGCCGCGGCCGACGCGGGCGAGGGCGACGACGACGAGCAGGCGGGCGACGACGACGACGCCCCGCGCGCGACGCCGCGGCCGCGCCCCGCCCGCCCGCGCCCCGTCGGCAACGACACGCGCCGGCGCGCCCGGCGGGCGGCGGCACCAGCGGCGGCGGCACCAGCGGCGGCGGGGCCAGGGCCAAGGGCAAGCACAAGGCGAACAGAACGACCCCCATCCGAATGCCGACGGCCGCACCGGTCGGGCAGGCATTCGGCTCTTGCTCGCGATGAGAAGCGCGGGCGTCCCGAGAGGCGCGGAGCTGGTCGCGTCTCTAGTGGCAACCGGTCGCGGCGCAGCGTACGGAGCGGCCATGACCGAGCTGCCCATCGCCCACGCCGAGGCCGACGGCCGCGGCGCCTTCTTCCTCGAGCGCGACGGCGCGCGCATCGCCGAGATGACCTACGTGCGGAGCGGTCCGCGCGAGGTCATCGTCGACCACACCGAGGTCCACGAGCGCCTGAAGGGGCTCGGCGTCGGCCGGAAGCTGCTCGACCGGCTCGTCGCCTGGGCCCGCGAGACGGGCACGACGGTGCGCGCCACCTGCCCGTACGCGCGGGGGCAGTTCGAGAAGGACCCGTCGATCCGCGACGTCTGGGCCGACCGGTGAACGACCCGCTCCTGGAGCAGATCGACGTCCGCCCGCGCGAGCTGGCGCCCTCACCGTGGGGCGCGTCCTGCCGGCCCGCACGCGGGCAGCGTCGGGCCGTTCGTGTTCCTCGACCACATGCCCTGCCCGGCACCACGACCGCCCTGTGCCGGCACGGGTCGACGTGGGCCACCCGCACATCGGGCTGGACCGTCACCTGGCTGGTCGAGGCGAGCTGCGCACCGCGACTCGCTCGGCTCAGCGCAGGTCATCCGGCCCGGCGCCGTCAACTGGATGACGGCGGGGCGCGGCATCGTCCACTCCGAGCGCACGCCGCCGGCGCTGCGGCCCGCGGGTCCCCACCTCCACGGGCTGCAGCTGTGGGTGGCGCTGCCCCGCGAAGACGAAGACGGTGAGCCGTCCTTCGCGCACCACCCGGCCGAGGAGGCCCCCGCCATCGACGCGCCCGGGGTGTCGGCGGCGCTGCTGGCGGGCACCGCCTACGGGCTGCGGTCGCCGGTGGTCGTGGCGTCGCCGCTGGTGCTGGTCACGGCCACGCTGCAGCCCGGCGCGACGTTCCGGCTGCCGAGCGGCCACGAGCAGCGCGCCGTCTACGTCCTGTGGGGCGAGATCACGCTCGGTCCCCACCGGGTCGACACCGGCACGCTGGCCGTGCTGGGCCCCCACGCCGACACGGTGCGCGCGGAGGCGCCGACCTGCCTGGCGGTGCTGGGCGGCGCCTCGCTCGGCGAGCGCTACGTGTGGTGGAACTTCGTCGCCAGCACGCCCGAGCGGGTGGAGCAGGCCGCCGCCGACTGGCGCGCCGACCGGTTCCCGAAGGTCCCGGGCGACGAGGTCGAGCGGATCCCGCTGGAGCAGACGCCCCGGCTGCGGTGAGCGCTACGGGACGATGAGCGTCCCGGCGCCCTCGGCGGTGAACACCTCCTCGAGGAGGGCGCCGGCGCGCCGACCGTCCACGACGTGCACCCGCGGGACGCCGCCCGTCAGCGCCCGCCGGATCGCCGCCACCTTGGGCCGCATCCCGCCGCGCAGGGTGCCGGCGGCCTCGAGCTGGTCGAGCTCCGACAGCGACGCCTGGCCGATCACCGTGCGCGGGTCCTCGGGATCGCGCAGGATCCCCGGCACCTGTGTGGCCAGGACGAGCTTCGCGGCGCCGAGCGCCACGGCGACCTCCGCGGCGACGGTGTCGGCGTTGACGTTCAGGATCTCGCCGCCCGCGCCGGCGCACAGCGGCGTGAGCACGGGGATCGTGCCGGCCGCGAGCAGCGCGCGGAGCAGGTCGGCGCGGACGCCGGTGACGTCGCCGACCAGGCCGAAGTCGACGCTCTGCCGCTCCCCCGCATCGGTGGTGACGACGGCCTCGGGGCGCCGCGACGCGCTGACGAGCGCGCCGTCGTAGCCGGCGAGGCCGACGGCGTCTTCGCCGTGGTCGCGGACGGCGCGCACGATGGCGGCCGACAGCGTGCCGCGCCAGGACGCGATCGCCAGCGCGATCAGGGCCGGCGAGGTGATGCGGCGCCCGGCGACCCGCTCGGTGCGGACGTCGGCGGCGGCGGCCGCGCGGTCGAGCTGCGGCCCGCCGCCGTGCACGACCACGACGCCGACGCCGAGGCGCGCCAGCACGGCCACGTCCCGGGCGAGGCCCACCAGGGCGTCGCCCTCGAGCAGCTCGCCGCCCGCCTTCACCACGAACGTCTGGCCGCCGTAGGCGCGCAGCCAGGGGACCGCCTCGAGCAGCCCGATCACGCGCTCGGCCACGGGTGCCCCCCCAGCTGGCGCTCCAGCACGGCCACCGCCGTCCACAGGCGCAGGGCGGCCTGCTCCTGGACCCACGAGGCGGGCCCGTCGAGCACGGCGTCGCCGACGACGACGTTGCGGCGCACGGGCAGGCAGTGCATGAGCCCCGCGCCGTCCGGCACGGCGTCCACCCGCCACGACGACGCGGCGGCGCGGGCCTGCGCCTCCTCCTCGCGGCGTCCGTAGAACGACCAGCCGCTCCAGCTCTTGGCGTAGACCACGTCGGCGCCGTCGAGGTCGGGGTCGTTCGTGACGGTGACCTCGCCGAGGGTGCGGGCGCGCGCGAGCACGTCGGGGTCGAGGTCGAAGCCCTCCGGGTGGGCGACGACCACGTCCATGCCGAGCAGCGCGCCCGTGGTGAGCACCTGGTTGGGCACGGCCTGCGGCAGGCCCTTCACGTGCGGCGCCCACCGCACGACGAGGCGCTTGCCGCGCGGCTCGCCGAGGCGCGACACCCAGGTGGCGGCGTCGGCGAGGCCCTGCATCGGGTGCCAGCGCGCGCTCTCGAGGTTGATCAGCGGCTTGTCGCACAGGGCCGCCACCTTGGCCAGCACGGGGTCGGCGCGGTCGGCGTCGCGGTCGACGAGGCCGGCGAAGGCGCGCAGCCCCAGCACGTCCACGTAGGACGCCAGCACGGGGATGGCCTCGCGGACGTGCTCGGGCGCGCCGCCGTCCATGACGGCGCCGTCGCGCAGCTCCCAGCCCCAGGCGTCCTGGCTCGGCTGCACCACGATGGGGTGCGCGCCGACCAGCGCGGATGCGGACTCGAGCGAGGTGCGCGTGCGCAGGCTCGGGTTGAGGAACACGGCGCCGACCCGCGCGCCGTCGAAGCGCTCGGGGCGGGCGCCGGCGCGCAGGGCCAGGGCGCGGGCCACCAGGCCGAGCACGCCGTCGCGGCCGGGCTCCGTCCCGTCGAGCAGCGAGCCGGGCGCGGTCACGCGGCCACCACGGCCGGCGCGCGGGCCGGGAGCGCGTCGTGCAGGGCGTCGCCGAGCAGGTCGACGGCGTACAGCGGCGCGACGGCGGGCGGGGCGAGCCGCAGCACGCGCGGATCGGTGGCCGTCCCGACGAGGAAGCCGCGCTCCAGCAGCGCCTGCGCGACGGGCTTCGCCGCGCGATCGAGCACCAGCCCGGCCCACGGGCCGCGGCCGCGCACCTCGAGCACGCCGGGGACCGCGCCCAGCACCTCGGCCATGCGCTCGCCGAGCTGCAGGCCGCGCTGCAGCAGGCCCTCCTCGGCGACGATGCGCAGCGTGGCCTCGACGGCCGCGGCGGCGAGCGGGCCGCCGCCGAAGGTGGTGCCGTGCTCGCCGGGGCGGGTGGTGGCGGCCAGGGCCTCGGTGAGCAGCAGCGCCGCGACGGGGAAGCCGCCGCCCACGCCCTTGCCCACGCTCACCAGGTCGGGGCGGACGCCGTCGAGCATCGACGCGAGCGGGGCGCCCATCCGGCCGATGCCGCACTGCACCTCGTCGGCGATGAGCAGGGCGCCGACGCGCTCGCAGGCGGCCTTGACCCCGGCGAGCCAGCCCGGCGGCGGCACGACGACGCCGGCCATGCCCTGCACGGGCTCGGCGATGACGGCGGCCACGTCCTCGTCGAGCGCGCGCGCGACGGCGCCGAGGTCGCCGAACGGGACGAAGCGCACCTCGCCGTGGGCCGGCAGGTGCTGCTCGCGGTAGTGGTGCGACACGCCGACGGCGCCGGCGGTGCGGCCGTGGAAGCCGTCCTCCATCGCCACGATCACGCTGCGGCCGGTGGCCTTGCGCGCGATCTTGAGCGCCGCCTCGTTGGCCTCGGCGCCGCTGTTGACGAAGAACACGCGGTCCATGCCGGTGAAGCCGCACAGCGCCTCGGCGGCACGGTCGCGGACGGGCACCTCGCACAGCGTGGTCAGGAACGACAGCTGGCGGGCCTGGGCGGCGATGGCCTCGACCCAGCGCGGGTGGCCCTGGCCGAGCAGGGTGACGGCGTGGCCGCCGTAGAAGTCCCAGCAGGTGCGGCCGTGCTCGTCCCACAGCAGCGCGCCCTCGCCGGAGACGAAGGCCACGGGCAGGCGGGCGGCACCCACGGTGTCGAGCAGGCGAGACGCGGGCATGGTCCCCTCCACGATCACGGCGTCACCGCCGGCAGGCAGAGCCCCACGGCCTCGTGGAGGCCCAGGGCGAGGTTGAGCAGCTGGACGGCCTGAGCGGCGGCGCCCTTGCCGAGGTTGTCGATGGCGACGAGCACGGTGGCGATCCCGTCGTGGTGGTGGACGGCGAGGTCGGCGAAGGCGGTGCCGCGCACGTGGCGGAGCTCCGGCGAGCCCTCGCGCAGGCGCACCAGCGGGGCGCGGGCGTAGGCGTCGCGGACGATGGCGACGGGGTCGACGTCAGCGACGGGGACGAAGCAGGTGGCGAAGATGCCGCGGTCGACGGGGGCGGACTGCGGGACGAGGTGCACGGGCGGCGCGTCGCCGAGGGCGCCGAGGACGGCCGCGATCTCGGGGACGTGGCGGTGGGTGCCGACGGCGTAGGCGCGCAGGTTGGCGAAGCGCTCGGGGTGGTGCGTGGTGGCGGTGGGGCTCGCGCCGGAGCCCGTGGAGCCGGTCGCGGCGGCGACGCAGACGGGGCCGGACACCGCGCCGGCGCGCACCAGCGGGCCCACGCCGAGCATCACGGCCGTGGCGAAGCAGCCGGGCGCGGCGAGGCGGCGCGCGCCGCGGATCCGGTCGCCGAGGAGCTCGGGCGGGCCGTGGACCCAGCTCGGGTGGAGGCGGTGGTCGGCGGAGGCGTCGACCAGGACGGGGGCGAAGAGCTGGGCGGCGAGCGGCTTCGCTGCGCCGTGGGGGGTAGCGAGGAAGACGACGTCGAGCTTGTCGAGGCGCGCCGGGTCGGGCGGCTCCAGGACGAGGTCGGTGCAGCCGAGCAGCGCCGGCACGGCCTGGGCGAGCGGGACCCCCACCTGGGTGGTGCTGCAGGGCGCGACCAGCTCCAGGCGCGGGTGGCCGAGCACCCAGCGGGCGATCTCCGAGCCGACGTAGCCGGTGGCGCCGACGATGCCGACGCGCAGGGTCACCGCGCCCCCGCGAGCGCGACCAGCGGCGGCGCGGTGTCGAGCAGGCCGGCCCAGACGAGGGCGCCCAGCCCCTCCGGGTCGCGGCGGGCGTTGTGGGCGGCGACGCCGGCGGTGTCGCGGATGACGGCGCAGCCGGACTCGTTGTCGGTGGCGGGCCCGGTGACGACGGTGGCGTCGAGGCCGAGCTCGCGGAGCACCGCCACCGCGCCCCAGGCGCCGACCGGGTCGCCGGCCGCGACGACGATGGCGCCGATGGCGGCGGCGATCTCGGGGTCGGACAGGATCTGGCGCACGCCGTAGCGGCCGAGCAGGCCGTCGCCGAGCTCGGCGACGATCACGTCGGGCCGGGTGGCCGCGACGGCGTTGAGGACGCCCTTGGCGGCGCGCACCACGGCGGCGGGGTCGCCGGTGGTGGAGGGCAGCCCGGCGTCGGCGAAGGTCAGGGCGACGGAGGCGCCGTGGTCCTCCATGTCGAGCGTGTCGCGGCGCAGGGCCACGCCGGTGAGCTTGGCCGCGCCGACCACCGCGCCGCGCGCCACGGCCGCGCGGACCACCGCGCAGGCGGCGGCGGTCTTGCCTGCGTGCATGCAGGTGCCGGCGAGCAGCACGAGCGGGGGCATCGGCGCGAGGCCGTCGGCCAGCGGCACGGGCCCCGGGATCGTCGACGCGGGGACGCCCGAGGCGCGGTCGGCGGGGTCGGCCAGGCGCAGGACGGCGCCGAGGACCTCCACCCGGGTCGGGGCGCCGACGTCGGGGTTGGCGGAGGCGCAGCGGCCGATGACGCCGCCGAGGTTGAGCAGGTGGAGGATGTCGCCCGGGCGGACGCTGTCGGGGACGACGCCGGCGTAGCCCCGGAGCGCCTCGCGGGCGCCGAGCACGCCGACGACGACGTCGCCGCGGTGGACCGTGCGCATGCGGCCGTAGGCGTCTTCGAGCTGGTTGTAGACGGCCTTCTCGTCGAGCACGCGCGCGGCGAGGACGGTGCCGGCGGCGGCCGGGATCTCGTCGCCCAGGACCACGCGGGGGTGGGCCACGACGTGGCGGGCAGCGCTGGCGATCTTGTCGACGTCGATCCGCATGGGACCTCCGGGACGCGCGGGGGCGGAGGGGCCGGCTCAGCCGGCGGTGGGTCGGCCGAGCAGGGCGAGGACCTGCTCGCTGGCGTCGGGGCCGGTCGTGGCGACGAACACGGTGTCGTCGCCGGCGATCGTGCCGAGCACGCCCTCGACGCCGGCCTGGTCGATGGTCTGGGCGACCACCGAGGCGAAGGCCACGTCGGTGTGGATGACGCAGAGGCAGCCGGCCGCGGTGACGGCGGTGTCGCCGATGCGGTCGGCGAGCTCGAAGTCCGGGCCGATGCGGTAGACGCCCTCGACCTTGCGGACGCCGAGCTCCTGCAGCTCGCGCGAGATGGAGGCCTGGTTGACGCGGCGGCCGGTGCGCGCCTCGATGGCCCGGACCAGCTCCCGCTGAGTGCGGAAGCGGCCGGTCTCCACGAGCGTGCCGAGGACGGGGCGCCAATCCATGGTGCATGCATAATATGCGTTGCCCGTGCGGCGCAAGATCCGGATCACGAATGAGATTCTTTTCGTTGATATGTCGATATTTTCTGGAATGGCTCGGGTCCGGTTCCGATGCGCATATGCGCATACTTTGGCCGCGACCGTCGAGGGCCGCTGTGTGCGCATTCGCGGAGACAGCGACCCTGAACCGGACAGCTCGCGGAAGAGAGCGGGACCGAACCGGACCCGGCCGGATCGCGCCGACGATGGAAGCACGAGAATCGGCGATGGGACGTCCGGCCGGGCGGGTCGGCACCGCGGATCGGTCGGGTTCGGTGCCGCTGTCTTCGCCGGGGTGTCCGGTTCAGTCCGGCTCTCTTCCCCCAGGATGAATTCAGGTCGGGCCGGATCTGCTTCCGGACGGCGGTAAACAAGCCAGAACCATCGCTATCGACAGAGGATGAATTCAGGTCGGGCCGGATCTGCTTCCGGACGGCGGTAAACAAGCCAGAACCATCGCTATCGACAGAGGATGAATTCAGGTCGGGCCGGTTCCGCTTCCGGGCAGCGGTAACCAAGCAAAAACCAGAGCTATCGACAGAGGATGAATTCAGGTCGGGCCGGTTCCGCTTCCGGACGGCGGTAACCGAGCAGAAACCGGCGCTCTCGCCCCACCGGGTACGCTCGGAGCTCGAGGTGCACCGTGCTGTTCGCGCTCTGGGCCACGCCGCCCTCGCCGAGGCCCCCGGCCCCGACCTCACCCTCCACCTCGACGCCGACGCCCTCACCGTCGACGCCCACCGCACCCTCCCCTGCGACGACCCCACCGCCCGCACCTGCCCCCGCGAGCCCCTCGCCGGCATCCTCGTCGTCGCCGAGACCACCCGCCGCCTCGACGACCACGGCACCGCCACCATCCGCTACCGCGACCTCCCCGCCACCGAGCTCGCCGCCCTCCGCGACGCCGTCGTCGTCCAGGTGACGCTGCCCTCGGGCGACCCCGTCCTGCACCGCCTCACCGAGCCCGAGCGCCGCACCCTCGCCGCCCTCCGCCCCCCAGCCCCGACCCGCTCCTGCTGCAAGACCTGCAGCACGGGCAAGGCCTGCGGGAACAGCTGCATCTCCCGCGCCTACCAGTGCCACCAGCCCCCCGGCTGCGCCTGCGACGCCGACTGACCCGCAGGTCGCCGCCCGCCGCCGACCACGATACCGGGGCCGCGATGGCCCGCCGCCACCAGCTCCTGCGCCACCGCCTGCTCCGTCCGCGAGCGGCGGGCGCCCTGGCGCTGGCCGTCTCGCTCGTCTGGCTGCTCTCCTCCATCGGCAGCCTGGTCCACCCGTTCCTGGTGCAGCACACCGTCTGCCCGGAACACGGCGAGCTCGCGGAGATCCACCCCCACGCGGCGACCGCCTCTCCACACGACCGCGACCACGGCCCCGTCGCCACCGCCGGCGACCAGGCCCACCCCGACCACGACTGCGCCATCTCCTCGCTGCCGTCCCCGAGCGCCCCCACCCCGGTGCTCGCCCCGCAGCGCAGCCGCAGCCGCCACGTCGCCGCCCTCGCCCGCGGCGCGGCCGGCGGCCCCCGCGCGCCCCCGCTCGGCTACGCCCCGAAGACCTCGCCCCCGCACCCCACGCTCGGCTGATCCCGCCGGTCGCGGTGCCCCCGTGCGCCCACGATCGGCTCCCCCACACCCGATCGTGAGAGCCGTGCATGCTGATCGCCGCGCTGTGGCCCTGCTGGGCTGCCGCCGCGGACCCCGCCCCGTCGGATCCCCCGCCGGAGGCCCCGTCCGCGTCCACCGAAGAACCCCCACCCCCCGACCCCGACGACCTCGCCGCGCTGCGCGCCCGCCTGGACGCGCTCGAGGCCGAGCTCGAGCAGGAGCGCCAGGACGCCCTGCTCCGCGAGGCCGAGCAGCTCGCCGCGCAGGCCCCGCCGCCGCCCCCGACCCTCCCGAGCTCCGCCAGCGCGTTCAACCCCGCGCTGACCGCCTTCGGCGACGTGTTCGGCACGCTCGGCGTCCGCGACGGCGCCGTCCTGCCGGGCTCCACGTTCTGGATGCGCAGCCTCGAGCTCGACCTGCGCGCCGACGTGGACCCGTTCGCCCAGGCCGTCGCCGTCTTCGCCGTCGAGCAGGAGCCGCCGGCCCTCGAGCCCGAGCCCGGCGCCGGCGACGCCGACACCGACGAGCACAGCGCCTTCTCCGCCGCCCCCGAGGAGCTGTACGTCGACTTCGTCTCCCTGCCGGGCGGCCTGTCGGTCCGCGCCGGCGGCTTCCGCCAGCCCTTCGGCATCACCAACCGCGCCCACCCCCACGACTACCCGTGGACGGACCTCCCGCTGCCGCTCGAGGCCGTCCTCGGCGAGGAGGGGCTCAACGACGTCGGCGCCACCGCCACCTGGCGGGTCCCGAACCGCCTCGGCCTCGGGCTGTCCGTCACGGGCGGCGTCAACGGCGGCACCCGCTTCGACCCCGACGGCACCACCGCCGTGCCCGCCTGGATCGGCCGCGCCGAGTACTTCCAGCGCGCCGGCAAGCTCGATCTGGCGCTCGGCGCCTCGGGCACCGGCCAGAAGGACGACGCCGTCGTCGGCGGCGACCTCATGCTCCGCTGGCGCGCCAACCAGTGGCGCTCCGTCCTGCTGCTCGCCGAGGCCCTGGCCGAGCCCCACACCGACACGACCGGCGGGTACGCCGCCCTGCAGCTGCAGCCCGCGCGCCCCGTCTACCTCGGCGTGCGCGGCGACTGGCTGTCCGTCGCCGGCGAGCCCACCTGGCGCGCCGGCGCCTTCGCCTCCTACTACACCTCCGAGTTCCTGCGGCTGCGCGCCGGCGTCCTCACCGACGCCGACGCCCTGTGGGTCGGCAACCTCCAGCTCACGTTCGTCTGGGGCTCGCACCCCGTCGAGCCCTATTGGGTGAACCGATGATCCAGCTGCTCCTGCTGCTCGTGTCCGTGCTGTCGCGCGACGCCTACGCGCTCGACGTCGTCTGCACGCTGCCCTACCTCGGCAGCATCACCGAGGACCTCGCCCCCGACGCGCACGTCACCGTGCTCGCGCGCGGCAACGAGGACCCCCACTTCCTCTCGCCCACGCCGGCGCTGATGGCCAAGGTCCAGCAGGCCGACCTGTACGTCGAGAACGGCATGTCGCTCGAGCTGTGGTCCGCCAAGCTGCTCGACAGCGCCGGCAACCCGAAGGTGCGCCGCGGGCAGGCCGGGAACGTGATCGCGTCGACGAACGTGCCCCGCCTCGAGGTCCCGACCGAGATCACCCGCGCGAAGGGCGACCTGCACCCCGAGGGCAACCCGCACGTCTGGCTCGACCCGCTGAACGCGCCGATCATCGCCGACAACATCGCCGCCGGCCTCGCGCGGGTCGACCCCGACCACGCCGCCGACTACGAGGCCCGCGCCGACGCCTTCCGCGCGAAGGTCTACGAGAAGACCTTCGGCGCCGACCTGGTCGGCTTCATGGGCGGCCCGCTGCTCGATCGCCTCGCGCGCGCGGGCAACCTGCAGTCCTTCCTCGAGCAGAAGGGCCTGACGGGCCGGCTCGGCGGCTGGCTGGCCGCGGGCGCCGACCTGCGCGGCAAGCCCGTCGTCTGGTACCACCAGAACATGTCGTACTTCACGAGCCGCTTCGGGCTCGACGTGGTGGGGCACATCGAGGACCGGCCGGGCATCGCCCCGTCGGCGGCCCACCGCGCCGAGCTGGCCAACGCGATGAAGGCGAAGGGCGCGAAGATCATCGGCGTCACGACGTACTACGACGACCGCCTGGCGCAGGTCCTCGCCGAGCAGACCGGCGCACGGGTGGTCATGATCCCGGGCGACGTGGGCGGAGACGCCGCCAGCACCGACTGGTTCGCCTTCGTCGACGACCTCGTCGCGCTGCTGAGCAAGTGATGGACGTGGCCTGGATGGCCGCGCCCGTCGCGGCCTGCCTCATCGTCGCCATTGCGCTCGGCTGGTTCGGGCTGCACGTGCTCGAGCGCGAGGTCCTGTTCGTCGACCTCGCGCTGGCGCAGGTCGCCGCGCTCGGCACCACCTGGGCCGTGTTCCTGGGCCACGAGCCCGACGAGCCCACCGCCTACGCGCTCGGCCTGCTGTTCACCGCGCTCGGCGCCGTGGGCTTCTCGCTCGCGCGGCGCTTCGAGGCGCGGGTGCCGCAGGAGGCGATCATCGGCATCGCCTACGCCGTGAGCGCCGGCGGCGCCTCGGCCCTGCTCGACTTCGCCGACGACCCGCACGGCGCCGAGAAGCTCCAGCACCTGATGGTGGGGAACGTCGTCTGGGCGACCTGGTGGGAGATCGGCGTGCTGGCCGCGATCAGCGGCGGGGTCCTCCTGCTGCACGCCGTGGTGGCGCCGACCCTGCTGAAGATCTCCTTCGACCCCGAGGGCGCCGAGCGCGCCGGACTGCGGCTCGCGCTGTGGGACATGGCGTTCTACCTGTCCTTCGGCGTCGTCATCACGACCGTGGTGCACATCGCCGGGGTGCTGCTCATCTTCAGCTACCTCATCGTGCCGGCCGTGATCGCGCGCCTGTTCTTCGACGGCGTGGGCCGCCGGCTGGCCGCCGCCTACGCCGTGAGCCTGCCGGTGTCGGTGCTCGGGGTGGGCGTCAGCTACGAGCACGCCGCGGGGCCGATCATCGTCGTGCTGCTGGCCGCGTGCCTCGCGGTGGCGCTGATCGTGTGGACGGTGCAGACCTCGCCGCACCGGGCGCGGACCGGCGGCGCCATCCTGGGCGGGGTGGGCGCGCTGGTGCTGCTCCTGGGCGGGCTCTCCGCCGCCGAGATCGGGCAGCACGGCGCCGAGGGCCACCACGACCACGAGCACCGCGCCGACAAGCCCGCCGCCACGGCCGACGCCACGGCAGACGCCGACGCCACGCCCACGGACCCCGCCGCCCGCGAGGCCTGGTACCGCGGGCATGCCGACGACAGCGCCATGCTGGAGGCGGCGGCCCGGACCGAGGCCGACCCGTCGTTGCAGCTGCTGATCGGGGCGGCCCTCGTGCGCGCCGGCGACCCCGACGGGCTGCGGGTGCTCGCGGCGCTGGCGGCCGGCGACACGCCGTTCCTGCGGATGGAGGCGGACGACCGCCTGCGGAAGGTGGCGGGCGACGGCGCCCCGGCGTACGACCCGCTCGCCGGGCCGGACAGCGGGGCGTGGGCGGCCTGGGCCGCAGCGCCGCCGGACGGCTGGGCCGCGCGCGCCCAGGCCGTCGAGCTGCCGTAGATCACGCCAGGGCGGACTCCTGCCCCGAGTCCTGCACGAACAGGCACGGTCCGCCCGCCTGCCCCGCGATCTCGGCCAGCCGCGCCAGCTCCACCCGCTGCGGCAGCCCGAACACCGCCAGCTCCGCCTCCGGAGCGTCCGCCAGGCGGTTCGCCAGCGTGCCCCCGAGCACGTGCGCCGAGGTCGCCGGCAGCCGCCCGAGCTCGATCACGTCCGCCAGGAACCGCCCCGCCGCCGCCCGCGCCCCTTCGTCGCGCACCACCGTCGCGAGCCGCACGGCCCCCTCCCGCGGCCGCGTCACGAGGTACGCGAGCAGCACCGGCAGGTCGAGGTTCGCCACGTGCAGCCCGAGCGTCCAGTCGGGGGTGCGGTCCGACAGCCACACGTTCACCGCCCGGCAGGGCCGCAGCGGCGGCGCCCCCTCCGGCGCCACCACCAGCACCACCCCCATCCCGATGCGCCGCGCGTGGTCCACCACGTCCTGCACCACGGCCTCGTCGGCGTGCGCGGCCGACAGCAGCACCAGGTTCGGCGCGAAGAACGTCCCCTGCATCGCGTTCATCGACAGCCGCGCGCCCTGCCCCGGCCGCTCCTCGGGCATCCGGTGCCACGAGCAGAACCGCTCCCGACCGCGCATCTCGCTCACCGTCTCGTCGAGCACGCCCCACAGCGCGGGGTCGTCGGCCAGCGCCACGAACTTCACCGAGCCCTGCACCGCGATGAGCGTCTCGGCCACCGACGCCAGCGCCTCGACCTCCGCCACGCTCGCCACGGGCACGAGCAGGTCCGGCTTCCACGACCGCTCCGACCGCTTGAGCTGCGTGGCCTTGCGCGCCGCCCAGGCGGCGAGCGTCTGCGCCATGCCCGACTGCACCGTCTCCCAGGGCGTCTCCACCCGGCGCCGCCGCACGAGCCACAGGTAGAGCCCCAGCACGAACCCGACCTCGGGCAGCCCCCCGGCCGGGCTCGACAGCACGAGGCCCGTCAGGCACGCCACGGCGCCCACCATCGGCACGGCGTTGGGCACCCGGAACGTCGGCCGCCACGAGACGAGCCCGAGCGACTGCTCGAGCAGCACGACCACGTTGACCGCCAGGTACGTCATCACGAAGAAGCTCGTGATGATGGGCGCGATGGCGTCGAGGGAGCCGGCCGTCAGCCCGACGGCCGCGAGCCCGAGCGTGGCGATCGTCGCGTTGCGCGGCTCGCCGCCGTGCGTCTGCTCGAGCCAGGCGGCCCGCGGCACCACCCGGTACGCCGCCATCGCCTGCAGCAGCCGCGGCGCGGCCACGAGCGACGACAGCGCCGCCATCAGCGTGCTCGACAGGAGCCCGAACAGCACCATGGGCCTGACGAGCGCCTGTTGACCATCAGCAGCTTGTTCGACAGCAGCCGGCGCGCGTGCCCACCGTCGCGTACCACACGGCGCCGAGCACGTAGACCACGAACGCTGCGCCCCACGCCGCCATGGTCCTCGCGGATGCCGGCGCGGGTTCTCGAGGTTCCGCTCATCCCCACGCCGACCATGATCCCGGTCGCCGGGAAGAACAGCGAAGAAGCACGACAGCAGCGAGTCGCCTGCTCGAAGCGCCCGACCAGCACCGGCCGCACGGGCGTGGCGGTGGCCCAGCCGGCGAACGCGCTCCCCACCGCGAGCAGCACGACTGGGATGAACATCACGCCTGCGCCACACGCCACCGACGCCGACCACAGCACGATGGTCGCCACGAGGAACGCCGCCGCCACGACCACGCTCGGGCGGGTGGCTCGGGAACAGGTAGCCCCAGCCCTCGGTGGCGTACAGGTACACACCGAGCTGATCGTCTGCGCTGATGAACAGCGGCACCCCGATGGCGCCGCCGGCCTCGAGCCCGGAGCGCCGCCGAGATGATGGCGAACGCCCCGCCCGCGCGCATCCGGCAGGTTGGTCGCGATGCTCGACAGCGACAGGGCGGTGGTGCCCGTGATGAGGTAGGCCGCGCAGATCACGAGGATCGCGGCCAGGTCACGCCGGCGTTCCCGACGAGCCACCCTCCTGCAGGTAGAGCAGCGCGCCGAGGATGGTGAGGAAGACGGGGCGGAAGACGCCCGGGCAGGTGCCGAACCGGACGGGTGCGGCGTCGGTGTCGGGGGGGCTGGCCATCCCCGGCTGGGTAATCGGCGCCGCCAGCGCCGGCTACGGCGCGGTGATCGGCGGTGGCGCCGAAACCGGGTCGGCCCGGAACGCGATCTGGAACGCGACGACGCCGTCCTCCACGACCTCCGCCGGCGGCGCCTCGAGCGTCACCCCGCGGAAGCCCTGCAGCAGGCACTTGTCTCGCTGCGGGTCGCCGCTCGAGCGCGCCAGGTTGACCTGCTGCAGCACGCCCGCGGGGTCGACCCGCGCCACGACCAGCGCCGGCTCGGTGCCCGGGCCCGCGTTGGCCAGGCACTTCGCGGCGTCCTCGGTCACGGCCTTGCGCACCCGCGCGATGTAGGGGTGCAGCGGCCCCCAGCCCGGCGTGTCGGACGACGGGGCCTCCACGTCGCCCTCCACGACCTCGTGGGGCCCGGCGACCGGGCCGCCGGGGTCCTTGTCGGGCAGATCCGGGATCGCCTCGGCCGCTCCCTTCTTCGCGCACCCCGCCGCCACCAGGGCAGCGACCATCAGCACCCGCACCGCACCCTCACTTCTTGTTGGCGTCGCCCCGGGCGAAGATGCTCGCGACGTACTGCAGCACGTCGGTGGCCGAGATCTCGTCGTACCCGTAGTGATCGATGAGCCGCCGCTTCACCACCTCGATCTTCGCCTGGGTGTCGGGGTCCATCGTGTCGCTGACGAGCGAGGTCAGCTTGATGCTGTCCTTGCTGTCCTCGAAGAGCTTCAGCTCGAGCGCGCGGTGCAGCCGCTCGTTCATCGTGTAGTCGAAGGTCTTGCCGTCGAGGGCCAGCGCCGCGATGTAGTTCATCAGCTCGCGCCGGAAGTCGTCCTTGCGGGCCTCGGGGATGTCGATCTTCTCCTCGATCGACCGCATCAGCCGCTCGTTCGGCTCCTCGTACTCCCCGGTGAACGAGTTGCGCACCTTCTCCTTGAGGACGTAGGCCCGCAGGTTGTCGATGTAGTTCGCGCACAGGCGCTTGAGCGCGCCCTCGTCAGCGGCGATCGCCTTCTGGACCTCGTTCTTCACGATGTCGGTGTACTCCTCCTTCACCACGCCGAGCAGCTCGCGGTAGCGCTCGCGCTCCTCATCCGCCGTGATGAGGGAGTGGCTCTTGAGCCCGCTCTCGAGCTCGTTGAGCACCATGAACGGGTTGAGGCACTTCAGGTCGGGGTCCTTGACCAGGGCGTTCGAGATCTTGTCCTGCACGTAGCGCGGGCTGATCCCGATCATCCCCTCCTTGGTCGCGGCCTTGCGCAGCTCCTTGACGTGGTCCTCGGTGAACCCGCGCACGCTGCGCCCGTCGTAGAGCTTGGACTTCTGCAGCAGCGACAGCTTGTGGTTGCTCGGCTCCTCGAGCCGGGTGAGCACCGCCCACAGCGCCGCGATCTCGAGGGTGTGCGGCGCGATGTGCGCGGACACCTTGTTCTTGTTGAAGTCCTTCCGGTAGATCCGGACCTCTTGCGACGGCTTCGTGATGTACGGCACGTCGATCTTGATGGTCCGGTCGCGCAGCGCCTCCATGTACTCGTTGCTCTGCAGGCGCCGGTACTCGGGCTCGTTCGTGTGCCCGATGATGACCTCGTCGATCGTGGTCTGCGCGAACTTCTTCGGCTTGATCCGGTGCTCCTGCGAGGCACCCAGCAGGTCGTACAGGAACGCCACGTCGAGCTTCAGCATCTCGACGAACTCGAGGATGCCGCGGTTCGCGACGCAGAACTCGCCGTCGAAGTTGAAGGCCCGCGGGTCGCTGTCGGACCCGTACTCCGCGATCTTCCGGTAGTTGATGTCGCCCGTGAGCTCGGTCGAGTCCTGGTTCTTCTCGTCCTTGGGCTGGAAGGTGCCGATACCGACGCGGTCCTTCTCCGACAGCAGCAGGCGGCGCACCTTGACGTGCTCGGCGAGCTTGAGGAAGTCGCCGTTGTAGCGACGGAGCAGCTCGCGGTACCAGTAGCGGCACACCGGGTTCAGCTCGCCCTCGAGCTTGATCGGGTAGGGCGAGGTGCCCGAGCCGTTGATCTGGGCCAGCACCTTCGGCCGCACGGCGTCGGGCAGCAGCTTGAGCGGCTCGTCGTTCATCGGCGACGGGATCTCCTCGCCGTCGACCACCCACGAGTAGGTGAACAGCCGCCCCGCCTCGGTGCGGCTGTAGTTCGCCGAGGCCCTTCTTCAGCAGCCGCGCGATGGTGGACTTGGCCGAGCCGGGCCGTGCAGCAGGATGACCCGCTTCTCCGGGCCGTAGCCGAGCGCGGCCGCGCGGAAGACGCGCACCAGCTTCATCAGCTGGATGTCGATGCCGAAGACACCGTCCGCTCCGTTGTCGAACGGGTCGTCGAAGAAGTGGTGCCGCAGGATGGGCTTGCGGTACTCGGTGTACTCTTCGCTGCCGTACGACTCGATCAGGTCGTACAGCCGCTGGTAGGCGTTGCGCGCCACCATCGCGTCCTGCCGGACGAGTTCGAGGTAGTCCCCGAAGGATCCCTCCCAGAGCAGGCTCTGGTAGTGACGCGCATCCTGGTTCTCGGCGATGACGCCCAACAGCCCGGAGGGCTGGGCTTCGGTCATGCTGGCTCCTGTCGACATCCACACCTCCTGCTCGCGGCAGGCCCCGACGGCGCGACCCTGCGCGGCCCTGCGCCCCCCTGCGGGGGCACGCACACGCAGTTGGCCTGCTCGGCGTGCTCCCGAGCGGCCCTGGGGCCCGGACCGGTTCTGGAATCGAACGGATCGGTTCGGCGTAGAGGTGGTCGCGGCGATCGCGATCGCCGTGTCTCCATCATCACATCGGATCGGGCTCCCCGCCACGTCATCCGAGGCCGAACCACCCCAGGAGGACCCCGAGGATCGCCACCAGCAGCGCACTGACGGCCGCCAGCGCCCCACACCCGAACGTGGCCGCCACGGGCAGGACCCAACCGCGCGGCGGCGCAGGCGCTCCGAGCGTGACCGGAGCGGGCAGCCCCTCGGTCAGCGCCACCCCCAGCGGCAGCGACGGCGCGCCGTCCGGCGCGAGCGTGCCCGCCGCCCGCCGGATCACGACCGGCTGCCCGCCCGCGGGGGGGCCCAGGGCAGCGATCGCAGGGAGCACGTCGTCGAGCGTGAGATCCTCCTCCACGAGCTCGACCCCGTCGAGGCGTCCGCCCACCGCGGCGTCCGTCCAGGCCCGCGCGCCGCACCACCGGCGCAGGGTCGGGCCGCTCATGCCCTCCACCAGCGCCTCGCAGCGCCGCGCCACCGCGTCGGCCGCGGGGCGATCGTCCGGCACGAACCGCAGCATTTCGTCGCACAGGGCGATCACCTCCGGGGGCACGCTCGCAGGCAGCCGGGCGAGCCGCGCGGCGACGTGGGCGGCGTGCCGGCGCGGGGCGAGGCACAGGCCGCTGACCGCCGCGAGCGAGCCGTCCTGGTGGAAGCGCGCGCCGGCGAGGCCCTCGTACAGGCAGCAGCCGAGCGCGTAGACGTCGCCCGCGGACAGCGAGCGGCGCTCGCCCAGCCGCTCGGGCGCGAGGTAGGGCACCGACGACAGCAGCACGTCGCTCGCGGCGCCGGACGAGAACGTCGGCTGCGACGCCTCCTCCAGCAGGTCGAACCGCGCGACGCCGAAGTCGAGCAGCTTCACCTGGCCGTGGCGGCCGATCCGCACGTTGCCGGGCTTCACGTCGCGGTGGACGATGTGCAGCGGGCCCTGCGGCCCCTCCGCCGCGAACGCCGCCGCCAGCGCCGCCGCCACCGTCCCGACGACCTGCCAGCGCGCGCACGGGCGAAGGTCGGGGGCCGCAGGCAGCGCTCGAGGTCGTCGTCCACGAGCTCGGTGACCAGCGCCGGACGGCCGTCGATGCGGGTGAGATCCTTTCACCTGCGACAGCGCCGGGTGGTGGGCGAGCGCGAGCAGGCGCCCCTCGTCGCGGATCTGCCGGGCCGCCGCGAGGTCCTGGCCGAGCTCCTCGCGCAACACCTTCACCGCGACCTCGGTGTCGAGGCCGCCGGGCGTCTGCAGCGTGGCGGCGTAGACCTCACCATGCCGCCGCGCCCGACGCAAGGCGTTCGGCCGGAACCGTCGTCGCAGCGGGCGGTCCAGGCGCGCCTCCCGCCGCCCCGGGTCCGTCGCGTTACGGGATGCTGGCCAGGTGGCGGCGCGCAACGCTAACCTGCTCTCTGTGCCCAGTGCTGTCCCCCTCGACCGAGGCCGCGTGGAGAACCGTCAACCCACTGTGTGTCCGAAGTGCGGGTCGACCGACCTCCGGTGGCTCACGCTCCGCAAGGGACGGATCCCCGTCGACGTGCTGCAGTGCCAGTCCTGCAGCATCGGCGTCGCGGAGGAGGACTGGGTGGCGCCGCTCTCGCCGCTCATCCCGGGGCGCTGCTGGAACTGCGGCGAGCGGCGCGACTTCGACGCCTGCGCCAACTGCGGCCTCACCCGCGAAGAAGACGTGCAGGTGCACGACGAGCTGCGGATGATGATCGGCGGCGACAGCACCCACCTCGACGCCGCGCGCACCGCGAGCCGCAACGGCCGCCGCCTGCTGGCCCTCAAGCTCGCCACGGCCGCCGCCGCGCTCAACGAGGAGGGCAACGCCGAGGTCGCGCGGGCGCTGCGGATCTGGCTGCTCTCGGCCATCGGCGAGCCCACCTCGGCGCTCGACGACGCGAAGGCCTGGGTCGAGCACACCGCCGACCCCTCGGCGCTGGCCTGGGCGAGCTACGGCCAGCAGCTGCAGAACGCCGCCCACCCCGGCTCGGCGGCCGACGCCTACGAGAAGTCGCTCAAGAAGAACCCGAAGCAGCACAACATCCGCGCGCGGCGCGCCCAGCTGCTGCTCGAGCTCGGGCGGGGCGGGCAGGCGCTCGACGAGGCCGTCCGCGTGCTGTCGACCGATGGCCTCGACGATCCCACCTTCCAGATCGCCGCCACGGTCGCCGAGGCCCTGTGCGAGCAGTTCGAGGACCAGTACCGCGACGACGAGATCGCGCGGCTGCTCGACCTCGCCGACCAGTACGTGCCGCGCTCCGCGGTGCTGCTGGCGCACCGCGCCCGCGTCCGCTCCCAGCAGGGCGATCCCGCGGCTGGCAAGCGCGACCTGCGCGCCGCGCGCAAGCTCGATCCCTCGCTCACGCAGCTGTACGACCGGGTGGAGAAGGCGATGAAGCCCGCCCGCTCTTCCTGGTGGCGCTGGTAGCGGCTGGCCCGTCCGGCCAGATACACCGGTCTGGGCGGGAGAACGGATGTTCTTGTGGCTGTGGCTGCCCTGGATCGGGTGCAGCGGCGAGGAGACGCCGACGGACACGTCGGGGACGGAGACGGGGCCGCCGACGCTGCCCGACGGCTCGCGGCCGGTGGCCTTCCTGGCGGGGCCGACGGTCCGGCCGAACCTGGTCGCCGGCCTGACCGCCTGGCTCGACGTCACGCTCGACGACGCCGCCTCGCTCGAGGTCGAGGTCGAGGGCCCCGACCGCACCTTCACCCTCGCCTCGCCGGCCGCCGAGGTGCACACCGTGCTCCTGGCCGGGCTCCGCCGGCACCGACCACCACGTCACCGGTGCGCGCGCTCGACGAGGAGGGCGGCGTCCGCGGCGCACGCGCTGCCCCTGACCGTCACCACCGACCCGCTGCCCGACGACTTCGTCACCTGGGAGATGGGCCCGGGCGACGAGCCGCCTGGAGCCCGGCGCCACCGTCTTCGAGGCTCGGGAGACTTCCTCGTGGCGGTGGACCCCGAGGGCCACCCGTCTGGGCTGCGTCCGCATCCCGGGCGCCATCCACGAGGCCACGCGCCTGGCCAACGGCAACCTGATGGTGCTGGTCAACCGCGCGTTCGTCACCGAGCTCGACCTGGCGGGCAACGCGGTGGTGCAGTGGCGGGCGGCGCGCACGACCGACACGCCCGCCACGGCGATCGCCGTGGACGTCGACGCCCTGCACCACGACATCCACGAGCTGCCCGACGGCCACCTGCTCGGGCTGTCGGTGGAGGGCCGCTACGTCGACGACTACCCGTCCTCCGAGAGCGACCCGGGCGCGCCCCCCGCCCGGTCCTGGGTCGCCGGCGACGTGGTGGTCGAGCTCGACCCCGGCGGCGAGGTGTTGTCGCTGGTCGCTGCTCGACCGGCTCGATCCCCACCGCATCGCCTACGACGGCGTGCGCGGCACCTACTGGGAGGACTTCCCCCAGTGGACGGGGCAGGACGTGAAGGACTGGTCGCACGGCAACGCGGTCTCCTACGATCCGTCCACCGACGTGCTCCTCGCCGGCCTGCGCCACCAGGACGCCGTCGTCGGGCTGGCGCGGGCGACGGGCGGCGACGTGCAGTGGATCCTCGCGCCGCCGGCGAACTGGGGCGCCGCCTGGGCGCCGCTGCTGCTGCAGCCCGCCGGCCCGGGCGACGTGCAGCCCTACCACATGCACGGCGCCAAGTTCACGCCGGCGGGCACGATCGTGCTGTTCGACAACGGCAACAACCGGGCGAGCGCCTACGAGCCGCCGGTGTCGGGCTTCGACAACTACAGCCGGGCGATGGAGATCGCCGTGGACCCCGTGGCGAGGACCTGGCGGACGGTGTGGACGTTCGGCGAGGACCTCGTGCCGCCGCAGTACAGCGGCTCGCTCGGCGACGTGGACGTGCTGGTCGAGACCGACCACGTGCTGGTGACGTTCGGGAACGTCGCCGACCCGGATCGCCGGGGTCCGCATCCTCGAGGTGACGGCGCGCGGGCGAGATCGTGTGGGACCTCACCGTGCCCGCGAGAACGCCACCACCTTCCGCAGCCAGCGGATGCCGGCTTCGTCCCCGGACTGTGAAGGACTACTCCGTGAGGAAAGGCACCAGCGGCGCGCCCGGCCAGGTGGGCCCCGTTAGCGTAGTCGCGGCCGGTGACCGGCCGGCGGCCCAGCGCCTGCACCCGCACGAGCTCCAGGCCGCCGTCGCCGGTGGCGACCACCAGCGGGTCGGTGGACAGCACCGTGCCCGGCGCGCCAGCACGCCCTCGGCGAGGCGGACCTCGAGCAGCCCAGGCGGCCCGCCCGGCGTGTCGAGGAAGCCGCCCGGCCAGGGCGTGTAGGCGCGCACCCTGGCGGTCGATCGCGACCGCGGGCGACGCCAGCGCCATGGCCATGCTCCTTCCTCGATCTTCCCGGCGTAGGTCGCGCCCTCGGCGGCCTGGGGCACAGGCGCGGCCGGCAGCATCGCCAGCGTCTCGACAGCGACGGTGGCGGCGAGCTACGACAGCCGGTCGTGCAGCGAGCCGCCCGTCTCGCCCGGCGCGATCGGCACCTCGATGCTGCGGTACAGCGGCCCCACGTCGAGCCCCTCCTCCATGCGCTGCGTGCACACGCCGGTCACGGCGTCGCCGGCGAGGATGGCGTGCTGGATGGGGGCCGCGCCGCGCCAGCGCGGGAGCAGCGAGGCGTGGACGTTGACGCAGCCGTGGGCCGGCGCGTCGAGCAGGCGCCGCGGCAGGATCCGCCCGTAGGCCACCACCACGGCCACGTCGGGCGCGAGCCCCACCACCCGCTCGGGGAACGGCCCGCTCTTCCAGCGCCTTCGGCTGCGCGAGCGGCCAGCCCCAGCGCCTCGGCGCGCGCGGCCACCGGCGGCGGGCGCACCTGCTGCCCCCGCCCCACCGGCTTGCTCGGCTGCGCGACCACCAGCACGATCTCGTGGCCCGCCGCGACGAGCGCGTCGAGCGTGGGGACCGCGAAGTCCGGCGTACCGTAGAACACCACCCGCATGGCCGCCTGGTTAACCTGCACGCCACGAGGGCGCCGATACAGGTGGCAGAGGCGAGATCATCGATTACCGGCGCGGTGGTCGCGCCTCCAGGCGGCGGGCCTCAGGACCTGGCGCGCGAGCTGCTCGCGGCCGATGTCGAGGGATGTGCGTGGTCGACGACGACGGCAAGCTCGTCGGCGTGGTCACCGGGATGGACCTCGTGTTCCCGCGAGAAGCAGGTGGCGCCGCCGTCGACGTTCGCGCTGCTCGACCTGGTCATCAGTTCGGCGCCCGCAAGACGGTGCGCGAGCTCGAGAAGGTCGGCGCGATGACGGTCGACGACCTGATGACGCGCAGGTCGTCACCGCCACCCCAAACACCACTGCTCGAGACGCTGGCCACCCGTATGGTGGAGGACCACGTCTCGATGATCCCGGTGGTCGAAGACGGCCGGCCGGTCGGCGTCATCACCCGGCGGGTCATGATCGCCACCGCCCTGCGCCACCTCCTCGGCGACGAGCCGAAGCCCTGAGCCTACCGGCAGGTCTCCTCGAGGACCTGCCCGCCGACGATCACCGTGCAGACGTGCGTGGCGTACTCGAAGGGGTCGCCGTCGAACACGACGAGGTCGGCGTCCTTGCCCACGGTCAGGCTGCCCGTGCGGTCGGCGATCCCGAGGATCTCCGCGCCGCCGAGCGTGGCGGCCCGCAGCGCCCGCTCGGGCCCGAGCCCGTTGGCGGCCGCGATCGCCGCCTCGAACAGCACCACGCGCACCTTCGGGACGTAGGCCTCGTAGCCCGTGCCGAAGCCGATCGGGACGCCGACGGCGGCCAGCAGCGCCGCGTTCTCGAACGTCCCGTTGTGGGCCTCCCCCGACGACGACCAGGCCCGCGCCATCGGCGGCCCCACCAGCACCGGCACCCCAGCCGCCGCGATCGCGTCGCGCACGAGGTACGCCTCGGTCGCCCCCGCGAGCACCACGTCGAGACCGAGGTCCTCCCGCAGGCGCAGCGCGGTGAGCAGGTCGTCGGCCCGCCGCGCGAACACGACGACCCGGCGCTCGCCGGCCAGCGCCTCGGCGAGCGGCTCCAGCGCGAGGTCCACCGGCGCGCGGTCGGCCAGCGGCAGCGCCCGGCGCGCGCGGTACTCCGCCGCCAGCGCGAAGGCCTGGCGGATCTCGGCGGCCGAGCCCATGCGGCTGTGCGAGCCCTCGAGCTCCTTCGCGGCCTCGCCCAGCGTCAGGACCAGCATCCCGTCGGCCACGCGGACCCCGCCCCCGGGCGCGGTGCTGGTGACGACGGTGCGCCCGCCCACCGGCGAGCCCGGCGACGGCCCGCTCGCGATCGTGGTCACGCCGTGCTCGCGGAGCCAGTCCACCAGCGGATCCCACGGGGCGTACGCGTCGACGGCCCGCAGCGCGGCGGCCACCGGCAGCCCGGGCTCGTCGTGGTCCTGGTCCTGCGGCTGGTTGTACGGCCCGGTCAGGCCCGCCGCGGTGAGGCCGTCGACGAGCCCCGGGGTGACCACCGCGCCCCGCAGCACCACCGCGCCCTCGGGCACGTCCACGTCGGACTGCCCCCCCACGGCCGCGATCTTGCCGTCGCGGACGAGCACCGCGCCCTGCGAGATCACCGGCCCGTCCACCGGCCGCACCTCGTCGGCGAGCACGACCAGATCGGCCCCGAACGCCATCGACGCCCACATCCAGGCGATCACGGGGCCTCCCCGCTCGCCTCGGCCGGGGCCGGGTAGCGCTGCAGCACGTCCCAGCCGCCGGTCGCGTAGCGCTGGTCCATCGGGTCGCTGCGATCGAACACCTTCTGCCCCTCCACCCAGGTCTGCTCCACGTGCGTCCACACCGACAGCGGCGGGCCGGACAGCACGACGAGGTCGGCGTCCTTGCCGGGCTCCAGCGAGCCCACCCGCTCCTGCAGCCCGAGCATCTTCGCGCCGTTCAGGGTGAGCGCGGCGAGCGCCTGGTCCTCGGGCATCCCGCCGCGGACGGCCAGGCCGCCGGCGCGCAGGAACAGGCGGCTGTCGGTGATCGGGTCGTCGGTGTGCAGCGCCACGGGCACCCCGGCGGCGGCGAGGATCGCCGGCGTCTCGATGCGCAGCTCCAGGGCCTCTTCCTTGCCGCCCGGGCTGTCGACGACGATGACCGAGCAGGGCACCCCGCGGCGGCGATCGCGTCCACCACCTTCCAGCCCTCGGAGACGTGGTGCAGGACGGGGGTGAACCCGAACTCCTGCCCCATGCGGATGGCGGTGACGATGTCGTCGGCGCGGTGGGTGTGGAAGTGCACCACGCGCTGGCCGGCCATCACCTGGCGCAGCGGATCGTTGGTCAGGTCGCCGGTGGCGATCGTGCCCTCGGCGTCCTTCTTGCGCTTCTTCTTCGACGGACCGCCCTTCTTCGCGGTCAGGAACGCGTTGCGCACCATCGCGGCCGCGGCCATCCGGGTCGACGGGTAGCCGCCGCTGCCCTGCGGGTTCGTCCCGTTCGCCATCTTGAGCCCGCCGCACACCTCGCTGCGCCGGTCGGAGCACAGCAGCAGCTCGTCGACGGTGCGCCCGTCGCGCAGCTTGAGGTAGGCCGTCTGCCCGCCGATGAGGTTGCCCGAGCCGGGCATCACGTTGACGGTGGTGATGCCGCCGGCGCGGGCCAGCTCGAGGCTCGGGTGCGTGGCGTCGATGGTGTCGATCGACGTGAGCGCCGGCTGCAGCGGCCCCATCCGCTCGTTGAGCTCGCCCGTGCCGCCGGCGCCCACGTGGCTGTGGGTGTCGACCAGGCCGGGGACGATGACCTTGCCGGTCACGTCGACCACCTCGGCGCCGGGCGGGATCGGCGTGCCCCCGCGCGGGCCCACGGCCAGGATCCGGCCGCCCTGGACGACGACGACGCCGTCCTCGACGACGGGCCCGGAGACGGGGTGGACGGTGGCCCCGGTGAAGGCGATCGGCGCGGTCTGGGCCTGGGCGAGGGCCCCGAGCGCGAGCAGGGTGGTGAGCATGGCGCGCACCTTACCCGAAGGGCGCCGGCCGTGGCAGGATGCGCGCGGAGGCACCGTGCGGATCGCGGCGATCGGGGACGTCCACCGGCAGTGGACGGAGCGGGACTGCCGGATCCTCGACGGGATGGGCTACGACCTGGTCCTGTTCGTGGGCGATCTCGGCGATCGCCTGCACCTGCACACCCTGGCCACCGCCCGGCGCATCGCGCGCCTGCGCACGCCAGCGCTGCTGATCCCCGGCAACCACGACGCGACCACGCCCCTCGGCGTGCTGTTCGAGGGGCTGCACCGCTGGACGGCGCGCCCCGCCCTGGCCCGGCGCAGCCGCCGGCGCACCGAGGCGCTGCAGCGGGCGCTCGGCCCCGTGCAGCTCGCCGGGTACTCCGCCCACCC
Source organism: Myxococcota bacterium (assembly GCA_041389545.1). Taxonomy (GTDB): domain Bacteria; phylum Myxococcota_A; class UBA796; order UBA796; genus JACKER01. Next base: position 40,880 of record JAWKRQ010000030.1, on the reverse strand, counting down.
GCACCCCGCGCACGGCGTCACCGTGATCGCGGCCCGCCCGCACGCCATGGACGGCCGCCGCCTGTCGTTCGCCCCCGCCCTGCAGCGCCACGGCGTCGCCTCTGCTGGAGGCCTCCGCCGCGCGGCTCTGGCGCTGGGTCGACGCCGCGGAGGCACGATCGTGTTCCTTCGCCCACAACGGGCCGAGCGGGCTCGACACGGCGCGCCGTGGCGGCGGCAGCGCCGGTCGACCTCGGCGACCCCGACCTGGCCGACGCCGTGGCCTGGGCGCAGGGCTCGGGCGCGCCGTGGCCGCGGTGGTGCCGGGGCACATGCACCACCGCGACCGGCAACCGCCAGTGGTGCGTGGAGCGGGACGGCGTCACGCCGCCTCCGCGTGTTCCCCAACGCTGCCCCCACGTCGCGATCACCGTGGACCCCCGCGCCGGGTTCCCGCGAGGCTGATGGCCGCGACCAGGCATCCCGCCAGCGATGCCACCAGGCGCATCTCGCTCGAGGACGCGCGCAGCGTTCTCCGCATTGAGCGACAAGCAAGCCGAATGCCTGCCCGACCGGGTGCGGCGAGGCCCGCGATCGAGCCTTCGGCGAGCTCTTGCCGCACGGATGGTGGGTTCTCCTGGCCAGTGGCGGCGCCGAACGCCGCCACCGACGCCGCCTGCCATCGCCGCCGCCCCCGGCACGCACAGCCAGCCCCGAGCAGCAGCCGGAGAGGACGCCCAGCGGCGAGAGCCACGCGGTCACCGCGACGCGAGCATCCAGGCGAGGCGCCACCAGCGCGCCGAGCGACGCGATCACGCCCACGGCCTGCGTGGCGGGCCGACGGGCCCGGCTCGTGCGCCAGCGGCCGTCGCCGAGCGCCGACAGGGCGCCCATGCCGTGGAGCATGGGAGAGGGCCAGCCCGGAACAGCCCCCCGGCCCGCCCAGGAGCAGCGCCGGGGCGGCACCGAAGGCCAGGATCCAGCGCTGGACGTCGAGCGCGGCCCACGGCAGCGGCGGCAGCCCGACGGCGATGACCAGGACGGCGCCGCCGGTCAGGACGCAGGCCTGATCCAGCGGGCTGCTGCCGAGCGTCACGTGCAGGGCGGTGGCCACGAGCACGGTGGCGACGGTGAGGAGCTGGACCCGCGGCGGCATCTGCAGAGCGTACGCGACCCGACGCCAGCGGGCACGCCACGGCCGGTCGCTTTCCGCTGGCGCCCGCCGCGCCCGCCGGTGCATGAAGCACCGACGGTCGCGACGACACTCCGAGGCCGATGCTCCCGCTCCGCCACGCCCTGTGCACCGCGCTGCTCCCTCGCCGGCACCGCCGCGCGGGCCGGCACGTTTCGCCGCCCGAGGGCGAGGCCGCTGGCGACTGGCGCTCGGCCGCGTCGGTCGCGGGGGTGGCCCTGTCGCCCGCGGTCCGCCGCCGGCGACGACGGCCGTGGTGCGCGCCGAGCCCGCCGGCGCGACCTGGATCCTGCGCGCGTCGGACGCCACGGGCGCCGTCCGCACCGCGCGGATCGCCCCGCCCGCCTCCGACGCCGCCGCGCGAGGAGGCCGCCACCTCGCCGCCGCCCTCGCCCGCGACCTCGGCCGGGCGCGCCCCCGCGCCCGTCCGCCTCGCGCCGCCGCCCCCGCCCACGGCCACCGCCGCGACGGCGGCCCCGCCGGCGCCGCTGTTCGGTCGAGGGGCCGCCCGCGCCGCGCCCGCCGCCGTCCACGCCGCCGCCGCTGGCCGTCGACGCGTCGCCCACCGGCGGGCCGGTCCCCGCCGTCCCGGATCTCTCGCTCGTCGGCGCGTTCCCGGAGGCGCCCGCGCGCCCGCCCGCGTCCGGCCGCTGTCGCCGCCGCTGTGGGCCGCGGCCTTCGCTGCGGCCCGGCGTCCCCGTGCGGGCTGGCCGCGTCGGCTGGGACCACGTCCCCGACGCCGGCAGCACCGTCTCCTTCGGGGTCGGCTTCGACAGCCTGCGGACGCTCGACGCCCTGAACCGCCAGATGATGGCCTTCTCCCTCGAGGGCACGCTGCTCGTGCCGCTCGGCTCGGCGCTGCGGGTCGGCCCCGGCGCGGGGCTCGCGTACCGCTGGTTCCAGCAGCAGTTCACCTTCATCGACGACGCCGTCACCCCCACGCTCGGCGCCCGCGCCGACCTCGACGCCCTCGGCCTCGGCGGCTGGCGCGTCGGGCCGCAGTCCGTCGTGGCCGACCTCGCCGGCACGCGGCTCGTGGCGGAGGAGCGGCCGCGCGACCGACATCGTCCCGATCACCGTCGACTTCGCGCTGCAGATCCGCTTCCTGCCGCGCCGCAGCGCGCCCGACGGAGGAGATTTCCGCGCGCCCGATCCGTCCGGCCGGTCGCGGACATGGAGCACAGGCCCAGCTCCCGATGTTCCTCGCCCTCACCGCCCTGCTGCTGGGGACGGCCCGCGCCGCCGGCCGACGACCTCGACGAGGCGCCGCCCGAGGCGGCCCGGCCGCAGGCCTCGTCCAGCTCGACCGCCGCGACGAGCGGGGCAAGATCCGGCTGCCGCCGACCCGCCTCGAGGTCGCGTCCCCGTGCGCGACCTCATCGAGCCGCGGCCCTACTTCCGCTTCGGCCTCCAGACGCTCCGGCGAGGCCGCACCACGGTCGACGCCGACCTGACCGTCTCGATGGCCCGCCGCATCTTCATGCCGGGCCCCTGGCGCACCCAGATGTCCGGTGGCGCCGAGGTGATGGCGCTGCACGAGGTGAGCCCGTGGCTCGCCCTCGGGCCCACGCTCGGCACGGAGTACGGGGTGTTCGTGCAGCAGTGGACGGTGATCGGCGGCGCGTGGGTCCCCGAGGTGGGCGTGCGCGCGAACAGCATGCTGATCGGCGCGCGCCGCTGGGGCTTCGTGCTCGCGGCGTCCGCGACGGTCGACCTCGCGCGGGTGCGGTTCGTCCGCGAGACGGCGCAGGTCGTCACCGTCTCGCCGTTCGAGGCCGGCCTGTCGGCCCGGTTCCTGGTCGGCCACGGCCGCGACCCGCGGAGCGAGCCGTGAGGCGGTCGCTCCCCGATCCGGCGCTCACCGCCGCGGCCCTCGAGGGCGGCCAGGCCGAGCTCGACGCCCTGGTGCGCGCCTGGCTGCCGCTCGTGTACGCCTGGTCGCACCGCCTCGGCGGGCCGGGGGTCGACGCCGAGGGCGCCGCCCACGAGACGGTCCTCACGATGTGCCGCCGGCTCGACCGGGTCCGCGCACCTGAGGTGTTGCCCTCGTGGCTGTTCGGCATCTGCCGCCGGACGATCGCGAACCACCGGCGGCGGGCCTGGCTGCGCCGCTGGGTCCCCGGCGCGTCCACCGAGCGCGCCTGGACGGGCGCCGGCCCCGAGCGCGACGCCGAGGCCCAGCAGGTGGCCGACGCCGTCTGGAAGGTGCTGGACGGGCTGCCGGCCGCCCAGCGCGAGGTGCTGATCCTGTGCGAGCTCGAGGAGCGCAGCGGCAGCGAGGCCGCCGCCCTGCTCGGGATCCCGCTCGGCACCGTCAAGAGCCGCCTGCGCGCCGCGTCGCGCGCCTTCCGCGCGGCGTTCCCCGAGGCCGACCCCCTGGTCGCGGAGGTGAGCTGATGGACGTGCGGGAGCTGCTGCAGCGCCTGCCGGAGCCCGACCCCGCCGGGGTCGATCGGGTGTGGGCGCGCTACCGGTCGGGCCGCCGCCCGGCCCCGCGGGTGCCGCTGTGGGCGCCCGTCATCGCGATCGCCGCCGCCGCCGCGGCGCTGCTCGTGGTCAACGCGCGGACCGAGCCGAGCCGCTCGCTGGCGCTCGGCCCGGGTGCGGACGCCGAGGGCCAGCTGGCCTGGAGCCAGCAGGTGCACCTGACGCTCGACGGGCGCGGCACCGCGACCGGGACGGGCCACGACCTGCGGATCGACTGGGAGTCGGGCACCATCGGGGTCGAGGTGGTGCCGCACTCGGGCACCGAGGTCTCGGTGGTCACCGAGGAGGGCACGGTGCACGTCGTGGGGACGGTGTTCGAGGTGGAGCGCGACGCGCTCGGCGTCACGACGCGGGTGTCGCGCGGCAAGGTCGAGGTGGCCTGCCGCGACGGCTGGTCGGGCGCGCTGACCCCGGGCGAGCGCCACACCTGCACCCCGCTGCGGCCCGCGGGCCTGCTCGGCCGCGCCGACGCGCTCGCCGACTCCGGGGCGCCGTCGGGCGAGGTGCTCGACGCGCTCGACCGCGGCCTGGCCCAGGTGGAGCCCGGCGCGCCGGTGGGCGGCGAGCTGCTCGCCCGGCGGATCCGGGTGCGCGCCGAGGCCGGCGACGCCGAGGGCGCCCTGGCCGACGCCGACCGCTACCTCGCCGAGGGCCACGGCTCGCGGCGCCTGGAGGTGCTGGCCACGGCCGGGCGCGTCGCGCTGGGCCAGGGCGGCTGCGGCGCCGCGCTGCGCTGGCTCGAGCCGCTGCGCCGCGAGGGCACGCCCGAGGACCGCGTGATCCTGGCGTCCTGCCTGGTGGAGCGCGATCCGGCCGCCGCCGCCGCGCTGGCGACCGCGGCCCTGGCCGACGACGACGGCGCCATGGACGCAGGCTGGCGCGCCTGGGCCCGCGACCTCACCGGGGGTGCGCCGTGAGCGCGCTGCTGCTCGCGCTGGTCGGGTGCACCACCACGATCCGCTGGCCGCCCGACCTGTGGCGGACCGAGAGCGCCGACACCGGCGCCGGCGGCCCGTCCACGACCTGGACGGCCACCACCCTGCCCACGCCGCCGCCGGCGGGGCGGATCGTCCGGCTCGACTGGGGCTGCGACGTCGACAGGACGGCCTTCACCTGGGACCTCACGGTCGACGGCTGGACCGCCGCGAGCGAGCTCGACCTGCTCGGCGACAACGGCGGCCACGAGGCGCACGACCTCGTCGCCACCGCGTCCGACCCGGCCGGCGCCTGGGAGGACCTGCGGGTGGGGCCGCTCCTCGCCGGGGTGCCCGCCGAGGAGCAGGTCCCGGGCGAGTCCACCCGCTTCCGCTGCGACGAGCCCGAGCGGATGAGCTTCGCCCTGCGGATCCGTGACGCTGCGGGCGTGTTGCGGGACTGCGTGGTGGGGGGAGCGGATCCCACCGCCGTCACCGCCCTGATCCGCAGCCTCGATCCCGAGCTGAACGAGCTCGGCGCCTGCCGCCTCGCGCGCGACGTGCCGAGCACGCCCACCACGCCCACCACGCCTTGAGTTCCCCGTACACCCCGTCGCACCACCTTCCTGACGGAGCCTCCATGCGACACACACTCCTCCCCCTGGCCGTCGCGGCCGCCCTCGCCGGGTGCAAGAGCGAGAACGAGCTCGTGTACACGGCCACCCTGCAGGCCGAGACCAACGGCGTCGTGCTGTCCGACGACGGGCTCGACGGGTACGCCGCGATGAGCGGCACCACCTGCACCATCGACGTGAACTGGGGCTGCCCCACCGCCGACGAGGACCTGCCCACCGACCGCGAGGCCGTCGTCGACCAGTACGGCCCCGAGACGCTCGGCGTCTCCGAGCTCGGGCTGCACTCCATGGTCGGCGGGCACTGGGACGCCGCCGCCGACATCGACGTCCCGGGCGTCCGCACCGGGCGCATCACGGACGGCGGCCACCTGCTGCTCGGCAGCTCCGACGGCGCCTGCTGGCTGCAGCACGACGGCGACGGCCAGGTCACCGTCCCCGACGCCGCCTGCGCCGACGACGCGCACCACGCCGTCGACCGCGCCAACGGCACGCTGTTCGCCGGGACGGCCCGCGAGCTGTGGGCGCTGTCGCCCGACGGCGCGGTGGCGCTCGACGCGCGGGGCCCGAGCGACCTGCTCGACTGGGACCCGACCGCCGACGCGCTCTACGTCGCCGGCACCGGCGGCCGCGACCTCCGCGCCCTCGACGGCGCGGGCGAGGAGATGTGGTCGGTCCGCACCCGCGATCCGGTGCGCGACCTCGTCGCCCGCGGCGACCGCGGCGAGGCGCTGGTCCTGCTGCACCGCGACGACGGGCTGGGCACCATCGAGCGCCGCGACGGCGTCACCGGGCGCGTGCTCGGCCGCTCGGTCGTCCCCACGGCCGACGGGCACCTCGTCGTGTCGCGCAACGGCGTCCGCGTCGCCATCGTCCGCGGCGACGACGTGAACTTCTTCGCCCTCGAGACCGACGGCGAGGATCCGGTGGTGGACTTCCCACCCCCGCCGACCTGCATCACGATCGATCAGCCCTCGCGGGACTGATCGGGCGCAGCCGGCCCGACGACGTAGACCGAGCGGCCCTGCCCCTGGTGGGTCCGCCGGGTGACGCCCTCCTCGTGCACCCAGCTCACGAGCGTCTCGCGGCCGGGCGTCACGTCGATGCGCAGCGCCGAGGCCGAGTAGAACAGCCGGAAGAAGCCGAGCCCGCTGCGGTGCTCGGTCAGCCCGGCGTGGGCGGCCGCGGCCTCGGGGCGCAGCAGCCCCGCGAAGACCCGCTCCCGCGGCAGGTGCCCGAAGCGGTCGCGCGCCTCGACCACGACGCGGTGGCCGTCGCAGGCCAGGGTGACCTCGGGGACCTCGTCGTCGGCGAGGGCGTCTGGGCGGAAGTCGGGCGCGTAGCGGGGGGCGCCGTCGGCGTCGCGCGGGGCGTGGTACATGGCGTTGGTGGCCAGCACCTGGGCGGCGCGGCCCGCCAGGTCGGCCACGGTCTCGGGCTGGCGGAACCAGCCGCAGGCGAGGTCGACAGCGCGCGGCACCCGCTCGAGGTCGCGCGGCGTGCGCGGCGAGAAGCGGCGCACCGCGCTCCACCACGGCAGCAGGTCGGTCGCCGTGGGGCCCGGCCCCTGCGGGTGGAGCAGCCGGCGCACGAGGTAGCCGAGCTCCCAGTGGCGGATGCCCGCCGCGGTGCGCGCCAGGAAGCCCACCAGGCGCGGCATGCGGATCGCCGAGACCAGCTGGGCCTCGCTCACGATCTCGGTCACCACGATGGCCCGCACGTGGGGGCAGACCGACATCACGACCTCGAGCGCGCCGGGCGGGGCCAGCGGCGCGTCGATGACCAGCAGCTGCAGCTTGTCGGGCGTGATCGACGCGAGGACCCGCGTGAGGTCGGAGCCGATGGCCACGCGCTCGCCCGAGGCCGCCGCCGACAGCGTGTCCAGCACGGGATCCACCTCGTCCCGCGACTGCAGGCACAGCGCGAGGGCGGGAGGCTGGACCGTCAGGGAGGGTTCGGCCACCGCGGCACCGTACCCCGCCGTCGCGCGGCGGTCTCGCCGGCGGCCCGTCCGCCCGGACCGAGCTATGATCGGGGCGAGGTGGACCGCGCGGCTCGTGCTGCTCGCCTGGGGGATCGGCTTCGCCGGCTGCACCGCCGAGCCCGCTCCCGCTCCGCCCGCCGTCGAGGACGCGCCCGAGGAGCTCGTGGTCTTCCCGCCCGCGCCCGACACGCCGGCGGCCGAGGCCGACACCTGGTACGCCGACTGCGGCCCGGGGCGCTTCCCCGTCGACCGCCTGCTGGCGCCGCTCGTCGACGGGCTCGCGGCTACCAGCACATCCCGTACGGCGCGGCAGCCCCGACGAGTGGCGCGACTGCTCCGGGAGCTTCCTGCGGCTCGCCCCAGGCGCTACCTCGCGTCGGCGTGTCCGGCCGCCGCGGCGCAGCTGCCGGCCCCACCGGGCATCGCCCACTGGGTCGCGGGCGAGCGCCCGGCGGAATGCGATGCAGAAGGAAGCGCGCAGCTCGCTGCGCGACCTGCGCGGTGGTTCGAAGGCGCGCGGGCGCTTCGTCCCCGTCTACTACGACCCGTCATGCCCGACGACACCGGCTGGGACGACGACGACGACGACGGCCTGCCGCCCGGCCTCGCCCGGGTGCGCTCGCTGCTGAAGCCGGGCACGGTGCTGTGGTTCTCGCGGGGCCAGCCGCTCGCGCGCAAGGGCACGGGCCAGCTGTTCTCGCGCCTCGGCGGCAACCGCATCGACCACGTCGGCGTCGTGGTCGACGTGGTGCGCGACGGGCGCGGCCGGGTCGTCGGCTACAGCATGTTCCACGGCCGCAACGCCGGCGTCCCCGCCTCCGTCACGACCGACCACCGCGTGGGCGGCGTGGGCGGCGGCCCGCCCTTCGGCAACGGCGGGCAGTACCTCGTCGGGCTGGCGGCGCTGCTGCCGCCCGCGGCGCCGCCGTGACGGTGCGCCCCGCCCGCGAGGCCGACGTGCCCGCGATGCTCGCCGTCTACGCCCCGTTCGTGCGCGACACGGCCGTGTCGTTCGAGGACGAGGTGCCCACCGTCGAGGCCTTCGCCGCCCGCGTGGCCGAGGTCCAGCGGACGCACGCCTGGCTGGTGCTCGAGCGGCAGGGCGCCGTCGCCGGCTACGCCTACGGCGCGCCGCACCGCGCGCGCAGCGGCTACCGCTGGTCCGTCGAGACGAGCGTGTACGTCGGGCCCGACCACCAGCGGCAGGGCGTGGCCCGAGCGCTGTACGACGCACTGCTCGCGGGCCTCGAGGCGCAGGGCTTCCGCCGGGCGCTCGCCGGGATCACCGTCCCGAACGAGGCGAGCGTGGCGTTCCACCGGGCCTGCGGCTTCGTCGACGTGGGCGTCTACCGGGCCGTGGGCCGCAAGCTCGGTCGGTGGCACGACGTGCTGTGGCTCCAGCGCCCGCTCGGCGACCCCGACCGGCCCCTGCGGGAGCCCGAGATCCCCGATGGACGCCCGCCCGGCGCGCGTTAGGCATCGCCCATCCACATGGGGGCGGGCGTTGAAGATCGTGTGCGCGTACTCCGGGGGCCTCGACACCTCCGTGATGATCCCGTGGCTCACCGAGCACTACGACGCGGAGATCGTGACCTACACCGGTGACCTCGGCCAGCCGGGCACCGACCTCGAGGCGATCCGGGCCAAGGCGCTGCGCACCGGCGCGTCCATGGCGTACGTCGACGACCTGCGCGACCGCTTCCTCCGCGAGTTCTGCTTCCCGGCGATGCAGGCGGGCGCGCTGTACGAGGGCACCTACCCCATGCACACCTCGCTCGGCCGGCCGCTGCTGGCCCAGCGGCTGTGCGAGGTGGCCGACGAGATCGGCGCCGACGCGATCGCCCACGGCTGCACCGCCAAGGGCAACGACCAGGTGCGCTTCGAGATCGCCGCGCAGGCGCTGGCGCCCCACCTGAAGGTCGTGGCGCCGCTCCGCGAGTGGGAGCTGCACACCCGCGAGGAGGAGGTGGCGTACGCCGAGGCGCGCGGCATCGAGCTCGCGATCACCAAGGACAAGCCCTACTCCATCGACGAGAACATCTGGGGCTGCGCCATCGAGTGCGGCGAGATGGAGGACGTGTGGCGCGAGCCGCCGGCCGACGTCTGGCGGATGACGCGCGACCCGCAGATGGCGCCGAGCAAGCCCTCGGAGGTGACGATCTCGTTCTTCCACGGCGTGCCCACGGCCCTCGACGGCGAGGTGATGGAGCCCGTCGACCTCGTGAACCGGCTCAACGCGCTGGCGGGCGACTACGGCGTCGGCCGGATGGACATGATCGAGAACCGGGTGGTCGGGCTGAAGTCGCGCGAGGTCTACGAGGGGCCGGGCGCGCTGGTCCTGCACCTGGCGCACCGCGAGCTCGAGCGGCTGGTGCTCGACCGGGCCACGCTGCACTACAAGATCCGCGTGGCCAACGACTTCGCCACCCTGGTCTACGACGGGCTGTGGTTCGGGCCGCTGCGCGAGGCGCTGCAGGCCTTCGTCGCCGCCACCGAGCAGACGGTCACGGGCGAGATCCGGGTGCGGTTCGACGCCGGGTCGGCGCGCTGCGTGGGGCGCCGGTCGCCCTACAGCCTGTACGACGCCGGGCTCGCCACCTACAGCGAGGGCGACACGTTCGACCGCGCCGCGGCGGAGGGCTTCCTGAAGCTGTTCGGGCTCCCGTACCGCACCTGGGGCGAGGTCCGGCGCGCCAGGGGCAAGTGAGATGCCGCTGTGGGACGGGCGGTTCGGCGGCGGGCCGGGCCAGGACATGGTCGCGTTCTCGTCGTCGCTCGGGGTCGACCTCGCGATGGCCGAGGAGGACGTGGCCGGGAGCCGGGCCCACGCGCAGATGCTCGGCCGCGTGGGCCTGCTGACGGCCGACGAGGTCACGGCGCTGTGCGACGGCCTCGACCGGGTCCTGCAGGAGCTGCGCGACGGCACCTACCGGCCGGGCCCCGAGCTCGAAGACGTGCACCTGGCCGTCGAGTCGCGGCTGACCGAGCTCGTCGGCGACGTGGGCAAGAAGCTGCACACGGCGCGGTCGCGCAACGACCAGGTCGCCACCGACGTCCGGCTGTGGCTCAAGGCGCGGCTGCCGGCGCTGGAGGCGGCGCTGCAAGGGCTGGTGCGGGCGCTGGCCGACCGCGCCGAGGCCGACCGCGACGTGCTCGTGCCGGGCTACACCCACCTGCAGCGCGGCCAGCCCATCTTCCTCGGCCACCACTGGCTGGCCCACGCCTGGCCGGTGCAGCGCGACGCCGAGCGCGTCGCCGACGCCGCCCGCCGGCAGGACCGCTGCCCCCTCGGCGCCTGCGCCATGGCCGGCACCCGCACCCCATCGACCGCCACGACACCGCCGCGGCGCTGGGCTTCGCCGGGCCCGTCGACAACGCGATGGACGCCGTCTCGGCCCGCGACCACGCCATGGAGGTGGCTGCGGCCTGCGCCATCGCCATGGTGCACCTGTCGCGGCTCGCCGAGGAGCTCGTGCTGTGGTCGAGCGCCGAGTTCCGGCTGGTGCGGCTGTCGGAGGCCTACGCCACGGGCGGCTCGATCATGCCGCAGAAGCGCAACCCCGACGCCCCGGAGCTGATCCGCGGGAAGACGGGGCGGGTGGTGGGCGACCTGACGGCCCTGCTCACCCTGGTGAAGGGCCTGCCCATGGCCTACGACCGCGACCTGCAGGAGGACCGCGAGGCCCTGTTCGACGCGGTGCTCACACCACCGCCGCGGCGTCGATCGCGGCGGGCTGCGTGTCCACGCTCACCGTCGCCCGCGACCGCTTCGAGCCGAGCTGCAGGGCGACTTCCTGCTGGCGACCGAGCTGGCCGACCACCTGGTGACCCGCGGGGTCCGTTCCGGGAGGCGCACCACGTGGTGGGCCGCATCGTGGCCGACTGCGAGGCGCGGGGCACCGACCTGGCGGGGCTCGACCTGGCGGCGCTGCGCACCTTCCACCCCGACTTCGGCGACGATGCCCTGCAGTGGCTCGACCCGCGGCGGGCGGCGGAGCGGCGCACCTCGTTCGGGGGGACGGCGCCCGGCGAGATCGACCGCCAGGTGGCGCTCCTGCGGGCTCGCTGAGACCCGCCACGCGGTCGCGGCCGCGAGATACGCCCCGGTCGTGGACCCCGGTCCGCCCCGGAGCCTCGCTTGACCACGTTGCCACCGCCCTTGCCGACCCAGCCGCCCACCCCGCTCGACCAGACGCCCACGGAGACGACGCCGCCGCCGCCGTCCGGGCCGTACTGGCGCAAGCGCACCCGCGACCGGTGGTTCTACGGCTACCTCGTGGCCTCGCTCGTCGCGGTGTGCCTGCTGATCCTGCCGTTCGCGGGCGCCCTGCTGTTCGCCGCCACCACCGTGGCCGTGACCTGGGGCTGGTACGAGCGCATGGTCCACCGCTGCGGGGGCCGGCGCGTGCTGGCCGCGGTGCTGACCGAGCTGCTGGTCATCCTGGTGGTGCTGGGGCCGATCGCCGTGCTCGGCGTCTGGTTCGTGCAGCAGGCGGTGGTGGCGATCCAGCAGGTCGGCGCCTGGCTGGCCGGCGGTGAGCTGCAGCACCTGCTCGACCAGGTCGCCAACGCCGACCTGCCGGGCCGCGACGGGTGGGGCCCCTGGGTCCTCGGCACCGACAGCCGGCAGGAGGCGCTGATGCAGCGCCTCGGCGAGAGCGTGCTCGGCCTCGGCCAGCTGCTCGGCGCGGCGCTGCCCGACATCCTCGGCTCGCTGCTCAGCACCGTCATCAACGTCGGCCTGTACCTGTTCGCCGTCGGCTCGCTCTACGTCCAGGGCCCGCGCGTGGCGCGCGCCGCCATGCTGCTCTCCCCGATGGACGACGCCTACGAGCGCCGCCTGTTCGCCGTCTTCCGCGAGTTCTCCAACAACCTCATCGTGGGCGCGCTCGGCACCGCCGCGGTCCAGGGCCTGGTCGCCGCCGTGGGCTACGCCATCGCCGGCGTCGACAAGCTCGTGCTGGTCTCGATCCTCACCGGGGTGCTGTCGTTCTTCCCGGTCATCGGGACCGCGCTGGTGTGGATCCCCGTGGCGCTGTGGGTCGGCTGGCACGACGGCGTGGGCTGGGGCGTGTTCCTCGTCCTGTGGAACCTCGGCCTGACGAGCACCGTCGACAACGTCGTCCGCCCGATCTTCATGCGCGGCCGCTCCGACATCCACCCGCTGGTCATCTTCCTCGCCGTCCTCGGCGGCATCGCCTGGCTCGGCGTGCCCGGCGTGCTCGTGGGCCCGGTCGTCGCCGCCGTGTTCCTCGCGCTGTACACCATCTACCGCAGCGACTTCCTCGGCCTGCCCGAGCGCGACCCGACGCAGTTCCCGCCCGCGCCCTGAGCCCCGAGACCGCCCTGTCTCGGGCTGTCTCGCGCGGCAACAAACGCTGGATGGAGCGCCGCTTCCGGGCGAAGTGACCCCCGCACTCGGGAGGGGTCACATGACCTGGTGGATGCTGTTGGCGGCCTGCGGGCCGCGCGTGCTGCTGGCGGAGGTGGACGTCTACGTCCCGCCGCTGGGCACCGACGAGGACTACGACCAGGACGGCGTCCTGGACGTCGACGAGGCCTGGCTCGGCACCCTGGAGGACGAGCCCGACACCGACGACGACGGCATCGGTGACGGCGACGAGCTGCTGCTCGGCACCGACCCGCTGCTCGTCGACACCGACGGCGACGGCCTCGAGGACGGTGAAGAGCTCGACCTCGGGCTGGACCCGGTCGACCCGGACACCGACGGCGGCGGCGCGCTCGACGGCGACGAGCTGCTCGACGGGACGTCCCCCGACGACCCGCTCGACGACATCGTGCTCGGCGGCTTCGTGGGCGGCGGCGGCTGCGAGCAGGCGCTCCCCGCGGGCGCGCCGCTCGGGATCCTGGCCTGGCTGGTGGGCCTGCTGGCCGCCGCGCGGAGGCAGCGATGATCGCCGCGATCGCGCTGCTCACGGCCGCCCGGGCCCAGGTCGTGCCGCCGGTCGCGGCGGAGCCCTACCGGCCGTCGCTCGACAACCCGCGCCTGTCGTGGGTCGACACCGCGGACCGGCCGAACCCCGGCCCGTCCTTCGCCGTCGGCGCGCGCTACACCCGCGACGCCCTGCTGTACGCCCGGCTCGACGGGCTCGCCTCCCCCGTGCTGCACGACGCGGCCCTCGCGGACCTGTCGTTCGGCTACGGCGTCGGCCCGGTGCGGTTCGGCGCGGTGGCGCCCGTGCTGGTGCGCGCCTCGGGCTGGGGCGGCGGCGAGACGGGCCTCGGCGACGTGGCCGCGGCCGTCCGCGCCACCGCCCTCGACACCGCCCACGTCGACCTCGCCGTCGACGGGCGGCTGTGGCTGCCGACCACCAGCGTCGCCGCGCCGATCGGCCACCGCGGCGTCGCGGGCGAGGTCGCCGGCGTCGTCTCCGCGACGTTCGGGCCGGTGCTGCTCGCCGTCAACAGCGGCTACCGCGCGCTGCCGGTCGCCGACCTCGACGGCGTGCGCATCGACGACGTGGTCACCGGCCGGATGGCCTTCGGCGTCGGCACCGACCGGGTCGGCGGCGCGCTCGAGGCGGCGGCGCAGGCCGTCACCTCGCGGCCCGACGGCGCGTCGCTGCCCGTGGAGCTGCTGCTCGGCGGCTGGTACCGCACCGCGGGGCCTCTCGGCGTGCGCGCCGGCGTCGGGCGCGGCGTGACCGCGGCGGTGGGCGCGCCCTCGCTGCGTGCCGTGGCGGCGCTGACGTACACCTCCCGGCCGAAGACCTCCGACGACGCCGACCGCGACGGCCTGCGCGACGCCGACGACGCCTGCCCGCGCGAGCCCGAGGACGTCGACGGCTGGCGCGACACCGACGGCTGCCCCGACCGCCCGGTGCTCTCGGTCGAGATCGTCGACGAGTCCGGCGCGCCCGTCGACGCGCAGGGCGCCGTCGTCAGCCCACAGCAGGAGGTGCCGTTCGCGCGGTCGGCGCAGCTGGAGCTCGATCCGGGCAGCTACACCGTCGTCGCGCACGCGCCCGGCTTCGCCGACGCCATGACCGCCCTCACCGTCACCGAGGGCCCGCCGCGGACCTTGCGGCTGACCATGAGCCGCCTGCGGGTGGTCGTCACCCACGATCGCTTCGACCTGCACGGCGAGATCTTCTTCGCGTCCGGCAGCGACGAGATCCTGCCCGCGTCGCACGGGCTGCTGGACGAGGTCGCGCAGGCGCTCCAGTCCACGCCGCAGATCCGCCTGCTGCGGATCGAGGGGCACACGGACCGGGTCGGGCTGCCCCGGGAGAACCTGCTGCTGTCGCAGCGCCGCGCGGAGTCGGTGCGCCGGTACCTCGTGGGCCGGGGCGTCGACGCTGCGCGCCTCGTCTCGGTGGGCCTCGGCGAGCGCCACCCGCTGGTCGAGACGCCGGACGAGATGGAGAACGCCGAGAACCGGCGGGTCGAGTTCATCGTGGAGCGGTGGGAGGAGGGACGATGAGGCACCTGCGCACCTGGACGATGTTGGCGCTGGCGGGCTGCGCCGCGCCGGAGCGGGTCCTGCTGGTGGAGGCCGTGCTCGGCACCACCACCACCCCGACCCCCACCTCGACCCCCACGACCCCCACCCCCACGACCGTCATCGAGCAGCCGGACCCGAGCGGGCCGTCGCTGTCGGCGCTCGACGTGGCCGAGGGCGAGCTCACGCTGGCGCTCACGTTCCGGGCCGACCCCGGCGACGCCGCGCTCGACGGCGGCACGCTGCTCGTGACCCTCGACGACGACGCCTACGTGCTCGAGTTCCCGCGCGACCTCGACGCCTGGTCCGGCGGCGTCGGCACGGTGATCTTCGACCGGCCGACGGTCGGGCGCTGCGCGCTGGCGGCCGATCACCAGCTGACGGTCGAGCTCCTCGACACCGACGGGCTGTCGTCGGGGGTCGTCGGCGCGCAGAAGAGCACGCAGCCGCAGGGGGTGGTGGTCGACGAGGTCGGCGACGACTACGTCACGCTGCTGGGCGACCTCGGCCCCGGGGACCGGGTGTGCGGCGCGCTGTACGGCACGGGCCACAGCGGGTCGAACTACACGAGCGACCGCGACATGGTGGGCTTCCAGGTGGACCCGGCCGTGCGCCTGTCGATGTCGCTGTCGTGGGACGCCGCGCCGGCCGACTACGACCTGTACCTGTTCGAGAGCGACGGCGGGACGCTCACGCCGCTCGACGAGGCGGCGGTGCCCGGGCAGGGGCCGGAGGCGCTGCAGGCGCCGCTCGACGCCGGTGTGCAGTACGTGCTGCTGGTCGTCGGCTGGGACGGGCTCGCCGACGACTGGACGATCGACCTGCAGTGACGCCTCGAGCAGGGCGGATGCGCGTCACCTCCCGAGCATCACCACGGTGAATGCGTCGCCGCCCTGCTCCTCCGAGGCCGGCGCCCAGTCCGAGACGTAGCCCGACGTGCGCAGCCAGCCGCGCAGGCCGTCCTTCAGGGCGCCCGTGCCGTGGCCGTGGAGGAGGAAGACCTGCTCCCAGCCCGCTTGCACGGCCTTGTCGAAGAACTGCTCGGCGGCGGTCTGCCCCTCGTCGACCCGCATGCCGCGCATGTCGAGCGTGTTGGTGGGGAGGCGGACGGCGGTGTCGAGCTCGGCCCGGCGCGGGGCCAGCTTCACGGCGGTGCCGCCGCGGCGCGTGGCGCTGGGCGACGGCGCGGCGAGCCGCTGCACGTCGGCGGCGCGGCAGCGGGTGGTGATGGAGCCGATGCGCAGCTGGATGGTGCCGTCGCTGGCGGCGCCCACCACGTCGCCCACGCCGAGCGTGGGGTGGCGCACCCGGTCGCCCACGCCGACGGGCGGGGCCTCCTCGCTGTTGCGGGCGGTGTTCGCCTCCTCGCTCAGCGGCGCCACGGCGCGCAGGGCGTCGACCGTGGCCCGGGCCGCGCGCACCGACTCGTGGGACGGCGCGCGCTGCAGCTCGGCCACGACCTGCCCGATGGCGCGCTCGGCCTGCTTGAGCCGCTCGAGGTACTTGGCGGCGCCCTTCTCCTCGAGCTCCTTGACGCGCTTCTGCAGGCGGGCCTCGCGCTCGGCGAGGGCGGCGGCCGTGCTCGCGGCCTCGGCGCGCAGGCGGAGGGCCTCGGCGGTGGCGGCCTCGGCGCGGCCGCGCTCCTGCTCGAGGGCGTGGAGCAGGCGGCCGAGCTCGAGCTCCTGGGCGCCGAGCAGGGCCTCGGTGCGGGCCAGGATGTCCTCGCCGATGCCCACGCGGCGGGCGATCGACAGGGCGTGGCTCTCGCCCACGGCGCCCTGCAGGACGCGGTAGGTCGGGCGGCCCTCGGCGTACTGCACCGCGGCGACGGCGAAGCGCGGGTCGACGGCGCCGAGGCCCTTCAGGGCGGCGAAGTGGGTCGTGACGACGACGCGGGCGCCGGCGTCGGCCATGGCCTCGAGGACGGCCTGGGCCAGGGCCGAGCCCTGCGCCGGGTCGGTGCCGCTGGCGATCTCGTCGAGCAGGACGAGCTGGCCGGGGCCGGCGCGCTCCAGCATCGCGACCAGCGCGACCAGGTGGGCCGAGAACGACGACAGGTCGCCCTCGACGGTCTGCTGGTCGCCGATTGCGGCGAGCACGCCATCGAAGCGGTCGACGCGGGAGCCCTCTGCGGCGGGGACGTAGCAGCCGTGGCGGACGAGCTCCGCGCACAGGCCGATCGTCTTGAGCGCGACGGTCTTGCCGCCGGCGTTGGGGCCGGAGAGCACCAGGACGGGGTGGGCGGCGTCGAGCGTGAGGTCGTTCGCGATGACGTCGACGCCGCGCAGGACCAGCACCGGGTGGCGCGCCTGGGTGAGGACGATGCGCTGGCCCTCGCCCACGTCGGGGCGGGTGCCGCGGAGGCGGCGGGCCAGGGCGGCGCGGGCGCAGGCGACGTCGATGGTGGTGGCCGCCTCGACGCCGATGTCGACGGCGTAGCGCTGGGTGCCGAGCTCGCGCGACAGGTCGGCGAGGATGGCGTGCTCGGCCTCGCGGAGCTTGCCCTCCGCCAGGCGCAGGCGGTTGTTCAGCTCGATGACGGCGTGGGGCTCGACGAAGACGGTGCGTCCCGTGCCCGAGGTGTCGTGGACGATGCCGAGGTCCCAGCGCTTGGCGTGGGACTTGATGGGCAGGACGTAGCGGTTGTCGCGGACGGTCCAGAAGCGGTCCTGCAGCAGGTCGTCGCCGAGCTCCTCGCCCTTGACCAGGCGGTCGAGGGTGCCGCGGACCTCTTCGTGCAGGCGGTTGATGGCCTCGCGGAGCTCGGCGAGGACGGGGTAGACCGTGCCCGAGAGCTGGCCCGAGGGCTCGAAGGCGCGCTGGATCGTCTCGGTCGTGAAGGCGTCGATGTCGATGACGCTGGCGACGCGGGCCAGGGTGGGGGCGTCCTCGGCGGCGGCGTCGAAGGCCTTGGCGAGGTCGAGCAGGGCGCGCAGGGCGCTGCCGGCGGCGGCGAGCTCCGGGGCGTCGAGGACGAGGCCCTTCTCGGCGCGGGCGGCGGCGGCGCGGATGTCGGTGACCGCGCCGACGGGGAGGACGGCGCCGAGGTCTTCGAGGTGGAGGATCTCGGCGGCGCCGTCGAGGGCGGCCATGACGGCGGCGCGGTCGGGGAGGGGCGGCAGGGTGCGGCCCGCGGCGGCGCCCATGGGGGTGCGGGCGCCTTCGGCCCAGGCCTCGCGGACCACGGGCCAGTCGATGCTGGTCGCGCTGGCGCCGAGCACGTCCTTCATGGGCTCCTCCGGGGCCTGCGCGCAGGCGATGCAGGTGCATAACGCGGGGCCTCCGGCCGCCAAGCGCCCCTGCCCCCCTGCCCCTGCCCTTTGCCCCTGCCCTTGCCTTTGCCGGCGTTCGAGCTGCCACCTCCGCCAGGATGACGCGAACCCGCCCGACGCCTTTCCGTCAAATGACGGAAAGGCGTCAGGCGGGTTCGCGTCATCGGCGGTTCCTGCATCAGGATCGACTTCCGTCCGATCGCCGCCCGTCCGGCGTCCGAGCGGTGAGATAGGAGTCGACGTGCTGCCCTGGCTCCGAGACGGATCCGTCGCCGTGGCGGTCGCCCTGCTCGTCGTCGGCGTCCGCTGGCTCGCTGGCGCCGAGCCGCCCGCCGAGCGCGCGTCCGGCGCCGAGGTGGCCCGCCGCGCCGCCGCCCCCGAGCTGCCCGTCCCGCAGCGGGCCGCGGCGCTGGCCGACCTGCGCGCCCGCCTGGGCGACCTCCCGCCCGACGACGCGCCCGTCGACGCGCCAGCGCTGGCCGCGCTCGAGGCCGCGCTGGAAGCCGCCTCCCCCGCGCTCCTCGCGGTCACGTGCAGCGAAGCGCCGTGCGTCGGCGTCTACGGCGAGGGCAGCCCGCGGGACCTGCTCGACGCCCTCGCCCAGCAAGACGGGATGGCGGACGTGCGTCACCGGGCCCTGGCGCTCACCCGCGCCGGCCGCGTCTCGGTCGCCGTGTGGCCCGCCGAACCCACCGACGCCGACATCGACGCCGGCATGGTGCGGATCGAGGCGTTCCTCGCCGACCTGGAGGCGCCGTGAGCGCGGCCCTGCGCCTCGTCGGGGCCGTGGGGCTCGGCGTCGGCGTCGGGCTCGCGGTGCCGCTGCCCGGGTGGCGCGCCGCGCCTACGGCTGCGCCGGTCCCCGCGCCCGCGCCCGACGTCCCCGTCGCCACCGAGCCCGACGGCGCGGCCACTGCCGCCGCCCAGTCCCTCGAGGCCTACCTCGAGGCGTACGCCGCGTTCACCCGCGCCTGGGGCACGCCGCTCGCGCCGCCCCCCGGGTGGGACGCCGACGCCGAGGCCGCCCGGCTCGATGCGCTCGCCGCACCCTTCGAGGCCGCCCGCACGTCCTGCGACGTCTTCCCGTGCGTCGTCGCGCTGGCGTCGCGCGAGCCGCTGGCGCGCGAGGCGCTGGCGGCGACGTTCGGCGTCGATCCGGCGCGCATCGCGCTCGGGCAGGCCGCGGACGTCGACCGGGACGTGACCGTGTACACCGCGGAGGTGGTGATCCTCGACCAGGAGCCGCCCGATGCGGAGACGCAGCGCTGGGTCCGGCGGACCCGCCAGCGCGCGGCCCGGGCCCTGGCGCCCGAGGTGGAGGCGCTCGTCGGTCCGTAGCCCGCTACTGTGCGTCCACGTGTGCCAGGATGAGCGGCACGGGCGTCGCGCAGCCGCTGCAGATGATGCCGACGAGCCACGTCCCGTCCGCCGTGAACCCGCCGAACGCGTTGCCGCTGCTGTCGAGGGCCGCCGAGAGGTCCGTCGCCTTCGTCGCGCCGAGCACGTCGAGGCGGTAGAGCTCCGGCGTCTCGTCGAGCCGCAGGAAGTCTCCCTCGACGTCCGCCACCGTGCCGTCGAAGTGGCCGATGATGAGCTCGTCCGCCAGGTCGGGCTGGAACGGGTGGCCGAAGGTGTCGACGGTCACGCCCTTCCAGTCGAGGCTGTAGGCGCCCTCGCCTGCGGTCGTCGAGAGGGGCGTCGCGCCGGCGATGTCGACCGTGACGTCGAGCGACGAGATGCCGTCGGTGAAGGCCACGTCGGTGTTCGTGCTGCCGTCGGTCGGCAGGACGAACACGGTCTGCAACACGTCGGTGCGGACGTTGCTCCCGTACTCCCCGCCGGGCTGGTCGACGAGCGACAGCATCCAGGTGGTGTCGGGCGACTCGGTGAGCAGCGTGAGGTCGATGGGGATGCTCGTGATGCTGAAGTCCGACAGGTAGCAGGTCGAGCGGGTGTCGTTGTCGTAGACGTACTGGTCGTCGGTCACGTCCTCGCCGAGATCGTTGTTGGCGATCCGGTCGACCAGCTCGTCGGGCGTGCTGCTGACGCTGAGGAGGCCGAGCTTCTCGACCTGGACGGGATCCAGAGGGCGCCCGCGGATGTCGGTGGTGACTGCGGACCAGTCGACGGTGAGGTCGGCCTGGGGCTGCACCTCGACGATCTGCGTCGCGAAGACGGCGGAGAACTCGTAGTTGTTGGCGTCCACGAAGACGAGTTCGGTGTCGCGGGCCTTGCCGTGGCAGGCGGCGAGCAGGGCGACGGCCAGCAGACCGAGGCGTGTCGGATTGGCATGCATGCGAGTCTCCTCCAGTGTCCACGGTAGCGCACCGAACCCGGGCCCGCGACGGTGCAGGTGCCGGAGGACCGCGATCGGAGCGAATGACGCAACGTCGCCCGACGCCTTTCCGTCATCGGGTCGAGCCGATCAGCGGCGAAGCGGCGTATCGGCGGGGATGGCGTGGAACCGCTGCTCGTCGAGGTCGCTGACGAAGCGACGGACGGAGATGGACTTGCCGACCCTGCTGTCGCCCGTGACCAGCGCGAGCCCGCGTGGACCAAGCGCGTCGCGTCGTTCGCGGACGCCCTCGACCCGCTGCTGGATGCCAGGACTGCCCGCTGTCCGCGCGATGCCGAGCGCCGGACTCGGGGAGCACTGCTCGTCGCGCGATGGTGCGTCACGCCGATCGAGGCCGTCGGATAGAATGGCGTACGAGTCGGAGGGGAATGGATCGACGCCTGGCCATCGCAGCGGCAGGCTTTTGCGGCCTGCTCGGATTCCTCGTAGGGACCCAGGTGCGCATGTCGGACACGCCCGTCGAGCCGGGGCCCAGGGCGCGTCCGCGGCCCGACCACGTGCCGGCGCGCTCGAAGTCGGATTGGACCCCGCCGGAGGTGGCGGCACGCGAGCTCGAGCGACTCCGGTCGCAGCTCGAGGACAGCGAGGCGCTCTGCAGGATGCGCATCGCTGCCGCGGGCGGCGTCGAGCCCCTGACGAATGACGCAAACTCGCCCGACGCCTTTCCGTCATCGGGTCGAGCAGATCAGCGGCGAAGCGGCGTATCCTCCATCTCGACGATTCCGCGCTGGTCATGTGCTGGTTCGGCGCGGTGAGGACGACTCAGGATGGCGTCCATCTCTGGCCGGATGATCGCGAAACTCATGAACCACCCTTCTTGCTGGTGACCCGGCGAGAGGTAGGCAAGTCGCCAGTGGTTGGCGTACGTCGACTGCGAGAAGATCTGATCCAGCAACGCTCTGGCCGTCCCCGTGGCGGAGGTGAGGGTCAGTGGAGGGCTGGAGCAGTCGTTGAGGGCATGGTTTGGTGCCATGTCCACGATTGGAATGCCAACGGTACTGGACAGCGTCTCGACGACAGACTGGTAGAGGGCTTCGGCGTCGCCGACAGCGGACGGAAGTGTGATGATCGTATCCATGATGGAGGAGTAAGGCACCATTCCTCCATCCGTCAGGATGTGGGTAGGAACCAGGTCCAACGACGTTCCCGTCCTTTGGATGCGGTACAGGGCGCAGGATTCTGGGCTGGAATTGGCCGCCGCGACCAGCACCTCCAGCGCTTCCAGCGGCGTTGCATCCGCGGCATAGGCAACCGAAAGGCTGCCGTTCCTCATGGGACGCACCACTGGATCACCGTTTGGAAGGCTGTCCCATCGGTAGTGCCGACCCTCGACGTTCCTGGGCACACCCTCGTAGTTGATTGAGGTGCCGGTTCTGGCCTGAAGCACCAGGGACGCGTTCGCGAGCCCACCGACCGCCACATCGATGCGTAGAGGTTCGGCGGCAGGCGCACCGTTCGCGAGCGCCAGGACGAATTGCCAGGTCATCTCCTCTCCCATGGAACACTTGTGACTGGCGTTGGGTAGCTGCGAGCGGTGACGACCGTGTCACGCGTGGACGATACCTGTTTTTCGACTCGGTCGGCTGCGTACCTTCCTGAGGGAGACGATGCTGTCGGCGCTGAGATCGTGCAACGGCGGTCCGTGCGCCTCCGCGAAGCGGTCGACCTTGCTGGCGGTGGACGAACACCGGATCAGTGACGCCACGACCCGCGATGAGGCTGGCGGCCCTCGCCATCGCCTTCCGCAGCTCCTTCCGGCGCTCGATGCAGCGGCCGGGCGGCGCGACGAGCACCAGGTCGTCCGGGCCGATCCCTACTCGTTCCGGATCCATCATCGCCGACCTGAAATCGGCAATATCGCGAAAACGAGTGCCGCCACACTGGGACCGGCTACGAAGGCCGATCTTCGGGGATGTGCCCCGGAGGTAACGGTCGCGGGCCATCTTGCCGGATGAAACCCCCGCGACCGCCTCCAGAGAGGACGGTCATCATGGCACGCCGGTCGCTTCACGTCACGTTCAGCACCCGAGACCACGCTCGGATCCCCGACATCCTCGTCGAGGGCACCACGACCCTCCTCGGGCTTCAGACCCGGGGCGCCCTCGACGCCGTGGGCGAGCGCATCCGGATCCGTCGCCAGGGCGGATACCCTGGTCTGGACGTGTTCGTGATGCTGTGGCTCTTCCTGGCCGCTGGAGCGACGCTCGGTCTACGGCCGTTCTGGTCCGTCGTCGCGCCGTGCAAGAAGGAGCTCGGCGCGCTCGCCGGCCGCCGCACCCTCGCCTCGCCGGCGGCCATGTCGCGCGCGCTGGGCGCTGTCGAACCCGAGCGGCTCCGCCCTGTGGCGGACTGGCTCCTCGCCGAGCTGCCCGGCATCGACCCCGTCCTGCGCCATCCGTCCGTGCAGACCTACGACGCCCGCGGCCGGGGCTGGCACGTCTTCGACGTCGACCCCACGGTGGTGACGCTGCACCACCGTGCGCTGCCCTCTGGCGACGGCCTGCCCGAGCCGCGCCGGCGCTCCGACGACACCGGCGCGCCGGGCTACTCCGGCCGCAAGCGCGGCGACATCCAGTTCCGGCAGGTGCCGGCGATGCACGCGGGCGCGGGGCTGTGGGTCCACGCGCACCTCAGCCCGGGCAACGGCGGGGGCGTGCCGGACCTCGAGCTCGCGCTGGACAGCATCGTCGCGACCTGCCGCCGCCTCGAGCACCCGCTGTACCGCGCCCTCGTCCGGCTCGACGGGGAGCACGGCAACGTCCCCTGGTTCACGGCGTGCCGCGAGCGCGGCGTGCCGTTCATCACCCGCCTCAACCGCCCGAAGCTGTTCGACGACCCCGACGTCATCGCCGCCCTCCGCGCGGCGACCTGGCACCGCGTCCCCGACAGCGGCTGCGGCCCGCAGCGTGCCGCCGCCGACATCGGCATCCTGCGCATCGCACCGGCGAAGCGCACCCGTCGTCCCGATGGGAACACGTACGACCCCGTCACCGTGCGCGTTGTCGCTTGCATCTTCCCGAAGCGGGGGACGGCGAAGCGTGGCCGGACCATCGACGGCTGGGAGGTGGAGCTGTTCGCCGTGGACCTCCATGCCGAGGACTGGCCCGCCGCCGATGCCATCGCCGCCTACTACGGTCGGAACAGCTTCGAGAACCGCATCGCGCAGCAGCAGCGAGAGCTCGGGCTGGACCGCATCGTGAGCTACCACCTGCCCGGCCAGGAGCTCGTGACCGTGGTCGGCCTCGCCCTGTGGAACGAGCGGGTCGTCCGCGGGTTCGAGCTGGCACGACCGCCCGAGCACCCGCCTGTCCAGCAGCTCCGCGAGCCCGTCCTGGACGATCGCGTCCCGGTGCTGTGGCCTCGAGATCCGCTGCTGGTGGCTCAGCTCGCGGAGCTGGACTGGGAGACGCTGCTCCTGGGGCGCCCGGGGTGGCGGTTCGACGCGGCCACCGGCGAGGTCCACTGCGATCAGGACCGTGCGCTGACGCTGACGACCGTGCGGCTCCGAGAAGGGAGCGAGCGTGCCGGCCTCATCTTCTGCCGGCCCTCGGGTGGCTGCCAGGCCTGCGCCTCCCGGCCGGAGTGCCTGCACTCGGAGCGGCCGGAGGCGGCGAAGCACCTCGAGCTCGGGGTCGACGTCGCGCTCGCGCAGAACCTGCACGCCCGTCTGAGGCGTGTTCGCCGCCCCGATCGCGAGCGCATCCTCCCGACCTCGGCCGAGCCGGGACGGCTGAACGTGGCTGTGGCGCTGTTCCTGCCGGCAGAGGCGCGGCATGCGCTGCGCGAGGTGTTCCTCGGCGCGACGCTTCGGGTCGAAGCGAACATTCCGCCGCCAGTGCAGCGTCCACGGCTCGTGGCGACGGATGCCGCGCGTCGGCAGCGTCGTCGTCTTTCCTGGGCCGAGAACGTCGCCCGCTACGCGCTGCCCGACGAGGCCCGTGTTCAGCTCCACGTGTCCGGCTCAGATGCGCTCAGGAACATGCTCGGGGAGAATCACGCCGAGATGGCGGTTGGAGGCTGAGATCGATGGAACCGGATCGAGTAGGGTTCCACGCTGCATGCGTTCCGGTAACGATCGCCTTGTTGGAGAACCCCGCCGTCGGCGTGTACGACGAAAGGGCAGTGGCCGCCCAAATCAACGAGCCACCACTATCCTTCACCTTGATGGTGTTAGTGCCGATGTAGGCCTCACCGACGATCTTCACTTCGTAGCTCGTTGCCGAGTCCAGCGTCACGTACCCGGTGCAGCCGACGAGGTCCGCGTAGTCGTCGAAGATCACCGCCCCGTTGCTGTTCCGGGTCACCTTGATCCGCGCGCCGATCGCGAGCTTGTTCGCATTCGACGTGAAGTAGTCGTCGTGTGCCGTGTTGTTCGTGTAGGACACCTGGTAGCTGGCACAGAACGCCACGTAGGCCGGCGACGCATGCGCGGCCTCGGTGAACGCGAGCAGCAGGAACAGCAGCGAGCAGAGCGGAAGGCCGCGCAGGAGACGATTCATGGCGACACCTCGTCCGCGGGGCAGTTTCCAGTGGAGATCGTACCGTCCTGAGCGGGAACCGAGGGCGCTCGGCCCAACACGCCTTCGGGCGCATCCGTCGCCGCGACAGCCTGATCCAGGATCAACGGCGCAGCACCAGGGCCGTCGGGCCACGCCACCCTGGCGTATCGCGCAGGGAGTTCGTCGATGACTCGACCTCCGACAGAGGCCTGCACCGTGACCACCAGGTCGGCGAGTGCCGCGTCCTGGGCCGTCGACACGTATGCCGCGGCCGGGAGGGCGACGGGCAACGTCATCGTCCCGCCATCGATCGAGATGTGCGGGCCGTCGCTCCAGGAGACGTCGAGGTCGCCCAACACCACTCGACCCAGCAAGGTGTAGCTGACGCTCGAGTCTGCCAGCGGGACGACGAGCACGGCGTCACCAAGCGTGTCCGCTTCCGTGCCCGGCTGCCACGCCACGGTCCATCCGCTCGTCTCGAGTGTTCCCAAGACCGGCTCTGACGGCTCGGTATCAGCAGCCTCGGCAACACGGGCGGCGACGAGCAGCGCGGCCGCTACCCCCCCCCAGCTGTTTCGGGAGATTGTAGTTCATCTTCTCTCCTTCGTTCGGACAGCGTACCTCCGTGTTCCGTCAGCGGGTCAAGAGGAGATTGCCAAACCGCCACGTGGCGCATTTCATTCGTCACGACGTGAGTTCCTACCTGCATTGTCTGGTCGGTGGCTCCGGGAGAGGCAGGGGATCGTGCGTCCGGCACCGTCACCTGCCCGTCGCCTGACGGGTCCCGCGCGCTGTGTTACGGCCCCGCATCCCCGAAGAGGGAGTCCGTCCACCCCCGACCCGGCTCCTCGTCGCCCCGCCCCGACCGCCTCCCCCCGGAGACGACGGTCGCGGCCGCGCGCCGAGCACCGGGTCTCCGCGCGCGGGAGCAACGTCATGATCACGGTCAGCGAGGTCACCAAGGGGTTCGGAGGGCGCACGCTGTTCAAGGACGTCGGCGTGGCCTTCTCCGCCGGCAACAACTACGGCCTGACCGGCCCGAACGGCTGCGGCAAGTCCACCTTCATGCGGCTCCTCCTCGGCGTCGAGGACACCGATCGCGGCACGGTCAGCCTGCCCCGCCGGGTCGGCTGGCTGCGCCAGGACCAGTCCGCGTTCGACGACCACCGCGTCGTCGACGTCGTCATCATGGGCAACGGGCGCCTGTGGGAGACGCTGTCTGAGCGCGCCGCGCTCTACGACAAGGGCGACGACCTCACCGACGACGAGGGCGTCCGCCTGGCCGAGCTCGAGGGCGTGGTCGCCGAGGAGGACGGCTACGAGGCCGAGTCCTCCGCCGCGGTGCTGCTCGAGGGCCTCGGCGTCCCGAACGAGCTGCACGACAAGAAGATGAGCGAGGTCTCGGCCGGCTTCAAGGTCCGGGTGCTGCTCGCGCAGGCGCTGTTCGGCGACCCCGACGCCCTGCTGCTCGACGAGCCCACCAACGGCCTCGACATGGACGCCATCATCTGGCTCGAGGACTTCCTGGTCGCCTACCAGGGCATCCTCATCGTGATCTCCCACGACCGGCGCTTCCTCAACGCGGTGTGCGACCACATCGCCGACATCGACTACGAGACCATCATCGTCTACACGGGCAACTACGACGACATGGTCCGCCAGAAGGCGCAGATCCGCAGCCGCCTCGAGAAGGAGAGCGCGGCGCGCGAGAAGAAGATCTCGCAGCTGCAGGAGTTCGTGGCGCGGTTCTCGGCGGGCACGCGCTCGTCGCAGACCCGCTCGCGGGCCAAGGAGATCCAGCGCCTGCGCCCCGACGAGATGAAGCGCTCGAACATCGCCCGGCCCTTCATCCGCTTCCCGGTGGGCGAGCCGAGCGGCCGCGACGTGCTCCACGTCGACGACCTGTCGCACAGCTACGGCGACCTGCACGTCTTCTCGGGCTTCCACGCCGACGTGGAGCGGGGCGACAAGGTCGCCATCCTCGGGCGCAACGGCGTCGGGAAGACCACGCTCGTCAAGGCGCTGCTCGACCAGGCCAACCAGGACAGCGGCAAGGTGCGCTGGGGCCACAACACGAGCATCGGCGTGTTCGCCCACGACCACCGCGACCGCATCGAGCCCGGCCGGACCGTCTACTCCTGGCTGTTCGAGCGCCGGCCGTCGGTG
The DNA here is from genome assembly GCA_041389545.1 of Myxococcota bacterium. GTDB lineage: Bacteria > Myxococcota_A > UBA796 > UBA796 > JACKER01. The sequence goes on along the minus strand of JAWKRQ010000030.1, from coordinate 13,937 downwards.
GGCGAGCAGCACGTGCGCGGGATCCTCGGGCGCATGCTGTTCAGCAACAAGGACGGCGAGAAGCCCACGGCCACGCTGTCGGGCGGCGAGGCCGCGCGCCTCGTGATGTGCGAGCTCATCCTGATGGAGCACAACGTGCTCGTGCTCGACGAGCCCACCGACCACCTCGACCTCGAGTCGTGCTCGGCGCTCAAGGAGGCCATCGAGGCCTACGAGGGCACCGTGTTCTACGTGACCCACGACCGGGATCTGGCCGAGGCGGCCAACAAGATCTGGACCTACCCGGTCGAGGGCGAGCTGGTGCACTACGCCGGGACGCTCGACGAGTACCTGGACTGGCACGCCAAGCACTACCGGAAGTCGGCGTAGGTCGCCGCGGGGCCGCCCAGCTCGTTACCTGGGGGGGCTCGGAGGGCGACGATGCTGGTGGCGACCCACGACGGACCGTTCCACGCCGACGACGTGATGGCCTTCGCGCTGCTGCGCGTGTTCGTCGACGCCGAGGCGCGCGTGGTGCGCACGCGCGACCCGGGCGTCATCGCGGGGGCCGACGCCGTGATCGACGTGGGCGGCGTCCACGACCCGGCGGCGCGGCGCTTCGACCACCACCAGGCGAGCTACGAGGGCACGCGCTCGTCGGCGGGTATGGTGCTCGACTGGCTCGCCGCCGAGGGGCGCCTGAGCGTCGACCTCGCCGAGCGCCTGCGCAACGGCACCATGAACTACCTCGACGACGTCGACACCGGCCGGCGCGCGCCCGACCCCGTCGTGCCGTGCTTCCCGCGCATCGTGGAGGCCCTGAACCAGCCGGCGAGCGACCACGCGGGCTACGACGCGGCGTTCCTCGGCGCGGCCGCGATGGCCGAGGCCTGGCTGCGCGGCACGGCCGCACAGAGCGAGAAGGTCGCCGAGGCGCGGGCGCTGGTGCGCGAGGCGATGGCCCGCGCCGTCGCCGAGGGCACGCAGGTGATCGAGCTCGAGCGGTACGTCCCGTGGAAGGAGCCGTACTTCGAGGCGGGCGGGGGCGAGCACCCCACCGCGTTCGTGCTGCACCCGGGGACGGACGGCAGCTGGCGGGCGGTGGCGATCCCGCCGGTGCTCGGGGACTTCGGGCAGAAGGTGCCGTTCCCGGCGGCGTGGGCGGGGCTGTCGGACGCCGAGCTCGAGGCGCAGACGGGCGTGGCGGGCAGCGTGTTCTGCCACAAGAACCGGTTCATCGCGGTCTGGAAGACGCGCGCCGCCGCGGTGGAGACCCTGCAGCGCCACGGGCTGTGGGCGCCGGGGTAGGATGCGGGGATGGCGCCCGCCTTCGCCGTCCTGCTCACCCTGGGGCCCGGGTTCCTGGCCCCGCTCCAGCGCGGCGCCGTGGAGCGGCCGGCCCTGTCCGGCCCCGAGAAGACGCTCGACCGCGGCCGCTTCCGCCTGCACTACACGCTCGAGGGCGCCGACGCGCCGCCCGCCGACGACGCCGACGCCGACGGCGTCCCCGACCTGGTCACCACCGTCGGCACCGCGCTGCTGCAGGCCGAGGCGACCTACGCCCGCGCCGGCTGGCGCCCGCTGGTCGACGACGCGAGCGGCGACATCGACGTCTACGTCCACGACATCGACGTCTTCGGCTACGCCACCCCGGTCCCCGCCGGCGATGCCGACGGCGCCAGCTGCTTCCTCGAGATCGACCGCGGCGCCAGCGTCCTCGGCTCGGTCGCCGCGTCGGTCGCGACCCACGAGCTGCACCACTGCGTCCAGTTCCGCTACAGCGTCGCCACGGCCCCCTGGCTGTACGAGGCCACCTCCACCTACGAGCAGTACGCCCACGTGCTCGACCCCGTGCTGGACTTCGCCTCCGCCGCGCTGTGGGTGGAGCGCCTGTCGGCCCCCGAGCGCCGCCTCGACGACGTCGACGGCCGCTTCGAGTACGCCGCCTTCCTCTGGGCCAAGTACTGGACCGAGCGCGGCGGCGCCGACCCTGACCGCTCCCCGGCGATGTGGAGGCGCTGGAGCGGGCGACAGCGACTGGGCCACTGCGCTCGACGCCGAAGTGGCCGCCAGTTCGGCGACGATCTGGGCGACGCCTTCCTCGAGTTCACCTGGAACGCCTTCGCCTGCGGCAACGACGACGGCGAGCACTACCTCGGCGACCCCATCCCGTGCACGGCCACGCTCGGCGCCCCCATCGCCGACTGGGACGGCCGCGACCTCGTGCTGCAGCACCCCCGACGGCCCGTTCACCACCGCCTACCTGGCGCTGCCCACCTGGCGGCGTGGACCGCCGTCCAGTGCGACGGCGACGGAGTCCGCCTCGGCGGGGTCGCGCTCGACCGCGACGGGCACACGCTCGCCAAGGGCCACACGGCCGGCCTGTTGTTCCACCGCGCCCGGGGCCTGCTGCGGCTGGTCGTCGCCGGCCTGGCGCCCCGCTCGACGCCGTCTGTGCCGAGGTCGCGGCGCCGGTGGGCGGTTGCGACACGGGCGGCGGCCGCGGCGGGGGCTGCTGCTCGCCGTTGGCCCTGCGGCGCCGCTACCAGACGGCGGTGTAGTCGGTGCGGGCGAGGTCCAGGCGCGTCCGTAGACGTGGAGGCGTTGCGCAGGCCCCGCCGGGCTCAGCGAGGGCGCCGCCCACGTAGGTCCAGGCGAGCACGCCGCCGTCGAGGTTGCGCACGTCGTGTCTCGGCGCGGCGGGCGGCGCCCAGCGCCTGCTCCGCCACCCGACCGTGCAGTACGCGACGAGCGCCCGCCCGCGCCAGGCGGCCGGGTCGCGGTTTCCACCACCTCGGCGGGCACCGTGCCGGGATCATCGACACCGCCTGCTCCTCGCGGGTGCGACGTCCACGAGCACGAGGTCTTCGGCGTCGCCGACGGCGCGCTGCAGGGTCGCGGCATCGACGGCGGGCAGATCCGCGGGCAGCTGCGCGCGGGGTACGACGCGGTCAGCGTGCGCAGCGCCTCGGCGCGGTCGGCATCGGTGCGGGCGCCTGCCAGGCCGAGGACGCCACGAGCGTCCACGACGCCGCGGTGACCCGTGCTGCCACAGCCCCAGCCGTCAGGGACCGATCCAGAACGCGCTGAAGGTGCCGGTGTACTCGTCGATCTGGAGCGCGCCGTGCTGCTCGAACTCGCCGGCGAAGTCGGTCGGGTTGTTGCCGCCCGTCCAGTTGTCGCTCCAGATGAAGGTGCCCACGGGCTCGTTGCCCGAGGTGGAGCCCGCCACGCTGGTGCCGTTGATGAAGCCGCCGATGTTCCCGGAGGCGGCGCCCAGCCACAGCGCGGCCCACAGGTCGAGCAGCCACTGCAGTCGACGATCTGGCCGGTGATGGCGCGGGCGCGGCCGAGTCGACGGTGAAGTCGACGGTGCCGTTGCGTGCGAGCTGCCGCCGATGAGCGGCACCTTCAGCTCGTAGATGCGGATCTCGCCGATGTAGTGGCCGTTGGTCAGGCCTCCCGTCCAGACGACGGCGGTGCCGGTGTCGACGTCGGCATCGCTGTCGGCGTCCGCGTCGGCGTCGGCGTTGTCCGCATCGGCGTCCGCATCCGCATCCGCGTCGGCATCGGCGTCGGCGTCGACATCCGCGTCGGCGCGTCGGACACGGGCGTGCCGTCGCCGTGTCGATGCCCGGCCCGTCGGTCGGCGTGGTCGACGTTGTCGTCGTCATCGTCGCCGGACGACGCGTCCTTGTCGGTCCCGTAGGACAGGCTCCCGCCGCACGCCACGATCAGCGCGAGTGGGCCCCATGCGCCAAGCATCTTCTCCCGACGCTGCGGCGCAATCTTACCAGGTCGCTCGTCAGTCCGCACTCAATCGTTGCGCCAGGAGCACCTGCTGGCAGCGGAGAGATCGAACTCGCGGCCGCGCTCGTTCTCGAAGCATCACGGCCTGGCGGAGCAGCTCCAAGCAGCAGCACCGCCGCGCGCGCGCCCTGCCTGGGCGATCGCCCGCCGCACGGCGGGGTGCGCGTCGTTCACCGCGAGCACGATCCGCTCCCGGTGGCTCTCCTGGCGGACCCACACCAGGTTGCGCGTGGTCGGGTCGTTCAGCGGCGTGATCCGCACCACCAGTTGCTCGGTCGACAGGGCGCGAGCACGCGCGCGCCTCGAAGCGGGCGCACCGCCTCGGCGGCCTCGGTCCCGACGACGCAGGCGGACGACCGGTGGACGCCGGCACCTCGTCGTCGGGCTCGAGCGCGGCGGGGTCGATCTCGTCGACCGCGGGCCGCAGCGCTGCCGGCGCGGTCAACCACGCGTCGAGGGCGCCAACGGGCCTGCCCTCCCGGTGCAGCTCGATGCGCTTGGCGAGCTCGAGGGCGGTGCCCTGCAGCGCCTGGCCGCGGCGCCAGGCGAGCAGCACGTAGGGCAGGGCGTAGGCGCGGGCGTCGCGCGCGGGCCCCGACGCCTGCCGCGGTCGAGCAGCGGCACGAGCCTCCTGGTACAGCCGCAGCGCCGCCAGCTGCGCCACGCGGCGCTGCTCGCTCGTCAGCGGGGGCGCCGTCGTCGGACCAGAGCAGGGGCCGTGGCAGGGCACGCTGCGCTCGAGGTCGGACTGGCCGATGAGCTCGCCGGTGGTGCAGCAGGACGCTGGCGGTGCCGTCGTAGGGGCAGCGCAGGCCGAGCCAGCCCCGCAGCCCGGCCTGGTGGATCTGCTGGCGGACGAGCCAGCCCTGGTCGGTCTCCGACAGGGTGCGCCAGACGTCGGGCGTGTCGTCGTAGCGCAGGCGCGGCCGCTGCACGGTGGCGCCGGGCGGGTGCGAGACGGCCTGCAGCTCGTCGCGGGTCAGCGCGAACGTCCAGGGCTCGGCGAGCCGCACCCCGCGCCGCGCCACGACCCGCGCGGCGGGGTGCTCGCGGATCTCGCGCGGGCTGCGCCGCCCACCGCCGTCGCTCGGCACGAGCAGCGGCTGGTGGTCCTGCCCGAGGAACACCGCCAGGTGGATGAGCGCGAGCCGGCCCATGCCCTCGGCGCGGCCGGGGGTGACGGAGCCGCTGGCGAACGCGCTCCAGCGCTGCTCGGCCTCGACCCGCTGCAGCCCGGCGAACAGGGTCCGCAGCCCCTCGGCCCACGAGGGGTCGCCCTCGTCGATGGGCGCGCGCGAGGCGCCCACCAGCTCGGGGGGGGGGCGGATGCCCGCCTGGACCTGCTGGTCGTGGTCGCGCGGGGCGAACGTCGCGCCCACCCACACGACCTGCTCGAGCGCCGGGCTGCCCCACACGTCCGCCCGCTCGATCCACACCCAGCGGCTGCCGAAGCGGCCGGCGCCGAACAGGGGCCGCACCTCGAGCTCGGGGTGCGTGAGGTGGCCGTAGCCGAGGCGGCGCTCCAGCGGATCGAGCGCGAGCAGGGCCGCCAGATCGGGCACGGCGACGGCCTCGTCGGTGCCGAGCAGCCCCTCGAGCCGCGCCAGCGTGACGGGCGCGTCGGCGCCCTGGCACAGCGCGGCCGTGCGCAGCGACAGCGACCAGCCGAGCGGCAGCGACATCTCGGTGCCGACGTGGCCCGGACCCACCTCGCTCGGGTGGTGCACGAACTGCGGGACCCCCATGGCGCCGAGCAGGTAGGCGAGCAGCGGGCCGTGCGGCTCGCCGTCGCCGATCGCGAGCTGCCAGGCAGCGTCGAGCGCGCCGCGGGCGTGGGCCTCGGTCAGGTGCGTGCCGCTCTGGACGTGCACCGTCAGCGCCACCGAGGGCAGCGACAGCGGCAGCGCGAGCGTGCGGTCGCGGGTGGCGGTGCGCGTCCCCGACACGCTGACGCGGCCGTGCGGCTCGATCCCGCCGTACTCCACGATGCCCATCGGCCCCGTCACGCAGAACGGCATCCCCGGGCCCCAGTCGGGCAGGGGACCGTCGAGGAACAGCTGCAGGACGACGCGGCTGTCGCCCACCCGCGTCGTGACCTCGCGGGTGCGGATGCGGCGGCCGACCACGCGGCGGACGAAGTCCACGTCGGCCTTGGAGGTGAGCCGGTGGACGGTCAGGTCGGGGATCTCGGCCTGGAGCGTCAGCGACTGCCCCTCGGTGAGGAGCAGGACCTTCCAGGGGAACCGGTCGGGCGAGGCGACCGGGCCCGCGAGGGTGGGCGCGATGGCCGGCAGGACGGTGAAGACGGGGGCGTCGACCCGCTGCCGCAGCTGCTCGAGCGTGGTCGGGTTGCGCGGGGCCAGCATCGGGATGGGGTCGGGGAGGGGCTCGGCCTCGACCCGCTCCACCTCGGGCTGGGCGGGGGCGGCGGGCTGGTCGGCCTCGGGCGGCGGGAGCGGCGCCAGCGCGGGCGGCGTGTAGGACGGGCCGCGCACGCGGTGCATGAGGCGCGTGGCCACGGGCTGCACGGCGTGGAGCATCTCGGCGAAGCGCCGGTCCTGCACGATGTCGGACTGGTCGGCGGTCTTGCGCAGGTTGTCGTCGCAGATGACGCCGTACAGCGGCACGTCGGCCATGTCGTCGAGCGTGAGGGTGGTGATCCACACGCCGCCCACGACGATGCGGAAGCCGCGCGGGCCGTCGGGGCTCGCGTGGATGGCGATGACGCCCCGGCGGCCGTCCTGGTCGAACGGCTCCCAGGAGCGCGCGCCGAACACGGCGATGTGGCGGCTGCCGCGGTAGCCGAACGGCGCCATGCCGTTGAGCAGGATGGGGATGGGCGTGTACAGGCAGCGCTCCTCGACGAGCTGCTGCTCCTCGCTCACGCCCGACGAGGTGAACCGCGACAGCCAGCCGACGGTGTACTCGGCGAACAGGTACGTCCCCTGGATGGACTCCGTGGGCTGGCCGATCGTGGCGCGGCCGGACGGATCGAGGTCCATCCGGAAGGCCTTGGTCCCGTCGCCGCTCTCGATGCGCAGCACCCTCGGCTGCCGCTGCAGCAGCGCGTTGACCCCGATGGCGATCTGGACCAGGTGGCGCCACTGGCGCTGCCCGCGGTCGGCGAACAGGTAGTCGAAGAGGTTCTCGAGCTCGCGGGACTGCATGGACTGGCCGCCGACCCAGGCCACGAGCAGCGACTCGGGCCGGGTGTCGATGGCCATGTAGGTCGCGCCGGCGAAGACCGCGCCCTGGACGAGCTCGAGCAGGTACTGGCGCGGGTGGCGGAGCGCGAACTCGCGCTGCTTCGCGATGGCCTTCTCGCGCGACAGCGTGAAGGAGCGCCGCTCGACGAAGCGGCCGGGGGCCCGGCTGCGCTGCAGCAGGGCGTCGAGGGTGTCGCTCACGGGGCTTCGCCCTCCGTCACCGCCTCGAGGGCGGCCTCGAGCATGCGGTAGTGCGCGTTCTTCCCCTCGATGCCCTCGACGTGCAGCAGCGCGGAGGCGAGGCCGTAGGCGGCGACGTCGAGGTCTTCGCCCGAGGCGAGCAGCTGCGCCCGGTACAGCGGGTGGTGCCGGTTGACGAGGAGGCAGCGCCAGTTCAGGAACGCGGGCAGCTCGAACTGCGAGGGCTCCGGCCGCAGGAAGACGCGGCCGTCGACGGGGCCGTTGAGCGCGAGGACCTCGGCGCGGGCCAGATCCGTGCCGCCGAAGTCGCCGACCCGCACGCCGAGCCGGTTGAGCCAGCCGGTGGGGGCGGGGACCCAGCGGTAGACGCGGCGAGCGCCCGGCACCGCCACCCGCAGCCCCACGGCGTGGCCGAGCCACTCCTCGGTGCGCCGGAGCAGGCGGCGCCTGCCTGCGGATCGAGCGCCTCGGGCGCCACGAGCGTGGGCGCGACGAAGAGCTCCTCGGCGCGCCGGATCTGGAGCTTGCGGCGGAAGAACTCGAACAGGACAGGCTCTTCGGCGGCGAGCAGCAGCTGGCGGGCCTCGGGCGTGTCCTGCAGGACGATGAACCCGAGCTCGCCGAGCGCCTCCGACAGCGCGGCGCGCCGCCGCCCACGAGCACGCAGCCGAGCTTGGCCTCCTGTGAGCGGACCGTGCCCACCGTGTGCAGGCGCCCGTTCACGTCGCGGAAGGCAGGCGGGTCGCGCAGCGGTGGTGGTAGGGCCCGCCGTCGGCCGCGGCGCAGTCGAGGGCCAGGCGGCGCTGCAGCGGCGCGAGGTCGCCGCCCTCGCGCGCCACGCGCTCGACCTCGCCGAGCAGGCGCTGGCGCAGCACCTGGTGGGCCCGACGGACGCCCTCCATGGCCACGCGCCAGTTCTCGTCCCACAGGACGTTGTCGCGGGTAGGTGTGCTCGAGCCGGTCGTACTTGACCTTGAAGGTCGTGTGGGCGAGCTGCGGGGCGTAGGCGCCGAGGACCTGGGGGCTCTGGGTGTTCAGCAGGGTCAGGCCGCCGTTGTAGAAGCCGTAGCGCGGCGGGTCGGCGAAGCCGATGACCACCTCGAGGCCGGGCTCCGTGTGGCGGATCTCCATCGGCAGGTCGAGGGTCAGCGCGCGGTCGACGCGCTCGGTGGCGGCGGGCGACATCGGGTCGCCGCCCGGCTCGTCGAAGGCGGCGAAGGGGTCCTCGGCGTCGTCGTCGCGGCGCGGGGCCTCGTGGGTGCGGTCGGAGAAGGTGATCGGCGTCTCGGAGTGCTCGCACCAGTAGCCGAGGACGAACCGGAGCTCCTGGACGAAGCGGTCGACGTCGCCCGGCTTCGTCCGCTTGAACAGGGAGATCTGCGTGCCCTTGACGGGCTCGGTGATGCGCACCTTGTCGAAGGTGCGGTCGGGGTGGAAGAGCAGCTCCCAGTACTCGCCGTGGCGGCCGGTGCGCAGCAGCACGGCCTCGGGGCGGATGGCGAAGATCGAGGTGAAGCCGATGCCGAACTTGCCGATCTTCGTGAGGTCGTGCTCCTTGGTCGACGAGAACAGCCGGGTGAGCTGGTTGTCGATGGTGTCTTCGTCCATGCCCTCGCCGTAGTCGTCCATGCCGATGCGCAGGACGCCTTCGGGCTCGCCGGGGCGCGGCGGGGTGAACGCGACGTAGACGTCGATCCGCGGCGTGCCGGCGTCGATCGCGTTCTGCGCGAGCTCGCGCAGGAAGTCGAGCGGCCGGGCGAACTGGTCGACGAGGTTGGCGAGCGCCTGATCGGCGAGGGAGGAGCCGCCGGTGAGCGACGGGGAGGGGGACTCGACGGGCATCGCGCGGATCCTACACCGTCCCGAGGCGTCCGGGGCAGCCCGTCCGGGCAGGTCGCGATCCGCGGCCGGGGACGGTACCCGGCTGCGGGAGGTCGGCATGGCGACGTTCGGAGCGGCGAGCACAGCGGAAGAGGTGACGGAGGGGATCGACCTGCGCGGCACGACCTGGCTCGTGACGGGCGTGAACAGCGGGCTCGGCGAGGAGACGGCGCGGGTGCTCGGGCTGCGCGGCGCGCACGTGATCGGGGCGGCGCGGACGGAGGAGAAGGCGGCGGCGGCGCTGCAGCGGCTCGGCATCGAGGGGACGCCGGTGGCGTGCGAGCTGTCGGACCTGGAGTCGGTGCGGGCCTGCGTGGCGGCGGTGGAGGCGCTGGGCCGCCCGCTGCGGGGGATCATCGCCAACGCGGGGATCATGGCGCTGCCCACGCTGCAGCAGCGCGACGGGGTCGAGCTGCAGTTGTACACGAACCACGTCGGGCACTTCGTGCTGGTGACGGGGCTGCTCGACCGGCTCGAGCCGAACGGCCGGGTGGTGATGCTGTCGAGCGGGGCGCACTTCCGGGCGCGGGAGCAGGGGCTCGAGCTCGACAACCTGTTGGGGGAGCGGGACTACGAGGCCTGGCGCATGTACGGGCGGAGCAAGCTGGCGAACATCCTGTTCGCGCGGTCGCTCGCGCGGCGCTTCGCGGCGGACGGGAGCGGGCGCACGGCCAACGCGGTGCACCCGGGGGTCATCGAGACGAACCTGGCGCGGCACGTGGCGGACGCGGAGACGCTGTTCGCGTCGATGCGCGACCGGATGAAGACGGTGGCGCAGGGCGCGGCCACGCAGTGCTACGTCGCGACGCGGCCCGAGCTGGCCGAGGTGAGCGGGCGGTACTTCAGCGACTGCGACGTGGCGGAGGCGCTGCCGCAGGCCAGCGACGACGCGCTGGCGGACGAGCTGTGGGCGCGGACCGAGGAGATCGTGGCCCGCGCCTGATGACGCAAAGGCGCCCGACGCCTTTGCGTCATTTACTACGGTGCCGCCGGGCGGGGGACCCTGTCGGTCAGGCGCAGCCAGCCGGCATCGTCGCCAGATCTGCTCAGCGCCTGCCCGCCAATAGTCCCCTTTCGCCCGTCAGCACAATTCGATACGCCGGAGGTATGGATCCGCGGACGCTGGAGCTGAGCACCTCGCGAGCCTGCGCCGCCCCCGTCGGGGCGCTGTGGGCCGCGTTCACCGACGTGGGCCGGTGGGTGGAGCGGATCGGCGTCGTGGAGGAGGTGCTCCACGCGCCGGCGGCCTGGCGGGTCGGCGAGCGGGTGGCGTTCCGGCTGCGGGTGGCCGGGGTCGTGGTGCCGTTCGACGTGCGGCTCGAGGCGGTGGAGCCCGAGCGGCTCGTGCGCTGGTCGTCGGTGCGGTGGACGGTGACGGGCACGCGGATCTGGATGTTCGAAGCGGACGGTCCGGGGAGCCGGGTCCAGGATCTCAAGCGGTTCTCGCACCCGGTGGCGCCGCTGCGGTGGGTGTACCCGCGGGCCCCGATCCTGGCGATGTCGGAGGCCTGGCTGCAGGACCTGGTGCGGGCGGCGGAGGCCGAGGCGGGTTGACGGGTCGCGGGGACCCCACTATCGGTGAGGGGTAGGAGGCGCGTTGCGCGCATCGTGGGCCGAGACTGCCGCTGTGACCGCCGAGGCGTACGCCTTCGGCGGGAGCGGTGTCGTGTGCCCCGTCGTGTGCGCCCGGCAGCGAATCCTCGACGGTGACCCGGGCCCGGAGGCCGCGTCGACGTAGCGCACCAGCAGTGCCGCGCCGAACGAACGCCCCGGGCTCCTCACGGAACCCGGGGCGTTCGTCTTTGGGGCGGTGGAACGAGGCGGATCCTGGCCAGGCCGGGGTGGACGGGTGTGTCTGGGATTGGGCGATTATCTAGGTACTAGCTTCATTTTTGTGGTTGACGCATCGCGGTGTCCCGTTAGACTTCAGACATCGGAAGCGCCGAGGGTTGCCGAGGCGCCGAAGCGAGAACGGAGGATCCCGTGAAGAACCGCATCGATCGTGCCGCCTACGCCAAGGTCCGCCCGCCGCGAGCGCGGGGTTCCCCATGACAGACTGCTCGCGCTCGAAGCTCAACTGGATGAGCGCCCGGCTACGAACCGGGAGGGTGCAGGTTCGAGTCCTGCCGAGCGCATCCGGCTCCTCGGTCCAGTGGAGTGGACGTCCGGCTGTCGCCCGGAAGATCACGGGTTCGAATCCCGTAGGAGCCGCTCTCGGGAGAGAGCTCGGTCGGTTGGAGCGCGCGTCTGATATGCGCGAGGTCGCGGGTTCGAATCCCGCTCTCCCGACTTTCGACACCATACTGGGGAAGGGCTCGGTGGTGGAGCGCGCGCGTGACATGCGCGAGGTCGTGGGTTCGAATCCCGCTTCCCCAATTGCGCCGACGGGAGAAAGGGGACTATTGGCGGGCAGGCGCTGAGCGGATCTGGCGACGATGCTGGCTGGCTGCGCCTGACCGACAGGGTCCCCCGCCCGGCGGCACCGTAGTAATTGCGCGAGCAAAGCCGATGGGGCTTGCCCGATTCCTGCTCCGTTCACAAGGTTGATCCTGGGTGCCCAGGAATCGGGAAGCCATTTCGGCGCGCACGCGCCAGTAGTGATGGTCTGACAACGATGAGACACGGGCCCGCATGAACCAAGGGGCGAGCTTCCTGGCGTGGAGGTTGTGGTCGGTTCGATTCCGACCGGGTCCGCTCATCGAGAGACGCGAGCCTAGCGCTGCCGGCGGCGTCACCGCCTCCAGGTAGTTGTAGCAGGATCGCCCGCTCGATCTGCCCTTCCGCCGCGTCGGCACCACCACCCGCACCACCAGCTGCACGCTCTTCTCGTCGTCGAGCCGCAGGTGCACCCGCGGCTCGGCGTCCACCGGGCCGAGGCTGCGGTGGTGCGCCTGCTGGCGCAGGAACGTCCGCGCGTCCTCGACGTACTCCCGGCAGGCCTCCCAGGCCGCCGCCAGCAGCGCCTGCTCGGCCCGCCGCCAGTCCGCCTCCCGCGGCAGCGCCACCGTGAACACGTGCAGCAGGAACGCATCGCTGAACGTCTCGTTGATCACGGCGTTCGTCAGGAACAGGCTGTTCGGCACGACCACGCTCCGGCCCGTGTACTGGTGCGTCCGCTGCCCGGGCCCCACCTCGAGCAGCGTCGTCGACAGCAGCGTGTAGTCGACCACGTCGCCGCGCAGCCCGGCCAGCTCGATGCGATCGCCGATCTGGAACGCCCCGGTGGTGCTCCGCACGAGCGCCCCCGACAGGCAGTTGATCACCTCCTTGAACGCGATGACGAACGCCGCCCCCAGCGCCACCACCGACAGCAGCAGCGACTGCAGCTCCTCCGCCCAGATGAGCACCACCCCGAAGATGGCGACCACCAGGGCCAGGTTGCGGACCGTCACCTTCCACTGCCGCACGTTCGCGGGCTTGCCGAGCTCGGGGTGCCGATCGAGCGTCCGCCCGACGGCGAGCCGCGCGAGCCCGATCACCACGAGGAGCAGCAGCGTCTTCGCGGTGGAGGTCGCGAAGAACGGGTCGAGCTGGACCCACAGCGCCTGCAGGCGTTCCAACACGGCAGATCACCGCACCGGGTCGTGGGGCACCGATCCCCGCGTCGCGCGGAAGTACGCGAACGGCGTGTACCCGAACAGGTTCGACACCCGGCTCGTGTAGATGTCGGCGTGCCGCTCGATCTGCCGCAGCAGGTGGCTCTTGTCGTTCCCTGCCCGCAGCAGGAAGCCCCACACCCGGCTGAACCCGCGCCCGTCGTCGGCGAGCAGCGGCCCGATCTCGTCGTCGATGGCGCGGATCCGCGCCAGGCAGTCGTCGAGCGCGGCCTGGGCGTCGTCTGCGTCGCCGCGCAGCAGCTGCAGGCGGGCGGCGTTCGCGCGGTGCTCGATCGCCGTCTTGTCGGCCATCAGCGCCTCCACCCGCGCGTGGTCGTCGCGCTCGGCCTCGATGGCCCGCAGCTCGCGCTCGAGCTCGCGCAGCACCAGCGCCGTGCGCCACCGCCGGAGCTTCTTCACCACGTTCACGTCGGTGTACACGTGGTCGCCGACGTACAGGATGCGCTCGCCCCGTACCCCCAGGAACGACTCGATCAGCTCGGCGTGCCCGCCGTGGTAGGCGCCGGAGCCCGTCGGCCCGCCGATCAGCGGCTCGAGCAGCCCCTCCTCGGTCGCGACCCGGAACAGCGGGCCCTTCTGCGAGAAGAAGAAGGGCTTGCGCGCCGAGACGACGACCAGGTCGAACAGATCCCGCCAGGTCGTCTCGCCCGGCAGGAACCGATCGAACGCGTAGTCGAGCATGGCCCGCGCGTACAGCCAGTCGCTGTTCGAGATGACCATGAGCTTCTTGCCCGCGCGCTTCTGGTCGAGCAGCGCCAGCGGCAGCTCGGGGTCGAGCTCCACGAAGGCCTCGGGATCCGCGAGGATCTCGGCCTTGAGCTCCCCCTCGACGTGCGTGCCGTTGAGCGCGAGCCGCACCTGGCGGTACAGCTCGAGGTAGCCCATGCCCACGGGCAGCTCGCCCCGGTCGAGGAACGGCACGAGCTGCGTGTACATGCAGGCTTCGGACAGGGAGAACAGCGTGTTCGTGAAGTCGTAGCGCGGATCGGCGAGGTCCACGAGCGTCCGCGCGTACGTGCGGCGCGCCTCCTGCCAAGGGAGCAGCGACTCGCCGTGGAGCGCGGCCTTGACGAAGCCGAAGCGGTCGACCTTGAGGAGGTTGCCGAGCTCGGTGTCGACGACGAGCCCGCGCATGACCAGCGCCGGGTCGAAGCCGAGCCCCTCGACGGGGAAGCCGCGCTCGAGCAGCCGCCGGCGGATGTGCTCGTACGCCCGGCCCTCCCACGCGCGCACGTTGTAGTGC
>JAWKRQ010000029.1:0-116719 GCA_041389545.1 Myxococcota bacterium | reverse complement strand
TCCGCGAGATCACCGAGATCCGGGTGGGCTGCGACGGCGGCGCACCGCTGCGCGTCGCCCTGTTCGACGGCCCGCGCCTGCCCGAGGGGCCGGTGTGGCTCACCGCGCGGGCGGGGCAGGCGCGGCTCGATCCGCCGTCGAAGACCGCCCAGGCCGAGGATCGCGCGGAGTGGCAGGTGGGCGCGGCTACCGTCACCGCGGAGGGCGAGGGCGGCACCGGGCGCACGACCGTGCGCGTGGGCGGCGAGGCGCTGTGGGACCAGGCGTGGGACGCGCTGCGCCCCGGCTCGCTCGACGGCGCCTGGGAGCCCGTGGGGCTCGTGCGGGGCAAGGGGCACCGGCTGCTGCTGCTGCGCTGGATGTCGCGCGAGGGCTTCCACTACCAGGCCGTGAAGCTCGGGCCGGGCCCGGCGGAGGCCGTCGGGCCCGACGTCTACCTGTACTGGTGCGCCAACTGACTCACTGCAGGCGGTGGCCGCAGCCCGCGGGCTGCGTGGCGTCCTGCGGGCTGCCGAGCCAGACGCCGTCGAGCACGAGCTGGTCGGGCGCCTCGGGCACGAGCGCCGTGGACCGCGCGGCGGACTCGATCCGGTAGCTGCCGCTCCCGACGATGTCGGTGGGGACGTAGTTGCCGCCAGTGACCTCGATCTCGACGGTGCCCGCGGACGGGTCGGCGCCCGGGGTGAACGTCTGCTCGCCCCACCAGTCGACGTACAGCTCGAAGGGCGCCCAGGTGACGCGCAGGATGCCGGCGGCGTCGATGCGGATCTCCTCGATCGGGCGCTCGGGCGAGCGCTCTGCGCCGGTCTCGCAGTCGATCTGCGTCAGCTCGTGCCAGGTGCCCACCCACGGCCGCAGGGCGGGCTCGTAGACGAAGACGGGCAGCTCCAGCTCGAGCGCGTCGCCTCCGGGGGCGTTCGCGGCCGGGATCGAGGCGGTGACGGTGGCCGTCGCGCCGTCGGGGGCGTCGTCGGCGACCACGATCTGCGAGCCGACCACGCGGACGACGCCGTCGTCGGGGGACACCGACCAGGTGGGGCAGAGCGTCACCGGCTCGGACATGGCCGCGCCGTTCACCGCGTAGACGACGGCGTCGCGGACGGCGCCAGGTGTGGCCTGCCAGCTCCCGAGCGGGCTCAGGGTGAGCGAGGCGTCGGCCTCGACGGGCTCGGGCACGCAGGTCGAGCCCGTGTCGGGCGTGAGCAGGCCGCCATCGGTCGCGTCGCGGTCGGGGTCGGTACAGGCGAGCAGCGGGAGCAGCGGGAGCATGCGGCCTCCGTTCCGTGCAGGCACAAGATGGCCCGCGCTCCCGCCGCCGGCAACGGTCGTCAGTGGCAGCTGGGGTGGCCGCCGCTCGCCGCCTCGGCGACGAGGTCCGCCTTCTCCTGCTGGGTGAGCAGCCCCGCGTCCACGGCGTCCTGCGCCGCCTGCGTCACGCAGGAGACGTACTGGCCGTGGTTCGGGTGGTCGGCCTCGGTCCCGCAGGCCAGCGCCACCGCCTGGCGGCCGCTGCAGCCGTCCGGCCCGACGAGCGGGCTGTCGGGCGGATCGGGGCACAGGTCGTCCTCGTCGAGCACGCCGTCGCCGTCGCTGTCGAGCGGGCAGACGGCCAGCCGCGCGTCGAGCTGGAACACGTCGGCGCTGGTGACCTGGACGGCGTCGGAGTCGAGCCAGTCGAGCGCGTCGGCGTCGCAGCGCAGGTAGCCGTCGAGGAAGGCGAGCGTGGTGCGCGCGAGCCACGTGACGTAGGTGGTGCAGGTGGCGACGTCGGTGAAGTTCACGCAGTCGTCGAGCCGCAGGTTGAGCGTCGAGTGGCGCATCGCCTCGGCGTCGACCCAGGCGAGGTACTGCTGCTCGGCGTCGGCGAGGTAGAAGGCGTCGGCGCGGTCGCCCGGGATGGGTGGGTTCTCGTCGACGTCGCCGAGCGACGAGGCGATCAGCGCCGGCACGTCGAAGCCCTGGTAGCTGTCGGGGGTCACGCCCTGGCTGTTGGGCCCCGGCGGCGACAGGAGCACGACCACCTCGACCCGCGGGTCGGGGTGCGCCATGCGGACCTCGGTCCCGTCGGCGCGCGTGCCGATGACCCGGGTGGCGCCGCCCACGATGGCCGCGCCGCCCGCCCCTGCTGAGTGGCCCAGCAGCGCGATGCGGTCGAGGTCGGCCTTCCCGTACAGCGGGCTCGCGGGGTCGGCGACTTCGGTCTGCAGCCAGTCGATGACGGTGGAGACATCCTGCGGCCGATCGTAGATGGGGCCGCCCGGGCACGCCGTGACGATGCCCAGCGCGTCGCACAGCGCCACGTCGGTGCCGTTGTCGCGCGGCCAGTGGGCGACCGTGACCGTGACGAAGCCCTGCTGGCCGAGCTGATCGAACCACTCCTGCATCACGGCGCCCGGGTTCTTGACCCCACCGCTCCCGCCGTGCGACAGGATCACGACCGGCAAGGGCCCCGGCGCGTCGGGCACGTTGACGATGACCGGCACCGGCCGGTCCGGGTACCCCACGGCGTCGGGGTCGGTCAGCAGGATGCGGCCCGTGGCCGGATAGCGGGTGGCTGTGCCCGGCGCCACCGCGCTCTCGTACAGGCAATCGGCCGGATCGGCGGCGTCGCAGTGGTCGGGGCCGTCGCTGCAGGTGGGGAGGGTGCACACGTCGTAGGCGGCCGCGGGCGCCGCGAGCGCTTGCAGGAGCGTCAGCATGGGGGTTCGGTCTCCGACGCGGAGGACGCCCGCAACAGGCAGGGCGGTCCGCGCGGGCGAGCATACTTCGGTGCGCGTGCGTTGTCGTCGATACCGAAGTCGGGGCGTCCGGGTGCGGGTTGTCTGGGGCGATCGTCCGGAACTGGCGCGACGGGCCGATCGTTGCCCCCGACAGCGAAGTTCAGTCGCTCACCCAAGCCCCGAGCCGGACCACCTGCGAGGCGGCGGCCACCGTCGCGGGGCGGTGGGTGCTGAGCAGGACGGCCACCTCGGGGTGCTCCTCGTCGAGCGCCGCCCAGAAGGCCGCCTCCACGCCGGCGTCGAGCGCGCTGGTCACGTCGTCGAGCACGAGCAGCGGCGGGCGACCGGCCAGGGCCCGCGCGATCGCCACCCGCTGGCGCTGCCCGCCCGACAGGGTCACGCCGCGCTCGCCCACCAGCGTGTCGAGCCCCTGCGGCATACGGGCGACCTCGCCCTCGAGCTGGGCCGTGCGGACCGCAGCGGCGACCTCGTCGTCGGACAGCGCGCGCCCGAGGACGACGTTGTCGCGGACGCTGGCCCGCAGCAGCACGGGGTCCTGCGGCACCCAGCCGAGCGGCGCCTCCCCGCGGACCCGGCCGCCGGCCGGTGCCCGGTTGCGGCAGACCGTGTCGAGGAGCAGGCTCTTGCCGCTGCCCACGGCCCCGACCACCGCGACGCGGTCGCCCGGCCGCAGGGCCAGATCGAGCTCGCGGACCAGCGGCACCCCGTCGATGGCGACGCTGAGCGCTTGCAGCTGCAACAGCACGTCGCGGTCGCCGGCGTCGGGGGCGGCTGCGGCCCGCTGCGGGATGGCGGCGACCTCGTCGAGCCGCCGCAGCGCCACCGCCACCGCCGGCCCGCGCGACACGAGCGCCCCCACGTCGAACATGGGCCACACCATGGCGCCCAGCAGGCCCTCGAGCGTCACGAGCTGCCCGAGCGTGAGCCGCCCGTCGATGACGGCCCAGCCGGCGAACAGCACGAGCCCCGCCGTCGCGAACTGCCAGCCGTGCAGGTACACGAGCGACACGAGCTGCTGCGCCTGAGCCGACGTGACCTCCGCCGCGGCCTGCGCCCGCGCGGCCTCGCGGAACCGCGCCCGCACCAGCGGCTGCAGCCCGCCCGCCTGGACGGTGCGCACCGCGCCGAACGTGCTCGCCACGGCCTCGGAGGTGGCGCTGACCCCCGCCTGGACCTCGGCGCCGCTGCGGCTGAGCGAGCGCTGCGCCGCGGCCTGCACGGCGACCAGCACCGGCAGCGGCGCCAGCAGCCAGCCCGCCTGGCCGGGCGCGAGCCACAGCACGCCCACCAGCGCCGCCAGCGCCACGAGCGTCGACTCGTAGGCGCGGAAGACGCCGGCACAGGCGTACCAGGAGATGCGGTCGCCGGCGTCGCTGTGCAGGCGCGCCACGAGGTCGCCCGGCGCCCAGGCGCGCAGCGCGTCGGGGTCGGCGCCGACGAGCGTGCGGATCACCGCCAGCCGCGCCTCCTGCGAGATCCAGAGGTTGGTGCGCGAGCGCACCGACTGCAGCACGGCGTAGGTCAGCGCGTGCGCCAGGCCCGCCGCCCCCATCCAGACGCCCACCCGCGCCAGATCGCCGGGCGCCGCGCCGCGCTCGACGGCGTCGATGGCGTACTGCCACAGCCAGGGGAACGCCACGTTGAGCCCGGCGGTGAGCGCGCTCCAGACGAGGAGGAAGGCCAGGAGTGCGGGCCGGTGCCCGTAGGCGCGGCGGAGCCACCGGGCGATGGTGGCGAGGTCGTCGCCGAGGCCCCGGATCACGCCGCCTCCTGGACGCGCACCAGCGCGGCGTAGGCGCCGTCGAGCGCGAGGAGCTCGTCGTGGGAGCCCGCCTCCACCACGCGCCCGTCGCGCAGGACGTAGATGCGGTCGCAGGTGCGCACCGTCCGCAGCCGGTGCGCCACGATCAGCACGGTGCGCCCGGCGAGCAGCCGCTCCAGCGCCCGCTGCACCCGCGCCTCCGTCTCGGGGTCGACCGCCGAGGTGGCCTCGTCGAGCACGAGCAGCGCAGGATCGCGGGCCAGCGCCCGGGCGAAGGTCACGAGCTGGCGCTCCCCGCGCGACAGCGTGCCGTCGCTCACGACCCGGTCGAGCGGCAGGTCGACGCCGAGCGCGTCCAGCGCCCGCCGGGCGCGCGCCTCGTCGCAGGCGAGGTTGTCGAGCACGGTGCCGGGGACGAGCCGCACGTCCTGCAGGACCAGCGCGGTGTGCTCGCGGAGCGCGCCGAGCTGCACCGTCCGCAGGTCCACCCCGTCGATCCGCACCGCGCCGGCCACCGGGTCGCGGAACCGCAGCGCGAGGTCGACCACCGTGGACTTGCCCGACCCCGTCGGCCCCACGATGCCGACGCGGCTGCCGGCCGGGACCTCGAGCACCACGTCGTGCAGGACGGGCACCTCGGGGAGGTAGGCGAACGAGACGTGGTCGAGGACGAGGCCCTGGCGCAGGCCGGGCCACGGCGCGGCGCCGGGCGGCTCCACCACGGTCGGCGCGGTGTCGAGCAGCTCGGCCACGCGGCCGGCGCTGGCCTGGGCGCGCTCGAGCGTGGCCAGGTGGTTCGACAGGCGCATCAGCGGCTGGAAGATCTGGCGCAGGTAGCTCAGCGCCATCACCACGAGCCCCACGGTGACGACGCCGCGCTGGACCTGCCACGCCCCCCACAGCAGCACGGCGACGGTGCCGAGCGCGCGCAGCGCCTGGACGCTGTTGAAGTACCAGATGGGCTGCTGGTGCGACCGGATCTCGGCCCGGGCCTGGACGCGCACCTGCTCGGCGGCGCGCTCGGCGAGCCAGCCGTCGCGCCGCATCGCGCGCATCGCCGGGAGCGCGTAGACGAGCTCGGCCAGCACGCCGGTGCTGTGCGACACGGCCTCGCGCTCGGCCAGGAAGATGCGCGGCGCGATCCGGCGGAACAGCCAGAACAGCGCGGCCCAGCCGGGCAGGACGGCGGTGACGGGCACCACCAGGGTGGGCGCCTCGTGGCCGAGGACCAGGATCATGCCGACCAGCAGCACCGCGTCGGCCGGGGCGGCGAGCAGCACCTCGACGAACAGCACCCGCAGCGCCTCGATGTCGCCCTGGATGCGCCCGATGAGCGAGCCCGACGGCAGGCGGTCGTGCAGGGCCACGTCGTGGTCGAGCAGGTGGTCGAACAGCGCCGTCTTGAGGTCGAGCATGGCCCGCTGGGCCGCGCGCTCCAGCGCGATGCGCGAGGCCAGCGCCGCGACCCAGCCCACGGCGAGGACGGCGGCCAGCGCGGCGCAGCGGCGGAGCAGCCCGTCGGCGTCGCGGTGGGCGATGTCGACGTCGATGGCCCGCGCCACGAGCAGGGGCGCCGCGACTCCGGTGGCCGACGACACGGCGAAGCCCACCACGCCGGCGAGCAGCTGGCCGAGCACGGGTCGGAACGCAGGGAGCAGGCGGAGGAGGGGGCGCACTCGGTGCGGTAAGCCGGAGCCGGGCGCCGGGCCAGGGGTGGATCCCCGCCAGGCGACACCGCGCGCGCGGAGCGGTTAGAGGGCACCCTTCCCGTGGAGCCCACGATGGCGGAACGCAAGCCCTCCCTCGGTCCCGTCCTCCTCACGGTCCTCCTCGACCTGCTGGGCTTCGGGCTCGTCATCCCGCTGATGTCGTTCTACGTCGAGAGCTTCGACGCCTCGCCCGTGCAGGTCGGCCTGGTGATGGCCTGCTACTCGGTGGCCCAGTTCCTCTTCGCGCCCGTCTGGGGCTCGCTGTCCGACCGGGTCGGCCGCCGGCCGGTCATGCTGGTGAGCGTCGCCGGCTCGGCCGTGTTCCTGGCCGCGTTCGCCGCCGCGAACCAGCTGTGGATGCTGTACCTGTTCCGCACGCTCCACGGCGCCTGCGCCGCGAACATCGGCACCGCCCAGGCCGTCGTCGCCGACCTCACGAAGCCGGAGGACCGCGCGAAGGGCATGGGCATGATCGGCGCCTCGTTCGGCATCGGGCTCACCCTCGGGCCCTTCCTGGGCGGCATGCTCGCGTCCTACGGCCTGGCCGTCCCCATCTGGGTCGCTGCCGGCCTGTCGGCCGTCAACTTCGTGTGGGCCGTCGCCCGGCTGCCCGAGACCCGCTGGATCTCCAAGGGCACCGCACCGCGGCGCACCCTCGACCCGATGCAGGTCGCCCGCACCCTCGGCCACCCGATCGTCGGCATGGCCGTGATGCTCGGCTTCTTCGCCACCTTCGCGTTCTCGATGCTCGAGGCGACCTTCGCGCTCGTCGCGGAGCACGAGTGGTCGATGACGGCCCGCTCCGTGGGCCTGCTGTTCGGCATGATCGGCATCGTCGGCATCGTCATCCAGGGCGGCATGATCGGGCGGCTCACCAAGCGCTTCGGCGAGGGGACGCTGCTCCCCGTCGGCTACCTGTGCATGGCCGCCGGCATGGGCCTGCTCTCGATCACCTCGCCCCACGAGCTGTGGGTGGGCTCCGGCTGGCTCGGCATCGTCGGCGGCTGCGTGATCCTCGCCGTCGGCAGCTCGCTCGCCAACCCGTCGCTCGCGTCGCTCGTGAGCCGCGGCTCGGCGGCCGACGAGCAGGGCTCCGTCCTCGGCGTCTTCCAGTCGCTCTCGGCGCTCGCCCGCGCCACCGCCCCGGCCACCGGCACCGCCATCTTCGCCGCCTGGTACCATGGCGGCGCGTTCGCGGCGGGCGGCCTCATCATGCTCGGCGCGTTGGCCCTGTCGGTGCCCGCGGCCCGCCGCGCGCTCGCGCAGGGCGGCGCGGCCCAGCCGAGCCACTGACCGGCCCCGAACGCAGGAGGCAGCTTGTTGTTGGCTTGGATCGCGGCGTCCGCGACGGCGTCGGTCACCGGACTCGACGTGCGCCTGGAATACGTCGAAGGCAAGGCGGAGCTCCGGGTCGGCGTGACCGGCGAGCCCTGCCCGGAAGACGGCCCGCTCGAGGTCTCGATCGACGGCCAGGCGCTCGAGGCGCAGCGGTCGCCCACCACCTGCGAGATCCAGCAGAAGCTGAACAAGGCCTGGTGGCGCCTCCAATACGAAGGGAAGGCGCCGGGCGAGGGCGAGCACACGGTCGCGGTGAAGGTGGCGGGCGAGGAGGTCGCCCACGCCACGTTCACCGTGGGGCCGCGGCCGGCCGTGAAGCTGCCGGCGAAGATCACCCACGATCCCATCGCCGTCACGAGCGACGGACCGGCGCTCAAGGGCCACCTGTCGATGCGCGCGACCACCGACTGCTCGGCCGTCTTCAAGGCGCCCACGCGGGGGAAGGGCCCGGAGTACGGCGTGGTCTTCGAGCCGCAGGTCTGCAAGGGCACGGGCAAGGTCTCGGCGCGGCTGTCGCGCGAGCTCGAGGCGAGCTGCGAGCCGTCGCTGTCGTCGTGCGTGGTCGACGTGGTCTGGGGGTGGGAGCTCGGCTCGGCGCCGTTCGATCTCGAGCCGAAGCCCTAGAGACTCGACCCAGCCATCCGTGGACGTGGGTCACCTCGCAGCAAGCTTCGCCGAATGCACCGCCTCGATCGCGGGTCCGGCTTCGCCGCACCCCCGGTCGGGCAGCATTCGGCTTGCTTGCTCGCTCAATACGTCGGAGAACGCGCTGGCGCGCGTCCTCCGACTCCTGCGAGACGCCCCCAGACATCCGCTGGCGCGGATGCCTGGTCGCGTCTCTAGTCATCCCCCAGGATGACGAACTGCACCCGCCGGTTGTCGCCCCGCCCGGCCACCGTCCGGTTCGCCGCCAGCGGGACCCGCTCGCCGTAGCCGCGCGGGACGAGCCGGCTGCGCGGCACGCCCTGCGACACCAGGTAGGCCACCACCGACTTCGCTCGCTCGTCCGACAGCCAGTCGTTGTACTCGTCGGGGCCGACGTCGTCGGTGTGGCCCTGCACCTCGATCCGCCCGAGCTGCGGGTTGGTTTTCAGCACGCGGACCACGCCGTCCAGGATCCGCGTCGCCTCGGGCAGCAGTTCGGCGCTGTCGTACTTGAACTCGACCCGGTCGCTGATGCGGACCTCGGTGCTCGTCACCCACACGGTCTTCGGGCAGCCGTCCGACAGCGCGCGGTCCTCGTCGGGCGGGCACGGCTCGTCGGGGCAGGTGTCGCGCCAGTCGGCGATGAGGTCGCCGTCGCGGTCGGGGCAGCCGTCCGCCGAGCCCCACACGTCGGGGCAGGCGTCGTGCAGGTCCGCGACGCCGTCGCCGTCGCGGTCGGGGCAGCCGAGGAGCTCGGGCGGCCCCCACACGTCGCGGCACTCGTCCACCTCGTCGACGACGCCGTCGCTGTCGTTGTCGGCGTCCGGGCACCCGTCCTCGTCGTCGTGCCCGTCGAGGTCCTCGGGGACCATCGCGCACATGTCCACGTCGTCGAGGATGCCGTCACCGTCGCTGTCGGACTCGGGGCAGCCGTCGTCGTCGGCCACCTCGTCGAAGTCCTCGCGGTCGTGCGGGCAGGCGTCGCGGTTGTCGGCGACGCCGTCGCCGTCGGCGTCCGGGACGCGCGTGGCGAACGTCAGCGCCGCGAAGACGCGGTACTCGGGGCTGCCGAGCCCGGCCAGCAGGCCCGTGCCGCCGCCGACGGCCAGGCCGAAGCCGCCGTTGGTCAGCGCCTGCGCGAAGCCGTGCACCGAGGCGGCGTCGTTGCGGACGGCGCGGTCGAGCCGCGCGAGCCCGAGCTGCCCGTCGCCCTCGACGCCGATGCGCACGGCGGGCACCGGCCGCGCCCACACCCCGAGCACGGCGTCGGTGGCGCTGCCGAGGATGCGGCTGTCGACCTCGACGAGCTCCGCGGGCGACCAGCTCGCCCCCACGTTCGCGACGAACCCGCCGCGGCGGCCGTCCGCGCCCAGCGCCAGCCGCCCGCCCGCCGCCACCCCGCGCGACACGGCGGCGGCGTCGGAGCCGGTGGGCAGCGACAGCCGCGGGACCACCGCCAGCCCGACCTGCCCGTGCTGGGCGCCGAGGAGGCGCAGCGTGCTCTGCAGGCGCAGATCGCCGACCGCCTGGCCGCTGAAGCCGCTGAGCGGCGCGTCGACCCAGGGGTAGGTCGGCATGAGCGCGTCCACGCGCACGCGGTCGCCCACCGCCAGCCCGGCGTGCACCGTCACGGGCAGCTGAGCGGCGACGGCCGCGCCGATCGTGCCGTCGTCGAAGCGGCGGACGACGGGGTCGCGGGCGTAGGCGCCCACGAGCCCGCCGGTGAAGCCCGGGTCCCCGACGCCCGGAGATTCCCCCTGCGGCGATCCGCGGCCGCCGTCGAACCCGGCGGCGGGTTCGAACAGGTCCACGTCGGCCGCCGAAGCGGGGGGAGCGAACAGGATCAGCGCGGTTACACCACAGGGCATGCACGCCTCGCACGCATGCTCCGACCGTAGTCACGCTCAGCGGCGCGGCGGGTACTTCCGCAGTTTCCTTTGGAGCGATTGCCGGTGCAACCCTAGCTTTCGCGCAGCCTCGCTGATGTTGCCGCCCGTGGACGCGAGGACGTACTCGATGTACTCCCGCTCGTGGCGGGCGAGCGAGGGCGGGTGGTCGGGCACCATCACCGTGGGGTCGCCGCCGGTGCTGGCGAAGGCGGCCTCGATGGCGTCGGGATCTGCGGGCTTGGTCATGTAGTGGTGCGCGCCGAGCTTGATCGCCTCCACGGCCGTGGCGACCGAGCCGTAGCCCGTGAGCACGATCGCGCGCAGCCCGGGCAGCCGCTCGACCAGGTCCTTGACGACCTCGAGCCCGCGCTCGTTCTCCAGCCGCAGGTCGATGATCGCGAACTGCGGCTTGTGCACCGCCGCGAGCCCGACCGCGGCGCGGTGGTCCGCGGCCGTGATGACCTGATAGCCGCGCTCGCTGAACTCGAGCTCCATCGACTCCCGGAACGCGTCGTCGTCGTCGACGACCAGGAGCTTCCGACCCGCCGCAGCCACGCTGCCTCCCTCCTCGGGCCGCAGGAGGGGATCGTCACGTCCCGAGGACGCCTCCTATCCGGGCAGGTCGCCCTCGACCAGCGCGGTGTGGCCGTCGACGGGGCTCCGGCGGCGCGCCTCGGGGAACCACCAGCGCGCGATGGTGCCCGCGCCGGGGCGCGCGTGGTACGACAGCCCCCCGCCGGCGCCGTCGGCCACCGCCCGGGCCACGAAGACGCCCAGGCCGGTGCCGCTGGCCTTGGTGGTGAAGAACGGCTCCCCGACCTGGTCGGACTGGGTCGGCAGGCCGACGCCGCGGTCGGCGAGCTCGATCACGGCCTGCGCGCCGCGGCGGGAGACGGTGAGCGCCAGCGGGTCGAAGGTGCTGGCGGACTCCTGGGCTTCGCGGGCGTTCTCGAGCAGGTTGATCAGCGCCTGCTGGAACGCGACCTCGGGCAGCTCGACCTCGATGGCGTCGCTGTGGTCGTCGACCCGGACCTCGAGCGTGGTGCCGCGCGACCACAGCTTGACCGCCTCGCAGACCATGGCGGCGAGCGGGCGGCGCACGATGTCGGAGGCGGTCGGGTCGCCGGCGCCCACCAGCAAGCGCTCCACGATGGAGACGCAGCGGTCGAGCTGGTCCTCCATGACCTCCACGTCGCGGACGGTGGCCTCGTCGGTGTGGCGGCGCCCGATGCGGCGCAGGCGCAGCGCCATGGTGGACAGCGGCGTGTTGAGCTCGTGGGCGGCGCCCGCGGCGAGCGTGCCGACGCTGCGCAGGCGGTCGGTGCGCGCGGTGCGGTCGCGCGCATCGAGCAGCTGCCGGCGGCGGCGCAGCGACGCCGACAGCCTGACGACGAACACGGCCACCGACAGGCTCGTGATGCCGAAGGCGACGGCCTGGCCGAGGCGGACGAGCACCCACGGGCGGGAGGCTGTGCCGCCTGTAGTGCAGGGCAGGGTGCCAGACGAAGACGCCGGCGTAGCCTGCAGCACCACGGCGCCGAGCACCGTCAGCGCCATGCGGGGTGGCAGCATGATCGCGGCCATCGCGGCGTGGACCAGGTGCCAGCGGTAGATCGCGTTGTCGGGGCCGCTGCCCACGGCGAAGAACGCGGTCAGCGCGCCCACGTCGATGAGCAGCTGCGCCAGGATGCCGGCCGGGTCGACGACCTTCGTTCGCGGCCATGCGGCCGGTCGTCCACAGGTTGGCGGCGACGAGCACCGCCATCGCCACGCCCCACACACGACGAGCGCGGGGACGTGCCGTCGAGCAGGCGGAAGACGAACGACAGCGTCACGGCCTGGGCGAACAGGGCGAGCCAGCGCAGGCGCACCAGCCAGGCGAGCCAGATGCGCCCCCTCGTCGAGCGCGGCGGGCAGCAGCGCCCAGTCGTCGACCTCCGGGTCGCTGCGCCGGCGGCGGAGGGCGGAGGTGCCCTCGGTGGGCTCGGCGTCGGGCTGGCCATCGCCGCTGCCTAACCTGCGGCCTGGCGCTGGCGGGCTACGAGGCCCGATGGCCAGCGTCTATCTCGTCCCCGGCTTCTTCGGCTTCGCCAACCTCGGCGACGTCCGCTACTTCGGCCACGTCGAGCGGTGGCTCAGCGGCGGCTGCCCGACCATGATCCACGTCGTCGTCACCTGCCCGACGGCCTCGCTGCTGCTGCGGGTCGCGCGCCTCGCCCGCACCGTGGCCGAGACCAGCGCGCCGGACGAGCCCGTGCACCTCGTCGGGCACCTCGAGCGGGCGGCCTCGACAGCCGGCTGCTCGTGTCGCCTCGGCGCGCCTCGCCCTGACGTCGACGACCTGGACCGCCTCGCCCGCCGCAAGCTGGACATGGTGGCGACGCCGCACTGGGCACGCCCTCGGCGCGACCCTTCACCACCCTGCAGGGCCAGCGCGTGCTCCGGCTGCCGTCGGTGGCCACGCTCTCCATCGTGCGCCACGGCGAGGTGCCGCCGGCGCTGATCCTCCGCCTGGCGCGCCGGCTGGCCGGCCAGGCCGCCGAGCCTGACCTGCTCGACGAGCTCTACACGTCGCTGCTGGCCGAGTTCTCCGTCAGACTGCCGCGCCGCGGTGGAGCGATTCTTCGCCGAGGTGGGCGACGACGTGGCGCTGCTCGAGCAGCTCACGCCGGGCGCCATGCAGGCGTTCAACGCCGCCGTCTACGACCGCCCCGCCGTCCGCTACGGCCTGGTGGTGACCCGCGCGCGGCGTCTCGCCTCGTTCGACGAGGCCCCGCAAGCGCCGGCTCAGCCTGTATCGTCAGGCCACGAGCCTGGTCTACCGGGGCCTGCTGGCACCTCGCGAGCGGCGACATGCCCGCGGCGCCGCTGCTCGCCGCGCAGGCCGACGCTCCGCCGGGCCTGGGCATGGCGCCGTTGCCCGCCGCCAACGACGGCATGGTCCCCACCCTGTCGCAGGTCCACGGGCGCGTGCTCCACGCCGTCGACGCCGATCACCCTCGACGTGCTCGGCCACTACGGGCGGCGGCGGCGCCGGTGGCCCACCACGACTGGCTCGCCACCGGCACGGGCTACGACGACGCGGCGTTCCGCGACACCTGGAGGCCGTCGCGGCCTTCCTCGAGGCGAGCTGGACTGGCGGGGCAACCCGGGTCAGCGGATGTAGCGGTCGCGCTGGTGCTCGGCCCGGCCGGCCCCGATCATCGTCTCCACCTCCTCTCCTCGGGCGGCGGCAGCGCGGCGCCAGCCGAGGTGCTGCATTCACAGCCTGCGGACCCAGCCGCGGGGTGGAAGACGTGGTGCGCCTCCTGCCGAGGACCTCCTTCACGGGCTCGCGCAGCGCCCGGCGAACGCCTTCGGCCCGTCCTGCACGACGTGCTCCGAGCAGGCTCCAGTTCAGGTGGTCCTTGTTCTCCGCCTCGACCACGCACTCCCCGGCCACGAGCTGCGCCGCCTCGGGCGGCAGCGTGGCGATGGCGTTCTCGTCGCCTCCACGAGGCCGCTGGCCTTCGCCCGCAAGATCGCGCACGACGGCCGGTCGGGCTCGCCTGATCCCCGAGGGCCTCGAACACCGCTTGCAGCTTCTGTTGGCAGGGGACTTCGTCTCCTCGAGGGTACTTCGCCACTCCTCGCGCAGGTCGTCGTTCGCTGCGGCGCGGATGGCGGCCTCGTAGAGCTTCTCGCCGCCCTTCTCCGTCTCCAGCGCCTGCTGCAACAAGTCCTCGGCGTGTACGCTTCATGTGGGCCTCCACGAGAAACGTGTACTCCGCCTGGTACGGATCTTCATTCAACGGTGACGTCTTGAAGTCCAGACGGTGACGCCGAGGGTCGGCAGGATCCGCCCGTCCGCGACGTAGTTCACCTCGGCGAAGACGACGAACAGCTGCGCGTCGCCGGGCTGGCGGGCGTCCCACACGAGCTCGAAAGCTGCCTGTCGCTCAGCGTGTGCTCGACCTGGTCGAACGAGCCGCCGGTGGTCCAGGTGTACGCCACGGTCGCCCTGTCGGCGGAGGCCAGGTAGCGGTGCGTCTCGCCGACCTCGGCCTGGAGCGGGGGCCTGGCGTGGCGCGCCAGGGCGGCGATCAGGCGAAGGGGGCCATGGATGGACGATGGCCGGCGCCGGGTCACGCGCCCTACACACTGTTGTGACCGGAGGCAGATTCGGGCCGGAGGCACCGGGCCCGACCTGAATTCATCCTGTTGTGGAAGCGGATCGGTCCCGGGCACGGGGTGCGTTTACCAGGCTCGGCGATCGCTCCACGGATCGACGCCCCGAAGCAAACGGTCGGGCCTGAATTCATCCTGTTGCGGAGGCAGATCGGTGCCGGGCCGAGCCCGGGTCCGATGGCGCCGTGATCCTGGAGGCGACCCCGGCGCGAGGCGGCGCCCTCCGCCAGGCGGCTACGGGACACGTGCCCCTGGCCGCCACGCCCCCATGCCCGCCCCGCCCTCCACTTCCTGCCCGCCTCTGTCCCGCACCCACGCCGACGGCTCCGTCACCGTCTCCGTGCTGGGCGAGTCGCGCATGTCCCTGTGGGGCCCAGAGCCCGGGCCGCTCGTCGAGGAGCTGCACCTCGCGATGTCCGACCGCATCGAGCGGTCGCACCCGCGGCTCCTCGAGCGCTTCGCCTCCGCCCCGGTCAGCGAGGTGCGCGAGGTCGAGCTCCCCGACGCGCTCGTCCTGCTCGGCCCCCGCGGCGACGACGGCGAGCTGCCGCGCGCGAGCGCCACCCTCTCGCTGGTGATCACGCCGCGCGGCGACTGGCGCGAGCTGTGGCTGCCGCGCCTCGACGCGCGCCTGTGGATCGGGCCCGACGACGACCCCGAGGCCGCCGCGCTGGCGCTCGCGCGCGAGCTCGTGGCCGCCCGCACCGCGGTGGCGCGGCTCCGGCTGCGCCGCG
Organism: Myxococcota bacterium; assembly: GCA_041389545.1. Classification (GTDB taxonomy): domain Bacteria; phylum Myxococcota_A; class UBA796; order UBA796; genus JACKER01. Next base: position 101,734 of record JAWKRQ010000029.1, on the reverse strand, counting down.
AGGGCGAGGAGGCCCTCACCGTGCTGGAGGTCGAGGCCCGCCCCGCCCCGATCGAGCGGTTCACCGGGCCGAACGGCGTGCGCGGCGACATGCTGCCGGAGCCCGAGCCCGAGCCCGAGGAGGACCCGCTCGTCCGGCCCGACGGCAAGAAGCCGCCGCCCACCCCCACCCTCGACCGCGTGGCCCAGCCGCTGCACCAGCTCGCGCGCGACGGCCGCCTGACCCGCGCCTACGAGCGCGAAGCCGACGTGCAGCGCCTGCTCGACCTGCTCGCCGGCCGCAGCGGCCCGGTGGTGCTGCTCGGCGCGCGCGGCGTGGGCAAGAGCGCCGTGCTCGACGAGCTCGCCCGCCGCATCAGCGCCGACGACGCGCCGCCGAGCCTGCGCGGGCGCCCGGCCGTGTTCGTCGACGCCGACCGGCTGGTCGCGGGCGACGGGTTCTTCGGCGACTGGCAGCGCCAGGTGCTCGACGTCATCACCGAGGTCGTCACCGCCGAGGCGACGTGGTTCGTCGGCGCGCTGCTGCCCCTGCTCGACGCCGGGCGCTCGGCCTGGTCCGACCACAACGTCGCGCAGATGCTGGGCCCGGCGCTCGGCACCGGCGAGCTGCGCGTGATCGGCGAGTGCAGCGACGCCGAGTGGGCCCAGCTGCGGCTGCGCAACCCCGGCTTCGCGGGCCTGTTCGTCCCGGTGCGGCTCGAGGAGCCGGCGCCCGCCACCACGCGCCGGGTCGTCGACCGGGTGGCCGACGACCTCGCCGCCGCCGCCGACCAGCCGCAGGTCGCGCTCGATCGCGGCGCCCGCGACGCCGTCGTGGAGCTGGCGCGCCGCTACGGCCGGCGCGACAGCCTCGCTCGGCGCCGCGGTGGGGCTGCTGCGCCGCGTCGCGGCCGCGGCCGGCGCCGAGGCCGCCGCCACCGCCGTCGCCCGCGCGACCGCCGCCGGGGGCGACGCCGCCGCCGTGCGCGCCGCCGCGTCGGCGGCGTCGGCGGCGGTCGATCGCTTCGCCGTCGTCCACCACGTCTGCGAGGAGACCGGCGTCCCCGAGTTCCTCGTCCGCGACGACCTGCCGCTCGACCGCGAGGCGCTCGTGGCCGGCTTCCGCGAGCGCATCCTCGGTCAGGACGCCGTGATCGAGCAGATGGCCGACCTCGTGCTCCGCATCAAGGCCGGCTTGGCCGACGAGGGCCGCCCGCTCGGCGCCTACCTGTTCATCGGGCCCACGGGCGTCGGCAAGACCGAGACGGTCAAGGCCCTGGCGGCGCTGCTGTACGGCCGCACCGACCGCATCCTGCGCTTCGACATGTCCGAGTTCGGCGGCCCCGACTGCATCGACCGGCTGCTCGGCGCCGACGCCACCACCGGCCTGTGCGGCCGCGTCGCCCAGGCGCCGTTCTCGGTGGTGCTGCTCGACGAGGTCGAGAAGGCGCACCCCGCGGTGTTCGACCTGCTGCTCCAGGTGCTCGGCGAGGCCCGCCTGTCCGACCGCGGCGGCCGGGTCGCCGACTTCCGCAACAGCATCGTGCTCCTCACGAGCAACCTCGGCGTGGGCACCTTCCGGCGGCCGGCCGGCTTCGGCGGCGACGTGCGGCCCGCCCTGCGCGACCACCTGCTCGGCGAGGTCCACCGCTTCTTCCGCCCGGAGCTGGTCGGCCGGCTCGACGCCGTCGTCGCGTTCGAGCCGCTCGGCCCCGCCCCCATCGCCCACATCACCCACCGCGAGCTCGCCGCCGTGGCCCGCCGCGAGGGCTTCTTCGGGCGCGACGTGGGGCTCGACCTCGCCGAGGAGGTCCCCGGCTGGCTGGCCGAGCGCGGCGTCGACCTGCGCTACGGCGCCCGCCCGCTCAAGCGCACCATCGAGCGCGAGCTCGTGGCGCCCGTCGCCCGCGCCCTGTCGGAGCGCACGCAGCCCCCCCGCGCCGTGCGGGTGGCGCTCGGCGACGACGGGCTGCGCGTCCGCCCGTCCGACGACGCCGCCGCCCAGGCGGCCCGCGACGAGGCGCTCCGCGACGCGCTCGACACGCTGGCGCAGCTCCGCTACGCCCTCGGCCGCCTCGCCCGGGTGCCGCGCTTCCGCCGCAACGCCCACCACCTGCGCCTGGTCGACCGGCTGGCCGACTCCCGCGCGTTCTGGCGCGACGAAGCCCTCGCCCGTGAGCGCCTGGCCGCGGTCGGCCCGCTCCGGGAGCTGGTGGAGGCCCACCGCGCGCTGACCGACCAGGTGGACGCGCTGGAGGACCTGCTGCTCGAGGCCTGGGCCGGCCTCGCCCCGCTCGAGGGTGCCCGGCAGCTGCTCGGCGACGTGGCGCAGGCGGAGCGCGCCTTCGAGGGGCTCGAGTGGACGACCGCCGGCATCGGCACGCCGACCGACGCGGTGACGCTGTGGTTCTGCCCGGCGAGCCGCAGCTCGCGGCACCACCACCAGTCGATGGAGCCGCTGATCCTGGCCTATGCCGCGGTCGCCGAGCGGCGCGGGTGGAAGCTGAAGCTCGCGATGCGCGCCGAGGTCGCCTGGCCCGAGGAGCCGCCGCTCGAGGAGGGCGAGCGCCGCGTGCGCCCCTCCCGCCGCCGCGCGCCCCCGCCGCAGGAGATCGACCCGCTGGAGGTGAAGCGCGACGGGTTCGCGTGGAAGGAGCACCCCCACGAGCTCGAGACGGCCGATGCGCTGGGCACCGTGCTGCGCAAGGCGCCCCAAGCCTACGCCATCGTGGAGCTGCGCATCACCGGCCCCCACGCCGCCACCGCGCTGCTGGGCGAGGCCGGCCTGCACACCCTCGACGACCGCCACGGCAACGACGACCTCGCCATCGTCACCCGGCCGGGCGCCAGCGACGTCGACTACCCGCGGGTCCAGCTGCTGCGCCCGCCCACCGCGCACCCGCGGCAGCGCCTGATCCAGCAGGCCCGCGACCGGGTCCGCGACTTCGTGCTCGACCACCACAGCGGCATCGGCCGGCTCGACGCGCTGCTCGAGGGGCTGCTGCTCGCCCGCATGCGCCGCGCGCTGTACGGCGACGTGGAGGAGGACGCGTGAGGCTCACCGTCCCCGTGCTGGTCGGCGTCGACGGCCGCGACCGCTTCCACGTCCGCCTGGCCACCGCGCCCAGCCGCGAGCACGCCGGGCCGAGCCTCACCGAGGTCCTCGACGACCTCGCGCTCGAGCTGATGGAGGCGGCGCCCGGCGCGACGCCGGAGGCGCTCGCCGCCTGGTCGCTGTGCCCCGACCTGCAGCTGCGGCGGGTCAAGGTCGAGGCGCTGCTGCCGGTGGGCGGCGGCAAGCGGATCCCGTGGGTGGGGCGGATGTCGCTCGTCGTGGAGCGGTGGCCCGCCGATCGCCTGCGCATCGTCACGGTCCCGCGCCTGAGCGCCGTGCGGTTCCCGGTCGGGTCCACGTCGCACCTCGAGGAGGCGCTGGTCGAGCTCCTCACCGAGCTCGCGCCGCGGCACGCCGGCACCGACTGGCTCGACGCCGCGGTCACCCGCCGCGACGACCACATCGAGCTGCTCGAGATCGACGTCGACCCGCCGACGGTGCTGTCGAGCCGCCCCCGCCCGAAGCGCCGGAAGAAGAAGAAGGACCAGGCGGAGCCGACCCCGCCCGCGGAGCGCAAGTGGGTGGCCCCGGTCACGCTGCGCTCGGTGGCGCTCTCGCTCGGCAGTCGCGCGCTGGACGGCTCGCTCGCGCCGGCGTTCGGGCGCGACGCCCTGGTCGAGCGGATCGTGCGCGAGCTGCAGCGCCCGGGCGCGGCCGTGCTGCTGGTCGGGCCGAGCGGCGTGGGCAAGACGGCCGTGATCCACGAGGTCGTCCGCCGGCTGGTCGACCCGGACGTCCCGCTGACGGAGCGCACCGACGCCTGGGAGCTCGACGGCAACCGCCTCATCGCGGGGATGAGCGTGGTCGGCGCCTGGGAGCAGCGGGTGGAGCTGCTCGTGGCCGAGCTGTCGGCGCGGGACGACCTGCTGGTGGTCGACGACCTGCCCACCCTCGTGTGGACTGGGCGCTCCGCCTGCTCCGACACCCACGTCGCCGGGTTCCTCGAGCCGCACCTCGCGCGCGGCGAGCTGCGCGTGCTCGGCGAGTGCACGGCCGAGCGCCTCGCCGCCGCCCGCGACGAGGCGCCCGGGTTCTTCGACCGGTTCCGCGTGCTCCAGGTCCCGCCCCTCGACGAGCGCGAGACGCTGCTCGTCGCCCAGCGCATCGTGCGCCGGCTGGAGGCCGTCCGGCCGGTGCGGCTGCACCCCGAGGCGGTCACCACCATCCTCGGCTTCAACCGCCGCTTCCAGGTCCACCGCTGCCAGCCCGGCGCCGCGGTCGACCTGCTCCGCCGCGTCGCCGACGACGCGCTGCCGCGCGAGGCCGAGGCCGCCGGCCCGCCCGACGTGACCGGCCCCGCGCGCCCCCACCTCGACCGCGCGGGCACGCTCGCCGCCATCGCCCACCTCACCGGGCTCCCGGCGTTCGTCCTCGACGCCCGCTTCGCGCGCCCGCCCGACGAGATCCGCGCCTGGTTCGACGACCGCGTGCTCGCGCAGCCCAACGCCGCGGACGCCGTCGTCGACCTGGTCTGCACGCTGCAGCAGGGCGTCAACGACCCGCACCGGCCGATCGGCGTGCTGATGCTGGCCGGGCCCACCGGCGTCGGCAAGACGGAGACGGCCAAGGCGCTCGCCACCTGGCTGTTCGGCGATCCGTCGCGGCTCGTGCGGTTCGACATGTCGGAGTTCGGCGGACGCGACGCCGCGGCGCGTCTCGTGGGCGGCAGCCGGGAGCCGGAGGGCGAGCTGACGCGCGCCGTCGCCCAGCGGCCGTTCTCGGTGGTGCTGTTCGACGAGATCGAGAAGGCACACCCCGCGATCTTCGACCTCCTGCTGCAGGTGATGGGCGAGGGCCGGCTGACCAACGCCGTCGGGCGGACGGTGGACCTCACCTCGACCGTGGTGCTGCTCACGAGCAACCTCGGCGTCGCGGACGCGCAGGGCGCCGTCGGGTTCGCCGCGCCGGCGGCCGCGGCGCAGGACGCCCACTACGCCTCGGCGGTCGCCAAGTTCTTCCGCCCCGAGTTCGTGAACCGGCTCGACCGGGTCGTCCCGTACCGCGCGCTGGAGGTGCAGCACGTCCGCAAGCTGGTCGAGCGGCTGGTCCGGCAGCTGCTGGAGCGCCGCGGGCTGCGCCGCAGCGGGGTGCTCGTGCGGGTCGACCCCGCCGTGGTCGACCACATCGTGGCGCACGGCTACTCGCCCACCTACGGCGCCCGCGCGCTGAAGCGGACGCTCGAGGCCGAGCTCACCGTCCCGCTGGCGCGCGAGCTCGTCGCCCGGCCGCCGGCCGCGGAGGTGCACATCGACGTGTTCCCGCGCGGCGAGCAGCTCGAGGTGCAGGTCGAGCCCCTGCACCTGGCGCCCGACCCGCCCGACGCCGTGGTCCCCGAGCCGGAGCTCGGTCCGCTGCGGCGCGCGCACGAGCTGCTGACCGAGCGCCTCGCCCGCATCGAGACGCTCCCGGCCTGGCAGCGGGTGGCGGCCCGCCGCACCGAGCTGCTGGCGGCGCTGCAGGGCGCCGAGCGCGACGAGGGCGCCTTCGGGGAGCTGTGGCAGCTCCTCGAGCTCGCGCACGAGGGCGACCGGGTGGGGTCGAAGCTCGACCGCCTGGGCGACGCCCTGCGCATGTCGTACGACGACGCCGTCGAGGTCGAGCACTGGCGGGCGCGCCGGAACCCGGAGGGCCGCCACTACTGGATCCCCGAGAAGCAGCAGCTGGTCTCGGCGCCGCGGCCCGTCCCCGTCGACCGGCAGATGCTCCCCACCGTGGCGTACGAGCTTTCCGAGCTCGCGCTCGACCTGACCGAGCTCGCCCACCACGCCCGCAGCCTCGAGCTGCCCGTCGAGAGGGTCGTGGTGCGGGTCGTCGCCGAGACGCCCACAGCGGGCCCCTCGAGCTGGAGGTCGCCCAGTCCGTGCGGACGCTGTTCGCGGAGCGGTTCACGCCTGAGCTGCTCGCGCGCGACGCCGCAGGCGCGTGGGGCCCCTACGACCCCCACGCGCCGCCGAAGGAGCTCGGCCTGGCGCTCGTGATCCGCGGCGCGGGCCTGCGCCCGCTGCTCACGCCGCTGCAGGGCTTCGCGCGCAAGCTCACCACGTCGGGGCCCGACACCACCGCCCAGCTCGTGCGGGTCGACGTGCTGCCCCCCTCCGAGCTCGCGCCCGAGGCGCAGCTCGCCGCGGAGGACGCCGCGTGGCGGGCCTGGCGCGACCGCCGCCGGCGCGGCGAGCCGCTCCCGCCGAGCCCGCGCCCGCCGGGCCTCACCTGGACCGCCGGCACGCTCGGGGCGCTCCGCCTGCGCTGCATCGGCTCGCGGCCGCTGGAGGGCTAGGTGCAGCGGCGCTTCCACCTCTTCGCCCGCACCCACGCCGACGGCTGGGTCGCGCTGTCGGTGCTCACGCACCCCGAGTACGCCGTCGTCGGGCGCGACCTGCACGCCGCTCGCGCCGAGCTCGCCGACACCCTGTCGCGCGACCTGGCCGTGGAGCACCTGAAGGTCGGCGTCACCTTCTGGGAGACGCTCGAGGTGCGGCACCTCGAGGTGTCGCTGCGCGCCGTGCAGCACGAGCGGCTGATCGTCGTGCCCATGCGGTTCCTGCTCTGCGTCCACCCGGCCGGCGAGGGCGACGACGACCGCTACACGGTCCGCGTGCCGCGGCTCGACCTCGTGTTCTCGCTGGTCGGCCGCGACGACCTCGACGACTGGGCCACCGAGCAGATCCGCGGCCAGCTCCACCTCGCCGACGTGCGTCAGCTGCTGGCCCTGCGCGCCGCCCGCCGCGAGCGGGTCGAGGCGCTGGAGGTGCGCTGGCACGGGCCGGGGCGCCACCTCAAGCAGCTCAAGGCGCAGCGGGTCGTCGCCGCCGCCGAGGCCGCCGCGAGCGCCGGGCCGTCGCTCGGCGGCGTCGGGGTGGACCTGGTGGTGGAGGCGCGCCACGGGCGGATCCCGCGGGCGCTGGCCCGCACCGACGAGGTGAACCGCCTGATCGAGACGCTCGGCCGCCCGCACCAGCGCAGCGCGCTGCTCGTGGGCGCGCCCGGCGTCGGGAAGACGGCGCTGGTGCACGAGCTCGCCCACCGGGTCGCCGCGGGCACCGTCCCCGCGCGCCTGCGCGACGCCTCGGTGTGGTGGGTGTCGGGCAACCGCCTGATGGCCGGCATGCGGTACCTCGGCGAGTGGCAGCAGCGCGCGCTCGGCATCGCGCGGACGCTGACGGCGACGGGCGACGTGCTGTACGTGGGCGACCTCGTCGAGCTCCTGCAGGCCGGCTCCGGCCGCGGCGGGCTCAACGCGGGGCAGCTGTTCCTGCCGTTCCTCGACCGCGACGCCTTCCCGCTCGTCGCCGAGGCCACGCCCGCGGCGCTGGTCCAGGCCGAGCAGCTGCACGCGGGCTTCGTCCGCGCGCTCCGCCGCCTCGAGCTCGAGGGCATGGCGCGCGACCGGGCCCTCGAGGTGCTCGAGGTCCTCGCCCGGCGCATCGCGAAGGAGGGCGCCGCCGGCACCGAGGTCACGGCCGAGGCGCTGTCGGCCGCGCTCGAGCTGCTGGTGCGCTACGGCGGCAGCGAGGGGCTGCCCGGCGCCGGGCTGCCGCTGCTGGAGCGCATGATCAAGGCCCACCCGGGCGAGCGGCTCGCCCGGCGCCACGCCGTGGCCGCGTTCTCGGCGGGCACGGGGCTGCCCGAGGCCGTCGTCGACCCCGACGCGTCGCTCGACGAGGCCGCCGTCCACGCACACTTCAGCGGGCGCATCGTCGGGCAGGAGCCGCCCGTGCGCCTGCTGACGGAGCTCGTGCTGGTGATCAAGGCCGGCCTGACCGACCCCGGCCGCCCGATGGCCAGCCTGCTGCTGCTCGGGCCCACCGGCGTCGGCAAGACGGAGTCGGCCAAGGCGCTGGCGGGCTGGCTGTACGGCGGCGGCCAGGGCGACGGCGGCGACCGCCTCGTCCGCTTCGACATGAGCGAGTTCGGCGGCCTCGGCGCCGCGCGCCGCCTCGTCGACGGCCCCGGCGGGCAGGGCCTGCTGACGCGCCGCGTCCGCGAGCAGCCCTACTGCGTGCTGCTGTTCGACGAGATCGAGAAGGCCGAGCCCGCCGTGTTCGACGTCCTGCTCCAGGTCCTCGGCGAGGGGCGCCTCACCGACGGCACCGGCGTGACGGTGTCGTTCCGCCACGCCGTGGTGCTGCTCACGTCGAACCTCGGCGCCGGCGACCGCCCGAGCGTGGGCCTGCGCGGCGCCGACGCCGACGCCCACGCGCTGCGCTACCGGCGCGCGGCCGAGGGCTTCTTCCGCCCCGAGTTCGTGAACCGCCTCGACGCCATCGTCCCCTACGCCGCCCTCGACGCCGACGCCGTCCGCCGCATCGGCCGCGGCCTGCTCGACCGGGCGCTGCAGCGCGAGGGCCTGCTGCGGCGCGGCGTCGCGGTGGGCTGGGGCGACGACGTGCTCGACCACGTGGTGGCCGTCGGCTTCGACCCGCGCCACGGCGCGCGGCCGATGAAGCGCGCCATCGAGGTCGAGGTGCTGGCGCCGCTGTCGCGGGTGCTGGCGCGCGGGGGCCACGCCGACCGGCTGCGGCTCGTGGTCCGCGGCGGGCGGGTCGAGGTCGAGGGCTACGCGTCGTCGTCGTCGCCGCCGACGGGCAGCGGGTAGAGGTGGCTCAGGTACACGGCCGTCACCTCCGGCTGCGTGGAGGCGGCCACGATGGCCCGGATCTCGCGGAACGTCGCCTGGAGGCGGTCGCCGATGCGGTCCAGGTCGGCGCGGCTGACGTTGAACACGTTGTGGGCGAAGCGGTCGCGGCGCTGGGGCGCCAGCACGCGGTCGCGGGACACCGCCAGCCAGTGGGCCCGCAGCGCGGCGCGGTCGTGGGCGGTGGCGCGGGCGTCGACGGTCAGCGGGCGGACGATGCGCACCCGGAGGCCGTCGCGCGCGGCCACCCCGGCCTCTACCAGCACGTCCACCACCTCGCGGACCTCCGCCTCGGGGAGCCCGAGCGAGCGGGCCACGGGGCCCACCGGGTCGCCGCGGAAGCCCGCGTGGTGCAGCACGCCGAGCTGCGGCAGGATCGCCGCCGTCCAGGGCCGCTCGTAGACCAGGCGGCGGGTACGCGACCGCGCGCGGTGCACGTCGACGAGGCTCGGCACCTGCTCGATCGGCACCAGCGCGGCCACCAGGTCGGAGCACCGCCCGGTGACGGCCTCCACCAGGGCCAGGAACTGCGGCAGCCGGCACTGCGCGACCCCCCGCAGGAAGCGGCCCACGGCGTGCTCCGACAGCCCCGACGCCGCGGCGAGCTCCCGGTTGGTCGCCGAGCCGCGCAGCGCGGCGAGCCAGGCCGAGAGGTGCTCGGGGTCGAAGGCCGCGGCCACCGGGGGGTGGAAGGCGGCGAAGGCGGCCGGCACGTCGATCCGGCGCACGTGGGCGACGCGCAGCGCCTCCTCGGCGGTGGGGAAGCGTCGGCCGGCCTCCCAGTCCGCCGCGACGTTGGTGCTGTACCCGAGCGCCCGCGACAGCGCGACCTGCGAGATGCGCCCGCGGAGGGCGCGGAGCAGCTCGCGGGCGGCCTGCGGCGGGTCGACCATCCCGGATTCGCTAACCGGCGCGCGTGGCCGGGGCCCACAACGTGCGGAGGAGGGTGGCCGGTGCCGCCGGGGCGGGGCACGCTCGGGGCATGTGGACGATCGCCTGGATCCTCTGGAGCTGCGCCGCTGAGCCCATCGGTGGCGACCTCGCCGCCACGCAGGTCGGCGAGGAGGGCACCGGCACCGACACCGGCGAGAGCGGCTGCGTCGGCACGCCCGGCCCCGCGGACGTGCTCTCCGACGGCCGGACCGTCGAGGAGGCGCTCGCCGCCGTCACCGAGGCCGTGACGCTCGACGCCACGTGGTTCGACGGCCGTCCGGCCGAGGTGGCGCTCGCCGTCGCCGTCGCCGACCTCGCGTGGGACGGCGGCTGCGATGTGTTCGCCGACGTGGAGGTCACCGTCGACGTGGACCAGGGTGCGCTGCACCTGGCGGGCCCCGGCGAGGTGACGCTGCCCGCGGCGACGCTGTGGCTGCAGGCGCCAGGCGGGGGCCGCTTCGATCCCGCCGCGCTGCACGACCCCGCCTGCGACGGGGACTACGTCCTCGACGCGCAGCGCGCCAGCGGCGGTTGGACGGGCGTCCTCGTGCACGCCTGCGCCGCGGACGAGGCTGTCGTGCTGGCGTTCCCCGCGGCGGGATAAGCTGCGGCGGTGAGCCAGCGCCCGCCGCTCCGCATCGCCGATCCCCCGCCGCCGGGCTGGCCCGACTGGATGGAGCGCTGGGTGCTGCCCTACGTGCGGGAGCCGGCGCTGCTGCCCGTGCTCCTCGCGCTGCTCGGCCACGTGGTGGTGGTGCTGGTGCCGCTCATGCTCGGCACCTGGCGCACCGGCCACGGCGCCGTGGTCGCCCTGCTCGTGGCGGCGGTGCTCGGCTCGGTGGGGCTCGTGGGCTTCGAGAGCGTGCGCTTCCGCCGGCCGGGGGCGGTCACGCTCACGGTGCTGGGCACCTGGGCCGTGAGCGTGGGCCTCGCCTGGTTCTGCGAGCGCACCGGCGTGATGTGAGGGTGGAGGCGGTCAGTTCCAGGTGAACAGCACCGCCGTGTCGCGGGGCGGGCCCGTGCCCGTGTCGACGGCCGAGGTGCCCGTGGCGGTGCGGAAGGTGAGCGTGCACTCGTGCCACAGCGCGCCGCTCGACCAGCTGGTCGTCCCCGACATGATGAGGACGTAGATCCCGTCGGTGCAGCCATCCGGGTGCAGCGGCGCCGGGTCGAAGCCGGCGACGACGTCCTCGGGCAGGTCGAAGCGCGCCTCGACGGACGGGTCGCGCCCGACGGAGACGAGCCCCGCGTGGCCGGCAGCGAGCCCGTCGTCGCTGGCGAGGTCGACGTCGGTCTCGACGCGGAGCGGGCAGACGCCGTTGGTGGGGCTGCCGAGCAGGGTGCCGCCCACCCAGGCCACGTCGACGGTGACGGGGACGGCGCGGCCGTCGAACCAGTCCGGGGTGACGGTCACGGTCGGGGGGATGGCGGCGAGGCGGTCGGCGACGGTCTCGCCGTCCGCCAGGGCGTCCTCGGGCGCGAGGGCCTCCTGGACGCAGGGGGCGGTCGCGGTCGTGACGAGCGCGGTGTCGGTGTCGGTGGTGGGCGGGGACGTGGGCGGGAACAGGTCGCAGCCGGCGACGAGCGGCGCGAGGAGCCAGGCACGGTGCATCGGACCTCCTGCCCTGGTCATCGCCGACCGGCGCCCGGGCCGCTACCCCTGCAGCGCAGATATCGGGCCCCGAAATCGCGGGTTGGCTAGCGAATCCGGGATACCCGCCGGCGCTCCGCCTGGCGTAGGGTGGGGCGGGAGGACTCCATGGCCGCCTTCTTCGCCGCGCTCGCCGCGCGCCCCGAGCTGTCGCCGCTGTGCCGCTACATCGTCTGGAACGGTCTGCTGTACGTCGTGCTGGGCGCCGTGCTGCTGCTCGCGCCGCAAGGGCTGGTCGAGATCGCGTTCCTGACGGCGCTGCAGGGCTACGAGCCAGGGCTCGTGCGGCTCGTCGGGATGTGCCTCGCGGTCATCGGCTGGTTCTACGTCATGGGGGGCCGCACCGGCGCCACGTCGTTCGCGCTGGCCACCGTGGTGGACCGGCTGCTGGTGCCGTTCGTGCGGTGCCGCTCGCCGTCAGCGGGGCGGCGCCGGCGGCCGGCGTGCTCCCGGTGGCCGTGCTCGATCCGGCGCTGGCGGTGGGGGCGCTGGTGCTGTGGCAGCGTTCTCGGGGTGACGGCGGGCGGAAAGAAGTGTAGGATCCCCCGCTCGGGAGGTCCGATGCGCTGGATGATCTGCGGCAGTGCCCTCTGGCTCGCTGCCTGCCAGCCCGAACCGACGGCCATCGTCCGCTCGCCGGACGGGGGGACGGACCCGGGGGATCCCGGCGATCCGGGGGACCCCGGCGATCCGGGGGATCCGGGGGATCCGGGGGGCACCACCGACCCCACCGACGTGACGGACCCCGGGACCACGGGCCCCGGCACCACCGGCGGCGACTGCCCGGCGGGGGTCATCTGCGTCGACAGCCTGCCCTACACCGACGCGAACACCACCACCGGCGCCGACGCCCTGCTCGACGCCTACGGCTGCGCGCCCACCACCGACGAGTCCGGCCCCGAGCGCATCTACCGGGTCGAGCTCGCCGAGGAGGGGCTGCTGGTCGCCAGCCTCGACGGCCTGCCCGCCGGGGTCGACGTCGACGTCCACCTCCTCGACGCCGCCGACCCCGACGCCTGCATCGACCGCGGCCACTGGGACGCCGCCGCGCTCCTCGCGCCGGGCACCTACTGGGTCGTCGTCGACACCTGGGTCGACGCCGCGGGCACCGCCTACGATGGCGACTACGAGCTGACCCTCTCCCAGACCCGCGCCGACGCCCACGAGGCCGACGGGCTGTACGCCGACACCCTCGACGCCGCGCTGTACGCCTTCGCCAGCGCCTGGGCCGCCGGCGACTCCGACCGGCTCGAGTACCTGGTCATCGACTTCTCGCTCCCGTCCGTCGATCCGCGCATGTTCCTGCTCGACCTGCGCCACGACGAGCTCCTCGCCGCCGAGCTCACCTCCCACGGCATCGGCTCGCAGGACCCGAGCGACCTCACGATGGCCGACTTCTTCAGCAACGTGTCGGGCTCCAACGCGAGCTCGCTCGGGCTGCTGCGCGCCGCCGAGACCTACTACGGCAGCCACGGCTACTCGCTGCGCCTCGACGGCCTCGAGCCCGGCTACAACGACAACGTGCGCGACCGCGTCATCGTCGTCCACTCGGCCGACTACGCCACGCAGGCCTTCGTCGACACCTACGGCTACCTCGGCCGCAGCGAGGGCTGCCCCGCGGTCGACCCGGCCATCAGCGACGACCTCATCGACGAGCTGTTCGGCGGGGCGCTGGTGTTCGCGTACTACCCCGACCCCGGCTGGATCGCCGGCTCGGACTACCTGCGCGGGTTCTAGCTCACCCCGCCGATGATGCCCTGGCCGGCCTTCGCGGCCGCCGCGAAGAACGGGCCGATGCCGAAGCCCTCGTCGTCCTTGCCGATCCGCTTCGACACGGCCTTCACCTCGTCGGGGGTCATCGCGAAGCCGGGGCCGTAGCAGAAGTCGTAGGCGATGGGCGAGCCCTCCTCCTCCTCGCCGAGCGCGTGGCGGACGAGCCCTGCGTCCTCGGCGACCTCCTCGATGCCCGACTCCTCCATCGCCTCGATCATCTCGCCGATCAGGCGGTAGTCGGCGCCGAACACGTCGCGCTCGGCGTCGAAGTCCGCCGGCTTCGCGAGCTTGCTGTCGAAGAAGAGGGCCTCCACCAGCCTCGGCTCCTTGCGGATCGCCTCGAACGAGGCTGCGGACAGCCTCGCGGCGTTGAACCACATCGACATGGCACCTCCAGGGGGTGCCTCCGGCCTAACCGGCCGCCGCGCTGGCGGCGGGGGCGGCCACCAGGCGCTCCGACAGGGCCCAGAGCCGCTCCTGCAGCGCCTCGTCCCGGGCCTGGTCGCTCGACGCGCGCTCCTTGCGGTCGGCGTAGAACCGGCCGCTGACGCCGTCCAGCTCGGGCGCCGTGCAGACCCAGGCGATGTGCGTGGCGGCTTGTTCGATCGACCGCGCGAACGGCATCCACGGGAAGACCCAGCGGAACAGGAAGCGCTGCAGCCCCTGCTGCTGCTCCACGCCGGTCGCGGGCACGAAGCCCGGACACAGCGCGTTCACGGTGACGCCCGTGCCCTGCAGCCGCCGCGACAGGGCGTAGGTGAACCACAGGTTCGCGAGCTTGCTGTTCTTGTAGGCCAGGTAGGGGTCGTAGGGCGGCGTGGGGTCGAAGCCGTCGGCGTGGTCCCACGACCAGGCCGGGCCCTTGCCGGGGCCCTGGCCCTCGATGTGCACGACCGACGAGACGACCACGACCCGGGCGGGCGCCGAGGCCTGCAGCACGTCGCGGAGCAGGTCCACCAGCAGGAAGTGGCCGAGGTGGTTCGTGGCGAAGTGCAGCTCGTGGCCGTCGACGGAGCGCGCGAGGGTGGGGTGGCCGAGGATGCCGGCGTTGGCGAGCAGCAGGTGCAGCGGCAGGCCGCGGGCGTGCCAGCGCTCGGCGAACGCGCGCACCGAGGCGAGGGACGACAGGTCGAGCCGCATCACGTCGACGGTGGCGTCGGGCACGGCGGCGCGGATCGTGGCGGCGGCGCGGTCGCCGGCGTCGAGGGTGCGGACCCCCAGCACCACGTGGAAGCCCTGGCGGGCGAGCCGGGTGGCCGAGGCCAGGCCGAGGCCGCGGTTGCCGCCGGTGACCAGGGCGGTGCGGGGCGTCGTCGTCGGGGTCATGGTGTTGCCTCCTGGCAGAAAGCTACATCGTGGCGCCGGAGGTGACAGTGGTGGATTCGGTGGCGGCAACATGAACCAGAAGTTCATGATCGCGAGGTGGCCCGCACCGTGGTACACGACAGCGAGGAGGGCCGTTGGACGACGCGCCGCAGCGCGGATCGCGCGGACGGTGGGCCTGGCTGCGGTGCGCTGGCGCTGCTCGCCGTCGCGGTGCCGGTGGCCGGCGGGCTGTGGTGGCGGCACCACGCCGCCCAGCAGCACGAGCAGGCGCTGGAGCGCCAGGAGAAGCACGCCGAGGAGGCCTTCGCGCCGGCCATCGAGCGGATGCAGCCCGCGCCGGAGGCGACGTGGGACGTGGACCGCACCATCCGCGTGGTCCACGGCCTCGACCTGGCGATGAAGGACCAGCACGGCCTCGACGACTGGCTGCAGGTGCTGGCGCGGCAGGACTACCGCGGCGTCGACCCCGACGTGCTGGCGGCGCGGCAGCGCATCCTCGAGGTGCTGCAGCCGCTGTACGCGAAGCAGACCGAGGCCGAGGACCAGCAGGCCATGTGGGAGCTGACGAGCGAGATGCTGCTCGCCACGCTGTCGGTGGTGCAGGTCTCGGGCGACGTGGACGCGCTGACCCCGTCCGGGTCGTTCTCGGTCGACCGCAAGCAGGCGCGGACGCTGTGGGAGGACCTCAAGCAGCGCCAGGAGGACCACCGGGCGCTGCAGCGCGAGATCGAGGCGCTCGACCAGCAGCTGTTCGACGCGCTCGTCGACTATGCCGACACCTACTGGGAGGTCGTCGAGGCGTGGGACCGCCTGTCGGTGCTGCGCGACCGGGCCTACCTCGCGGCGCGCGAGGGGGACTGGGTCGCGGCGGAGCAGTCGGCGAAGCTCGCGATCGAGCGCTCGCCGACCGAGCGGGAGGCGCACCTGCTCGCGGCGATGGCGATCATCGAGGAGGGCGTCCCCGAGCGCTACGACGAGGCGAAGGCGCTGCTCGACGAGGCGATCGAGCAGCACCCCGACCAGACCGCGCCGGCGCTGCTGCTGCTCGGCGTCCTCGACGCGCGGCGCGGCGACGCCGCGGGTGCCAAGCTGTACCTGCAGCAGGCCGCGGCGTACTACCCGAAGCAGGCCGACCAGCTGCTCGACATGCTCGATCCCTACAAGATGCGGAGCTTCCTGCAGAAGTCGCGGGAGGGCACCTTCATCGTCGAGCTGTACCGCTCGACCATGCTGGGCGCCGGCTACTTCAGCCCCGACCTGCAGCTGGCGCGCCTCTCGTTCCAGCAGGGGGACTTCGAGGGCGGCCGGCAGAAGGTCCTCGACCACTTCGCGCGGCGGCGGGCGCAGCGGCAGTGGGACTTCGTCATCAGCGACATCGACTTCTGCCAGGAGCTGCTCGGCGCCGACTTCCGCAAGATCTTCCCCGAGGATGCGTGGCTCGACCTCGAGGTGAGCCGGCCGATGGTG
Source organism: Myxococcota bacterium (assembly GCA_041389545.1). Lineage (GTDB taxonomy): Bacteria > Myxococcota_A > UBA796 > UBA796 > JACKER01. The sequence continues at coordinate 85,856 of JAWKRQ010000029.1, read as the reverse complement.
GGCTCGGGGCTCAAGCTCGCCGTCGACAACCGGGGCGACCGCACGCTCCACAACGCCACCCTGGTGCTCGCGCTGCACCTGACCGACATGTTCCCGGGGCAGTACGCCGCGGTGCCGGCCCCGTCGACGGTGCCTGCGGTCGTCGCGCACGACCGGACCGACTTCGGGACGCTGGTGCTGCCCGCGCTCACCGTCGCCGACCAGCCGAAGACCGCCGAGGACATCGTCGAGCACCGCGCCATCCTGATCAGCGACGAGGCCGTCGTCTGGGTCGACACCGACGCGTTCAAGACGGCCGAGGCCGAGGAGTTCCGCAAGGAGCGCCAGGCCGCCCAGGCGGGGATCCGGCCGCCGCCCGCGCCGAAGGCGCTGCAGGGGACGTGGCAGCAGGTGGTGGGCGGGCTGTCGCGCGAGGTCGACCTGCAGATCGAGCAGAAGTACGGAAAGGACAACGTGCTCATCGAGCTGCCGCGGGAGCTGTCGATCCTGCACCCGGTGTTCCGGCTGAAGTACGGCGACCAGCTGCTGGTCGCGCAGGACAACGTGCTGAAGGGCGACCGCATCGAGCTGCGCTTCGCGGGCGTCGACAACTTCGACGGGGCCGTGCCGAGCGACGACCTCGAGCTCGTGCTGGCCTCACCGCTCGGCGACCTGGTGCTCAGCTGGGCGCCGACCGGGGAGCTCACGTGGGACTACCGCGGCGTCCGCCCGCCGTGAAGCGCGGCCGCGCGCCGATCGCCGGGCTGCTGTACCCCGCGTACGGGCCGCTCGTGCGCGGGCGCGTGGTGGGGGAGGGCGGCGTGGCCGAGGGGCTCGTGCTCGTCGACACGGGCGCGAGCATGTCGGCCGTCGACCGCGACATCGCGCGGACCCTGCGGCTGCCCACGCACGGGGCGGCGCGCTGGCAGCCGATCGGCGGGGATCCCCACGAAGTGGCGGCGCTGCGGCGGGCGCGGCTCGAGCTGCTGCCCGATCCGCGGCACTGGGAGCTCGACCTCATCGAGGTGGCCGACCTGAGCTCGCGGGTCAGCGGGTACGTGCTGGTGGCGCTGCTCGGCTGGGACTTCCTGGACCAGTGCACGATCACGATCGACGGCCCGTCGCGCACGTTCCGCCTGGAGCTCCCGCGGAGTTGAATTATCGTACGCCCGGCTTCGCACGGGCGAACGCCAATTCCCACCACCATGGCGCGTGCTCGCTCGACGGGAGCGCCATGCGACCGCGAGCTCATGGCGATTGAACCTCGGCAAGCGGCCGCATCGCGCTCCCGCCGGCTCCGCTCTCGCAAATCTACTCAGGAGTAGATAAACTGAACGGCGATGGGACGACCCCGCGCCAGCGACACCGACGTCGCCACGCCCGAGCGCATCCTCGCCGCCGCCGCGGCCGAGTTCGCGCAGCACGGCCGCGAGCGCGCCACGCTCGCCGACATCGCCCGCCGCGTCGGGATCCGCCGCCCGAGCCTGCTCTACCACTACCCGAGCAAGGACGCGCTGTACGAGGCCGTCGTCCGCGACGTCTTCGCCCGGCTCACCGCGGTGCTCGCCGCGTCGATGCAGACCCCCGAGACGTCCTTCGAAGACCGCCTGGAGGCGCTGGTCCGCGCCTACGCCGCGTTCCTCGCCGACCACCCGCAGCACGCCCGCATCGTCCTCCGCGAGATGCTCGCCGACGACGGGCCCGGCCCCACCATCCTCCGCGAGGAGATCGCGCCGATCCTGTCGGCGGTGGTCGCCTTCCTCGAGGTCGCCGGCGGCGGCGTGCTGCGGCCGAACCTCCCGCTGCAGGCCGCCGTCATGCAGGTGGCCAGCGACCTGCTGCTCCAGCACGCCGCCGGCGCCGTCGGCCCCGTGATGTGGGGCGCCTCGTCGCCCGGCCGCAGCTGGCAGCTCGCCCGCGCCCTGCTCATCGCGGGCGCCCAGTCCACCCCGCCGCCCCATCCCGAGGAGGAGGAGCGATGACCGTGCTCAAGTACCTGGTCATGTACCTGCTGATGCTGCTGGTCTGCATCACCATCGCGGTGGGCGGCTGGTCGCCCCTGTCGGTGCCGGCCTTCGTGTTCGTCGCGATCCCGCTGCTCGACCAGGTCATCGGCGCCGACACGAGCGAGCCGGCCGGCCGCACCTGGGTCCACGACGCGGTGGTGCGCCTGTGGGCGCCGCTGCAGCTGGTCGTCGTCGCCGCGGCGCTGGCCACCGTGCCCCACCGGCCGGCGTGGGAGAGCGTGCTGCTGCTCGCCGGCGTCGGCGTGATGACGGGTGCGGGCGGCATCACCATCGCCCACGAGCTCGTCCACCGCACCACCCGGGGCGACCGCGCGCTGGCCGAGATCCTGATGACGACGGTGTCGTACCCCTGGTGGCTCGTCGAGCACGTCCTCGGGCACCACCGGTGGGTGGGCACCCCGCGCGACCCCGCCACCGCGCGCCTCGGCGAGTCGGTCTACGCGTTCCTGCCCCGCTCCATCTTCGGCGGCCTGGCGAGCTTCTGGAGCCTCGAGCGCGCCTATGCCGCTCGGCGCGGCATCCCCTGGTGGTCCCTGCGCGACCGGCGCACGCGCTACGCCCTGGAGCTCGTCGCGCTGTGGGCGGGCCTCGCCGCGGTCGGCGGCTGGGCCGTGGTCGGCGCGTTCGCGGTGCAGGCCGTGGTGGGCGTCGTCCTGCTCGAGGTGATCAACTACATCGAGCACTATGGGCTCGTTCGCACCGAGGTCCGCCCCGGCGAGTACGAGCGGGTCAAGCCGCAGCACAGCTGGAACAGCAACCACTGGCTCACCGGCGCGTTCCTGTTCAACCTCCCGCGCCACGCCGACCACCACGCCCACGCCGCGCGGCCCTACTGGGACCTGCGGCCGTTCCCCGACGCGCCCGAGCTCCCGCTCGGCTACGCCGGCATGGTGCTCGTGGCGATGGTGCCGCCGCTGTACCGGCGGTGGATGGAACCGCGGGTCGCCGCGATGCGCGCTTAGCTCACACGGCGAGCGTGCGCGGCGGGCGGCCCTCCGCGACGAGGCGGACGGCCTCGCGCACCCGCTGCGGCGTGCGCCGCTCCCGCTTCGGCGAGGCCAGGAAGCGCACGGCGGCGGCCAGCGGGCGCGGATCGCCCGTCGCCAGGGCCTCGTCGCAGCCGGCGAGCGAGAGCTTCACCGCGTGGGCCACGAAGATGGGCAGGCCGGCGCCGGGCGGATCGAGCGCCAGCGCGCCGAGCGGCCAGCGCACGGCCTCCGGGTCGCAGCCGGCGGCGATCCGCACGGCCTGCGCGGCGTCGCCGGCGCGGATGGCGGCGACGAGGTCGCCGTCGGCGGGGTCGAGCGGGGGCCGGGGCCCGTCGAGCGGGCGCATGCGGGCGACGAGCCGGGCCCCCTGGAGCAGGAGCCGCACCAGCTCGGGGTGCGGGCAGCGCGCCCAGGCCACGCGGCAGGCGGCGGCGAAGGTGAGCAGGTGCGTCACGTCGAGCCAGGCGTCGGCGAGGTCGGGGTCGAGGTCGTGCGCCACGTCGAAGCGCAGGACCCGCTCGGCGGCGGCGAGCGAGACCACGTCCCACAGCGCTGCCACCGCGACGCCGGCCTCGAGCCAGCCGAGCACGTGCTCCACGGCCTCGCGCGGGGTGGCGCCCACGAGCGCGGCCACGGCGGCCTCCCGGTCGGGCACGGCGCCGCGCCCGCCGGCGGGGAGCGGGCCGAGCGCCGCCACGCGCCGCCGCCAGGGCGCCCAGGTGGGGACGAGGTCCTCGCGGGTGGCGGTGGCGAGCTCGCGCACGAGCCCGGCCAGCACGCCCTCCACATCGTCGGGGTCGACGCCGTCGGCGCCGAGGAGGTCGAACGCCTTGGTGACGTAGATGACGCCGTGGCCGTAGTCCAGCAGGTGGTCGGACGCGACGCGCAGCAGTGCCTCCTGGAGCACCTCGGGCGCGAACCCGGCCCGGACGGCGCCGCGGACGAGCGCCACCGCCTGCGGCACGTCCTCGGGCTCCACCGCGGCGCGCAGCCGCTCCGCGAAGGCCGCGGGCGGTCCCGGGTCGGCGGCGTCGCGCGGGTGCGGCGGGCGGCGGCAGGAGCCGCGGCCGGCGAGCTCCAGCGCGGGCAGCAGCGCGGCTGCGGCGTCGAGGCCGGGCAGGTGCGGGGCGAGCCGCAAGGCTTCGGCGGACAGCGGCAGGGCGTGGGTGGCGCCGTAGGCCGCGCGCTCGCCCTCCCAGGCGGCGACGTGGGCGGCCACGCCGGCCAGCGGCACCCCGAGGGCCAGCAGCCGGACGGTGTCGCGGGAGGCCTGGGCGGTGCGGTCGTCGTCCAGCGCGGCGTCGAGCGACGCCCAGCGGCGGGGGCGCTCCGCGGCGGGGTCGGGCCCCGACGGGTCGACGTAGATGCGGTCGCCCTCGATGCGCACGGGCACGACCTGCAGCGCCTCGTCGCCCATCAGGCAGGCGCCGTCGCGGAGATCGAACTTGTAGTTGTGGTACTGGCAGGTCAGCACGCAGCCGGCGACCGTGCCCTGCGACAGCGGGTAGCCCTCGTGCGGGCAGCGGTCGTCGGTCGCGCGGACCTCGCCGTCTGCGGTGCGGAACACGGCGATGCGCTGCGCGCCGTGCTTGACCGTGACCACGCCCCCCGGCGCCAGCGAAGACGCCGCTCCCACCTCGATCCACTGCGACATCCGACCCCCTGGGACAGCATCACCCCGGGCCACGCCGTCGTCGACGAGGTTGTCGATACGTCGACCCCGGGCCGCTGGCTCGTCGCCGTGCGCCCGTCGCGCTATGGCACGGCCCATGCTCACCGCCTTCGTCACCGGCTGTGCCTCCGGCTTCGGCCTGGCGCTCGCCCGCCGCCTGCTCGCCCGCGGCGACGCCGTCGTGGCGACCGACGAGGCCGTCGACCCCGACTGGGCCGCCGCCCTCCCGGCGTCCGACCGCCTGCGCACCTTCCGCCTCGACGTCCGCCGCGACGACGACGTGCGCGCCGTCACCGAGGCCGTCCTGCGGGCGGGCCCCGTCGATCTGCTCGTCAACAACGCCGGCATCGCCTGGTTCGGCACCCAGGAGGAGGGCGACGTCGAGGCCTTCCGCGACCTGCTCGATGTCAACGTGCTCGGCCCGGCCCGCGTCACCCGCGCGCTGCTGCCCTCGCTGCGCGCCCGGCGCGGCACCGTCGTGAACCTGTCGAGCGTCGCCGGCCGCACCGTCTTCCCCGAGTCCGGCTTCTACGCCGCCACCAAGCACGCCGTGGAGGCCATGAGCGAGGCCCTGTTCCAGGAGACGTGCACCTTCGGCGTGCGCGTGCGCCTGATCGAGCCGGGCTCGTTCGCCACGCGGTTCCTGGAGCGGGCCGCCGCCGCGAGCCCCGTCCCGCCGCCGTCGTCGCCGTACGCGCCGCTGCGCGAGGCCTGGGGCGCGCGCAAGGGCGGCGTCCTCGAGGTGCCGCAGGACCCGGAGCAGGTGGTCGACGCCATCGTCCGCAGCCTCGACGACCCGGCCCCGTTCCGGCGCGTCCCCGTGGGCCCCGACGCCGAGCGGATCCTGGCCCTGCGCGACGCGCTCGGCCCCGACCCCTGGACCCGCCTCGCCGGCGACCGCAACGGGCTCGTCGCGCCGCACACGGGCGACGAGGTGCCCTCGGCCGAGGAGCTGCTCGCCCTGCCCGACGTCGATCCGCGCTGGGCGCTGGTCCGCGCCGCCCACGCCCACGGCCACCTCGAGCACTGGGCCGAGACCGAGGCCGGCCGCCGCGCGCTCGCCCGCCTAGCCCCGCCGGAACCAGCCGAGCAGGCGTGACAGCGGGCGCGGCTCGGGCTGCTCCAGGAACGCCACGTCGGCCCACGCCGGGTGCTCCCGCGGCGGCAGGCGCGGGTGCTGCGCCCGCACCGCCGGGATCCGCGCGGCCGCGAGCGCGACGAGGTCGCCGGGCAGCGCCAGCGCCGCGATCCGCTCGGCCGCCTCGCGGGCGGTGGGGCGCTGCGCGGGATCGTGCGCTGTCATCGCGGCGATGCAGGCCCGCACGGCCTCGGCTTGCTCGGGCGCCAGCTCCGGCAGCGCCACCCGCGCGAGCTGCTTGTCGCGCTCGATGTCGTGGCGCTCGGCGGCCCGCGGGACCACCAGGACGCGCGCGGTGAGCAGCTGGAACCAGGTCACCCCGAGGGCGTAGATGTCGACGGCCTCGGTGACGGGCTCCGCGCCGTAGCGCTCGGGGGCGTCGAAGCCCATGGAGCCGAGCACGTAGCCGTCGGTGCGCGTCTCGCGGGCGGCGAACTCGGCGCGGGCCAGGCCGAAGTCCACGACCTTCACCTCGCCGTCGACCGACAGGAGCAGGTTCGACGGCTTGATGTCGCGGTGGATGACCCGCAGGGTGCGCCCGGGGTGCTCGGGATCGGGCGCGTGGTGGGCGGCGTCGAGGGCCAGCGCGGTGCGGCGCACCACCTCGGTGGCGTCCGCCGGCGGCAGCGGCTCGTTGCCGATGCGCAGCAGCGCGCCGAGGTCGGCCCCGTAGACGCACTCCATCACCACCAGCGGGTGGCCGTGGTGCACCACCAGCGAGTGGACGGCCACGATGTTCGGGTGGCTCAGCATCGCGAGCAGCCGCGCCTCGTCGCGGGCGCGGGCCAGCAGCTCGCGGTGCTCCAGGAGGTCGCGCTGGAGCACCTTGACGACCACGTGGGTGTCGGGCGCGTCGGCCGGGCGGGCCAGGACCACGATGCTGGTGCTGCCCTGCCCGAGGATCGCGTCGACGTGGTAGCTGGCCGGCGGGCCGCCGGACATGGCGCCTCCGCGCAGGCCCTATCCCGGCGCGCCGCTCACAGGAAGCACTGGAACGCGGCCTCGGGCGGCGTCACGTACATGAAGTCGAAGCACATCTCGTCGGAGGTGCCCTCGCCGAAGTGCACCGTCTGCGATCCCGGGTTGTCGAAGACGCAGGTGAGCGTGAGCAGGTCGCCCGAGTGCACCGTGACGGGCATCTCGTAGAAGTACTGCGCCTCGAAGGACCACCCGGTGAGGTCGATGAGCGACTCGACGGTGCCGTCGCTGCGCTCGATCGTGTGGTGGAACTCGCTGCCGATCTCGTGCATGTGCGGCATCGCCGCGAGGATCTCGTAGTCGCGGGTCGCGCGGCAGGTGTCGGTGGCCGGCGCGACCTGGCCGGGCGGCACGTCGATGTTGTAGACGGCCGGCGACGCCATGCCCCACTCGGTGCCGACGGGCTCGTCGACCCACAGGCGCAGCCCCGACGAGTCGTAGACGTCGGGGATGCCGGCGCCGTTGTTGTAGTGGATGTTCATCACCAGCGTCTCGTTCGGCGACAGGCGGATGCCGCCGTCGGGGAACTCGATGGCGCCGGTGCCGGGGGCCCAGGTGTAGAGGTAGTCGTAGCCGATGAGGTGGTTCAGCGTGATGTGGTGCACCACGCGGCTCTCGTCGATGACCGCCTCGATGCGGCGGATGAACATGTCGTGGTCGACGAGGTTGCGGAACGTGAAGTACTGGTAGTCGTCGATGTCGTTGGGGCCGACGTAGTGGCCGTTGGCCGACAGGTTCACGGCTGTGGCGCCCGCGGGCGGGTCGACGGGCGCCTGCCAGACGTCGCGGTTGGCGACGAGGCCGTCGCCCGGATCGGGGTGGACGAGCCCGCAGGACGCCCAGCCGACCAGCGTGTCGAGGTCGTTGTGGGACAGGTCGGGCTGCGTGGCCGGCGGCATCGCGCCGTCGGTGAGCGCCAGCACCATCTTGTCGACGATGCGATCGGGCTCGGTGCCGGCGACCAGCGCGTCGTAGTCGAGCAGCGAGTAGGGCGCGCCGAACTGCGGGGTCGCGCCGTGGCAGGTGGTGCAGTTCGCCTCGATCGCCGGCAGCGCGTTGGCCTCGAAGGCGTCGCGGGTCGGCACGCAGCCGCCCGCCGTCGTCGTGCCCGGGTCGGTGGGGACGGTGGTGGACGGCAGCGTCGGGTCGGGATCGGTGGCGGTGGTGCCGCCGGTCGGGTCGAGCTCGATCGGCTCGGACGCCGTGCAGGCGAGCACCGGGAGGAGGAGGAAGGCGGCGCGAGCGGACATGGGACCCCCGTGGCCCGGCGATTCTAGCAGCCGCTCCGCCGCCTCGCGGGTTAAGGCGGCGCCGATGGCCTTCGTGCACCCGGCGATCGGCGTCCTGACCATCCTCCTGTCGTTCTGGATCATGAGCCGCGGCCTCGTGGCGCGCCAGGGCGTCAAGCAGTCGACGCGTGCGCGGCGCTTCCACAAGAAGTGGGCCCCGTGGGCCTTCGCGGCCATGGTGCTCTCGGGGACGACCGGCCTCGCCTCGACCGTGCTGCTGCGGCCGGATCTGTCGGTCGGTCAGACCTGGCACCTGTGGATCGGGATCGTCTCGATCAGCACGATGGGCGCGGCGGGGCTGCTCACGCGGGCGTTCACCCGGAACGATCGGCTGCGCACCGTGCATCCGTGGATCGGGGTGGGGTCGGTGGTGCTCGCGGTGCTGCAGGGGATCGTGGGGATCGAGCTGCTGCCGTGAATGGCGCGAGCGGAGCCGGCGGGCGCGCGATGCGGCCGCTTACCGAGGTTCAACCTCCAAGAGCTCGCGGTCGCATGGCGCGCCCGTCGTGCGAGCACGCGCCGTGGTGATGGGATTGGCGTTCGCCCGTGCGAAGCCGGGCGTACGACAATTACCGGCAGGAAGCTGTGGGGCCCTCGCACACCGCCGTCCACCGCGGGTCCGCGTACAGGTCCGACGGCGCGATGACGGGCTCGTCGAGGGGCGGCGTCCCCAGCGCACGGCGATCGCGGCCTGGACCAGCGGGTCGGAGAGGTCGAACGAGCCGAACCGGCGCAGCTCGCCGACGGCGCGCCGAGCGCCTCGGTGAGGAGCTTGTAGGCGAGCTCGGGCAGTAGAGGCGGTCGTCGGTCCAGGAGAACGCCGCGTCGTAGCGGCGGCCGAGCCAGGACGCCGCGAGGGCCTCCATCTTCGAGACGACGTCGTCCGGGAGGCCGTCGGGGTGGGCGGCCAGGCGGCGGATGCCGATGCGGCCGTCGGCGGCGCGGGCGGCCCAGTCGGCGAACGGGACGAACCGCACGGGGTCGCCGGCCTCGAGGACGTTCGTCGTCCCGTCCTGCACGAAGACGACGCCCACGTGGGTCCACTGCGAGCCGGTGACGCGGGCCAGCAGCGCGCTCTGGCGGGTGCGCGAGCGGTGGAAGACGAGGTCGCCCGTGTGCAGGTCGGCGGCGTCGGCGCGGGGGAGCCAGGCGAGGAGCGTGAGCGAGCATCTTCCCTCCGCTCTCCGGCTTATCGGGCGGGTGTGCAGCGACCGTGCAGGATCGGATGGATTCGGTACACGCCGGAGCGCCCGTGCCGGGCCTCTCGCGCGTGGGGCTGGAGTGCGCGCAGGGCCGGGCGGCGGGCGGGCGAACGTCACTCCGGCTCGACGCCATCGCTCCGGTCCGCACGTTCGGGTGCCCGGCGCCCGGCCCGAGCCACGACCATGAAATATGGCCCCGGACAGAGGAGGCTCCATGCACCGATGGTGGATGCTGCTGGCGCTCGGGGTGCTGGCCTGCAACGGGGACGAGGACAAGGGCGACACGGGCGGGACGACGGACATGGACGCCGATGCCGACGCCGACGCCGACGCGGACGCCGACACGGACGCGGACGCCGATGCGGACGCGGACACCGACACGGACAGCTCAGCCGACACCTCGGCAACCGACACGGGCGGATGCGCCACGCCGTACACGGGGCCGATCGCCATCGTGTCCGTCGGCGTGGCCTGCGACGTGTCCGACAACGTGCGGTTCTCCGCGACCACCGACGGGGTGACCGGCGGCGGGATGGTGTTCTCGCAGGAGACGGGCAACCCGCCCATCCAGTGGTCCGACGAGCACGACCTCGCGTCGTACGCCTCGGATCCGTGCGGGGCGTGGGACGAGCTCGAGCGGGTGCTCGTGACGGGCGCCGACCTCACCAGCTGGCAGCGCAACGTCGACACCGCCTTCACCTGTGTGAACCACTACGATCAGGCGGCCGTCATGTCCTATGCGTTCGGCGTGTTCGATCCGGGCGGGAACCTGGCCGACTGCGAGGTCCTGGGCGACGGCGTCGACTCGATGATCCACGGCACGACCGACCGCGCGAACGAGCCGTCCTTCGACCTGTCCACCTGCACCCCGGCCACGACGACCGGGACGCAGTGAGCTCACTCGACTGAGGGAGCGTCCGTTGCGGCCTGCTTCTGCAGGGCCACCTTGTCGAGTTTGCCCGAGGCGGTGCGCGGCAGCGCTTCGGGCGCCACCACGACGATCCGCTTGGGCTGCTTGAACCGGGCCAGCCGGTGGGCGAGGAAGTCGCGCAGCTCGGCGTCGTCGAGGGTGTGGTCGGGGCGCAGCTCGACGTAGGCGTGCCCCACCTCGCCCCACCGCTCGTCGGGCACTCCGACCACGGCGGCCAGCGCCACGCCGTCGTGCTCGAGGATCGCGGCCTCGACCTCGGCCGGGTAGACGTTCTCGCCGCCGGAGATGAACATCTCCTTGAGGCGGCCGCGGACGGTGAAGAACCCGTCGGCGTCGACGGAGACGATGTCGCCCGTGTGGAACCAGCCGTCGGCGTCGATGGCCTTGGCGGTGGCCGCCGGATCGTCGAGGTAGCCGCCGAAGACGGTGGGGCCGCGGAACTGCAGCTCGCCCGGGGCGTCGATCGCGGCGGGGGCGCCGGTGGCCGCGTCGACGACGCGCACCTGGCCGAGGTGGATGGGGAGCCCGACCGAGCCGAGCTTCTCGCGGACGCGGGCGGGCGGCATCGAGAAGCAGTTCGGGCCCACCTCGGTCATGCCGAAGCCCTGGCGGAGGGGGATGTCGCGGTCGAGCCAGCGCTCGAGGAGGGCGACGGGGAGCGGGGCGCCGCCGCACAGGGCGTCGCGGACCGAGGAGAGGTCGGCCTGGGCGAAGCCCGGGTGGTCGGCGAGCAGCTGGTAGATGGTGGGGACGCCCATGAGCAGCGTGACGCGCTCGCGGGCGACGAGCTCGAAGGACTGGGCGGCGTCGACGCCGGTGGTGAGGACGACGCGGCCGCCGACGAAGAACAGCGGCGTGGACAAGCAGTTCATCCCGCCGGTGTGGAACAGCGGGGTGAAGGTGAGGGTGGCGTCGTCGGGGACGAGGCTGCAGGCCAGGCCGGTGTTGACGGCGTTGAACACGGTCTGGCGGTGGGTGAGCAGCGCGCCCTTGGGCCGGCCGGTGGAGCCCGAGGTGTACATGAGCTGCCAGGGCGCGTCGAGGGGGGCGCCCGGGCCCTCGAAGCGGTCGGTGCCGGGGTCGTCGTCGAGGGAGAGGGTGCAGCCGCCGAAGGGGACGCGGCCGGCGTGGGCCGGGTCGGTGAACAGGACGCGGGGGGCGGCGTGTTCGAGCTGCCAGGCCAGCTCGGCGGGGGACAGGCGCCAGTTCATGGGGAACAGGGTGGCCTGGAGCTCGGCGGCGGCGAAGAGGAGGGCGAAGGTCTCGCCGCGGTTGGCGGCGAGGACGGCGACGCGGTCGCCCGGGGCGACGCCCTCGGCGCGGAGGCGGGCGGCCCAGCGCTGGCTGTCGGCCTGGAGCGAGGCGTAGGTCCAGCGTCGGCCGGTGGCGACGTCGAAGAGGGCCTCGGCGTCGGGGCGGAAGCGGGCCAGGGGGGCGAGCCAGGAGGAGAGTCGGGGTTCGCTCACGGGGCCTCCGGGCGGTGGGCGGTCGCGTATCCGCGCCGCTCCGCGGTGGCCACCGCTGGCCCGGATCGGGCCGGAAGCGGATCGGGCCCGACCGGAAGCGGATCGGGCCCGACCTGAATTCATCCTGTTGCGGAAGCGGAACCGTCGCGGGCCCGACCGCTTCGAGTTGGAGTTCCAGGCCTTGGACGACAACGACGGGCCGTTCGGAAGCGGATCGGGCCCGACCTGAATTCATCCTGTTGCGGAGGTAGAGCGGGCGCGGGCCTCGCCGAGGGCCTGCAGGGCGCCGTCGTGGGGACGCGCCGGGCGATGAGCACGTCGAGAGCGCGCTCGTGGTGGCGCGGTCGATTCGGACCGGCTCACCACCTGGCAACCCACCCCGGATCGCACACCTCCGGGAGGTATGCCGGCCTGGATCGCACACCTCGGGGCCGGAAGCCCGTTCGCCTCGCGGAGAGTCCGGGTTCTCTCGTGGGCCCCCTGCCTCCCAGCCCACGAACTGTCTCACTGAGGGTGGCTTACCTCCAGCGGGTGTGCGAACCGGGGCAGCTTGCTCTCGAGGTCGGGGCTCGGCGACGTTCGTACGAGATGGGCTCGGCTCGCGGACCGGCTGGTGGTCACCTTCCGAGCGCCGGAATCGGAGCAGGGCAGGGGAAGGGGCAAGGGCAAGGGGCCAGACAGGGACTACAGCGACCAGAGCGAGAGCCCGCCCGTGCTGTCCACCAGCGCCACCCCCGCCTCCCCCCACGCCGCACCCGCCAGCAGCCCCTCGAACACGAGCCCCTGCTGCAGCTGCCCCGTCGCCACGTCCGCGACGTACGCCCCGCCCCAGCCCGCCGCCAGGATCCGCCCGCCGTCCGGCGAGAACGCCAGCTCCCGCCCGTGCGCCCCCTCCACGAGCCGCACCGGCGCGAGGTCGGCGCCCCACAGCACCAGCGTCCCGTCGCCCCCGGCCGTCGCCAGCAGCGAGCCGTCCGGCGACCACGTCGCCGCCATCACCCCGGCCCACTGCGCGTCGAGCAGCCCCTCCTCGACGCCGTCCGCGGACCGCAGCACCCGCGCCGTCCGCCCCGTCACGGCCACCCGCCGCCCGTCGGGCGAGAGCACGAACCGCGCCGTGGCCTCGGTCGTCGCCTCGTAGGGCGGCCCCAGCGGCGCCCCCGCCACCGCATCCCACGCCTGCGCCCGCCCGCCGCCGACGTCGACGAGCAGCGTGTCGCCCCGCCACTGCAGTTGCAGGTGCCCGCCGCCCGTGGGCAGCGTGTGCCGCACCCGCCACCGACGCGCGTCGTACACCGCCACGCCCTCGTCGGTGACGACGGCCAGCGCCTGCCCGTCGGGCGACCACGCCCAGGGCCGCCCCGTGAGCCCCTGCACGCGCAGCGCCCGCGCCTCGCCGGTGGCGGGGTCGACGTCGGTGAGCGCGTCGCCGACCCAGCCCCCGACGTGCCCCGCCGGCGACCACGCCAGGTGCGACGCCGCCCCGCCGAGCCGCAGCTCCCGGCTCGGCCGCAGCCGCACGAGCCCGCCCTCCGCGAGGTGCTCCGGCTCGCGGATGCGCCCCACGTCGACCTCGGCCGAGGCCCGCGCCGGCACCGCCTCGCCGGGCGCGGGCTCGAGCGTCCACACCCGGACGCGGCCCTCCGACGTCGCCGCGGCCACCGCCGTCGCGTCGGGCGCGAACGCCACGCGCACCACCGGCGCGTACGTCCGCAGCAGCCGCTCGCGCTGCCGGCTCGCCGCGGCGTACAGCTGGACGCCCTTGTCCGTCCCCACCGCCACCCGCACGCCGTCGGGCGCGATCGCCTTGGGCGCGTCGCCGTCGACGTCCCACGCCTCGCCCGGCGCCTCGGGCGGCGCCCAGGTGCGGAACCCGTCGGCGTCCTGCGACGCGAGCACCATCCGGCCGAGCGGATCGGCGCCGACCCCGAGGTAGCGCTGCTCGCCGTGGCCCGAGTCGAACGTCCGCAGGGTGAGCCCGGTCAGCGCGTGGCGGATCTCGAGCCCGTAGCCGGTGTCGACGTAGGCGAGGGGCTGCTGGGGGTCGAGCCACACCGCGCGGAAGTTGCGGGTGGGCGCGGCGTCGGGGTCGTCGGGGTGCGCGCCGCTCCGCCGGATCCGGTACGACGAGACCTGCCGCGTCACCACGACGTCGCCGAACGGCCCGCGCAGCCACAGCACGGGCTTGCCCTGCGACTCCCCGAGCACGAGCTGCTCGGCCTGCGCCGCCGCGATGTCGACCGCCACGAAGTCGGCCTCGCGCGCCCCGAGCACGACCTCGCCGTCGGGGGCGAGCCGCACCTCGTGCAGCCCGGCGAGCGGCACGCGCGTGGGGCGCCCGCGCCGGTCGACGCGCACCGACTCCCCGCCGTCGACCCCGGCCACGACGTAGCGCCCGTCGGCCGACCAGGCGAGCACGTCGGGCGGGCCCGGCAGGCGCGCGTCGCGCCCGAGCAGCTTCGCCACGAGCGGGGGCAGCGGCAGGTCCAACCCGAACCCCGCGCCCCCGATCGCGATCCCCACCACGGCTGCCGCCCCGAGCCAGCGACCGCCCCGTCGTCCCACCCGCACCGTCCGCACGCCGCCAGGGTAGCCGATCCGCGCCCGTCACGGTACGGCGGCGGCATGTCCGTCCGTGTCCTCGGGCTGTCCGACCTGCACGTCGGCCACCAGCCGAACCGCACCACCCTGGAGGCGCTCCCCGCTTCGCCCGACGACTGGCTCGTCATCGGCGGCGATGTTGGGGAGTCCCTGGCGCACCTGGAGTGGACGCTCGATCTGCTCCTGCCGCGGTTCTCCCGCCTGGTCTGGGTGCCCGGCAACCACGAGCTGTGGACGACGGGCGATCCGCCCGTGGGCGGCGTCGCGAAGTACGAGCGGCTGGTGGCGGCCTGTCGCGAGCGCGGCGTGCTGACCCCCGAGGACCCCTACGAGGAGGTGCCCGGCACCGGCCTCACCATGGTCCCCATGTTCCTGCTCTACGACTACAGCTTCGGCCCCGAGGGCTACAGCCCCGAGCGGGCCGTGGCCTGGGCCGTCGAGGGCGGGATCCTGTGCGCCGACGAGTCGCGGCTGCGGCCCGACCCGTACCCGAGCCGCGAGGCGTGGTGCGAAGCGCGGCTGGCCTACACGCGCGCGCGCCTCGAGGCGCTGCCGCCGGGCGCGTCCACCATCCTCGTGAACCACTGGCCGCTGCGGCTCGATCTGGTGCGCCTCTTCCGGATCCCGCGGTTCGTCCCGTGGTGTGGCACGCGCCAGACCGAGGACTGGCACGTGCGATACGGCGCGGAGGTCGTGGTGAGCGGCCACCTGCACATGCGGTCCACCGACTGGCGCGACGGGGTGCGGTTCGAGGAGATCTCGCTCGGCTACCCGCGGCACTACGACGGCGAGAAGGGCGCGGCGGGCTACGTCCGGCAGCTCTGGCCACCCGTCGCGGCGCCGCCGCCCGGCGGGTTCGGCGGTCCGAACTGGCATCGCTGACCGCTCCTCCGGATACGGGAGGGGGAGGGAGGGCCGATGCTGCTCGCGCTGCTGGGACTGCACGGCGCACACGCCTCCGAGGTCGTGGCGTCCGACGTGGTCGGGTTCCGACGCGACGTGTACTACGTGGTGGACGCGTTCGTGGCCAAGCGCGTCGACCGGGTCGGGCGCCGGCGGGTGGTGCGCTACGCGGTGTTCTGGGACCGGCGGCCGCCGGCGGGCAGCCCGGGGCGCGTGGTGCGCTCGGAGTGGGCCGTGGTGGACGGCACCGGGCGGCTGCTCAACGCGGCGCAGTTCCACGCGCTGTCGGGGCACGTGGCGGAGCCGGCCGACCGGCGGAACCCGCGGCGGACGTGGCTCGACGGGGTGCAGGTGCGCTACGACCGGCGGGACGTCGAGGCCTGGGCGGACGAGCGCGAGTGGACGGCGTGCCGGCGGCGCGGGGTGACCGGACCGCACGCGGACGCGCTGCGGGAGGGCGTGGTGAGCCGGCTGCCCGGCGCGGAGTGGTCGGGGGTGGCGCCGGGCTCGCTCGACTGAGCGCCGGTTGCGCCGGCGGGCGCGCGCGATAGGTCTCTCCCATGCAGGTCCACGGCTCCGGCACCTAGCGCGACCGCGTCATCCGCGACGCCTTCGCACGCCTGCCCTCGGCGCCCGGCCACGATCCGCCCGGCGTCGCTGCCCGAGCTCACGATGTCGACCCATGCCCAGCGCACCGCCGCGTCCCGGCGGACGCGCGAGTGGGACCGTGCCGTCCGGCGCGAGATCTCCTGCCGCCACCACGTCCGGGAGGCCATCGCCCGGCGGGTCCAGCACCCTGTGGAGGAGGCGCTCGAAGCCGCCGCCACCGCCGACCGCCCGACTGCGGCCTCGGTCCTGGCCGACGTCCTGCGCGAGGTCCCCGGCGACGCCGCCCCCGCGCCCGCGCGATCCTGTCGGCCTTCGCCGCGGGCCGGGTCTCCGCGGCGTCGTGCTGGGGTGCGGCGCCGAGCCGCATCCGGCCGGCCGAGCCTTCGTGGACCGAGCACGGGCTCGTCCCGGGCGGCGACTTCACGGGCGCCATCGCCCGCCAGGCGGTGCGGGCGGCGCTCGTCGCTGTCTGGTCTCGCAACGCGCCGTGGAGGCCGTGCGCTGCGCGGCGGCGGTGGTGGGCTGGCGCGCCGCGGCTGGCGAGGCGCCGAACAGCGCCGCCTGGCGTCGGGCGTGGGGCGCGGCGTACGCCCGCGAGCGCGACGCGCTGGGGGCGCTCCTGGCGGGGCGTCGCTGGCCGTTGCGCCGTCCGACGGCCGACACGTTGGACGGGGCGTTCGCCGTGGCGTGGGACTGGGCGTGCGCGAAGGGGCCGGAGGACCAGGACGTGGCGGGGCTGTTGGCGGCGCGCGCCCGCGCCGAGCGGTTCGGGCTGCGGTGGGACGACCCGGTGGGCGCGGCTCGCGGAGCGGCTGGGCGACGCCGACGAGCCAGCCAGCTGCGCGCCTCCTCGGGCGCGAGCGGGACGGCGCTGAGGAACGGCCCGCCGCTCACCCTCCGGCGGCGGCCCGCCTGCAGCAGCAGCAAGCCCCGAGCCCGCCCATCACCAGCGTCATCAGCCCGCACCCCCGCCGCCAGGTACGGCACGTACGGGTTCGGCGCCGCGGGCCGTGCGTTCGCCCGCTGGAACCACTCGTCCGGCGGCGCCGACGCCCGCCGCACCTGCTCCAGCCGCGCCGCCGTCCGCTGCGCCTGCTCCTCCTGGTGCGCCCGAGCAGCGCCGCGCCGGTGTCCTCCGACACGATGGGCGCGGGCGGCGCGGGCGGCGGCAGCGTCGCGAGCTCGATCTGCTTGCTCGCCGCGAACTGCAGCATCGTGACGAGCCCGAGCGACAGCACGCCGATGACGACGCCGCCGAGCGCGATGGCGACCCACATCCGCGGGTCCGTGGCCGGAGATCGACTCATGCGCGGGACTCTACACCAACCCCCGACGGCAGACGAGCGCGTCGCCGCCGCGCTCTGCTGCCGAAGCTCGATGTTGCACCCGCTGGCCGCGCGACGCCCCCCGAAGATAAGGCCCGTGTCCCGGAGGACCGCCGTTGGACCGCGTTCACCAGATCCGCCGCGGGCTCGACATCCCGATCGCCGGCGGCGCGAGCGGCGAGATCGTGGCGCTGCCCCTGCCCGCCAGCGTGGCCTACCTCCCGCGCGAGCTCCGCGGGATGACGGTGCGGCCCGCCGTCCGCGAGGGTGACCGCGTCGCGCAGGGCGCCGTGCTCCTGGCCGACAAGGCCGACCGCGCCATGGTGCTGCGCGCCCCCACCGCCGGCGTGGTGCGCGAGATCCGGCGCGGGGCGCGCCGCGTCATCACCGACGTGATCGTCGACGTCGAGCCCGAAGGCCCGGTCGAGGCCCTGCGCGCCTTCGACCTCGCCGCGCTGCAGGCGCTCGACCGGCCGGCCGCCGTCGAGGCCGTGCTGGCCAGCGGGTGGTGGCCGGCGCTGCGCACCCGCCCGCTCGACCAGGTCGCCCGGCCCGACACGGTGCCGCAGAGCATCCTCGTCGGCGCGCTCGAGACGGGCCCGCTGATGCCGGGTGCCGCCCAGCTCCTCGACCCGGCCGACCGCGAGGCGCTCCAGGCCGCGATCTACGCCCTGGGCAAGCTCGCCCCGCGCGTCATCCTCGCGGCCGGGGAGGGCGGCCACCCGGCGCTGTCGGGGCTGCAGGGCATCGAGCTGCACACGTTCGCCGGCCCCCACCCGGCCGGCGATCCCGCGGTGCAGGTCAACCTGGTCGACCCGCCGCGGGGCACGGGCCAGGTCTGGACGATCCGGGCGTGGGACGCCGTGTCGCTCGGGCGCACGCTCCTCGGCGGCCGCTTCGCCGCGGAGCGCGTGATCGCCGCGGTGGGCACGGGCGTGGTCCAGCCCCGCTTCGTCCGCACCGTGCTCGGCGCGCCGATCCGCGACGTGGTCGGCGAGGTGCACCCGGGCGAGCAGCGCTACATCCTCGGCTCGGTCCTCACGGGCACCGCCGTCACCCCCGACCGGTGGACGGCCATGGGGGCCCGCGCGGTCCACGTCCTGCCCGAAGAGGTCGACCGCTCGCTGCTCGGCTGGGCGCTGCCCATGCTCGGCGCCTGGTCGTTCCACAGCGCCTTCCTCAAGGGCCTGCTGAACGCGCGGCCCGCGGGCGGCATCGACCTGCGCCCGGGGCGCTACGGCGGGGTCCGCGCGATCCTGCCGCTCGGCGTCTACGAGAAGGTCATCGCCACGCCCGACATCGAGCCCGAGTTCCTGTTCAAGGCGCTCTCCGCCGGAGACCTCGAGGAGAGCCTTCGCCTGGGGCTCCTCGACCTCTCCGAGGAAGAGGCCGCCCTGTGCACCTACATCTGCCCGTCGAAGATCCAGCTGGATCTGCTGCTGCGCGACGGGCTCGAGCAGTACGTGAAGGAGGCCGGATGAAGGCGGCGCTGGTTCGCCTGTTCGATCGGCTGCGCCCGTCGTTCCACGGGCCCGACGCCCGCTACGGCTGGGCCTGGCCCCTGTTCGAGGGCGCCGAGACGTTCCTGCTCACGCCGGCCGAGAAGACCGAGCAGGGCGCCCACGTCCGCGACCGCATGGACATGAAGCGCCTGATGATCTTCGTGGTCTACGCGCTGCTGCCCTGCATCCTCGCCGGCTGGTACAACATCGGTCGCCAGGCCTTCGTGGCGGAGGGCGTGCCCGACTGGAGCGTGCTCGACGCGATCCTGCGCGGCGGGTGGCACATGCTGCCCATCATCGTCACGTCCTACGCGGTGGGCGGCGCCGCGGAGCTCGTGTTCTGCATCGTCCGCAAGCACGAGATCAACGAGGGCTTCCTCGTCACGGGCATCCTGTTCCCGCTCACGCTGCCGCCGACCACCCCGCTGTGGATGGTGGCCCTCGGCATCGCGTTCGGCGTGATCATCGGCAAGGAGGTGTTCGGCGGCGTCGGCATGAACGTGCTGAACCCCGCGCTCACCGCCCGCGCCTTCGTGTTCTTCGCCTACCCGGCCGCGATGTCGGGCGCGAAGGTCTGGGACGTGGCGGGCAAGCCCTGGCCGCCGTTCGGCCCGACCCACGCCGTGATCGACGGCTACACCGGCGCCACCCCGCTCCTGGCGGTCGCCAGCGCCGATCCGGGCCCCAACGCCGTCCACGCGCTCGACGCCGCGGGCTGGTCGCTGTGGGACCTCGCGATGGGCAACATCCCGGGCTCGATGGGCGAGGTCAGCGCCGTCGCCGCGCTGATCGGCGCCGTGTTCCTCATCGTGACCGGCATCGCCTCGTGGCGGATCATGGTGGGCTGCGTCATCGGGCTCGTGCTCGGCGCGCTCCTCATCAACGGCTTCGCCGGGCCGACCTCGCCCGCGATGTGGTACCTGCCGCCGCAGTACCACCTCGTGATGGGCGGCTTCGCGTTCGGGGCCGTGTTCATGGCCACCGACCCGGTCTCGGGCTCGGCCACCCAGATCGGCCGCTGGATCTACGGCATCGCGATCGGCGTGCTCTGCGTGCTGATCCGCGCCGTGAACCCGGCCTACCCCGAAGGCGTGATGCTCGCGATCCTGTTCATGAACGTGTTCGCGCCGCTCATCGACTACTACGTCGTGCGCGCCGCCACCCGCCGCCGCGCCGCGCGGCTCGCGGCCTAGGAGGCGCCGGTGGCCGACTTCAGCACCCCCTACATCTTCGGCTTCGCCACGTCTGACGTGGTGTGCTCGGTTCGCCGTCGCGGGCGTCTCGCTGTCGCTGTCGGAGCGCCAGCAGGTGACCGCGAGCGCGACGTGACCAGAGCATCCTGCGGGCGCTGGAGCCTGCCGGAGGACGGCAGCGTGCCCGTGGGCGAGCAGATCGACGAGCTGTGGGACGAGCGCGTCGAGCAGCGCTACCTCACCGCCCAGGGCCAGCCCGCGACCGACGCCCTCGACCTCGACGACGACGGCGCCCTCGACCGCGACGACCTGCTGGTCGCCGAGGGCAGGCGAAGCCGGGCAGGCCGCCCGCGCTGCTCGGGCTGTACGTCCGCAAGGATCCGGGCGACGCGATCGGCGCCATCGCCATCCCGCTCGTCGGCAACGGGCTGTGGGGCCCGCCTGTCGGGCTACCTGGCGCTCGACCCGAAGGGCGACGAGGTCACGGGCGCCACCTTCTTCGCGCCGAAGGAGACCCCGGGGCTCGGCGCCGAGATCCAGGAGGACCGCTTCGAGGACGAGTGGGTCGGCAAGGACGTCCGCGACACCGAGGGCCGCGTCGGCACCATCCGCGTGGTGAAGGGCAAGCCGACCGACCTGTGTCCCGACGAGCTCGAGCGGTGCGTCGAGGGCGTCTCCGGGGCCACCATCACGAGCCGCGGGGTCGATGCCATGGTCGCGAAGGCGCTGAAGTGGTACGAGCCGTACCTCAGCACGTTGGGAGGCCAGCCTTGAGCACCGACGAGCGTCCCGCCTTCGAGCTGCTCGGCAAGAAGGAGCGGCGGGTGCTGATGGACCCGCTCATGGAGAACAACCCCATCACGGTGCAGATCCTCGGCATCTGCTCCGCGCTGGCCGTCACCATCAGCCCAACCGGGCGCTGGTCATGGCGGCGGCGCTGGTGGCCGTGGTCACGGGCTCCAACCTCGTGATCTCGCTCATCCGCAAGTGGATCCCGCCGAGCATCCGCATCATCGTGCAGCTCGCGGTGATCGCGTCGCTCGTCATCGTCGTCGACCAGATCCTGCAGGCCTACCTGTACGACGTGAGCAAGCAGCTGTCGGTCTTCGTTGGCCTCATCATCACGAACTGCATCGTGATGGGCCGCGCCGAGGCCTTCGCCATGGCGAACCCGCCCTGGCCCTCGGTGCTCGACGGCATCGGCAACGGCCTCGGCTACGGCGGCATCCTGGTCACGGTCGCCTTCTTCCGCGAGCTGCTCGGCTCGGGCACCCTCTTCGGCTACGCCGTCGTGCCCGAGGCGGTGCGCAGCGCCGGCTACGTCGACAACGGCCTGATGGTGCTCGCCCCGGGCGCCTTCATCCTGCTGGGGCTCCTCATCTGGGCCCAGCGCACCTACACCGGCTACGCCGAGGAGCACTGACGTGGAAGGCCTGCTCTCGCTCGCCGTGAAGTCCATCTTCGTCGAGAACATCCTGCTCGCCTACTTCCTCGGGATGTGCTCGTTCCTGGCGGTGTCGAAGAAGGTGGAGACGGCGGTGGGCCTCGGGGTCGCCGTCATCTTCGTCCTCACCATCACCACCCCGCTCAACTGGCTGCTGAACCACTGGCTCCTCGAGCAGGGCGCGCTGAGCTGGGTCTCCGAGTCGTTCGGCGGGGTCGACCTGTCGTTCCTGATGTTCATCACGTTCATCTCCACCATCGCCGCCACCGTGCAGCTCGTGGAGATGGTGATCGACCGGTTCAGCCCGCGGCTGTACGCCGCGCTCGGCATCTTCCTGCCGCTCATCGCCGTGAACTGCGCCATCCTCGGCGCCTCGCTGTTCATGGCGGAGCGGGAGTACACCTTCGCCGAGTCCGTGGTGTTCGGCTTCTCCTCCGGCGCCGGCTGGGCGCTCGCGATCATCGCGATGTCCGCCATCCGCTACAAGCTGCGGTACAGCAACGTGCCCCGCGGGCTGCGCGGCCTCGGCATCACCATGCTCACCACCGGCCTCATGGCGATCGCGTTCATGGCGTTCGCCGGCATCCAGCTGTAGGGGAGGCGATGGATCCGGTCACGCTGGGGCTCGCGGTCGGCGTCTTCACCGCGGTGATCGTCGGGCTCGTGGGGGTGCTCACCCTGGCCCGTCGCCAGCTCGTCGCGCAGGGCAACGTCACGGTGCGGGTCAACGGCGAGCAGTCGCTCGAGGTCTCGCCGGGCCAGTCGCTGCTCTCGGCGATGGCGGCGCGCGAGATCTTCATCCCGTCGGCCTGCGGCGGCGGCGGCACCTGCGCCATGTGCAAGTGCGTGGTGACCTCGGGCGCGGGCGACGTGCTGCCCACCGAGGTCGGCCACCTCACGCTCAAGGAGCGCAAGGAGCACGTCCGGCTCGCCTGCCAGATCAAGGTCAAGCAGGACCTCGAGATCGAGCTCCCCGAGGAGGTCTTCGGGGTCAAGAAGTTCGAGGGCGTGGTCAAGTCGAACCACAACGTGGCGACCTTCATCAAGGAGCTCGTGGTCGAGCTGCCCGAGGGGGTCCACCTCGACTTCGAGCCCGGCGGCTACATCCAGATCGACGTGCCGAAGTTCTCGTGCACCTTCTCGGACTTCGAGGTCGAGGAGCGGTTCCGCGAGGACTGGGACAAGTTCGAGCTGTGGAAGCTGGAGGCCGGCAACGACGAGGACGACGTGTTCCGCGCGTACTCGATGGCCAACCACCCGGCCGAGGGCAACATCGTGATGCTGAACATCCGCATCGCGACGCCCCCGCCGCGCACCGACGTGCCGCCCGGCATCTGCAGCTCCTACGTCTTCGCGCTCAAGCCGGGCGACAAGATCACGATGTCGGGGCCCTACGGCGAGTTCAAGATCAACCCGACCGATCGCGAGATGATCTACGTCGGGGGCGGCGCGGGCATGGCGCCGCTGCGCAGCCAGATCTTCCACCTGTTCCACACGCTGAAGACGGGCCGGAAGGTCTCCTACTGGTACGGCGCCCGCAGCAAGCGCGAGATCTTCTACGAGGACGAGTTCCGGGCGATCGAGAAGGAGTTCCCCAACTTCTCCTTCCACATCGCGCTGTCGGACCCGCTGCCGGAAGACAACTGGACCGGGTCGGTGGGCTTCATCCACAACGTCGTCATCGACGAGTACCTGTCGAAGCTCGACGCGCCCGAGGACTGCGAGTTCTACTTCTGCGGTCCGCCGCTGATGCTCAAGGCCGTGCTGAAGATGTGCGACGACTTCGGCGTGCCCCCCGAGAACGTCCGGTTCGACGACTTCGGATGATGCTGGCGGCGCTGCTCGCGGGGGCCTGCGCGCCCCCGCCGCCCGCGGTCCACGCGCTCCGGGGCGAGGCGCTCGGCACGACCTGGTCGGTGAAGTGGCGGGGCGACCGCCCCACCGAGCCCGACGCCGAGGCGGCCGTCGTCCGGGTGCTCGGCGAGGTCGACGCCGCCATGTCGAGCTGGCGCGACGACAGCGAGCTGGCGGCGATCCGCTCGTCCCACGGGCCTGTCGTCGTGTCGGAGGAGACCTACGAGGTCGTCGGCGCCGCGCTCGAGCTGGCCGACGCCACCCGCGGCGCGTTCGACCCCACCGTGGAGCCGCTGATGGCCCTGTGGGGCTTCCGCGGGGCGCCCCGCACCGAGCCCCCCACCGACGACGAGATCGCCGCCGCGCGGGCGCAGGTGGGCTGGCAGCGGGTGCGGCGGTTCCGCGGCCCTGACGGCGCGCCGCGCATCGACGGCGGCGGCACCTCGCTCGACCTGTCGGCCATCGCCAAGGGCCACGCCGTCGACCGGGTGGCGAACGCGCTGTCGGCGCTCGGCGCCGCCGACCAGCTGGTCGAGGTGGGCGGCGAGGTCCGCGCGCAGGGGGACGGGCCGCAGGGCGCCTGGCAGCTCGGCGTGGACGAGCCCGAGCCCGGCCACGCGCCGGGGCAGGCGCTGGCCGCGGTGGTGGGGCTGACCAACGCGGCGCTGGCCACGTCCGGCAACTACCGCAGCCGCTACGAGGCCGACGGCACCGTCATCGTCCACACCATGGACCCGCGCACCGGCCGGCCGTTCGACAGCGTCGTGGGCTCGGCGAGCGTGGTCGCGCCGGACTGCCGCACCGCCGACGGCTGGGCCACCGCGCTGATGGTGCTGGGCGAGGCCGGGCTGCCGCTCGTCGAGGCGCGGCCCGACCTCGAGGCGCTGCTGCTGGTGGGCGGGCGCGAGGTGCCGACGTCGGGCTTCCCGTCGCGCTGACCCAGCCTCAGTGGACGCCGGGGTAGGCGCGGCGCGCGGCCGCCACGACGGGGTCGTCGGACGGGCAGACCTCGGCCTCGCGCTTCGGGCAGGCCCCGCAGCTCATCGGCTCGCCGTCGGGCCCCACGGCCGACAGCCCGCCACACGAGCCGCGCAGCGCGCGCCCCGCGATGAGCCCGATCCCGAGCCCGCCCATGGCGAGGCCGAACACGGCGATGGTGAGCAGGATCTCCATGACGGCTCCGTATCGTGCCGGGCTACGCGACGACGCGCTGGACCGCCTGACACAGCGCCACCGCCCGCGGGCTGCGGATCCGCCAGTCCATCCGGTTCATCGTGTAGCCGATCGACAGCTCGTGCGTCGGGTCGGCCCAGCCGAGGGAGCCGCCCGCGCCCGGGTGCCCGAAGCCGGCGGTGTCGGCCGAGAACAGCCCCGGCAGGTCCTTCACGAAGCCCTGCGACCAGCCGACCGGCTTGCGCAGCACGCGGTCGCAGTCCGACCAGCTCTGGCGCTCGCGCAGCGGCGCCAGCGCCTCGGGGCGCACCACCCGCACGCCGTCGAGGCTGCCGTCGCCCGCCAGCGGCGCGTACAGCCGCGCCAGCGCGGTGGCCGTGGCGATGCCGTTCATCCACGGCAACTCGAGGCGCTGGATCTCGGGCTCGTCGAGCGCGTGGAAGCGCTGGCGGCCGAGGGTGGGGTTGAGCAGCGCCCGGTGCGCGTCGGCGCGGCGGCCGGCCAGCACCCGGCGCAGGAACGCGCCGTCGGAGGAGCGGCTGAAGAAGGCGGCCGGCAGCTGGTGGCGCAGGAGCGTGCCGAGCCCGTTGGGCACGAGCCGCGCCGGCGGCTCGGGCAGCGCCTCGGGCCGGCCGATCGTGGCGTCGAGGCGCAGCGGCGCAGCGAGCTCGTCGGCGAAGAAGGCGCCCACGCTGCGCCCGGCGACCCGGCGGAACAGCTCGGCCGTGTACAGGCCGTAGCTGCAGGCGTGGTAGCCCTGGTCGGTGCCGGGCGGCCACAGCGGCGCCTGGCGGACCAGCGCCTCGTGGACGGCCTCGGGGCGGTCGCGCACGTCGGTCAGCGCGAGCGGCACGTCGATGCCGGCGAGCCCGGCGCGGTGGTTGAGCAGGACCCGCGGGGTCAGCCCGGGGACGGTGAGCTCGGGCCAGTACGCCGTGATCGGCGCGTCGAGGTCGATCTCGCCGCGGTCTTCCAGCAGCAGGAAGCAGGCGGCGACGAGGCCCTTGGTCACCGAGAAGCAGACGGCGGGCGTCTGCGCTGTCCACGGCCGGCCGGTGGTGACGTCGGCGGTGCCGCCGTGCAGCGCGACGACCGGCTGCCCGCGGTGCAGCACCGTGAGCGCGGCCCCTATCTCGCCGCGCTGCACGAAGTTGTCGCGGAAGACCTCGCGGACCAGTTCCCAGCCAGGCTCGACCCGCCCCTCGATCGCCGGCTCGCCCGCCATCAGAGGATCGTCTTGCCGAGGGCCGACTGGATCAGCCACACGGCCAGCTCGCCGGTCTCGTTGCGCAGGTCGAGCGTGGGGTTGAGCTCGACCATCTCCATGCCGACGAGCCGGTTGCAGCGCGCCGCCGTCTCGCAGATGAGGTGCGACTCGCGGACCGTGAGCCCGCCGGGCACCGGGGTGCCGACGCCGGGCGCGTCCTTCGGGTCGACGCCGTCGAGGTCGAACGACAGGTGCACCCCCGCGGAGGCCCGCCCCGCCACCTCGAAGGCCTCGCGCACACAGGCCGCGGTGCCGCGCTCGTCGAGCTCGCTCATCGTGAACACGCGCACGCCGGTGCGCGCCACGAGGCTCGTCTCGGAGACGTCGACGTCGCGCACGCCGACGATCGCGACGTGCTCGGGCTTCAGCGCGGGCCGGTCGCCGCAGATCGCCACGAGCTCGGGCGGCCCGTGGCCGAGCAGCGCCGCGAGCGGCATGCCGTGGATGTTCCCCGACGACGTGGTCTCGGGCGTGTTCATGTCGGTGTGGGCGTCGACCCAGACCACGCCGACCTCCTTGCCCTGCCGCCGCCATGCGCGGGCGAGCCCGCCGATGGTGCCGATGGCCTGGGCGTGGTCACCGCCCAGCACCAGCGGGAAGTGGCCCTCGAGCACGCCCGCCTCGACCCGGTCGGCGATGCGGGTGCACACCCGCACGATCTCCGGGAGGAAGCGCGCCTTGGCGTCGCCCGAGTGGGTGGCCTCGAAGGTGGGGCCGCCGATGCCGGTGACGTCGACCACGTCGTGGCCGAGGCCGCGCAGGCCGGGCACCAGCCCCGCGACGTGCATCGCGGACGGGCCCATGTCGGTGCCGCGGCGACCGGCCCCGAGATCGAGGTGGACGTTGGTGATGGAGATCTGCATCGCAGCGCTGTAACCGATGCGCGACAACTCGCGACATGGCCTCGCGATCCGCCACCCGTCCCTGGGTCGACATGACACTCCCGGCCGCGGACACGAATCGGTCCGACCGGGGGCCGTCGAGTTTGGATACGGATCGGACGTGAGACTAATCCGCAGTCCAAACGTTGTCCAGACCGAGGACGCGGATTCTCGCGGGCAGACCGCCGACAGGGGTGGGCGAACGCAGCCAGGGTCCGGTTGATACCAGACTTTCTGCTCTCGTCGCTCCCCGGGCCGATCCCGCGCCCGAACGTTTCGGAGGAGCGCATGGCCTCGTCCCCCTACCGCATCATGTTGACCCCGGCGCCAGCGGCGCTGTCCCGCGAGCTCGTCCGGGGGCACCTCTACACCACCGTCGCCGCGCGCGACGCCGAGGGCGACTACGCCCCGATCACCGAGGCGGAGATCGGGCTGTCGCCCCTGAGCCGCGACGAGCTCTTCGAGCTCGCCCTGTCCGACCTGCGTCGCTCCGCGATGCGGGCGGACCTGCGCGCCGTCGACACGCTGCCCGGGCTGTACCTGTACGTCGCGCGCGACGGGCTCGCCGCGTCGCGCATGGCGCTGCTGGAGGACCTCATCGACACGAGCGGCCTCGGCGGCGCGGTCGTGGCGGTGCCGTCGCCCGAGCAGCTGCTGTGCGTGCCGCTCGACAGCGCCCACGCGCTCGACACGCTGCAGGTGCTGGCCTCGGCCCTCGGCCACGCGCTCGACACCGTCGACGAGCCGCTGTCCGACCAGCTCTTCTGGTTCGACGGGACGAAGTGGATCCCCCTGGCCGTCATCCACGGCGAGGAGGAGGTCACCGTCCTGCCCACGCCGGCCTTCGTGCGCACGATGAACCGCCTCGCGGCGATGGACCTCGTGCGGGTGGCCGGCGAGGCGTGAGGGTTCGAGGCGGGCCGCGCGCACCTCTTCCCTCCCGGTGCGTCGGGTCAGGCTGAATCTCCGGCGTGGGAGCACCCGCCGGCATTCGCGGCCCCGCCTCCTTCCCTCCCGCCCGGGCGGTGCTTAGCTTCGCCCCATGGCTCGTGGCATCGCCCAGCTCTACCTCGCGCTCACCCAGATCCTCCCGCTGCCGGTGGTGATCGGCATCGCCGCCGTGGCGGTGGTGCTCGGCCTGCCGATGTGGGTCGAGTCGATCCGGGGCCGCCAGATCAACGGCCTCGTCCGCCGGATGGTGCGCGCCGAGCCCGCGGAACGTCAGCAGCTCGCGCAGCAGGCCCTCGTGCTCGCCGGCACCCGGCCGCGGCGGCTGCTGCTCGTGGCCGAGGCGTCGGTGAAGTACGACCAGCGCCGGCTGCGCGAAGCCGCGGTGGACGCCCTCGCGCGCCACGGCGGCGACCCGCGCGACGTGCCGGCTGCGCGACGTCGACCGCAAGCCGTCCCTCAAGGTGCAGGACCCGGTGGCCGCCGCGATCCGCATCGAGCAGCTGCTGGAGCAGGGGCTCGTCGTCGCCGCCGAAGAGCACTTCGAGGCCGCGCGCCGCGCCTTCCCCGACGACGCCCACCTCGCCGCGCTGGCGGACCGGTTCAGCGCGCCAGCGGCGCCCGATAGCGTGCATCGATCGCCGTCAGCGTCGTGACGCCGTCGCGGCCGGCCTCGCCGGGCGCGGTGTCGAGCCAGGCCGCGAGGATCTCCTTGCACACGTCGCCCGAGAGCAGCCGGTTCGACAGGCAGAGCACGTTGGCGTGGTTCCAGGTCCGCGCGCCGGCGGCGGTGGCGGCGTCGGTGCACAGGGCGGCGCGGATGCCGGGCACCTTGTTCGCGGCCATGCAGATGCCCGTGCCCGTCCAGCACAGCAGCACGCCCTCGTCGCAGGCGCCGCTCGCGACGGCGCGGGCGGCCTCCTCGGCCACCGCCGCCCAGGGCGCCTCCGCCCCCGTCGCGACGGCGCCGAACGGCACGACCTCGTGGCCGCGCGCCTCCAGCACCGCGCGCGCCACCTGGTGCACGGGGTAGGGCTCGTCGGAGGCGAGCGCGATCCGCACGCTACCGCCGCCCGCGCGGGTCTCGGGGCGCCCGCCCGAAGCGGCTCGGCTGGCTCGGCTGCCGCCCGCGCTCCCGCTTCGGCGCGGGGGTGGCCGTCTCCTCCTGCAGCAGCGCGTCGTCGAGCCACTGCTCGTCGGTCTCGGCCTGCGTGAGCGGCCGGGTCGGCGCGTCGGCCTTGCGCCGGTTCGCGCTCGGCGTGATGCGCATCGACTGGATGGCGCGGGCCAGCTCCGGCCGCAGCGGGCCCTCGAGCTGCCCCGTGCGCGACTGGAACTCGCGCAGCGCCGGGATGGCGCGGATCGTGCCGATGCGCCCCAGCACCCCCGCCGCGCCGCGCGCCACCTCGGCGTTCGGCGACCCCACGAGCGTGATGAGGACGGGCTCGGCGGCGTTGCCCAGCGCCTCGACCAGGTCGTACGCGAGCTTGTGCAGCGGCGTGGGCCCGGTCGCGAGCGAGGTCGCCACCGCGAACTTCTGCGCCTCGGAGCCCGTCTCGAGCAGTGCGCGGGCCGCCCGCCGCCGCACGGCCGGGGCGTGCTCGGGCGCCTGGGCGATGGCCACGAGCCGGTTCGCGTCGCCCACCAGCACGGCCGCCAGCGTGCGCACGATGGGGTCGGGATCGTCGAGGCGATCGCGCGCCACCGCCGCGGTGATCGTGTTGGTGGGCCGCGCCGACAGCATCTCCAGGCAGCGCAGCCGCACGCCGCTGTCGGGATCCTGCGCGAACCGCCGGATCCGGGCGGACGCATCGAGCGCCGCCGTCTCGACCAGCGACGCGAGCGCCACCATCGGCGCGATCCGCGAGTCCACGTCGACCGACGCCGGGCCGGTCAGCGACACCCACCCGTGCTGGATGCGCGGCCGCGCGTGGTGCGCGACGTTGCGGAGCGTGCGCCGGAGCTCGGGGGTCAGCAGCGCGAGGTCCTCGAGGTCGCCCTCCACCTCGAACCACGGGTCGAACTCGGCGTCGCCGATGTGGCGCGAGCCGCGGATGGCCGTCTGCTCGGGGTCGCCGATCGCCACCTTGAGCTGCCCGCTGGGCACGGCGGTGCTGACCTCCGCCACCAGCGGCGGGTCGCTCATCCGGTCCTCGAAGCGCACGACCCGGACGCGCCGGCCGCCCAGGTGGCCCTCCCAGGTCTCGGACAGCGCGCCCTCGTCGCGCGCGAGGCCGAGCTCGGCCATCCGCTCCTCGAACGACAGCCGCCGCCGGTAGGTGGGCGCCTCGGCGCGGCGCGCGAGGTATCGCGACAGCAGCACGACCGTGCCGACCGTGACGGCGACGAACGCCAGGCACAGGTACGGCAGCGACTGCGTGATCGCGCCGACGGTCGGTGAGATGACGATGCGTCCCCCCGCCCGAGTCTATCACTCGTGGCGACGCCGCCGGACGGGGCGCGAGGGCAGGGGCCGCGTCGCCTCCTTCGCCAGCGGCCCGAGGTTCGGCGGGGCGGTCACCGGCGTGTCGCCCGTCGGCTGGCGCACCGCCTCGGGCGGGTTGGAGCGCCGCCGCCGCAGCGTCTCGAGGGCGGCCTTGGCCTCGACCCGCAGCATGGAGGGGCGCGCCTCGCTGTCGGCGAGCGCCTGGAGGATGACGAGCGACCGCGCCGAGCCGGCCGTGACGAGCCGGCTCAGCGCGCGGCGCGCCAGCCCCGGGTGCTCGGCCTGCACGACCTCGACGAGCACGGGCTCGGCCTCGTGGTCCGGCAGGTCGGCCACCAGCAGCAGCGCCACGTCGGGCAGGGCGTCGGGCGGGCGGGCGAGCTGCGTGCCGACGGCGACCCGCTCCGGGCCGGCCCCGACGGCGGCCAGCGCCAGGCCGGCGCGCTTGCGGGCGGGGCCGGGCAGCGTGGCGTCGCGCGCCATGGCGCCGAGCCGTTCACCGTCGCGCAGGATCTCGGCGGCGCGCACCCGCACGGCCGGGTCGAGGTCCTCGGAGAGGGTGCGCGCGATCCACGTGGTGAACTCCGACGGCGCGCGCTGCTGCAGGAGCTCGAGCAGCCGCTCCCGCACCCGCGCCACGGGGTCCTGCGTCATCTTGCGGACGCGCTGCTCGACCTCGGCCTGGACCCCCTCGAACGCGCTCGCCGCCTTGAACAGCCAGTCGAGGCGCGTCTGCACGCCGGCGGCCAGCGACTCGGTGGCGACGTGGTCGATCCACAGCCAGCTGCTGCGGATGCGCACCTCGGCGTCCTCTCCGGCGAGGAGCAGCGCCCGGCGCACCGACGGGGTGAGCAGCGACAGGTGCTCGAGGTCGGCGTGGGCGAAGAAGCGGACGTCGAACTCGGCGTCGCCGAGCCGGCACAGGGGCAGCTCCAGGTCGGGCGGCACGGCGCCGTAGTGCATGGTGCGGTGCGTCAGGCCGAGCTGGCCCGACGGGATGGGGGTGCCGAGCGCGAGCTGCAGGCGCGGCGGGTGGTCGGCGTCGTAGTCGACCTCGCGCAGCGACCAGCGGACGCGGCGGCCCTGGACGCGCCCCTCGTAGGTGCCCTCGCCGACGGACTGCATGCCGAGCTGGCGCGCCGCGGCGTCGATGTCGGCGGTGACGGCGGACTCGGCGCGGCGGCGCGCGGCCGTGCGCACCAGCCGGGAGCCGAGCAGCGCGGTCACGGCCACCGCGGCGAAAGCGATCGCGCACACCGCGCCGGTGAGCGATAGGAGCAGCCATGTGTCCACGGCCCCATCCTACACCCGACGCGCTGCGCAGCGCGCTGGACGAGGCGATCGCGGCGGCGGAGGGCCAGGTGGAGGCAGCGCCGCTGCAGCTCGCGCGGCGCCTCTGCGACGCCCCGTGGCGGGTGGCGGTGATCGGCCGCACCAGCGTGGGCAAGTCGAGCCTGGTGGCGCGGCTCACCGGGCAGCCCCGGCCGGTCGGGCTCGGCGGCGTCACCGACGAGGTCGCCGAGGTGGCGGTCGACGGGGCGGTCGTCCTCGACACACGCCGGGCATCGACAACCCCGACGACGGGCTGATCTGCTCGGCCCCGTCCTCGACGTACGACGCCGCCGCGGTGTGGATCGTGGACGGCTGCAGCCGATGACGGCGTCGGAGCGCGGCGTGGTGCGCTCGGCGCCGCCCGGCGCACGCCGTTGTGGTCGTCGTCTCGAAGCTCGACCTGGTCGACGAGGAGGAGCGCGACGCCGTGCTCGGCCGGGTCCGCGACCTGGGCGGCGAGGCCGGCGCCGCGCTGGCGGGCGCTGGGGCTCGACCGCGGCGCCCGCCGCTCGAGGTGCTGGCGCAGCTGCTCGCCGAGGCGCCGAGCCCGCGGCGGGCGGCGGCGGTCGCGCGGGCGGCGGCCACCGTCGGCGCGGCGCTGGGCGAGATCGCGGCGCCCGTCGACCCGGACGCGCTGCAGGAGCGGGTGCGGGCCGGGCTGCAGGCCGCGGTGGCGCGGATCGAGGCCGGCGTGGCGTCGGGTGCGCTCGCCAACGCCCACGACGCGGAGGTCGCGCTCGGTCAGGCCCTGGTGGCGCTCGTCTCGGAGGTGCGCAGCTGGACGGGCCGCGACGGTCCGCGGCTGCCGCTGCCGCAGGTGGAGGCGCTCACGCCGCTGGAGCGCGTCCGGGAGGGGCTCGGCGGCGCCGAGCTCGCCCGCCGCGCGGCGAAGGCGGCGGCGGCGCGCTGGTGGGTCGAGGTGCAGTGCGAGCTGCAGGACTGGCCGGGGGCGCCGGCGGCGCGGCGACGGGCCGCAGCGCGGCGTCGGCTCGACGAGGCGTTGGCCGCGGTCGCGACGCTGACCCGTGGCTCGGCGCGGGATGCGATATAAGGGCCCGAACTCCAGGGGGCCTCGATGATCGTGCTGATGCGCACCGCTCTGCTGCTTGTCCTGTCGGGCTGTTCCGGCGGGTCGTCGACCGGCGGTGGCGACGCCGTCGCGCCCGAGCCCGACCAGGCGCCCGCCGAGCTCGCGAAGCTCGGCAAGGTGCGCCACAGCTGGGATCCGGAGGTCGGCGACAAGTCCGTCCCCGCCGACCTCGGCGGCCCGGGCTTCACGGGCGAGGGCTGGCTGACGCACGACGAGGTCTACCAG
This sequence comes from Myxococcota bacterium, assembly GCA_041389545.1. Classification (GTDB taxonomy): domain Bacteria; phylum Myxococcota_A; class UBA796; order UBA796; genus JACKER01. The sequence goes on along the minus strand of JAWKRQ010000029.1, from coordinate 53,392 downwards.
ATCGCCAACCCCGAGGCGCCCCAGGGCGGCTCCATGACGATGCCGCTGCCCGACTGGCCCGCCACCCTGCGGATCGCGGGCGAGAACTACAACACGGCCTTCGTCTACGAGGTCCGGCCGCTGCTCTACGACACGCTGCTCGACCTCGACAGCGTCACGCTCGACTTCGCGCCGCGGCTCGCCACCCACTGGTGGATCTCCGAGGACCGCCAGACCTACCGCTTCCGCATCAACCCCGCCGCCCGCTGGAGCGACGGCGAGGAGATCACGGCCGAAGACGTGGTCGCCACGTACGACCTGCTGATGGACCCGACCCTGCGCGACCCGTCGGCCATCCTGACCTACGGCAAGCTCGACCGCCCCGTCGCGAAGTCGAAGTACATCGTCGAGGTCACCGCCAAGGAAGACAACTGGCGGAACTTCCTGTACTTCGCCGGATCGATGGCCATCCTTCCCGCCCACCAGATCAAGGGGCTGAAGGGCAGCGACTACCTCGACCGCTACCAGTTCGCCTACACCGCCACGTCGGGGCCCTACGAGGTCAAGGCCGACGCGATCGACATGGGCAACAGCATCACCGTCACCCGGCGGGCGGACTGGTGGGGCGAGCCGAACCCGGCCTGGGACGGCTGGTACAACATCGGCACCCTCAAGTACGTGGTCGTGAAGGACCCGCAGCTGCAGTTCGAGAAGATCAAGAAGCACGAGCTCGACTACATGTTCGTGCCGAAGGCCCAGTGGTGGGCCGAGGACATCCCCGCGCTCGACTCCGTGCAGCGCGGGCTGCTCGTCCCGCGCAAGTTCTACACCGACGCCCCGATCGGCACGAGCGGCATCGCGCTCAACACGCAGCGCCCGCCGCTCGACGACCCGAAGGTCCGCCGCGCGCTCCTGCTGCTGTACGACCGCCCCACCATGATCGAGAAGGTGTTCTTCGGCGAGTACGAGCCGCTGACCAGCTACTACCAGGGCGGGATGTACGCGAACCCGAACAACCAGGAGTACCCGTACGACGAGGTCGGCGCGGTGGAGCTCCTGGAGGAGGCGGGCTGGAAGGAGAAGAACGCCGAGGGCTACCGGATGAAGGACGGTCAGGAGCTCGTCCTGAACCTCATCTACCGCAGCCAGCTCTCGGAGCGCAGCCTCACCGTCTACCAGGAGGCCTGCAAGCGGGCGGGGGTCCGCCTCGAGCTGCAGCTGCTGACCCCGGCGGCGCTGTTCAAGAACGTGCAGGACAAGGAGTACCAGACCTCCGAGATGGCCTGGGGCGCCCTGCTGTTCCCGAACCCCGAGACCAGCTGGTCCTCGAAGCTCGCCGACCAGCCGGCGAACAACAACATCACCGGGTTCGCCGACCCGCAGGTCGACGAGCTGCTGACGGAGTACGACGTCAGAAGCGGATCGAGGCTCGTCCGCCAGATCGACGGCATCCTGTACGAGCAGAACAACTACGTGCTCGGCTGGTACTCGCCGTCGCAGCGGGTGCTGTACTGGAACAAGTTCGGGATGCCCGCCTGGGGCGTCGCGGATCGCCGAGTACTCGGGTGACCAGTTCCTCGGCCACATCTGGTCGGGTCGACCCCGACAAGGCGCAAGCTGCGAGGCTGGCCGAGAAGGACAGCACCGCCAAGCTCGACCGCATCGACCCGACCTCAGGGTACTGGCCGCGCGCTGGAACGAGGGCACCACACCGGCGGGATGAAGCCGACGGTCGGCGGCGCGCCGACGGCGCGACCCGCGCCCGGGCCGACGAGGCCCCGGAGGGCGAGGCGGGCGACGAGGCGCAGGGCGACTGATGGCGCCTACTTCATGTCCCGCCGGTTCCTGCTCATCCTGCCGACGTTCCTCGGCGTGACGTTCCTGGTGTTCGCCATCACCCGGTTCGTCCCCGGGGACTACATCGACCAGATGATGATGCGGATGCAGCAGGCGGCGAGCGAAAGGCGGCGGCGGGGGATCGGGCCAGGCTCGATCGACATCCCCGAGACGGTGCGCAAGGAGCTCGACACCGGTACCACCTCGACCAGCCGATGCCGGTCGCCCGTCCCTGTGGCTGACCGACCTCGTGCAGCTCGACTTCGGCAAGAGCTACAGAGTACAACCTCGGTGCTGGAGGTGATCGGCGAGCGTCACTGCCGGTCAGCATGTACTTCGGGCTCGTGGGCTTCTTCCTGGCCTACGCCGTGTCGGTCCCTGGGCATCGCCAAGGCCATCGCGACACGGAACCCCCTTCGACTTCGTGTCGAGTGCCGTCGTGTTCATGGGGTACTCGATCCCCGGCTTCGCGCTCAGCACCATCCTGCTGGTGCTGCTCGGCAGCGGCTCGGCTTCCTCGACGTGTTCCCGCTCGGCGGCTTCCGCTCCGACGACTGGGCGCAGCTGTCGGCCCTCGGCAAGGTGCTCGACAGCTCACCACGCGTTCCTGCCCGTGCTGTGCTACGCCGCGGGCAGCTTCGCCACGCTCACCGTGCTGATGAAGAACTCCTGATGGAGAACCTCGGCGCCGACTACGTGCGCACCGCGTTCCTTAAAGGGGCTGTCAGGCGGCGGGTGGTGGTCGTCCACGCCACCGCAACTCGCTCATCCCCATCTGCACGGGCCTCGGCCGCACGATCAGCTTCGTCATGGCCGGCTCGTTCCTCATCGAGTTCGTCTTCAACATCGACAGCATCGGCTACCTCGGGCTCACCTCCATCATCGAGCGCGACTACGCCGTGGTCATGGGGATCCCTCGTGATCACCGTGCTGCTCCTGCAGCTCGTGGGCAACATCCTGTCCGACATGCTGTACGCCATCGTCGACCCCCGCATCCGGTTCACCTGAGATGTCGAGTCTCCGCTCCCCGCAAGCCGATCCGGAGGCTCCCGCCGCCCCGCCCCCGCCATCGGCATGCCGGGCGGCGTCACGCCACCGCTCGTGGCGGAGCCGGAGCCCGGGTCCCGCTCGCGAAGCCTCCCCCGCGGTCGATGTCAGTGTTCCGGCGCCGCTGGCGGAAGTTCCGGTCGCTCAAGCGCGGCTGGTACAGCTTCCTCATCCTGGTGGGCGCGCTGGTGCTCACCTTCTTCGACCCCATCCTGATCAACAACCAGGCGCTGGTGGTCTCCTACCAGGGGCAGCTGTACTTCCCGGTGTTCGCCGACCACTACGAGGCGAAGGACTTCCGGGCAGCGGCGGATCGGCGAGCCGGACTACCGCAAGCTGAAGGCCGACTTCGCGGAGAGCGGGGCGGGCGACTGGGTGCTGACGATGCCACCGCCCTACCCGTACCACCCGAACGAGTCGCTGCTGTCGGACCCCGACCTGCCGGGGTCGCCGCCGCACCCGCCCAGCAAGGCGCACTGGATGGGCACCGACGACCGCGCCCGCGACGTGTTCGCGCGCCTGGTCTACGGCTACCGCCTGTCGATGCTCTTCGGCCTCGGCGTGGTGGGCATCTCCTACGCGCTCGGCATCTCGGTGGGCGCGATGCTGGGCTACTTCGGCGGCCGGGTCGACCTCGTGGGCCAGCGGCTGGTCGAGATCTGGGCCGGCGTGCCGTTCCTGTACACCGTCATCATCGTGGCGAGCGTGATCAAGCCCGGCCCGGCGGTGCTGGTGCTGCTGCTCGCGCTCTTCGGCTGGATCGGCATCAGCCTGTACATCCGTGGCGAGTTCTACCGCGAGCGCAGCAAGGACTACGTCGCGGCGGCCGTCGCCATCGGGGAGTCCGACCTGTCCATCATCTTCCGCCACATCCTGCCGAACGCGCTCACGCCCGTGATCAGCTTCGCCCCCTTCGCGCTCGTCGCGAACATCATCGCGCTCGTCTCGCTCGACTTCCTGGGCTTCGGCGTGCCGCCGCCCACCCCGTCGTGGGGCGAGCTCGCGAACCAGGCGCGGCAGAACATCACGGAGTGGCACCTGGCGTTCTTCCCGCTCGGCGCCCTGTTCGTCACGCTGCTGATGGTGGTCTTCGTGGGCGAGGCCGTCCGCGAGGCGTTCGACCCGAAGCCGTTCGCGAGGCTCCGGTGAGCGACGACACAGCGCAGCAACCGCTCCTCGAGGTCCGCGACCTCCACACCCGGTTCGCGGTCGAGGGGCGCATCGCCTGGGCCGTGCAGGGCGTGTCGTTCGAGGTGGGGCGCGGGGAGTTCCTCGGCGTCGTCGGCGAGTCGGGCTCGGGCAAGTCGGTCACCGCGCTGTCGCTGCTGCGGCTGATCCCCGACCCGCCGGGCCGCATCGAGCAGGGCGAGATCCTGCTCGAGGGCCGCGACCTGATGAAGCTGTCGTACGAGCAGATGCGCGACATCCGCGGCAAGCGGATCGCGATGATCTTCCAGGAGCCGATGACGAGCCTCAACCCCGTCTACACCATCGGCATGCAGGTGGCCGAGACGGTGCAGCGGCACGAGGGGCTCGACCGCACCGCCGCGCGCGCCCGCGCCGTCGAGATGCTGACCCGCGTGGGCATCCCCGACGCCGCCCGCCGGCTCGACGACTATCCGCACCAGTTCTCGGGCGGCATGCGCCAGCGCGTGATGATCGCGATGGCCCTCATCTGCGACCCGCTGCTGCTCATCGCCGACGAGCCCACCACCGCGCTCGACGTGACGATCCAGGCGCAGATCCTCGACCTCATCCAGGACCTGCAGCGCGAGCGCGGCACGGCCGTCGTCCTCATCACGCACGATCTCGCCGTGGTCGCCGAGACCTGCCAGCGCGTGCTCGTGATGTACGGCGGCAAGATCCAGGAGGCCGCCTCGGTGGTCGACCTGTTCGACCGCCCGACCCACCCCTACACGCGCGGGCTGCTGGCCAGCATCCCCGATCGCGCCGAGCGAGGCGCGCCGCTGGTGGCGATCCCGGGCAACGTCCCGTCGATCTTCGACTTCCCGTCGGGCTGCCGCTTCCGCACCCGCTGTCCGCTGGCGTTCGACCGCTGCGCCGCCGAGGAGCCCGCCCTGCGCCCCATCGCCCCGGGCCACGCCGTCCGCTGCCACCTCGCCGAGGCCGTCGTCGCGCCGAGCGCGCCCGCGGAGGCGACGCCGTGAGCGCCACCGCCGAGGCCGAGCCCGCCGCGCCGCCGCTGCTCGAGGTCCGCGACCTGCAGGTGTCCTTCCCGGTCTACGCCGGGGTGCTGCGCCGCGAGGTCGGGCGGGTGCGCGCCGTCGACCGCGTCTCGTTCGACGTCCGCCGCGGCGAGGTGCTGGGGCTGGTCGGCGAGTCGGGCTCGGGCAAGACCACGGTGGGCCGCGCCGTGTGCAACCTCATCCGGTTCGGCTCGCCCGACGCCGGCATCTCCGGCGAGGTGCTGTTCGAGGACTCAGCCCGGCGCCCCCGCCGTCGACGTGGCGCACCTGACGCGGCGGGAGATGCTGCCCTACCGCGCGAAGATCCAGATGGTCTTCCAGGACCCGTACTGTCGCTGAACCCGCGCATGACCGTCCAGCAGATCGTGGAGGGTCCGCTGCGGATCCACGGCGCGATGGCCAGCGGCGAGCGCCAGGCGCGGGTGCGCGAGCTGCTCGAGCGGGTCGGGCTGCAGGCGGCCTACGCCGAGCGCTACCCCCACGAGTTCTCCGGCGGCCAGCGCCAGCGGATCGGCATCGCGCGCGCGCTCGCGACCCACCCCCAGCTCGTGGTCGCCGACGAGCCCGTCTCGGCGCTCGACGTGAGCGTGCAGGCCCAGGTGATCAACCTGATGTCCGAGCTCAAGCGCGAGTTCGGCCTCACCTACGTCTTCATCGCCCACGACCTGTCCGTCGTGCACCACGTGTCCGACCGCATCGCCGTGATGTACCTGGGCTCCCTCGTCGAGATCGGCCCGGCCGACGCCGTCCGCCACGACCCGCGCCACCCCTACACCCGCGCGCTGCTCTCCGCCGTGCCGCAGCCCGATCCGCGCTCCGACCGCAGCAAGCGCATCCGGCTCGTGGGCGACATCCCCACGCCCCTCAACAAGCCGAGCGGCTGCGGCTTCCGCACCCGCTGCCCGATCGCCGTCGACGCCTGCGCCCGCGACGTGCCCCAGATGGAGCAGGTCGGGCCGGATCACTTCGTGGCCTGCCCGCGCACGGGCGTGTTGGGATAGACTGACCGCGATGGCGAGGAACGCAGAGGTCTGGGCGGTGGTCCGCCGCCTCGGGGAGAGCTGGACCGGGCGGATGGTGTCGGCGCGGGGCTTCGACCAGCCCTGCCTCCTGTTCTCCGCCGAGGCGGCGCCGCCCGCCATCGCGCTCGGCACCCAGGTGGAGCTCGGGCTCGCGACGCGCCGCATGGCGAAGGCCGTGTCGAGCGGCGCGCAGGTGATCGCGGTCGAGTGGACCCCCGAGGGGGTCGAGATGTCGCTCGACCCCGACGACCCCGAGCTGTTCAAGGAGGCCATCCCCGGGCTCGTCACCCACGGCGACGACCGCCGGAACCACGTCCGCGTGTTCCCGCGCACGGGCGACGGCATCCAGGTCTCGGTCCGCATCCAGGAGGACCTCGCGGGGAACCCGCTGCTGGCGCGCGTCACCGACGCGTCCACCGGCGGCCTCGGCCTGCTCTTCCCCTACGACCTCGAGGAGCGCCTGTGCTTCGCGCGGGTGCTGCTGGTCGAGCTCGAGTCCGCCGGCGGCGAGTCGCGCGAGGTCGAGTGCGAGGTGCGCAACCGCACGCTCGTCGTCGACGGCGTGCGCTACGGTGTCGAGTTCCGCGCCTCGCGCGAGCCCGTCCCGCAGCCGTTCGAGCCGCTGTGGGACTGCAGCTGCGGCGCCACCGGCCTGCTCGCGGCGTCCCACCTGCGCTGCCCGGCGTGCGGGCGGCCGCAGCAGGGCACCACCCGGATCCCCCACCGCAACGGCCGCCTGTCGGCCACCCTGCACCCCTACCAGGGCACGGCGCAGACCTGCCGCGGCTGCGGGGCCGTCTGGTCTGCCGAGGCCAAGCACTGTGCGCGGTGCGGGCTCGTCCTGGCGCGCCCGCGCGGCGGGACCCTGCAGGGCCCGTGAAGGCCTCGTGTGCCCGCGCCGAAACCGGCTCGGCGTCGGCTTCCCGGTAGGATCGGTTCGAGGTGCACATGGTCTCGTCCCCTCGGGCGGACGCGGTGACGGCAGACCGCGTCCTGGTGCTACACAGCAACGATCCCGACACGGAGGAGGCCGTCCTCGAGCTCCTCGCGGCGGCGGACGAGCAGCTCGCCGGCGCCTCGCCGGTCGCCATCGTCGTCTTCGCGGGCATCGACGCCGACCACGAGCACCTGGTGGCTGCCCTGGCCGACCGCTTCGGCGACGTGCCGCTGGTGGGCTGCACCACCGACGGCGAGATGAGCTCGGCCCAGTCCTTCCAGGAGGACTCGATCGCGCTGATGCTGTTCGTGGGCGACGGGATCGTCGCCCGCGCGGCGGTCGCGCGCGACCTGGCCGACCCGGTCGCGGCCGCGCAGCAGCTGCTGGCCGACGCCGCGTTCCCCGGCGCGCCGAAGGTGTGCCTCGCGCTCCCCGAGAGCCTCGACGTCGACGCGCTCGCCCTGGTGGAGGCCCTCGGCGCCGCGCTGCCGCCCGGCGTGGCGCTCGTCGGCGGGACGGCCGGCGACCAGTGGCGCTTCCACCGCACGCGCCAGCTGTGCGGCCGCGAGGTGTTCGACCACACCATGCCGATCCTGCTGCTCGGCGGCGACATCGAGGTGGGGGTCGGCGTCGCCAGCGGCTGGACGCCGCTCGGGCGCGTCGGCAAGGTGACGCGCGCCGAGGGGCCCGTGGTCCACGAGGTCGACGGCCAGCCGGCCATGGCGTTCTACCGCGAGTACCACGGCCACCACGTCGAGCCGAACCCCGAGTTCCCCACCCTCGTCCTCGAGGGCGACGACGACCAGGGCTACCTGCGCGCCCCGTTCCGCTACGACGCCGACACGGGCGCCGTCATCTACACGGCGGCCGTGCCGGAGGGCGCCGGCATCCAGGTCACCACCGCCCCCACGAGCGACATCCTGCAGGCCTGCCGCCACAGCGTGGCCCAGGCCACGGCCGGCGCCGGGCGCGCCTTCGCCGCCATCGCCGTCTCCTGCGCCGCGCGCAAGCAGATCCTCGGCACGCGCACCCGCGAGGAGTGCACCATCCTGCGCGACGCGCTGGGCGACGACGTGCCCGTCATCGGCTTCTACTCCTACGGCGAGATCGCGCCGCTGGCCGGCCGTTCCCGTGCGGATTTCCACAACGAGACCTTCGTCACGCTGGTCCTGCGCAGTGCCGAGCGGTGATGCCCCCGCCGATCCGAGCGACGTGGAGGGCCTGCAGCGGCTCGTGGCGCAGCTGCGCAAGGAGGTCCGCACCCTCGCGAAGCAGCGCGACCGCAGCGACGCCAACCGCCAGCGGCTCGAGGCGTGGCGCGACAAGAGCGAGACCTTCCACCGCAAGGTGATCTCGGAGCTCGAGGCCACCTCCGCCGACCTGCGCGCGTCGGAGGCGCGGGCGATGCAGGCGAGCCGCGCGAAGTCCGAGTTCCTCGCGAACATGTCGCACGAGATCCGGACGCCGATGAACGGCGTGTTCGGGCTCACGGAGCTGCTGCTGCAGACCGACCTCGCCCCGCGCCAGCGCCAGCTGGCCGAGCTCATCGTGCAGTCGTCGGGGCAGCTGCGCGGCATCGTCGACGACATCCTCGACCTGTCGAAGATCGAGGCCGGCCGGCTGTCGCTCGAGGCGATCCCGGTCGACGTGCGCGCCGTGGTCGAGGACGCCGTGTGGATGGCGGCCGAGGCGGCCCACCGCAAGGGCCTGGTGCTGGTGAGCGACCTCGACGACCCGCCGCCCGTCCTCGCCGACCCCGTCCGCCTGCGCCAGGTGGTGACGAACCTCGTCGGCAACGCGGTGAAGTTCACCGGCGCCGGCGAGGTCGTGGTGTGGCTCCGGGCGCGAGCCGACGGCGAGCGGGTCGCGCTGCGGTGCGAGGTGCGCGACACCGGGCCCGGCGTGCCCGAGGCGGCCCGCGACCACCTGTTCCAGCCGTTCACCCAGGCCGACGGCTCCACCACCCGCCGCTTCGGCGGCACCGGGCTCGGCCTCGCCATCACCCGGCAGATCGTCGCCCTGATGGGCGGCGCCGTCGGGCTCGAGAGCGAGGAGGGCCGCGGCGCCACCTTCTGGTTCGAGGTCGCGCTCGAGCGCGCTGCGCCCGCGCCGGCGCCGCTCCAGCCGCTGCAGGGCGTCACGGTGCTGCTGGTGCACCGGCACCCCGCCGTGCGCGCCGCCGTGGCGCGGATGCTGGCGCACCTCGGGGCGGCGTGCACCGGCGCCGAGGCGGTCCCCGCCGAGCTCCCCGCCGTCGACGTGGCCCTGGTCGACCCCGCCACGCTCCCGGGGCCGCTGCCCGTCCCCACCGTGCTCCTGCAGCCGCTGGGCGCCGCGCGCGTCAACCCCGGCGAGACGCCCACCGTGAGCGAGCCCGTGCGGCTGCGCGACCTCTGCGAGGTGCTCGTCGGGGTGGAACAGGGCGAGCGGATCGTGCGGGCGGCCACGCCCCTGCCGCGGGCGGCGCGGGTGCTGGTGGCCGAAGACAACGCCGTCAACCGCGAGGTCGTCGGCGGGATGCTGGGCGCGATGGGCGTCGAGACCGTGCTCGTCCCCCACGGCGCCGCGGCGCTCGACGCGCTCACCGGCGCGGAGGCGCCGTTCGACCTGGTGCTGATGGACTGCATGATGCCCACCATGGACGGCTACGAGGCCACGCGCCGGATCCGCGCCGCCGGCGATCGCGTGCCCATCGTCGCGCTCACCGCCAACGCGCTGCGGGGCGACCGCGAGCGCTGCACGGCCGCCGGCATGGACGGCTACCTCACCAAGCCGTTCACCATGGACGACCTGCGCGGCGTGCTGCAGCGCCACGTCCGCGCCGACGGCGACCGCCTGCCGTTCGACCCCGACCGCCTCGAGGAGCTCCGCCAGGTCGATCCCTCCGGCACGCTCGTCACGCGGATGATCGCGCTCGTCCGCGAGGAGGGCGCGACGCTGCTCGCCCGCGCCCGCGACGCCGCCGCCGCGCGCGACGCCGCCGGGGTCCGCCACTGCGCCCACGCCTTCAAGTCCTCGGTGGCGCAGCTCGGCGGCGTGGGGCTCGCGGCGCTCGCGTTCGACGTAGAGGACGGCGCGGCCCGCGACGTCCTGCCGGATCCCGCGGCGCTCGACGCGCTCGAGGCGGGCTTCGAGCAGTTCCGCCACCAGCTGGAGCGCCGGTGAACTCCGTCCCGCCCGACCGTCCCACGCGGGTCCTCGTCGTCGACGACCAGGCCTCGATGCGCCTGCTGATGCGCACGCTGCTCGAGCGCGACGGGTGCACCGTCATCGAGGCGACGGACGGCCACGCCGCGGTGGGCCGGGCCGGCGAGGTCGACGTGGTGGTGATGGACGTGCTGATGCCCGGCCTGGACGGCATCAGCGCCTGCCGCCGCATCCGCGAACAGCACGCGCGCATGCCTGTCGTGCTGGTCACGGCGATGGACGACCGCGACGCGCGGCTCGCCGGCCAGGCCGCCGGCGCCGACGACTTCCTCACGAAGCCCATCGATCCGATCGAGCTGTCCGCGCGCGTCCGGGTGCTCGGCCGCACCCAGGCGCTGTCGGAGCGGGTGCACCTCGAGCGGCGGCGGCTGCAGGCGGAGCTCTCGGTCGCGCAGGACGCCGTGGCGCGGCTCGAGCGCCTGGCCACCCTCGGCACGCTCGCAGCCGGCGTCGGGCACGAGCTGAAGAACCTGGCGCAGGTGGTCACGGGCGTCGGGCAGGACCTGCGGGAGGGCGATCCCGAGCTGCAGGAGGAGGGCGCGGACCTGCTCGAGCGCGTCGGCAGGCACCTCGCCTTCCTCGGGCAGAACCTGATGCGCCTCGGCACCTCGCCGAGCGCGCCGGTGGGCGAGGTCGACGCCGGGCAGGTCGTGCGCCAGGTCGTCGAGCTGATGCAGCGGGCCGGCCGGCTGTCGGGCGCGACGGTGGAGGTCGCCGTGGAGGCCACGCCGCCCGTCCACGCGCGGGCGCTCGAGCTCGAGCAGGTGATGATCAACCTGATCGGCAACGCGATGGACGCCCTGGGGGGGCGCGACGAGCGCCGCCTGCGGGTAGCGGTGGGCGTCGGGCCGCTCGGGGTGCGGATCACCGTCGCCGACAGCGGGGTCGGCATGGCGCCCGACGTGCTGTCGCGGGTGTTCGAGCCGTACTTCACCACCACGCGCGACAGCGGCGGCACCGGGCTCGGCCTGCCGGTGGTGCAGCAGCGCGTCGCGTCGTGGGGCGGGGAGCTCGGCCTGCACAGCGAGTCGGAGCGCGGGACGGAGGCGGTGGTGGACCTCCGGCTGGCGGCCGACATGACGTGGACGGCGGAGCCCCCCGATCCGCGATGACGTACACTGGCGGCATGTGGCTCTCCCTGCTCCTGTCCTGCACGCCGCCGCCGCCCGCCGACGACACCGACAAGCTCGTGCTCGAGCCGCCAGCGCCCGACAGCCGGGCGTCCCGCGTGTTCCAGACCCCCGGCGCCCCCGCCGAGCTACGCTCCGTCTCGCTCACCCCCGGCCAGGACGTGGTGATCGAGCTGCGCAACACGAGCGACCACGTGCTGGCCGGCTACAAGTTCGAGGTCCGCCTGTACGACGCCTCCGGGCACCACCTGCCCAACGGCATGGGCTGGCCGACCTTCGCGCTCGATCGCACGGGGGCCGCTCCAACCGCTGCGCGCCGCGCGAGATCTGCACCCAGCGCTTCTCGCGGGCCGACGTCCGCCCGCCGTCCGACGCCACCTACGTCGACGTGATGCTGCTGCGCACCTCCCGCCTGGACGGCGAGAAGGTCGTCGACGACTGGGCCTGGGCGGGGGCGCCGGGGCCCGGCCGCGACGCCTTCCGCGTCCTGGAGGCGTACCGCGCCACCCCCTGACGGTCCGGGAATCTGGACTCCCGAGTACGGGATGTTACGAGGCCGGCGCGGAGGGGGCGTGAAGCTGACGGCGCAGGAGGAGTACGGGTTGCGTTGCCTGATCCAGGTGGCGCGCCGGGCCCCTTCGCCCGACTGCCCGCCCGTGGCCATCCGCGACGTGGCCGCGGCCGAGGGGCTGTCCCTCGAGTACGCCGCCAAGCTCATGCGCGTGCTGCGCCAGGCCGAGCTCGTCACGAGCGAGCGCGGCGCCAACGGCGGGTACCGCCTGGCGCGTCCGGCCGGCGACATCCGGCTGCTCGAGGTGCTGCGGTCCCTCGACGGGCCGATCGTCACGCCGACGTTCTGCGAGACGCACAGCGGGCAGCAGAAGACCTGCGTGCACGTCGGCGGGTGCGCGCTGCGCCCGGTGTGGCACGCCATCGAGGCCGCCGTGTCGCAGGTGCTGTCGGCGCTGTCGCTGTCGGAGCTGATGGGCGACGAGCGCACCGTGCAGCGGCGGGTCGCGTCCGGAGGGGAGGGGTAGCGTGGGGGAAGAGGCGCAGCCGGCGCGCACCAGCGCCGAAGAGATGGTCGCCGAGCGCGGCGAGTACCGCTACGGCTTCTCGACGCCGATCGAGGCCGATCGCCTGCCGCCCGGCCTCGACGAGGAGGTCGTGCGCTTCATCTCCGCCAAGAAGGGCGAGCCCGGGTGGCTGCTCGACTGGCGGCTGGCGGCGTTCCGCGCCTGGCAGCAGATGGAGGAGCCCACCTGGCCGCACTTCACCTACGGGCCCATCGACTACCAGGGCGTGAGCTACTACGCCGCGCCCAAGCAGAAGCCGCAGAGCCTCGACGAGGTCGACCCCGAGATCCTCGAGATGTTCGAGAAGCTCGGCATCCCGCTGCAGGAGCGCGAGGCGCTGGCCGGGGTGGAGCCGACCATCGCGGTCGACGCCGTGCTCGACTCGGTGTCGGTCAAGACCACCTTCCGGGCCAAGCTCGCCGAGCTCGGCATCCTGTTCATGAGCTTCGGCGAGGCCGTGCGGGAGCACCCCGAGCTCGTCCGCAAGTACCTCGGCTCGGTCGTCCCCCACACCGACAACTACTTCGCGGCCCTCAACGCCGCGGTGTTCTCCGACGGCAGCTTCGTGTACGTCCCGAAGGGCGTGCGCTGCCCGATGGAGCTGTCGACCTACTTCCGGATCAACGAGGCCAACACCGGCCAGTTCGAGCGCACGCTCATCATCGTCGAGGACGGCGCCTACGTCTCGTACCTCGAGGGCTGCACCGCGCCGATGCGCAAGGACAACCAGCTGCACGCCGCGGTGGTCGAGCTCGTGGCCCACGCCGACGCCACCATCAAGTACAGCACCGTCCAGAACTGGTTCCCCGGCGACAAGGAGGGGCGCGGCGGCGTCTACAACTTCGTCACCAAGCGGGGGAAGTGCCTGGGGGCGCGCTCGCGCATCTCGTGGACGCAGGTGGAGACGGGCTCGGCGATCACCTGGAAGTACCCGAGCTGCATCCTGCAGGGCGACGACAGCGTGGGCGAGTTCTACTCGGTCGCGCTCACGAACAACCGCCAGCTCGCCGACACCGGCACCAAGATGATCCACCTCGGGCGCAACACGCGCTCCACCATCGTGAGCAAGGGGATCTCGGCCGGGCGCGGGCAGCAGACCTACCGCGGGCTCGTGCAGATCAACAAGAAGGCGGTGGGCGCGCGCAACTACACGCGCTGCGACTCGCTGCTCATCGGCGGCGCGTGCGGCGCGCACACGCTGCCGTACGTCGACGTGCGCAACGGGTCGGCCACGGTGGAGCACGAGGCGAGCGCGTCCCGCATCGGCGAGGACCAGCTGTTCTACCTCCGGCAGCGCGGGCTGTCGGAGGAGGACGCCGTCTCGATGATCGTCAACGGGTTCTGCCGCGAGGTCTTCAAGGAACTCCCCATGGAGTTCGCGGTCGAAGCGCGGCGCTTGCTGGAAGTCAGCCTCGAAGGGGCGGTGGGGTAGACGTGTCGGAGACGTTGCTGGAGCTGGTGGATCTGCACGCCGAGGTAGACGGCAAGCCGATCCTGAAGGGCCTGTCGCTCGCGCTGCGCGCGGGGGAGGTCCACGCCGTGATGGGGCCGAACGCGAGCGGCAAGAGCACGCTGTCGAAGGTCATCACCGGCCACCCCGACTACCGGGTGACCGGGGGCGACGTGCGCTTCCGCGGCGCGTCCATCCTGGAGCTCACCCCCGAGGAGCGCGCCCACCAGGGCCTGTTCCTGTCGTTCCAGTCGCCCGTGGAGATCCCGGGCGTGTCGACGGCGGTGTTCCTCAAGGCGGCGGTGAACGCGGTGCGCCGCGCGCGCAACCAGCCCGAGCTCGACGCCGCGGCGTTCTTGCGCCTGGCCCGCGAGAAGTCGGCGCTGGTGCAGCTCGACAAGGAGCTGCTGTCGCGCTCGCTCAACGAGGGCTTCTCGGGCGGCGAGAAGAAGCGGAACGAGATCTTCCAGATGGCGATGCTCGAGCCCGTCGTCTCGGTGCTCGACGAGCCCGACAGCGGGCTCGACGTCGACGCGCTGCGCATCGTGGCCGACGGGGTGAACGCCCTGCGCAGCCCGGAGCGGGCGATGCTCGTCATCACGCACTACCAGCGGCTGCTGGACCACCTGCCGGCCGACCACATCCACGTGCTGGTGGACGGGCGGATCGTGCGGTCGGGCGGGCCCGAGCTGGCGGGCGAGGTCGAGGCGCAGGGCTACGCCTGGGCGCGCGAGGCGGCCGCCGGAGCCGCGCCGTGACCGAGCAGCAGTACGCGGAGCTGGCCCGTGGCCTGTCCGAGGGCCCGCCGGGCTGGGTGGAGCTGCGCCAGGGCGCGGCCGACGCGCTGGTCGCCTCGGGCTTCCCGGGCCCGCGCGACGAGGCCTGGAAGTACACGCGCCCCGCGGCGCTCCTCGACCACGACTGGGCGCCGGCGGAGGGCGACCCGCCCGAGGTCGACGCCGAGGCCGACCCCGAGGCCGACGTCGTGCTGGTGGACGGGCGGCTGCTCCGGGCGCGGGCGGCGCCGGGCACCACCGTCGAGTCGATCCGGCAGGACAGCTTCGGCGTGGGGCACATCCTGGGGGAGGACCCGGCCGGGTTCCTCGCCCTGAACCTGGCGCTGGCGCGCGACGGCGTGGCGGTGCGGGTGCCCGCCGGCGTGTCGGCGAAGCTCGTGGTGCAGCACGTCGCGACGGGTGGGGAGCGGCTCGGCGCCGCCCGGCACCTGATCAACGTCGACCCGGGCGGCGAGCTGCTGCTGGTGGAGCGCTTCACCGGGCAGGGCCCCGCCTTCACGAGCGCGGTGGTCGAGGCGCACGTCTCGGAGCGCGCCTCGCTGGTCCACGTGCGCGAGCAGGCCGAGGGGCCGGGCGTGCCGCACCACGGCGTCGTGGGGGTCAACGTCGGCGCCGGCGGGCGCTACCACGCCGTGAGCGTGCTCGGCGGCGCGGGCACCACCCGGGTCGAGCTGCGCGTGGCGCTGCAGGCGCCCGGGGCGCACGTCTCGCTCGACGGGCTGGTGCTCGTGGCGGGCCGGGAGCACGCCGATCACCACGTCCGCATCGAGCACCGCGCCCCAGGCTGCACGAGCCGCCAGGCGTTCCGCTCGCTGTGCGCGGGCCGGTCGCGCAGCGTGTTCACGGGCAACGTCGTGGTGGCCGAGGGGGCCGTGGGGACGGACGCCGCGCAGGTCCACCGCGCGCTGCTGCTCTCCGACGACGCCGTGGCCGACGCCCGGCCGCAGCTCGAGATCTCCTGCGACGACGTGCGCTGCACCCACGGCGCCGCCGTCGGCGCGCTCGACGCCGAGGCCCTGTTCTACCTGCGCCAGCGCGGGCTCGGCGAGCTCGCGGCGCGGTCGCTGCTCACCGAGGCCTTCGCCGCCGAGATCGTCGACGCCCTCCCCGACGAGGCGCTGCGCGACGCGCTGCGGGCGCGGGTGGCCGGCTGGCTCGGGGCGGCGTCGTGACCGTGGCCGCGCTGGACCTCGACTACGACGTCGAGGCGGTCCGGGCCCAGTTCCCGCTCATCGCCGCCTCGCCCGAGCTCGTGTTCCTCGACAGCGCCGCCAGCGCGCAGAAGCCGCTGGCCGTCATCGAGGCGATGGACCACTACCTGCGCCACGAGCACGCCAACGTGCACCGCGGGGCCTACGCCCTGTCGGCGGCGGCCACCGCGCGCTACGAGGCGGCGCGGGCCTCGGTGGCGCGGTTCCTCGGCGCCGCCCACGACGACGAGGTCGTGTTCACGCGCGGCACCACCGAGTCCGTCAACCTGGTGGCGAGCAGCTGGGGCCAGCGGCTCGAGCCCGGCGACGAGATCGTGGTCTCCCGCATCGAGCACCACTCGAACATCGTGCCCTGGCAGCTCCTCGCGGCGCGCAGCGGCGCCGTGATCCGCGTGGCCGAGGTCGACGACCGCGGCGCCTTCGACTTCGACGCCTACCGGGCGGTGCTGTCCGACCGCACGCGCATCGTGGCGGTGGCGCACGTGAGCAACGCGCTCGGCACCGTCTTCCCCGTCCGCCGCATCGCCGACGCCGCCCACGAGGTGGGCGCGGTGGTGGTGGTCGACGGCGCGCAGGGGGCCGTGCACCTGCCCGTCGACGTGGGCGCGCTCGGCGCCGACTTCTACGCCTTCAGCGGCCACAAGGTCTACGGGCCCACCGGCATCGGCGCCCTGTGGGGCCGCCGCGCGCTCCTGGCCGAGATGCCCCCGTGGCAGGGCGGCGGCGAGATGATCGCCAGCGTGTCGTTCGAGGGCACCACCTGGGCCGACCCGCCCGCCCGGTTCGAGGCCGGCACCCCGGCCATCGCCGAGGCCATCGGCTTCGGCGTCGCGCTCGACTGGGTGACCGACCTCGGCCGCGAGCGGGTCGCCGCCTACGAGCAGCGCCTGCTGGCCCACGGCACGGCCGCGCTCGAGGCCATCCACCGGCTGCGGCTCATCGGCACGGCACCCGACAAGGCGTCGATCCTGTCGTTCGTCGTCGACGGCGTGCACCCGCACGACCTCGCCACCCTGCTCGACGAGCAGGGCATCGCCGTCCGGGTCGGGCACCACTGCGCGGAGCCCGCCATGGCGCGCTTCGGGGTGGTGGGCACGGTCCGGGCCTCGCTCGGCTGCTACTCGACCGCCGGCGAGGCTCGATCGCCTCGCCGACGGCGTCCGCCGGGCGCTGCGCATCCTCGGCTGAGCGGGCTCAGCGCAGCCAGGCCTCGAGCTGCGCCGCGTGGATGGGCAGCCCGGGGAACCAGTCGCCGAACGGGTTGAGCTCGAGCACGTGGGGCTCGCCGGCCGGGTCCACCACCACGTCGACGCCGACCGAGCGCGCACCGAACACCGCGGCCGCCGCGACGGCCACGTCGTGGGCGTCGCGCCAGGCGCGCGGCCCGAGCAGCGCCCGCACCCGGTCCGGGTCGGCGCGCCGCCCGCCCGCGGTGAGGTTGGTCACGGGCTGCGCGCTCTGCCGCGCCACCGTGAACCGGGCGGCCCCGTCGATCACGACGACGCGCAGGTCGACCCGGTCGAAGCCCAGGCGCACCGAGGGCACGGCGCGCTCCACCCAGGTGCGCTGCGACAGCAGCCAGCGCAGCACGTGCCCCAGGGCCTCGGCGCGCAGCGGCGCCATCGGCGACACGCTGCGGACGCCGTCGCCGTCGGGGACCACCGTGGACAGCCCGGTGTCGCCCTGCAGGAACACGATGGCATCGGCGCAGGAGCCGGTGCGCAGCTTGACGTAGACCGGATCCCAGCCGCGGGCCCACAGCCCGCCGTCGATCTCGAGCTCGGCGGCGAAGCCCTGGGGGCAGCGGATCCCCGCGGCCTGCAGCCGCGCCGCGGTGGTGGGTTTGTCCACCATCGCCCAGACCGCGTCGGGCGGCGTCGACCAGGGGACGTCCGCCGGCAGCGCGGCCAGCACCCGCTGCAGCCCGGCCGCGAAGCCCCGCGGATCGTCGGCGCCCGCCCCGACCAGCGCGCGCCGGGTCTCCTCGCAGCGGCCGGGCGAGTCGAGCTTGACCAGGTCGGCGTCGCGCAGCCCGGCGTGGTCGCCCGCCGCCAGTGCGGTCCACGGGACGAGCCGGACCGACGCCCCGCGCGCTCGCGCCGCCTCCCGCAGCGACGCCCACCGGGGCGAGCCCGGAGGCAGCACCACGGCGAGGCTACTCACAGTCGCCGTAGGCGAGGTACCCGCGGTGAGGCCGCCACTGCTCCTGGTTGCCGGCCTGCAGCGCCACCCCGGTGGCCTTCAGCGCGGCGACGCCGGCCTCCGTCAGGCTGTTCCCCGACAGGTCGATCCGCTTCAGCGCGCCGAGGCCGTCGGCCAGCGCGCGGGCGCCGTCGTCGGTCACCTCGCCGTAGGGCAGCTCGAGCACCTCGAGGCGCCGCAGCAGGCCCGACGCGACGAGCTCGCGGCAGCCGGCGTCGCCCGCGGTGCAGCCCTGCAGGTGCAGGCGCTTCAGCGCCGTCAGGTGCGGCGACCGGGCCAGCATCCGGACGTGCTCGCCGGTGAGGTACCCGCGGTCGTCGTCGTCGAGCTCGCGCGCGTGGGGGACGAACTCGATGGACTGCAGCTGCCCGAGCGACGCGTTGCCGGCCAGCGTGGCGACGGCGTAGTGCCGCGCGCAGCTCACGGTCAGCTCGCGCAGCGCGGGCATCGCCTGGCGGAACAGCCCGCGGGTCTCGACGCTGCGCCCGCTCACCGCGATCTCCTCGAGCCGCGGCATGCCCGACGCCAGGGTCGCGGCGCGGCCCTCCTCGGGCAGCGAGCCCGTGCCGTCGCCGTAGGTCAGGCGGCGCACGTTGGGCAGCGTCAGGTCGAAGAGCCGGTCGAGCGCGTCCTCGTCGCCCCAGCAGAACGCCACCGCGAAGGACCGCACGAACACGCGCTCCTCGGCGGCGGCCAGCGCCTCGACCCGCTCGGTGGTGATGTCGCGGAGGTCGAGGGTGTGGAGGAACCCGCGCCGGAACTGCCACTGCGGCGCGTCCCAGGCGCGGGGCGTGTCGAGCAGGAGCGCGGCGAGGTCGCCGAGCCAGGCGCGCTGGTGCTCGGCCAGGAGCGCCGCCTCCTGCGCCTTCAGCTCGGCGCGCCGCTCGGCGGGCAGGTCGGGATCCTCGAGCTGGATCTGGGTGTGGATGAACGCGCCGCGCGGATCGGCCCGCTCGGAGAGCCAGTCCGCGAGGACGTTGAGGGCGGAGAGGTCGTCGGGATCCTGGCGGACGGCTTCGTAGAGGTCCTGCATCCGCCCAGGATACTCACCCGCCGTGCTCCGTGTCGCGGGCCGGCGCGACCCGCACGTCGGCGAAGGCACCGAGCGCGTGATCCTTGCGGAACGCCTTCCAGTCGCGCTTGTGGCGCTTCGCCGTCTCCTCCGCGAACCGCACCAGGTCGTCCACCATCACCGCGTGGCTGACCGACCCGAGGATCGCCTCCTCCGCGTTGCCCTCGAGCACGCCCGTGTCCTCGTCGCTGCGCGCGTGGGCCTGGGCGACGACGCCGCCGCAGATCTCGGCGTACTCCTTCCACTCCCCGAAGTCGAGGTCCTCGAGGTCGATCTCGTCCTTGAACGGGCTGCGCTCGCGCACCAGGAACGGGCGCCCGTCCAGCTCGGTGCAGCCGTAGTAGGGGTCGCCGCCGACCACGTGGATCTGCTCCGACTCGACGACCCGCTCCACGCCGTCGTGTCCGCCGATGCGGAGCGGCGCGAGCCCGTCCATCGCCGAGCGCCGGGCCTGCTTGAGCTCCAGGATGAGGTCGTCGCAAGGGTCGTCGGTGGGGCCGTCGATGAGGACCCACACCCGGTCGAGCCCGAGGGAAGCCGTCCCACTGAACCGCTTCACGGCGACGTCCTTGACCTGGAAGTGCCCGGCGCGCTCCTCGTCGGGGACCGAGCTCCGGTCGCGGTACTGGTCGATCGCCGCCTGCAGCTCGGCCTTGCGCGACGTCGCCGGGACCACCTTCCGCGTCGGGCGGAACTCGCCCTTGTCGAGGTCGACGTACTGGTCGAGGTGCTCGCGGCGGTCGGTCATCGACGCCTCGATGAGGTCGCGGATCAGCGGCGGGCTCGTGTCGAGGCGCAGCTGGCGCCACTTCTCGCTGTCGTCGCGGGCGAAGCCCCGCAGGCCGGCGATGTAGCCGCGCAGGAACCGGCGAACGACCTTGCGGCGCTGCTTCTTCGGCAGGCCGTGCTCCCGGGCCGCCATCCAGAACCCGACCGCGCCGCGACGCAGGTCCCAGCTGAACGGCGCGAAGCCGGCCTCGTCGAAGTCGTTCACCCCGAAGAACGGCGCGCCGTCGCGGTTCGGCATCACGCCGAAGTTCTCGGGGTGCACGTCGCCCACGGCGAGCACGGTGGGGAGGTGGCCGTCGAGGCCCGCCAGGTCGCGGTAGAACAGCAGGGCCGTGCCGCGGAAGAAGGAGAACGGCGAGCCGGCGAGCTTGCGGAACTTCAGCGCGGCGCCGTCGGGGCGGTGGCGGATGCGGAAGGTGTGGTCCTCGAGCAGCGTGCGGCGGACGTGGATCCGGCGCGCCTCGCCGCGCAGCTGCGCCGGCGGCGTCGTCACCTCGCCGCACCCGATGCGGTCGGCCCAGGCGGCGAAGGCCTCCCGTCGGTCGGTCACCGGCGTGATCCGCGTGTCCCGCACGTCCGTCCCGCGCACTGCGCGCTCTCCATCGCCCATTCCGCCTCCGGAGGGGACGTATGCCACGGCCGGCCGAGATACCGGACGGCATGGCGAAGCGGCGCCCCGTCGATCCCTGGCACCTCAAGCGGCACTACGACGCCGTGGCGTGGCCGCTCCTGGCGGTCACGCTCGCCGTGGCCGCGCTCGGCTTCGGGCTGCGCCTGCTGGCGGGCGGCCTGGCCGGGCTGCTCGGCACCGAGCTGCCCACGGTCTGGCAGCGCCTGGCCGAGATCACCGGCATCGACGACGCCTGGCTGCGCTTCACCCTGTTCGCGGCGCTGCACGCGGCGGTGATCGCGGCGCTGTGGCACCCGGTGGCGCGCGCCTGGGCGGCGTCGCGGCCGAAGCCGGCGAAGCGGGTCCGCCGGGCCAGGGCGCCGGCGCCTCGGGCCCCGGTGCGCGGGCCCGCCCCCAGCCCGGCCGGTCGCGGCGCGGGCGTCGCCACCACCGCGGCGGCCCCGGCCCGCTGGTGGCGCTGCTGCTGCAACCCACGCTGGTGCCCCTGCGGGTCGACGGCGCCTCCTGGCTGGCCCGCGCGGCCAACCTGGTCGACGACACCGCCTCGGCCCGGCTGGTCGACACGGCCGCCTGGCTCGTCCAACGCGGTGATCGCGCGCCCGCGGCGGCCGGTGGGCGGCGTCTCGGCCGACGCCTTCGACGCCGACCTCGACGCCGACGCCGTCCCCCTCATCGACCCGACTGGGACCCGCTGCTGCTCGACGCGAGCGACGGCGACCGCAGTACTCGCCGCCCGCACCAAGGCCTTCATGTGGGTCGAGTCGGGGGGCCGCCAGTTCGCGGTGTCGGCGACTGGCTGCTCGGGCCTCATGCAGTTCTGCGCGAGCACCGCCCAGCGCGCGCCGTTCCACCACATCTTCGGGGTGGGCCAGGTCTCGGCGTGCGGCTGCCGCGACTGCGGCGTGCCCCGCGAGGTCCAGGTCGCGCTCGAGACCGACCCCGAGGCGGTGCGCACCCACGCCGACCGCTTCCCGTGCCCGCTGACCGACGCCCGGTTCGACGCCGAGCGCTCCATCCGCGCCGGCGTGGCCTTCGTGCGCGAGCTCGGCGCCGACGTGGGCGACAACCTGCCGCTGATGTACGTCGGCTACAACGCCGGCCCCGCCGTCTCGCGCGGGCTGTACCGGCAGCTCGGGCGGCGCGGCGACCTGTCGATCGCCGAGATCGCGCCCCACCTCGAGCCGGCCCTGCGCCCCTACTACGGCGACCGCGCCGCCGGCCGGGCGCGGGGGCTCGTCGGGGTGCACCTGCCGAAGCTCGTCGCCGCCTACGAGCGCTGGAAGTAGCTACTCCACCACCTGGTCCACCCGGTCCACCGCCCTGCTGCAGCCCCACCGTGCGCTCCATCACGGTGCGGTTGAGCACGGTCTCCACCGAGATGGGCAGCTGCGGGGGTGCCGCGGTCGAGGGTCCACCCGGCCTGCTCGAGCTCGAAGATGAGGTCGGCCGCCTGCATCCCGAGGCTCTGGTGGTCGGGCAGCACGGCGAAGCTGCCCACCGGCGGGTCGGTGCGCAGCAGGTTTGGGACGCCCACCACCACGGGGTGATCGTACCGGCGCATGCTGGGCAGCCAGGCGCCCACGAGCAGCTCGGGGTTGAGCAGCACGTTGTCGTTGAGCACCCACAGGGCGTCGATGCCGAGCTTGTCGAGCGAGCGCAGCCCCTTGCGGACCTGGCCGATGCCCGGCCGCGCCCCGACCTCGTAGGGCACGATCTCGAAGCCCTCGACGGCGGCGAGCCGCGCCTGGTCGGCCACGAACCCGCCGAAGCTCGGCCGGTGGACCACGCCGACCCGCTTCACCGGCGCCTCGACGGTCGAGCGCAGCCGCACGAGGCTCGTCACCGCGGGCACCTCGTAGGCGATGCCGGTCGCGTTGCGCACCCGAGCGGCGGTCTGCTCGACGAACAGCGCCATGGCGATGACCGCGGGCGGGTCGACGGCGCCCTGGTGCTGCTCCTGGTAGCTGCGGTAGAGCTCGGCCGTGGGGTTGTCGAGGAGCACGATGGCGGCGGGGTGCGACTGCTCGAGCGCCGCGCCGATCTCCGCGGGGGTGCTCTCGCGGCTCACCTCGAGGCCCACCAGGTTGAAGTCGCTGCCGAGCTCGCCCGCGAGCCCCTGCACGAAGGTCTCCATGTTGGGCGTGTCCTTGCGGAGGACGAGCACGGTCGGCCGGTCCTCGGCGGGCTCGTTCAGCGGGACCAGCCCCGCGGACGCCGCCCACGCGCTGCCCCAGAGCCACAGCATCACGGTGCCCCCCAGCGGTCGACCCCGACCTTGCCGTTCACCTCGGCCGGCAGCCCGCGGACCGCGGCCTCCAGCGCGCCGCGGCGCCCGGCGTCGAGCGCGCTCAGCGCCGGCAGCACGGGGCTCTCGGCCGCAGGCGTGCGCACGAGCGCCATCTGCGTGGAGGCGAGCAGCCGCTCGGCGGCCGAGGCGGGCAGGATCACGGCGTCGACGTTGCCGAACTGCAGCATCGGGAGCAGGTCACGCTCGGCTCAGGCACCCGCTTGACCTGCGGCCTCCAGGCCGACCAGCTCGGCGCCGACCAGCCGCTTCACGAGCTCGGTCGAGCGCTCGCGCCCCGCCAGGTCGACCGTGCCCACCGCGGCGCCGCCGAGCTCGCCCGGGCCGAGGGGGTGGTCGCTCAGCAGGACGTAGCGCTCGTTCGCCGAGCCCGACGCGTCGAGGCCCTGCAGCGTGACCGGCAGCCCGAGCGCGTCGAGGGCCGTGCGGGTGGCCACCACGGCGTGGGGCGGGCGCGCCTGCAGCGCCTGCTCGAAGTCCTGCCAGCTGCCGAAGGCGGTGACCTCGGCGCCCGCGAGCTGGCCGGCGAACGCGGCCTCGAGCGCGCGGGGGCGCACCGAGCCCGGGACGAACAGGTAGACGAGGGTGGGGCCGCCTTGCGGGGCCGCCGCCAGCGCGGCCGGCGCGGGGGCGGGCGCCAGGGTGACCACCGGGGGCGGCTCCTCGAGCGTCACGTCGACGATCTCGACGGCACCGGCCACGATGCGGAAGCGCTCGGTGCGGACGACGGCACCGTCGCGCAGGAAGCGGACCTCGTGCTCGCCGGGCGGGACGTCCTGGACCTCGAGGGGCGTCTGGCCGGAGGCGACGCCCGGGATCTCGAACGCGAGGCCCTTGGGCGTGCTCGTGACGATGGCGACGCCGCGCTGCGGCTCGGGGTGCGAGCGCGGGCGCGACCTTCGAGGCGGCCCTCGGCGCGGGCGCGCTCCGGGGGGCGGCCTTCGGCGCAGGCGCGGGGGCCACCTCGCCGCGCGCCGGCGGCCTCGGGCTGCACGCGCTTGCGGTCGCGCAGGTCGGTCGCGATGGCGAGCAGCTCCTGCAGGTCGCCCTCGCCGGGCGCGGCGGCGACGGCCTCGCTCGTCAGCGACACGGCGCGGTCGTAGTCGCCCTCGCGGATGGCGCGCAGCGCGCGCTCCCGGAGCACCTCGCGCGCGACGACGCCGTTGGACGGTGGCGCCTCGGCGGCCGCCGCGACGGGCGACGGTGCGGGCGCGGGCAGCGGCTCCGGCGCGCTGCTGAAGAGCATCGCCACGATCAGGCCGGCGAGCGCGGAGAGGGTGACCAGCAACAGGCCCCCCGCCACCACCACGAGCCAGACAGCGAGCTGCCCCTGCCGGTTCACCGTTCCCCCTGCCGAATGGGTGGGTCTACCGGATGGGGCGAGGCGTGTCGAGGGGCGGTGCGGACGTCGACGTCGACGATGCGCGCCTCCGCGGCGTCCACGGCCACCGGCTCGGTGCGCACGAGGGTGCCGTCGACGTAGAACTCGACGCGCTGCTCGCCCGGGGGCACGCCGACGACCCGCTGCGGCGTCTCGCCGCGGCCGACCCCCGGGATCGCGAAGGTGACGCCGGGCGGCGAGCTCATCACGATCACCACGCCGCCGGGGCCCGCTGGCCCGGCCGGGCCCCGATCCCGCAGGTCGCCCGCGACCTGCAGCAGCTGCTTGAGCTCGCCGTCCGCCGGGGCGATCGACACGGCCTCGGTCACGAGGTCCATCGCGCGATCGTAGTCGGCGTCGCGCAGCGCCCTCAGCGCGCCGTCGCGCAGGACCACGACGGCCGCAGCGTCGGCGTCGACGGGCGCGGGTGCGGGCGCGGCCACGGGCGGCGCGGCGGCCGAGTCGAGCCAGCGGAACGCGAGCGCCGCGAGCACGCCGCTCGTGGGCACCGCGACCAGCACGAGCGCCACGGTGACCGCCATCAGCGCGCCCCACAGCCGGCGCGGCGGCGGCCGCCGGAGCGGGCCGCTCGGGTGGGTGAGCACGGTCATGCCCGTGCCCGAGCGGTTGGGGGCGGGGACCAGGCTCGCGCTGCGCGGCTCCGACGCGTCGGCCGCCGCGGCGATCGCGTTGGCCGGTGCGTCCTGCACCCCCGCGGTCGCGGCGAGGAAGGCCTCGAGCAGCGTTGCGGCGTCGGGCGGACGGCGCTCGGGCTCGAGCGACGTGCACCGGTCGACGAGCGCCACCAGCGCCGGCGGCAGCGCCACGTCGGGCGGGAGCACCTCGGCCAGCGGCCGGGACTCGCCGGCGAGCTGCTGGGCGAGGATCTGGTCGGCGTGCTCGCCGCGGACCGGATTGGCACCCGACAGCAGCTGATAGGCCAGCACCCCGAGCGCGTACACGTCGGCCTGGGGCCCCGGGGTCTGCGCGCGGACGAGCTCGGGCGCCATGTACAGCGCGGAGCCCGCGAACGTGTCGGCCCGGGTGATGGGCTCGTCGCCGAAGGTCAGCTTCGACAGGCCGAAGTCGAGCAGCTTCACCGCGAGGCGCGCGCCCTCGGGCGCGGTGAGCACCACGTTGGACGGCTTGAGGTCGCGGTGGACGAGCCCCGCGCGGTGTGCCTCCGCCACCGCCGAGAGCACCTGCGTCAGGATGGGGCGGACCTCGGCCAGCGGCAGCCGCCCGCCGCGCTCCCGGCGGTAGCGGGCCAGCGTCACGCCCCGGGCGTACTCCATCACGATGAAGTACAGGCCCGCCGTCGGATCGAAGCCGTAGTCGTGGATCTGCACCACGTTGGGGTGCGAGAGCATCGACAGGCTGCGGGCTTCGCGGCGGAACCGCGCCTGGGTCTCGGGGTCCTCGAGGTCGCTGCGCACGACCTTGACCACCACCTCGCGATCCAGGGGCTCCTGGCTCGCGAGGTAGACGACGCCCATGCCGCCGCGGGACAAGCACCGCCGGACCCGGTACCGGTCGGCCAGGACGTAGCCGATGAGGTTCTCCGGGATCCTGAGGACGCCCGCCGATGGTGGATGGACCGGTCATGCCCTCCGACTCCGGACCCCGCGCACGGCTCTCCTTAACCAGCGTTGGCCCGGGCGACGGGCACATCGGCGCGTCATCTTCCACCCTGCGGCGTCGGGCCGTCCACCGTGAAAGGTCGCAGCCGTTGCGCTCCGGGTCCACATCGGGGATCATCGAGGCCCAGCCGGAGGGGCGACGTTGCAGGGGGGGCTGGCCGTCGCGCTGTGGCTCGCGTCGGCGCGCGCCGCGCGCCCGGGGCCGTGCGAGCCGTTGGACGAGGTCGCGTTCGGGGGGCTGCTCGAGCGCGCGCGGCGCTCGATCGACCGCGAGGACGTGATGGCGTTCGAGTCGGCGAGCGTCGAGCTCGAGCGGCGCCTGCCATGCCTCACCTACGTGCCGACCCGCGAGGAGTGGGCGTCGTGGCTGGTCGCCGTCGCCGTGGTCGACCACTTCCGCGGCCTCGACTGGCAGACGCCGCTCGCCACCGCCCTGCAGGTCGACCCCGGCGTGGACCGGCTCGTGGGCCCGAGCCACGAGATCGCGCGGTGGAGCCCTGCGCCGAGCGAGCCCGGCCCGGTGGTGCCGCGGCGGGTCGAGCTGTTCGTGGACGGCGGGCGCGCCGAGCGCTTGCCGCCGGCGCACGGTGTGCACCTCGTCCAGCTGCGCCAGGACGGCGCGCTGCAGTCGCTGCTGCTGCGCGACCAGGCCGTGCCCGCCGCGTGGCTCGGCGAGGCGCCCGCCGCGCCCGGCGGGCTGCTGCTCTCGGGTGCCGTGGGGCTCGCGCAGCAGACGCAGAGGGTGAGCGAGCCCGGCCCGTTCGCCCGCAACGGCTCCATCCAGGGCGCCGACTACGGCGTCACCGTGCGCGCCTGGGCCTGGCCCGCGGCGGTCAACGAGGCCACCTCCGCCGGGCTGTGGATCGACGGCACCTTCACGCCGCGCCGCCCGGTCGATCTGGTGGTCGCCGGGGCGCTGCACGGCCCGTCGCGGGCGCTCGGCGTCGGCGTGGCGCTCGCCTCGGTGCGGCGCGAGGTGGGCGGCGCGGTCGTGGAGCAGGTGCTGGCGGCGCCCGCGATCACCGGGGCGCTGTGGACGCTCGGGGCCACCACCTTCGACGGGGGGGCCAGCCTGGCGCTCGCGCCGTCGCGGATCGCCGGTTCGCTCCGCGGGGGGATCACGGCGCCCGGCCGCGGGACACGCATGCGCGTCGGCCTGGAGGGGCGGATCGGCCGGGCCACCTACGAGCAGCAGGGCAGCGGGCGTACACTGTCCCCCACGGATCTGCGTGCCCTCGCGCACGTCGGGGTGGTCTGGGGGCTGTGGTGACGGGGTGGCTGGCGACGATCGGGGCGGCGTGGGCGGCCGACGTGGTCGTCCAGGACACGGTGGAGCTGGAGGCTGCGCTCGACACGGCGGAGGCGGGCGACGTCATCCACCTCGGGGCCGGGGTCTGGTACCTGCCGAAGCAGATCGACGCCGAGGTCACCCTGGTGGGTGCGGGCTCGACCGCGACCACCGTGATGACCCGCGGCCGGATCGAGAGCTTCGCGCCCCTGACCTTCGAGGACCTCGAGCTCGACACCACCGCGTCGAACCTCGAGGCCGTGCTGGCCCACGCCTTCCTCACGCTGCGCAACGTCGACGTCGTGCTGCCGAAGACCGCCTTCGACGGGATCAGCTGCCTGGCGGGCTGCCTCCTCGAGGACGTGGCGTTCACCGGCGAGGGCACGCAGCCGGGCGCCGTGTGGGCCAAGGGCGGGCCGCTGACGCTGCGGCGCGTGACGCTCGACGGGTTCGCCTCGGTGGCGCCGGTGATCGACCTGTACGGCGCCGGCGCGCTCACCCTGGAGGACGTGACCCTCACCGGCGTGGACAGCGTCTACCAGCTCGTCCACCGGCTCGCCTCCGGGCCGTCGAGCCTGGTCCGGGTCCGGGCGGCGTGCACCACCACCGACAAGCCCGCGGTGCGGCTCGTCGGCGCGGTGACGATGGAGGCCGTGGCGATCGACACCGCCGCCGGCGTCGCGATCGAGGTCGAGGGCGACCTCGACCTGCGCCACGGCACGATCCGCAGCGCGGGCGACGTCACCGTCGAGACCACCGGCGATCTCGCCCTGTGGAGCTCCGTGATCGGGCGCTCCGTCGACGTGGGCGGCACCCTGAGCGGCGGCTACGACCTGTTCGAAGTGCCCCCCGTCCCCGCGGGGCTCGTCGGCTCCCTGACCGGCGACGCGGCGCTCGAGGGCGGACCGTGCGAGCTGCCCGTGCCGAGCGACGGGAGCCCCGTCGTCGACGCCGGCGACCCCGCCGAGGTCGACCGCGACGGCTCCCGGTCCGACATCGGCGCCACCGGCGGTCCGGAGGGCTTCCCGCTCGACGGCACCGGCACCACCGTCCCGGGCGGCACCACGCCGGGCGGCGCCGTCGACCTCGACCGCGACGGCTACCCCGCGGGCGAGGACTGCGACGACGCCGATCCGGGCGTGCACCCCGGCGCCGAGGAGGACGTGGGCGGCGCCGACCGCGACTGCGACGGCTGGACCGACCCCGCCGGCCCGTTCCTCCCGCGCTGCGCGGTGGGCGACGCCCGCGAGGGGTTGCTGTGGCTGCTCGCGCTGGTGGCCGTGCGGCGTCGGAGCGTGCGGTGACCGATCCGGACGCCTGGCTCCCCGATCCGCGCGGCGGGCGCGAGTTCCGGCTGGAGCGGTGCCTCGGCGAGGGCGGCTTCGGCGCGGTGTACCTGTCGTCGGTGCGCAGCGCGGGCGGGCTCGAGCAGAAGGTCGCCGTCAAGCTGCTGCGGCCGGACGTCGACGCGAAGAACCAGGCCGTGGAGCGGCTGCGCGACGAGGCGCACGTGCTGTCGAGCCTGCGGCACCCGGTCATCCTCGCGGCGCACGACCTCGTCACGCTCGGCGACCGCGTGGCGCTGGTCACCGAGTACGTCGAGGGGCAGGACCTCGACAAGTGCATCTACGGCGACGATCCGCTGCCGGTGCGCGCGCTCGTCGAGCTGATCGGGAAGCTCGCCGAGGGGCTGCACGCCGCGTGGACGGCCCCGTCGCCGACGGGGCAGGGGGCGCTCGAGCTCGTCCACCGCGACATCAAGCCCGCGAACATCCGGCTCGGCCGCCACGGCGAGGTCAAGCTCCTCGACTTCGGCATCGCCCGCGCCGCCAACGTCCAGCGGGAGGCGCGCACCGAGACCAACGCGATGCTCGGCAGCTACCTGTACATGGCGCCGGAGCGGTTCCTCGAGAACGCCGACTCGGGGCCGGCGATCGACGTGTACTCGCTGGGGCTCACGCTGTTCGAGGGCATCGTCCGCCGGCGCACGTTCGGCGAGATGAGCCTCAAGGACCTCTACCTGCTCGTGCTCGACGAGCAGAAGTACGACGCCTACGTCAAGGCGCAGCTCGAGACCATCCCGCGGGTGGTGCCGCACCAGGTCGTGGCGCTGATCTACCGGATGCTGTCGCTCGATCCCACGAAGCGGCCCGGCCACCCCGAGCTGGCGCAGACCTGCTACGAGCTCGCCGACCGGCTGTCGGGCCCGCCGCTCGACCGCTGGGCGCGCAACCGGCAGTGGCCGCCCGTGCGCACCGTGCGCGGGATGATGGACGGCATGGCGGTGGTGGAGACGCCGTTCCACACGGCAGGCGCGGGCGCGCCGCTGTCGCCGCCGACGAGCGAGCGCGAGCGGCTGCCGGTGGCGCCGCGGCCGCCCGAGCCGACGGGGCCGACCGGCCCGACGGGGCCCACGTCCGGGCCCGCGGTCGTCCCGTCGGGGCGCATCCGCACGGTGTCGGGGACGCTCGACCGGCCCGGGGTCGTGGTGAGCGTGGGCTTCGGGCTGGTGGGGCTGCTCGGGGCCGTGCTCGCCGCAGCGGCGGTGCTGGTGGTGCTGGGCATCACCGCGTGGGTGTTGACGGCGCCGCCATCGGACGGGCTGCGGCCGGTCCCGGTCATCGAGCCCGCCCCCCCTGCCCCTGCCCCTGCCCCTGCCCCTGCCCCTGCCCCCACCCCCGTCCGGCCGCGCCCGTCCCCCGTCGCCGCGCCGACCCCGTCCCCCGACCCTGCGCCCGCGCCCGTCGCCCCGGACCCTGTGCCGAACCCGGTGCCGAACCCGGTCCCCGCGCCGCGTCCCGCCCGCACCGAGCAGGCCACGCTCAAGGTCGACGGCTCGGTCCGCGTCAAGTTCGCCGGCCAGGGCGGCACCTTCACCGCCGGCCTCGTCCCCGCCGGCACCTACAGGATCCTGGCCTACTTCGGCGGCGCCGAGCCCTCGGAGCAGGGCTCGGTCCGCGTCCAGCCCGGAGAGACGGTGGTGATCAAGTGCTCGAACCTCGCCCAGAGCTGCGAGGTGCAGCCGTGACGCTCTTCCTCCTCCTCGCCGGCGCCGCCCGCGCCGACGACTGCGCCCCCATCACCGCGGGAGCTCACCTCGCCCGCAGCGGGTCCTGGCCGACCCCGAGGCCGCCGACTCCGAGGCCCACGCCGCCATGATCCGCGGCCTGCTCTCGCGCCTGACCTGCACCGACCCCGACGTGGCCGAGCAGCCCTGGGTCGCGCTGCTGCTCGCCGAGGCCCACGTCCACCACGCGAGCGCCGCGCCGGACGCCCGCGCCGACGCCGACACCGCGACGCTCGCGCTGGCCGTGCCGGTGTCCGCCGACGTCGCCCCCGAGGAGGCGTCCCAGGCGCCCGACCCGCTCGAGCCCGGCCCGCCCGACGCCGGCGACGCCGGCGGCACCGCCCGCGTCCGGGTCCGCAGCCCCGTCCCGGTGCGGCTGCTCGGCTGGGAGGGCACCTTCGGCGCCGGCGAGGTCCCCGCCGGGCGCTACGTCGTCGCGCCGCGGACCCCGCCCGACTTCGAGCCGCTGGGCGTCGCCGCGCTGTACGCCGCGCCGGGCGACGTCTGGAGCGTCCGCTGCAGCCGCGGAGGGGCCTGCGACGTGACGCAGCTCCGCGGCGAGCCCCGCTCCCCGGCGGCCCCCGAGCCCGCGGAGCCGCCCGCCGACGCGGCGCTGCAGGCCGCCCCGTGATCGCGGCCCTGGCCCTCGCCCTGCCGGCGGCGGCCCAGCAGGCGGACTGCTCCGTGCCCCTCGGCGACGCCGACGTCCGCGCCCTCGCCAAGGTCTCGTCGCAGGCCATCTTCGACGACGACCCCGTGACCCACAAGCGCGTCTACGGCGAGCTCGTCCGGCTCGCGCCCTGCCTCGACCACCCCGTCTCGCGCGACGCCTGGGCGCAGCTGCTCCTCGACGAGGCCATCGTCCGCTACGTCGCGAAGGAGCCCTGGCAGCCCGTCCTCGCCACCGCCCTGGCGGTCCGCCCCGACCTGTCCGGCGTCCCCCAGTACCTGCTCGACGCGTTCGTCGCGCCGCCGCCGCCCCCGCCGGGCCCCGCCGTCCCCGAGGACGCCGCGCTGTTCGTGGACGGCGTGCTCGTCCGCCGCGCTCCGCAGCGCGATCCCGCCGCCCCCGACGTGCACCTCGTCCAGCTGTGGCGCGACGGCCGGATGCGCAGCCGCTACCTGCAGCCCGGGGTCCCGTTCCCCGACGACTGGCTCGAGGCTGCGCCCGTCCGGGTCGTGGAGGTCGAGAAGGCGGACGACGGCGTCTGGGAGCCCGCGGGCCGCGGCGCGGTGGGGCTCGGCTTCGGCGTCCTCGTGTCGAGCCAGCTCGTCGAGGACCCGGGCACCTGGCTCGCCGACGCGTCGCTCACCGGTGGCGCCGGCGCGCTCACCCTGGCGGGCTTCCAGCCGGTCGCCGGCCCGGGCGGCGCCTTCTGGGACGCGCAGCTGCGCGCGGTGGCGCCGTCGGTGCGAAAGATCGGCGGCAACCCGACCTTCGAGCCGGCGCCGCTGGCCCTCCCCGCCGTCTGGCTCGGCCCGGCGGCGGTGCTCGAGCAGGTGGCCGTCGGGCTCGGCGGCGGGGTGGCCCAGCTGCAGAAGGTCGTGGGCGGCGTCCCCACCACGATGACGCTCCCGCAGGCCCACCTCGTCGTGAGCGGGCGCCAGGGCCGCGGCACGTTCGCCGTCAGCGGCGGCGCGTCGCCGAGCGCAGGCCATGCCGGCATGGCCGGGGGCTGGATCCTGTCCGAGGTCGTGCCCGTCTCGTGGCGCTTCGGCTTCGACGCGAACTTCGACGCCGCCTGGCTCCACGAGGCCCCGCCCGGCGAGCGCACCGCCAGCGTCCTGCAGCTCGGCGTGCTGGTCCGCGTCGAGGCGGCCTGGGGCGAGGATCGCTGACGCAGGATTTTCACCTCGACCGGGGGCGCGATCGTGCGCGTGGCCTATGATGGGCGCCACACTTCCGACCGCCCCGGCGAGGACCCGCAGATGATGCACGAGGAGGAGCTGCCGCAGGAGGACGAGCGGACCGACTCGGTCCCGGCGCACCTCACCCCGCAGTACGCCGACGAACCGATGCGGGAGATGGGCGAGCGCCTCGCCGAGCTGTACGCCCAGCGCGCGTCCGATCCCGACGCGCCCGTGGCCGACGAGATCCTGCGCCTCAAGTACCGCATGCGGAAGGGGCCGCGCCTGTGGGCGGGCGAGTTCATGGCCGATGGCCGCTACCGCATGATCGAGCGGGTCGGCGACCGGTCGGCCGACGGGTACTGGAAGGCGTGGGACCGCATCTCCGACGATCTGGTGCTGGTGCGCGTGTTCCACGCCCAGTGGGTGACCGATCCGGCCGCCGTCGCCGCGTTCATGAGCCGGGGCGACGCGCTCGAAGCGCCTCGTGCACCCCGGCATCGGCGGCGTGATCGACGCCGCGCGCTCCGACGAGGGCTTCGTCTACGTCGCCACCCGCTACTTCGAGTCGGGCAACCTGGCCTCCGCGCCGCTCGACACCATCGACGCCATCCAGGCCTCGATCGAGGTCGGCGCTGCGCTGCAGTACGCGCACGAGCGCGAGGTCGTCCACGGTGACCTCCGTCCGAACACGGTCATGCTGTCGGAGGACGGCAGCGCGGTGGTCGTGGGCTTCTCGATCGAGCCCGGCGTGCCGGCCGACGGCACCTCGCTGTTCCGCGCCCCCGAGACCACCGAGCCGGGCTACGAGCCCAACGCCGCCGCCGACGTCTTCGCGCTCGGCATGACGGCGATGGCGGCGCTCAACGAGCGCAAGCTGCCGTACTGGGTCATCCGCGATCCGTCGCGGCTCATCCGCAGCCTGCCGGTCTCCGAGAGCACGCGCAACGTGCTCGCCCGGGCCACCGACTGGGACCTCGCGGTGCGCTACCCGTCGATGGAGGCGCTGCTCGAGGACTGGCTGTCCGACCCGGAGCTCGTGCAGTCCCTCGCCGTGCGGGCCCGCGAGCGCTCGCGCTACGGCGTGGCCGCCCAGCACTACGAGCGGCTGCTGCTGCTCAAGCCGACCCACGCCGTCGAGATCCGCGTCGTCCTGGGCGAGGTCTACGCCGCCACGGGCGCCTGGGAGCAGGCCTTCTCGCACCTGCTGCTCGCCCTCGAGCGCACGGGCGACGTGGAGGCGCTGTTCGACCCGCTGCGCGTCGCCGCGAGCCACATCGACGGGTGGACGCGGTACGCCGAGGCGCTGTGGACGCAGGCGCGCGCGCGCGACGCCGGGCGCCGCGTGGTCCTGCGGATGGAGCTGGCGCGGGTCAACGCCGAGCACCTGAAGAACCCGGTGGCCGCCGCCGAGACCTGGGGCCAGGTCCTCGCCGACCACCGCACCCCCGAGCAGGCGGTCACGGCCCTGCGCAGCCTGGTCGCGCTGGCCGAGGTGCGCCAGGACTGGGTCGGCTACACCGAGTTCAGCCAGGAGCTGCTCGACTACGTCCCCGAGGCGGAGCGCCCCTCGCTGGAGTACGCCATCGGGCGGGCCTACCTCGAGCACCTCAACGAGGAGACGCGCGGGCTGCAGTTCATCGACCGCGCCGAGGCCGTGGGCTTCCACGACGTCTCGCTCGCCACCCGGATGCAGGCCATCCGCGCCCGCCGCGGGCAGTGGAAGCGCGTCATCCAGCTGATGGTGCAGCAGGCGGCCGCGCAGGATCTCGGCGAGGCCAGCCCCACGCTGCTGCGCGCGGGGATCATCGCCAGCGCGGTGCACCTCGAGGAAGAGGCGTTCACCGTCTACCACGCGCTGCTCGAGCGGGCGCCGAAGCACGTCGTGGCGCTGCGCCACGTGGCGCGGCTCCACCACCGGGCCCACGAGCACGACCAGGCCATGGCCTTCTACGAGCGGCTGTGGGAGACCTACAAGGGCCGCGAGTCGGAGGAGCCCGAGGCCAGCGAGCGCGCGGCCGACTGCACCGCCCACGCCTCGCTGCTGCTCAAGGCCGACCGCCCCGAGGAGGCGCTCGAGCGGCTCGCGCTCGCGCTCAAGCTCAACCCGAACCACGTGCCGTCGCTGCAGCTCGCGGGCCCGCTGTACCTCGCGCGCGGCGAGCTCGGGCAGGCGGGGGTGGTGTTCGACCGCCTGCTGTCGCTGTTCAAGAGCGTCGAGCTGTCGTCGCACAAGATCGACGCCTGCATCGGGATGGGCGAGCTCGCCTGGGTGCAGGGCCGGGTCACCGCCGCGATGGGCTGGTACAACCGGGCCATCGAGCTCGATCCGTTCTCGGCGATGGGCTGGTGGGGCCTCGCGAAGGTGGCGCTGTCCACGCGCGGCGGGCACCCGGGCGCCGACCGCGCGCCGTGGGTCAAGGCCGTCCCGAAGCGCTTCACGGCCTACGAGGCGCTCGCCCGGCTGCTCGCCGGCATCCTCGACCCCGCCGCGATGCGCAGCTGGCTCGCGCTGTCGCCCCTCGGCCAGTCCCTGCTCGACGGCGGCGAGACCGGCATGCGCTGCGCCTGCTCGGTCGTCGACCTGCTCGCGCGCGGGCAGCTCATCGATCCGCAGCTGTTCCAGCGGCTGTCCGACACCTTCGGCGAGTGGAACGCCGAGATCCAGCAGGTCCACGACCTGTGGTTCGCCAACACCGCCGCCACCTTCCCCGTCGCGCAGACGTACGGCTGGTCGCAGCGCCTGGTGGAGGTCGACTTCGAGGCGTCCACCGCGCGCACCGTGCTGCCGCCCGACCTGATGGTGATCACGTCGGCGATGCCCGCGCTGGCGACGTCCGAGGCCTGGCAGGTGCTGCTCGGCGGCCGCCCGCCGCAGGCGCCGGTCGCCTGGGTGCCGCCGGCCGAGGCGTCGCAGGAGCAGACCGCGCGGTCGGGCGGGCCCATCGGCGCCCTGCTGCGCGACCGCGGCCTGCTGTTCGCCCTGCAGCGCGACCAGCAGCAGGCGATCGTGGGGACGGCCGACGACGTGGCGCTGCGGCTCGACGGCGAGGGCATCACGCCCCACCACGCCCGCCTGTACCGCCTCGGGAGCCGCATCTACCTCGCCACCGTCGACGACGACGCGAAGCTCCTCGTCGACGGCGAGGTGCGCGACGAGTGGCGCCTCGTCGGCGGGGAGCGGGTCACGCTCGGCGACACGCGCCTGCAGTTCCAGGTCTTCGACGACGCGGCGCACCTGCCGCCGCCCGCCGGCGCCGAGCCCGCCGAGGCCGCCGCGAGCGAGGTGCGCTCGACGCGCTGGCTGTCGAACGCGCCGTCCGCTGACGCCCCGGAGCCCGCCGCGGCCGCCGCGCCGAAGGAGGAGCCGCGCCCGGCGTGGAGCCAGCCCGCCAAGCCGCGCAACCACCGGTCGGCGGCGCCCGAGTCCCAGCCCGCGCCGGTCGAGGACCTCGCCCCGGTGGACCTGCCGTCGGCCGAGTCGGTGCGCCTGCTCGAGCCCACCGCGGCGCTGCGCATCGACGGGATGCGCGACGCGTCCGACGACGACGAGGGCATCGACCAGGGCGAGCTCACGGTGCCGCTCTCGGCCGTGGCCTCCGAGCCGGGCGGCGCCGAGATGACCGTCGCGCTGCCGCCCACCGCCGGCAGCGACGTCCCCGAGGACGACGAGGGCCTGCCGGCCGAGGTCAGCGTCGAGTACACCGACCCCGGCTTCCGCGACCCCGAGGACGAGGAGTCGGTCGACGACGAGCCCTCCGAGGAGGAGGTGATCCAGAACCGGAACGGGGGCGTGCCAGCGATGGTGCGCGTCGGCGGCCCGGTGGACCCCGTGGACGGCAAGCTCATCCGCGTGCTCGACGACTGATCCGTCGACACCGGGCCCATCCCCGAGGACGTGCTGCGCGAGGCGCTCGGGCTCGAGCCCCTGGGGCAGCCCTCGCCGTCGGACGCCACCCAGTCGGGATCCTGGGGGGTCGTCACCGACGGCGACGACGACGACGAGGAGGGCGAAGACGAGGGCCCGCTGGACGACACCACCGTCCTGATGCCCATCCCCGACAAGCCGACCAGCGAGGCCGACGTGCCCACGCTCATCGAGTCGGCAGTGCGTCGGGCCGACGACCGGCAGCCGAAGTCCACGGGCGGCGTGTTCGGCTTCCCGGCCGAGGTCCAGGACGACGACGTGGACAAGCTGTCGGCGCCGGCGACCCCGCTCGCGCGCGGCGTCACGAGCAAGGTGCCCGAGGCGGACCGGCGCGATGCGCCCCGCCCCTCCGTGCCGCCGGAGGTGACGCAGGAGATCAAGGGCCTGCCCGCGAGCCTCGAGTTCATGAGCGGGCCCGATCGCGGCAAGCGCGTGGTCGTGGGCCAGGAGCTGCGGGTCGGGCAGAGCCGGCAGTGCGAGCTGTCGATCCCGTCGGACGGCCGGCTGTCGGCGATCCACTGCCGGGTCGCGCGGACGCCGGAGGGCTTCCTGCTCACCGACGAGGGCTCGGCCAACGGCACCGTGGTGAACGGCCAGCGCGTCACGCGGTTCTCGCTGCACGGCGGCGAGGTCATCATGGTGGGCCGCACGGTCCTGCGGTTCTGGCTCGAGGGGGCTTCGTGAGCGAGGGGGAGCTGCCGAACGTCGCGCCGGAGGGCTTCCGCGAGGTGCTCTCCCGCTGGGCGAGCGGCGTGTGCGTGGTCACGACCAACGACCAGGGCATGCTCTACGGCCTGACCG
The DNA here is from genome assembly GCA_041389545.1 of Myxococcota bacterium. Classification (GTDB taxonomy): domain Bacteria; phylum Myxococcota_A; class UBA796; order UBA796; genus JACKER01. The sequence goes on along the minus strand of JAWKRQ010000029.1, from coordinate 16,541 downwards.
TGTCGAGCTTCACCTCCGTCTCGCTCGATCCGCCGCTCGTCCTGGTCTGCCTCGCCAACGCGAACCGCCTCGTGCAGATGATCGAGACGTCGCGCGGGTTCGCGGTGAGCCTGCTTCGAGCGAGCAGCAGGCGGCGTCGGCGTACTTCGCGCAGCCCGGACGCCTGCCCACGCGCGACTTCACCGAGATCGCCGGGGCCTGGACCGACGCCGGGCAGCCCGTGATCGAGGGCGCCCTCGCCTGGATGACCTGCGGGCTGCACGCGCTGCTGCCGATGGGCGACCACACGCTCGCGATCGGGCGGGTGACGGGCACGTCGGTGGCGGACGAGAAGCGCCCGCTCGTCTACTGGTCCCGCGGGTACCGGGCGATCTCGCCGTAGCCGCCGCGCGTTTCGGGCTCTCGTGGTCGCCGCGAGGGATACACTGAAGGGACCGGAGGCCCGTATGTCCGCGCTGCTCCTCCTCCAGACCGTCGCCGTGCCCGCGCTGGCGAGCACGGGCCACCTCGCTGCCGGCCTCGTCAGCGGCAACGGCTACACGCTGTCGGAGCCCACCTGGGACGGTCCGCGGGCGAGCCAGGTCGGCTGCGTGGGCCTGACCGGGTGGTGGATCACCGGCGGCCACGACTACGCCGGGCCCCGCGGCGAGGTGATGCGCACGAGCGACGACCTGCGCTGGGGCGCGAAGGGCAGCGTCTGCCCGACGGCCGCCGGCGGCTGGATCGGCGCGGCGGGCATCAGCTACGGGCAGCAGTACGGCGGCACCCTCTACGCCACGCCGACCATCACGGCGGGGATCGCGGGCTTCGCCGCGCGCGGGCCGTCGAGCCCGACGCCACGCCGGCCTACGCCTCGTTCGCGCCGTACCTCGAGCCGAAGGTCGCGGTGGGGCTGGTCCTGCCGCCGGGCATCTCGCTCGAGCCTCGGCCCCTACCTGATGCTCGCGCCGTCGGTGGTGCGGGTGGCGCGCGGCCGCTGCCGCAGGGCATGTTCTCGGGCCACGTGGGCATCGAGCTCGCCGTGCTGGCCGGCGGCGCGGGGCCGTCGCGGCCCTGGCGCCGCCGGTGAGCTCGAGCCGTCGGCGCGGTCGGATCGCGAGGCCGAGCGGCACGAGCTGGTGGAGTCCACCATCGTCCGGCGGGGCGTGAGCGACGAGGCCGTCCTGGCGGCCATGCGCGCGGTGCCGCGCCACGCCTTCGTGCCCGAGCACCTCGCCAACCAGGCCTACACCGACATGCCGCTGCCCATCGGCGACGGCCAGACCATCAGCCAGCCCTACATCGTGGCGAAGATGATCGAGCTCGCGCGCATCGGCCCGAGCTCGCGCGTGCTCGACGTGGGCACGGGCAGCGGCTACCAGGCCGCCGTGCTGGCGCAGCTCGGCGCCGACGTCTACTCGATCGAGCGGCTGGCCACGCGCTTCGAGGCGGCCCGCCGCGTGCTCGAGGGGCTGCACCTGCCGGTCACGCTGCGCTGCGGCGACGGCAAGGAGGGCTGGCCCGAGGCCGCGCCGTTCGACGCGATCCTCGTGGCCGCGGCGAGCCCCGAGATGCCCGACGCCTGGACGAACCAGCTCGCGCTCGGCGGCCGGCTGGTGATGCCGATCGGGACGGAGGACCTGCAGGAGCTGGTCGTGCTCGAGCGCACCCCGTGGGACACGCTGCGGCGCACGACCCACGGCGAGGTCGCGTTCGTCCCGCTACGGTGACTCGAGGGCCTCGACGAGCTGGGCGAGGAAGCGGATGCCGCCGGCGGTGTAGGCCCGCTCGGCGGCCAGCCCGAGCGCGCCCTCGGGCCAGTCGGGCGGCTGCGTCAGCGCGCCCCACTCCTCGGTGAGGAGCAGCGGGACGCGGTCGCCGTCGACGATGGCGACCTGGAGCAGGCGCGTGCTGGCGCCGCGCGCGCCGGGCACCGCCATCCAGGCCTTGCGGACGGTGAACGGGCCGGCGAGCACGACTGGCGGCCGGTCGTCGATCTCGAGCACCCGCTGCTCGCCCTGGTCGACCAGGGTGAGGCGGCGGCGCGCGCGCGACCACAGGAACGCGGTGACGGCGCCGAGCACCACGGCGACGCCGGCGAACAGCGGGGTCGTGCCCCGCACCGCGGCAGGCAGCCGGTCGAGGCCGAGCCACAGGTTCACGCCCACGATCACCAGGGCGACGATCGCCAGGGTCCCCACCAGGCTGACCCCGAGCTGCGCCCCCGGGCGCATCACCGTCGCGGACACGATCTCACGTCGTTGCATGGGGCCATCCTAGCCGGCTACCCGGGCTGCATGCTGGTGGTGCGGGAGCTGACCAAGGCCTACGGCGATCGCCGCGTGCTCCGCGGGTGCGATCTCGACGTGGGAGCGCAGGATCGCGTGGGGCTCGTCGGGGTCAACGGGAGCGGCAAGTCCACGCTGCTCGGCGTGATCGGCGGGCGCATCGAGGCCGACGGCGGGCGGGTCGAGCGGCGGGGCAGCCTCGCCATGCTCGGCCAGGCGCCGGCCCTCGGGGACCGGACGGTGGGGGAGGTGCTCGACGGCGCCGTCGCGTGGCACGCGGCGCTCCTCGCCGACCACGCCGCGGCGCTGGCCGAGGGCCGCCTGGCCGACGCCGGCGCCCTGCAGGACCGGCTCGACGCCGTGGGCTGGGACCTCGGCCACAAGGTCGACGGCGTGGCCTCGCGCCTCGGCTGCCCCGCCCGCGACAAGCGCGCCGACGCCCTGTCGGGCGGCGAGGTGCGCCGGGTGGCCCTGGCGGCCGCGCTCATCGCCAACCCGGACCTGCTGGTGCTCGACGAGCCCACCAACCACCTCGACGCCGACGCCGTCGAGTGGCTGCAGGCGTTCCTGGTGGGCTACCGCGGCGCCGTGCTGCTGGTCACCCACGACCGCTACCTGCTCGAGGCCGTGGCCGAGCGCATCGTCGAGCTGGAGCAGGGCGCCACCACGGCCTACGAGGGCAGCTACGGCGACTACCTCGTGGCGCGGGCCGAGCGCCAGGCCGCCACCGCGAAGCAGCGCGCGCGCATGCTCGCCACCATCGCGCGCGAGGCGGAGTGGGCGTCGCGCAGCCCCGCCGCGCGCACCACCAAGCAGAAGGCGCGGCTGCAGCGGCTCGACGCCCTGCGCGACGCCGTGCCCACGCTCCACTCGCGGTCGCTCGAGCTCGGGCTGCAGGTGGGCGTCCCCGCCGGGGTCACCCTCGTCGAGGCCCACGGGCTGCGCATCGACATCGGCGACCGGATCCTCGCGCGCGACGTGGAGCTGGTGCTGCGGCCGGGCGAGCGCATCGGCGTCGTCGGGCCCAACGGCATCGGCAAGACCACGCTCCTCGACACGCTGCGCGGCGTGCGGCCGCCCGCGGCGGGCGACGTGGTGCGCGGGCCGCGGGCGCGGATCGGCGTGCTCGACCAGCTGCGCACGGGCCTCGACCCGAGCCACACCGTCGCCGAGGCGGCGGGCGGCGGCAACGACCAGGTGCAGGTCGGCGACCGCTGGGTCCACGTCGTCACCTTCCTCGAGCGGATGGCGTTCGAGCGCGAGCAGCTCGGCCAGCGCACCGCGTCGCTGTCGGGCGGCGAGCGCGCGCGGCTGCTCCTCGCGAAGCTGATGCTGCAGGGCGCCAGCGTGCTGCTGCTCGACGAGCCCACCAACGACCTCGACCTCGAGACGCTGCGGATCCTCGAGGAGGCGCTGCTCGCGTACGACGGCGGGGCGCTGATCGTCACCCACGATCGCGCGTTCCTCGACCGGGTGTGCACCTCCATCCTGGCCTTCGAGCCCGACGCACGGCTCGTGCCCTACGCGAGCCGCACCCAGTGGCTCGCCGCCCACGCCCGGCAGCGGGCCGAGGCGCGCGCCGAAGCGGAGCCGGCGAAGGCCGCGCCGCCGAAGCCCCCGCCGGCGAAGCGGCGCCTGTCGTACAAGGAGCAGAAGGAGCTCGACGCGCTGCCGGAGCGCATCGAGGCGCTGGAGGCGGAACAGGAGACGCTCGAGGCCACGCTCGCCGACCCCGCGACCTACCGCGAGCGCGCCGACGAGGTCGCCGGGCTGAACCAGCGGCTGGCCGAGCTCGGCGACACCGTCACCGCCGCCTACGCCCGCTGGGAGGAGCTGATGGGGTGAGGGGTGAGGGGGTGCGCCGCGGGGCTCAGTGCCCCGTCTGCCACAGCGCCATCACCACCTCGACCACGATGAGCGCCACGATCGCGAGCTCGAGCTGCAGCCCGCGCCGGGCGCTCTGCAGGTCGGCCACCGTGCGCAGCGCCGACGAGAGGCTGTCGAGCTTCTGGATGACCGCGGCGTGGCGCTCCTCGAGCTCGAGGTGCTCGTACAGGGCGTCGAACACCCGCGCCGACATGGCGTCCTCCCAGGTCAGGTCGGGGCGATCGACCAGGAAGAAGCTGCGCGACAGGTGGAGCTGCGACGCGGTGATGCCCGCGATCCGCCGGGTCAGCTCGGGAGAGCCCGGCAGCCGGTTGCGCTTCTCGAGGATGGTGAGGATGGTCAGGGCCTCGTCGAGCAGGCGGTTCGCGCGAGCGTCGTAGCGGTCGAGCGCGGCGGACTGGGCCACCATGGCGACGCGGTGGGGAGCGAGCTCGGGCAGGTGGATGCGGTCCCAGCCCGCCCGCGGGGCGCCCGGCGCGCCGTGGACGCTCCAGGTCTCCTCGGTGTCGCGGAGCACCTCGGCGCCCGTGAGCGCGCGCAGCCGCTCCACCAGCGCGGGATCGAGCGCCGGCGCCTGCACCACGGCGGCGCCGAACGCGAACAGGTAGATGCGCGGCTCCTCCTCGACGGCCATGCCGCCCGGGATCCCCGGCACGGCCTCGGCGCCGGGCGGCGGGTGGCGGCGCAGGTCGAGCGGGCGGTCGAGGGCCACGGTGACGAGCGAGACCATCTCGGGGGCCGCAGCGGGGACGGTGGACACGATGCGCTCCTGCTGCCCTCGTATGCCCGTCAGGGCGTCGGCGCCCCCTCCGTGTCTCCGTCGGCGCCCCCGTCGAGGCGCCGGAAGACCTCCTCGACCGTCCACTGCAGGCGCAGCCCGGGGCGGTAGTCCTGCGCGGTGACGATCACCGCGGTGTCGCCGCGCACCACCCACGCGGCGTGGCGCTCGGCGAGGGTGCCGCCCAGCCCGGCCACGCGGGCGTGGCGCAGCAGCGCGGCGTCGGCGGGGACGGCGTCGAAGGGCTCCACGTCGACCTCGACCTCGCGCCCGACAGCGTCGGCGAGCATCGACGCCGCGGCCGTCTGCTGGTGGCCGAGCACCTGGAGGTAGCGCTCGGACCAGGCGGGCTCGTCGAAGCGGAGCAGACGCACCGAGCCGCTGCGGTCGGGCCGGCTCGCGTCGAGCTGCCAGGCCTGGGTGAGGTGGCCCAGGATCTCGTCGAGCTCGGCCTCGTTGTCGGCGACCACGGCCTCGCCGCGCAGCTCGAACTCCCCGAGGATCGAGATCCCCACGACCCAGTCGCCCTTCGCGAGGAGCTGCTCGGTGCCGCGCAGGATGGCGGCATAGTCGCGGTCGGGCGCCGCGCGCGGCTCGGCCCACCGCTCCGGGCGGAACAGGCCGCTGGAGGTGACGGGGGGCGTGTCGGCGACGGCCCAGACCTCGTCGAAGCCGCCGTGGTCGTAGTGCCAGGCGATGGCGTCGCGGCCGCGGCCGTAGGTCGCCCAGACGGGGTAGGCGCCGGCCGCGGACAGGCCGCGCGGGCTCCAGCCCTGCAGGGCGCAGAGCATGGTGAAGGCGTCGTCGAGGTCGAGCTCGTGGGCGACGCGCTCGGCGACCCAGGTGGCCAGGCCCTCCCAGGTGCCCGACGCGGCCCACAGGGCGTCCTGGTCGTCGAGCCCGCGGACGATGCGCTCGAGGTCGCTGTGCTGGTCGTGCAGCGCGTGGGTGAGCTCGTGGGCCATCACCACCATCGCGACGCCGTCGACGTCCGAGGTCGGGTGGCCGCTCTGGAGCGTGGCCTGCACGATGGCGTCGTGGCACAGGTAGAGCGTCTGCTCGAAGATGCCGTACTTGCCGAGCAGCCCGCCGTCGACGACCTGCGTGTGGCGCTCGAGGAGCTCGGCGCGCACCTCGGGCGGCGTGTCGCGCAGCACGACGCTGCTGATGAGCTCCTCCTCCTCGCGCAGCATCTTGCCGAGCACCTCGGGCGACGACAGCTCGACGCGGGGCGGCGTGACGAACCGGCGGCCGGCGGCCTGCTCGACCAGCGGCACGAGCTGCCGGAGGTCGCGCTCGAGGCGCGTCTCGGAGAACGGGTCCTCGAGGGCGGCGCGCTTGGCGCACCCGGAGAGGGCGACGGCGATCACCAGGAGTCCGAGGGGCACCGAGCCTCCGTGGCCAAGGTAGCCGAGCCCACCGCCCGCGACCGGACGGAAACTTTTTCGAACCGGGGGGCATGCTCGGCACATCGGTGGACGCGGAGAGGGAGATGGTGCGAGAGGTGGCCCGCCTGCACGGGGACGACGCCCCGACGATCGACGAGCTGGTCGCGGACTGGCTGCCCACCGTCTATGCCTGGTGCGCGCGCCTCGGCGCCGGGCGGATCGACGCCGAGGAGGCCGCGCACGACGTGATGATGCTGCTCGTGCGCAAGCACGCGGCGATCGAGGGGGTCGAGCGGCTGCCGTCGTGGCTGTTCGCGACCTGCCGGCGCGTCGTGGCGAACCACCGGCGGCGGGTGTGGTGGCAGCGGTGGCTGCCCGGTGTGTCGCTCGAGCAGCGGATCGCGCCCGAGCGCACCGACGGCCCGGCCGATCAGCGCGAGCTGTGCGAGCGGGTCGCCCGGGTGCTGGACCGGCTGTCGGACGAGCACCGCGAGGTGCTGGTGCTCTGCTACTTCGAGGAGCGCTCGGTCGCCGAGGCCGCCGCGCTGCTCGGGCTCGCGGAGGGCACCGTCAAGAGCCGCCTGTACTACGCGCGGGCGAAGTTCCAGGCGCGCTACGGGACGGAGCCGTGACCCGGGACCGCGACACCGAGCGGGCGTGCGACGCGTTCGTGGCGGGGACGGCGCTGCCGGACGCCGTGCGGGAGCGGCTCGGCGCGGCGCTGCGCGCGGAGGGCGCCGAGGCGGAGCGGGCGCGGACCGCGTACGTGGCGGGGACCGAGGCCCCCGAGGACCTGGCGCGGCGGATCCGCGCGCGCGCGCAGCCGCTGCGGGGCCCGTGGTGGCCCGCGCTGCTGGGCCTCGGCGGTGGGCTCGCGCTGGCCGGCGCGCTCGCGCTGGTGGTGGGCGCCGTGGTGCTCGCGCGGCACCGGCCCGCGCCGCTGTCGATCCCGGGCCGACCGCGCCGCTCGCCATCCCGCTCGACGACGTCTCGCTGTCGTTCGCGGGGAGGGCCAGATCGGCGGGACGGAGCGGGCGCCCGTCATCGACTGGCGCCAGGGCACGCTGTCGGTGGCGGTGACGCCGCACAAGGCGTGGACCTCACGGTGACCACGGCCGAGGCGACGGTGCGCGTGGTGGGGACGGCGTTCCTGGTGGACCGGACGGCCGGCGCCACCCGGGTGACCGTGGAGCACGGCATCGTGCGCGTGCACTGCGCCGGGCAGGAGGAGGTGCAGCTGCTGGCCGGCGAGGTCCGCACCTGCCTCGCGCCCGACGTGGAGGGCCGCATGGCGCGGGTCATCGCGCTCGACGGCGCCGGGCCGCAGGCTCAGCTCGACGCCATCGACGACGCGCTGGCCGTCGCCGGCGACGCGGGCCCGCTGGTGGACGAGCTGCGGGCGCGGCAGGTCCGCGCGCTGGCCGCGCTCGGGCGCGACGACCAGGCGCTGGCCACGGCGGAGGCCCTGCTGCGGTCGGCCACGACGGCGCGGCGGGCCGACCGTGCGGTACGTGGCCGCGGCGCGGTTCGCGCGGGACGGCTGCGGCGCGCGCCAGGCGCTGGAGGCCGCGGTGGCCGAGGTGCCGGCGGCGCCCGAGGGGTTGCTGCTGGCGACGTGCCTCCTGGACGAGGACCCGGCGCGGGCGCGGGCGCTGCTCGGCGCGGCGGACCTGCCCGAGACGACCGAGCAGGCGCGGCTGGCGGAGCGGCTGCGCCAGGCGCTGGAGGCGCCGTGATCGGGCTCGTGTGGCTGGCGGTGGCCGCCGCCGGGGCGCAGGGCGTGGACCCGGCGCTGCGGGGCCTGCCCGGCGCCGAGCAGGTCGTGGTGACGCGCGGCGAGGTGCAGTGGACGGTGACGGTGCGGGAGCGGACGGTGGCGGTGGCCGCGCCGGCCACGCCGGAGGCGGAGCGGCGCTGCGGGCGCTGGTGGCGGCGCTGCTCGAGGACCTCGAGCTCGTGCCCGCCGCCGCGCCGGCGGACCGCGCGCTGGCCTTGTTGGCCTCGCGCGCCGATCCCTTGCTCCCTGCCCTGCCCGTGCCCTTGCCCGGCCTCCTGGCGCCTCGCTCGCCCCCTCCGTCCCCGAGGTCCTCGCCGGCGCCCCGGCCCGTGCCCGTGCCGGCCCGTGCCCGTGCCGATGCCCGTGCCCCTGCCCGTGCCCCGGCCCGTGCCCGTGCCCGCCGCCTCGCCTGCATCGCCTGAGGTCCGCCGCCTTCCCGGCCCCGTGTCGCCGTCCTCGTCCCCGTCCCCGTCCGCAGGCTGGCAGCTCCCGCCCCGCCCGCCTGCACCGTCCACGCCGCGCCCCGCGCCCCGACCGGCCGCCGACGCCCCATCGCCCGCCCGTCCCCGCCGCCCGGGCCCCGGCGACCGCGCGCACCGCCCGCCTGAGCCTCGGCCCCGAGCTCCTCGCCCGCCCCGGCCTCTCCCCCGGCCCCGGCGGCGCCTTCGCCCTCGACCTCGGCCGCGACGTGGGGCTGGGCCTCCGCGCCGCCTGGCGCCCCCCGCGCGCCACCGCCTTCGGCCCGTCCACGCGCCTGCTCGAGGTCGCCGCCGCCGCCGACGGCTGGGCCGCCTTCGGCCCCCTCGTCGCCCGCGCCGGCGCCGGCCTCGCCGCCCGCCGCTGGTCCCTCGACACCGATCCCGTGGCGGCCCACGTCGTCCCGCAGGCCGTCCTCGGGCTCGCCGTGCCCGTCGCGGTGGGCGGGTGGCGGATCAGCGCCGGCGTGGCGGGCGAGATCGACCTCGCGACCACCCACATCGGCTGGTCCACCGCCGACGAGCGGCTGTCGCCCGCCGCGATCCGCCTCGATCTCCGCCTGGGAGCCGCTGACCGTGCAGGTTCTGCAGCGCCAGCGAAAAACATCGAACCCGGTCCGTCCGCCGCCACATCAGCGGGTACACCCAAACCGGACGAGGTGACTCCGTGACCTGGCGAACCCTGCTGGTGCTCCCCCTCTTCGCGGCCGCCGGCTGCGACCTCACCGTGGTCTTCGGCGACGAGGAGGGCTGCGTCCCCTGGCTCGAGGACTGCAACACCACCGACGTCCCCGACTTCGACACCGCCTGCGAGGACCGCGACGGCGACGGCCGCCCCGACTGTGAGCAGTGCGACCCGAACACGGATCGGGGCTGCAACAACGGGACCACGTTGCCGACCGACCCGCGGGAAGACTGCTCGAACCCCGAGGGCGACGCCGACCAGGACGGGATCCCCAACGCCGACGATCCCGACTGCCGCGACCAGTGCGCCTGCTACGACGCCGCCGGGAACTGTGTGGATTGCGACACGGGCCGCCCGAACGAGTGCCAGTGCTACGACGATCGCGGCAACTGCATCCCGTGCGAGACGGACACCGGGACCACCCTCCCCACCGTCCCCTACGAGGCCTGCTACGACCCGGTCACCCAGGAGTTCTGCGGCTGCGGCGCCCCCGACGAGGACCTCGACGGCGACGGCGAGCCGGCGCTCACCGACCCGGACGACGACAACGACGGCGTGGAGGACCGCGGCGACGCCGACCCCTGCGACCCGAACGTCTGGTGACGATCAGCGCTCCCAGGGCTCCTTCGGCACCGTGACGGGTCCCATCCCCGGCGGATCGGGGATCGGCCACCAGTCGCCCCACAGCTCCTTGCCGCCGTCCACGGTGATGACCTGGCCGGTGACGTAGGCGCCGGCGGGGCTCGCGAGCCACGCGACGGCCCACGCCACCTCTTCGCAGGTCGCCAGGCGCTTCAGGGGCACCAGCGACTTCATCTGCGCGATGAGCTCGAGCCCGGCGGGGTAGCGGTTGATCCCGCTCGACGCCACGAACCCCGGCGCGATGCAGTTCAGTCGGATGTCCTTGTTCGCCCACTCCACGGCCAGCGTGCGCGTCATCGCCTCGACGCCGGCGCGCGCCGCCACGGAGTGGCTCATCCCCGGGAACGCGCCGTGCGTCAGCATCGTGATGTTGACCACGGTGCCGCCGTGGCCAGCATCCAGGCGTCGGCCACGGCGCGCTTCGCGTTCCAGGTGCCCGCCAGGTTGGTCGCGACCACGGCGTCGAAGCCCTTCGGCGTGATGGCCCCCGGCGGGGCTGAAGAACTGCCCGCCGCCGTTGTTCACCAGCACGTCGATGCGCCCGTGGCGCTCTCGAGACGGCCGCCACGAGCCGGCCGACGGCGTCGCGGTCGCGGATGTCGACGGATCCTGCTGACCACCTCGCGGCCGGTTCGACACCGCGCCGCGGGCTCGATGTTCTCGGCCTTGCGGGACGCGATCACCACCTTCGCCCCGAGGCTGCCGAGCTCGCGCGCCACGGCGACGCCGATGCCCGTGCCGCCCCCCGTGACGAGCACCACCCGGTCCGCGAACAGGTCGTCGCGAAAGATGCGGCTATGGCCCACGACAGCACCTCCGCGGCGGGGTTATCGCCCACCGCGGCGCCCGACCACCGCGGCGCCCGGGAGGCAGCGTGCAATCGCGAGCCGAGGGGACGCCGGCGATGGCGTGGCTGGGAGCGGGCTTCGTCGGCGGCGCTGGCGGCGCCGGCACCGACGCGGTGGCTCCGCCGGGCGAGCCGCCGGAAGGCGCGCGCGAGGCGCTCCGGGAGGCCGGCATCGGCGACCTCCCCGCCGTCCACGCCGACGCCGAGCCGCTGCCGATGCCCCCGCCCCCGGGCGGCGCCGACCCGGTGGACGCGGACGGCTGGCGCCGCGCTCCGCGACCTCGCCGAGGGTGCGGTCGCCGAGGCGCTGGCCGCGCCCGGGGGCGCCGGGTGCGCTTCGGCGCCGTGCGCGGCCAGTTCGCGCTCGATCCTGACGGACCTTCCTCAACCACGGCAGCTTCGGCGCCACGCCCCGCGCCGTCCTCGCGGCCCAGCGCGGCTGGATCGAGGCGCTCGAGGTCGCCCGTCGCCTCCTTCCGCGCCCTGCCCGAGCGGGTGCGGGCGGTGGCGGCCGAGGCCGCGGCCGCGCTCGGCGCCGACCCCGCCGACCTCGTCCTCGTCGACAACGCCACCAGCGGCGTCACGGCCGTGCTCCGCTCGCTGCGCCTGCAGCCGGGCGACGTGCTGTTCACCACCAGCCACGCCTACGCCGCCGTCCGCCGCGCCCTCGACCACGTCTGCGCGCTCACCGGCGCCCGCCTCGTCGTCGCCGAGGTCCCGTTCCCCGTCGACGACGCCGACCAGATCGTGGCCGCGGTGCAGGCGGCGCTCCCCGAGCGGGCGCGGCTCGCCGTCCTCGACGGGATCACGTCGGTGACCGGGCTCGTGCTGCCCACCGCGGCGCTCACCGCCCTGTGCCACGACCGCGGTATCCCCGTGCTGATCGACGCCGCGCACGTCCCGGGGCACCTCCCCGTCGACCTCGGCGCCACGGCCGCCGACTACTGGGTCGGCAACCTGCACAAGTGGAGCTTCGCCTGCAAGGGCTGCGCCGTGCTGCACGTCCGGCGCGACCGGCAGGAGGGCATCGACCCCCTCGTCTGGTCGCACGGCCTGGACGCCGGCTTCACCGCCCGCTTCGACTTCCAGGGCACGCGCGACCCGAGCCCGTGGCTCGCGGCCTCGGCGGCGCTCGGGTTCCAGCGCGCCCACGGCGCCGACCGCATCCGCGCCCACAACGTGCGCCTGCGCCGCGAGGCCGGCGCGGCGCTGTGTCGGCGGTTCGGCGTGCGCCCGCCGGCACCGGAGGCGCTGCTCGGCGCGCTGCAGACGCTGCCGCTGCCGTTCCCCACCGCGGGCACGCAGGCCGAGGCCGACGCGCTCAACGCCCACCTGTGGCGCACCCACCGCACCGAGGCCATGTTCGTGCCCCACGCCGGGCGAACCTGGCTGCGGATCGCCTGCCAGATCTACAACCACCCGGCCGAGTACGAGCGGCTGGCCGACCAGATCCTGGCCTACGGCGAGGCGGTGTCGAGGCCGTAGCGCCGCGCGAGGATCGCGGCGTGGGTCTGGTGCTGCGTCACGTCGATGCGCAGCGGCGGCGCGTCGGCCCGGTTCTGCACGCCGCCGCGGAAGGCGTCGGGGGCCTGGCGCAGCGGCGCGGGCGCGAGCGGGTGCCCGAGCTGCCAGGAGAACAGCTTGCGCAGGCCCTGCTGGCCGACGCAGGCGAGCTTGCGCGCGACGTCCTCGGGGCCGTGGCGGTGGGCCCAGTCCCAGGCCGAGACGATGCCCTCGTAGGCGTAGGCCGTGTTGCGCGTGCGCTTCAGGGTGCGGTGGACGTCGATCATCCACACGGCGAGCTCGGTGAGCCACTGCCCGTGGCGCTCGGGCGCCTGACCGGCCTCGGCGAGCTGCCACCAGCTCATCGAGCCCCACTGGTAGTAGCCCTTGGTGGTGTCGGGGTCGGGCTCGCCGAGGAGCGGCACCTCGACGTTGCGCCGGTGGTCGACGACGGCGAAGCCGGCCGCCTGCTCGAGGAGCTCGGGCCGCTGCAGCGCGCGGGCGGCCTTGACGAGCAGGAGCAGCGCCTCGCCGTCGGCGTAGGGGTTGGGGTTGCCGCCGGGGACGCCGGTCTCGGGGTCGTAGGCCGAGGCGAAGCCGCCGGCGGGCAGCCGGGCGTGCAGCACCCAGGCGAGCACGCCGTCGAGCATCTCGGCGTAGCTCTGGCGCGCGGCCTCCGGCAGGGCCGCCGCCGAGGGGGCGGCCAGGCGGTCCACGAGGGCGAGGCCGATCAGGGCCATCGCGCCCGTCTGCCCGCGGGCGCCGCCGTCGACGACCCAGACGCGGCCGGCGTCGCTGCGCTGGCGGGGCAGCCAGTAGGCCAGCGCGCGGTCGAGCGGGGCCTCGACCCGCGCGAGGCCGTCGGCGTGGAGCAGGGCGAGGCCCCACAGCGCGCCCGTCTGGCGCACCACGTTGTCGTCGCGGCTGCGCTGGCCCGTGGTCCAGTCCACCTCGTAGACGAAGGTGCCGTCGGGCAGCTGCGCCGTGGTCAGGTAGTCGGCGCCCAGCGCCACGGCGGCGTCGAGGTCGGCGCGGGAGAGCGCCGGGCCGCAGTCGCCCTCGCCGCGCCACGATGCGGCAGGGGGGCGTCGCGTGGCGACGAAGGCGCCGGCGCCCATGGCGGCTGCGGCGCCCGCGCCCGCCAGGAGGGCTCGGCGGTTCATGCGTCCCCCTCGTAGGGGCCCTGGACGTCGGGGCCCTTGTTCTTCACGTTGCCCACGCTGCTGCTCACGCGCCGCTCCTGCATCCCGTCGGCGGGGTAGGGGACGAGGAGCTCGAGCAGCTGGTCCTTGTCGTCGACCTTCGGGTCGAGCCACACGTCCCAGGTGGACGGTGGCAGGATCACCGGCATCCGGTCGTGGACGGGCGCCATGAGCTCGTTCGGCTGCCCCGTGACGATCGTGCAGGTGTGGAACACCTCGCCGCTGATCGGGTTCGTCCAGCGCTCCCAGAGGCCCGCGATGCCGAACGGCTCGCCGGCCTTCAGTTGGAACAGGTGGGGGATCTTCGTCTTCTTGTCGAGGCGCTCCCACTCGTAGAAGCCGTCGGCCACGATGAGCAGGCGGCGGCGCTTGAAGGCGGCGCGGAACGCTGGTTTGCTGGCGACCGTCTCGGCGCGGGCGTTGATGAGGCTGTTCGCGATGCGGGGATCCTTTGCCCAGGAGGGAACGAGGCCCCAGCGCATCTCGGTGAGCTCGCGCTGGCCGGCGTCGTTCTGGACCACCGTCTGCACGAGGGTGGTGGGCGCGATGTTGTAGCGCGGCAGGACGTCGGGGAGGACGTCGACCTGGAAGATCTCGGCGATGGTGCTCGCGGGCGCGGTGAGCGCGAACCTGCCGCACACGGTCCCTCCGGGGAAGCGAGGGACGTCGTAGCCCGGCGGCCTCGCGTCGGCCCCGGGAGGGCGAGCACGCGCATGGTGATGAGGTGGTCACCCGCGCCCGCGACCATCGTTGCACGAGAAGCTGGGACCGGTGGGGGGGCGCGGGTGACCGGACCATCAGGGTATCATGATCGGTTTTCCGGTGGCGGCAGCGGACGAGGCGCGCCGCGACGAGATGTGATCCCCGCTCGCAGGTGGCGCGGACGGGGGCTCTGCAAACCATGGATCGTGGAACTTCGGTCAACGAATGTCGTTCGGGTTCCCGACGTCACACCGACCTGGGTCGAAAGATCCTACGGAGCGCGTGACCGGTGTGACCGGATGGCGCGCCGGCGGAACCACGGGAGGAGGACAGCGGATCATGGTCGCTCGGAAGCTGGGGCTGGGGCTGCTCGTCGTGGTGATCGCCTTCGCGATCGGCGCCACCGGTGCGCCGGGCAAGGCGGCCGCCGTCGCCGCGGGCTGGCTCGCCGATCGCGGCCACGTCACGCTCGTCGGGCCGGTCGGCGAGGCCGTCCGCGAGGCCCTGTAGCGCCTCACCGCGGGGTCGAGGCCACCACGAACCGCGACACCGCGCGGAACCCCGCCCGCTCGTACAGCCCCACCGCGGCGTCCTCGGCCGCCACCACGACCCGCCGGTCGCCCGCGTGCGCCACCGCCGCGTCGAGCAGCGCCGCGCCGAGGCCGCGCCCCCGCTGCGCCGGCGCGACCCACAGCTCGCGCAGGCGCGCCTCCCCCGGGCGCCGGCACACCGCCACGGCCCCGACGATCCGCCCGCCCTCGCGCGCCGCGAGGATCGTGCCGCCGCCGGCCGCCAGCCCGCGCAGCAGCCACCGCAGGTCGTAGGCGGGTCCGAGCGCCCGCGCCGCGTCGGCCGCCTCGTCCGGGGGCGCTCGGGCGATCGTCGGCCGCACCGACGGCGGGCGTCCCGTCCGGACCATACCGAGCAGCGTCACCGGCGCGTACCGCTCGGGCACGTCCACCCCGGGCACGTCCACGTCCACCTCCCAGCAGACCGACCGCCGGCCGACGGGGGCCGGGTGGCCCTCCGCGTCCCACCGCGCGAACGCCGCCGGCAGATCCTCGGGGGGGCGGTCGAGCTCGAGCCGGAACGCGAACCAGTCGGCGTCCCCGCCCGCCCGCCAGGCCACGGCGCCGTCCCGCGGCTCGCCGCGGCAGTCGGGCGGCGACGCCCAGCGCGCCGTCGCGCACACCGGTCGATCCGCCGATGGAGACGCCAACGAAACCCCCGCCCGCACGCACCGTGCCAGATTGGAGACATGAAACACCACGCGCGGCGCACGGGCGACGGCGAAGTCACGATCTGGCTCAGCGCGACCGACGGGGACTGGCGCGGCCAGGTCGCGCCCCTCGATCTCACGTCGCGGGGCGCGCGCCTCCGGCAGGATCCCGCGGATCCGGTGCCGGTGCCGGTCGGCGGCGAGGTCACGCTGTGGCTCTGCGACGGCCAGACCGGCGTGGAGCTCCCCATCGCGGCGCAGCTCGTCTCGCGCCGCGAGGAGGGCGACGCGCGCATCCTCGGCGTCGACTTCACCGACCTGCGCAGCGTCGGCGGCCTGCTGCACCCCGTGCTCGGCCGCGTGATGAACCGGCGCACGGCGTTCCGGGTGACGCCGCAGGCCGACCGGCCGCCCATCGGCGTCACGCTCGCGGCCGCGCCGGAGCTCGACCTGCCGCTCGAGATGGGCGTGCTCGTCGACATCTCCACCGGCGGCATGGCGGTGGACGTGCCGCTGGCGTTCGAGGCCGGCCTCGGCGGCTACGATCGGCTCGAGACGCTGTTCCGCCTGCCGGGGCTCGACGGCTCGCTGTCGGTGTCGGGGCGGATCGTGCACCGGACGCTGCGCGGCGACCGGGTCCGCTACGGCGTGCAGTTCACGATGGCCGAGTCGCCGACGTTCCAGGACACCCACGACGCCATCCTCAACTACGTCATCCGCCGGCAGCAGCAGATGGCCGAGGCCTACGAGCTCGAACACGGCACGGGCATCCCGGCCCAGGCGTTGAGGTCCCGCCCGAACTGACGTAGCGTCGGCGGGTGGAACCCGAACCGAAGCTGCCGGCGGTCGTCGTCGTGGACGGCGACGTCGTCCTCGTCGGGGGGACGGCGCCCGACGGCGCGCCGTCGGCGTCGGTGCGGCGCCTGTGTGCGGACGGGACGGTGGCGGCGGAGGCCGCGCTGTCGACGGGCCTGTCGAGCGCGGTCGCGGCGGACTGCGGCGACCACCTGCTCGTCGTGGGGATGGAGATCACCCGGCGGACGGCGCGCGTGCGCCTGGACCGCGCGACGCTCGCGGAGGTCGACCGGGTCGTGGCCGACTGGCCGCGCCCCCACGACGTCGTGGTGACGCCGGCGGGCGAGGTGATCACCCGGGCGGTGGGCGAGGG
>JAWKRQ010000028.1:0-122261 GCA_041389545.1 Myxococcota bacterium | reverse complement strand
CGTGCGGCCCGGGATGGACCTGCGGCCGTCGATCGTGGTGACGGTGCGGTTCGAGGGCATCGTCAAGGACAACGTCACCGGGGAGCTCAAGCTGCGGGACCCGAAGCTCGTGCACATCCGGAGCGACAAGTCGGCCTTCGACGCAGACAACGTCAAGGCCATCGAGGAGCTCTGGATCCGGCAGCGGATGGGCTGACCGCGGCCGTCGCGGTCAGTTGTCGCGCAGCTCGATGCTCGAGCCGGTGGCCCCGGACGCCGGGGTCACCCACAGGTAGCGGGGGACGCGCTCGCGCACCGCCGGCACGTGGCTGATGAGCCCGATGAGGCGGTGCTCGCTGCGCAGGCCCTCGATGGCGGTCATCACGCGATCGAGCGCGTCGGGATCGAGGGTGCCGAAGCCCTCGTCGAGGAAGAAGAAGCCGAGGGGCCGGGCGGAGCGCTGCTGCACCTGGGCCGACAGGGCGAGGGCGAGCGCCAGCGCGGTGAGGAAGCTCTCGCCCCCCGACAGCGAGTGGACGGGGCGGGCGGCGCCGCCGGCGTCGAGGTCCTCGACGACGAAGGCGAGATCTTCGTCGAGCTGCAGGCGGTAGCGGCCGTGGGTGAGCGCGAGCAGGTGCTCGGTGGCGCGGGCGGTGAGGTCGGCCAGGTGGTCGTTGGCGACGAACTCGACGAAGCGGTCGCCCCGCAGCAGGGTGCCGAGCTCGTCGAGGCGGCCGAGATCGCGGTCGAGGTCGCCCGACTGCTCGATGAGCGCGGTGTAGCGCGGGGCGCGGGCCTCCACGGCGTCGAACTGGCGGGCGGCGCCGATGGCGGCGTCGCGCGCGGCCTCGGCGCGCTCGCTGCAGCGGGTGAAGCGCTCGAGGATGGTGGCCCAGGCCTCGTCGCTGACGGGCGCCTCGCCGCCCGACAGGGCGTCCACCCGCGCGCGCAGCTGGACGGCCTGGCTCTCGAAGGCGGCGAGCGCGCGGCGCTCGCCGCCGAGCGCCTCGGGATCGGGCGGGGCTGCGAGCAGCGCCTGGACCCGCTCGGCGCGGCGCTCTGGCCAGCCCTGCGCCCAGTCGGGCGCGGCGGCGGTGGCCTGGGTGACGAGCGCGCGCTCGGCGGCGTCCTCCTCGGCGCGGGCGGCGCGCAGCTCGGCCTCGGCGGCGGCGCGCTGGCGAGCGCGCTGCTGGGCGCCCTCGACGGCGCTCGCCGCGGCGGCCTCGGCCTCGGTGGCCGCGGTGAGCAGCGCGTCGAGCGCCGCCCGGGCCGCGGCGAGCGGGGTCTCGGCCGCGCCGGACACCTCGGCCTGCGCGAGACGCTGGTCGAGCCTCGCCACGCGCGCCTGCGCGTCGGCCTTGCGGTCGCCGATGCGGGCGAGCTCGGTGCGGTGGGCGTCGGAGCGCTGCCGGCCGTCGTCCTCGGCCTGGCGGGCGGCCGCGATGTCGGCCTCCAGGGCGTCGATCTGGCGGTCGAGCGCTTCGGCCCGGCGGTCACGCGCCTCCAGCGCCGCCGCGGCGGCCTGCACGTCGAACAGGGTGTGCTCGCCGCGCTCCTCGTGGAACGCCGCCCAGGCCTTCGCGGCCTCGCTCCGGGCGTCGCGCGCGGACGTGGCGCGCGCCACGGCGGCGCCGGCCGCCGCCGCCGCCTCGCGCGCGATCGCCACCGGCACGGCCGCGCCTCGGCGGCCGCCTGGGCGCTGCGCCAGGCCTCGGTGAGGGCGCGGGCGCGCTCCTCGGCGGCGTCCGCCGCCTCGACCGCGGCCTGCAGGCGACCGACCTCGGCCAGCGCGGCCTCGGCGGTGGGGCGGCGGCGAGCTGGGCCAGCCGCGAGGCGGCGTCGCCTGCGGCCTGGCGCGCCGACTCGAGCGGCGGCCGATCGGGCTTCGACGGCGGCCTCGTGGCGCCGGGTGGCCCGCTCGCGGCCGAGCCGGTGGGCGCTCGACGGGCGCCACCGGCGGCGGGGGTCTCGGGGTCGAGCGGCGGCCTGGCAGCGTGGAGCCGCACACGGGGCGAGGGCCTCGGCGGTGGCCCCGCCCGCTCGGCGGCGGTGGCGCGGGCGGTGGCGGCCTCGAGCGCCTGCTCGGCTCGCGCGTGACGCCCGCTCGGCGCCGCGCAGCACCTCCGCGGCCACCGTGCGCGCGCTGGGCCTCGGTCGCCTTCGGCCTCGCTGGTGCGCGAGCCGCACGGTGGCGCGCTCCTGGGCGCCTGCTGCGCGGCGAGCGCTCGTCGGCACTCTTCGCACGGCCACGGCCTGGCGGGCGGCGGCGAGATCGCAGCGCGGGCCTCGCGCTCGGGCTCGGTGCGCTGGTCGGGTCAGCGGCGCGCGCCGTCTCGCCGCGCGGTCGGCCGGGCTGGACCTCGGCCTGCTCAGCCGCCGCAACCGCGACCCGCTGCTCGGACTTGCTCGCGGCGGCCTCGGCCTCGCGCAGCGCGGCGGAGGCCTCTCGGGCGTGCTGAGCGGCCGGACCCGCTCGGCCGCCCGCAGCGCCCGCGCCCGCCTCGCGCTGCTCGGCGGTGACCCGACACTGTGCCTTCGCGCTTGGCCTGGCGCCTGGCCGTCTCGAGGCTCGGTGCGGCGGGTGCGCGCGGCGCTCTCGGCGGCCTGGGCGGCGGCCATGGCCGCGCCCTCCTCCTGCTCCTTCGCCACGGCCTCGGCCTGGCGCGCGGCCTGCTCCGCCCGCTCCGCCTGCCACTGCACGGCCTGCTCGAGCAGCGTGATCCGCTGGCGCAGCTCGGGCTCCTGCGCATCGCGCGCGCGGCGGGCGCCTTCGGCGGCGGCGCGCGCGGCCCCGGCCGCGGCCTCGACCTCCTGCGCGGCGATCGCCGCCTCGGCGCCGGCGCGCTCGGCGATGCCGCGGCGCCCGACGGCTTCCCACCACCGCGACGCCGGGCCCACCAGCGGCGCGAGCCGCTCCGACGCCTCCAGCGCGACCCGCCGCGCCTCCATCGCCGCCGCACCGGCGAGGTGTTCGCGGACCGCACCCTCCGCCTCGAGCAGCCGCGCGCGCTGCTCCCGGACCCGTGCCGCCGCGTCGTGGACCCCGCGCGCCTCCTCGAGGGCGGCCTCGGCGGCGCGCGCCTCGGTGGCGGCGCGGGCGCGCTCCAGGCGCGCCTCGCCCAGCGCATCCGGAGAGGCGTCGCCCAGGCCCTGCAGCTCGCCGCGGATCTCGGACAGGGTGGTGCGCACGAGATCGAGGCGCTCGCGGACCTGCCGGCGCAGCCCCTCGCCGTAGGCCTGGAGCTTGAAGATGCGCTGCAGCATCTGCCGACGCTCGGCGCCCTTGAGGTGCAGCAGCTGCTGGAAGCGGCCCTGCGGCAGCACCACCGCCCGCATGAAGTCTTCGGCGCCGAGCCCCACCACCTCCACCACGGCCTGGTTGGTGTCGCCCTCCTTCTCGGTCAGCACCGTGCGCACGCCGGACGGCTCGAGCCGCACCAGCCGGGAGGTCGCCCGCTGCGCGACCCCGTCGACCTCCCGGTAGGCGCGCTGGACCTCGTAGATCTCCTGCGCCCCTGCGCTCTCGACCGCGAACCGGAACCGGACCTCGCAGCGGTCGGCGGCCGGGTGGACCAGGCCGCGCCGCGACCGGGTGGCGGTGCGGTCGACCAGGCCGAACAGCGCGAGGGTCATCGCGTCGAGCAGGGTGCTCTTGCCGCTGCCGATGCGGCCGAAGATGCCGAACAGGCCGTAGCGGCCGAGCTCTTCGAAGTCGACGGTGACGGGCTGCCGGTAGGAGTGGAGCCCGGCGACGCTCAGCTGCAGCGGTCGCATCAGCCAGCGGCCCGCTCGCCGGCATCGGGCTCGGTCAGCGACAGGAGCAGCCGGGTGAGCTCCGGCGCGGGCTCGTTGCCCGTCTGCTCGCGGTAGAACGCGGCGAACAGCTCCGACAGGGCAGCTCCGGCGCCGCGCCGGGTCGATCAGCGGCTGCACCACCGCCTCGGGGAGCACGGCCCGGATGCGCACGAAGTCGCGCGCCAGGTGCTTGAGCCCGGCCAGCTCGCCGTGGGTGAGCGGCGCCTTGCTCTTCACGGCGAGGTCGATGAGCGCGTCGGGGTACAGCCCCTGGCGGACCCCGCCTCCACCGCCGACACCGACTCCGCCTCCCAGACCACCAGGGCCGACCCGCGGCGATGGGGACGAGCTCGACCCTGGGCTCCCCTGCCGGCCGCCACCTCCACCACGACGTGGTTCCGCGGCTGGTCGCGCCCGAGAACCGCATGGCCAGCGGCGCCCCGGCGTACCGCGCGACCCCCGGCAGCGTCGGGCACCTCCTGCCGAGGTGCAGGTGGCCGAGCGCCGTGTACTGCGGCGCGGCCGGAGGCCTCCCCGGCGATCTGCCAGGCCCGCCGATCAGGACCCGCCCGGACGGCGACGGCATGCAGCTGCGGATCGCGAGGTGGCTCGTGAACAGGTGCACCGCGCCCGGATCGAAGGCGGCCGCGCACAGCTCCTCGAACATCGACGCGAGCTTGCGCTGGTAGGCGGCCTGGACGTCGCGCTCGTCGAGGCTCGACGAGAGCATCCGCGCCAGGCGGGCCTCGCTGGGGTAGGGGACCGCCACGATCCTGGCCCGCTCGCCGTTCGGCAGCGCAGCTTCAGCGTGGAGGGACCCGAGCCCACCAGCCGGACCCCTCGCTCGCCGGCGCCGGACCCTCGCGCCCCGAGGGGCGATCGCCCGGCCGGCCGAGCACCCACACCCCGTGGCGCTCGCACAGCGGCGCCGACGCCCGCAGCCGATCGGGCGAGTCGTGGTTGCCGGCGATCACGACCACCCCGCGTCGACCGCCGTCGCCGAGGCGCGCCAGCGCGTCGAAGTAGAGCTGCTCGGCGTCGATCGGCGGGTTGGTGCTCTCGAACACGTCGCCCGAGACGAGGACGAGGTCGACTTCACCGGCCAGATCGACCAGCTCGTCGAGGAACGCCTCGTGCTCCGCCGCGCGGGATCGCCCGTGCAGGGTTCGTCCGAGGTGCCAGTCGCTGGTGTGGAGGATCCGCATGCGTCCGGTGTAGCGCACGAGGATACCAAAAATTGTCCGCCAGGCTACGGCGTCCACCGCACGGAGGTCCCGCTCCGCACGAACCACAGCGCCACGGTGTCGACCCGCTTGCCCGCCCGCTTCAGCGCGTCGGCGTAGGCGTGGAGCTGGAAGGAGTAGGTGCGCAGCGACGCCGCCTCGACGAGCTCGTCGTAGCTGGCGGGGACGCGGGCGCCGGCCTTGAAGTCCACCACTGAGATCCGCCCCCCGCCGTGGTCGATCGCGAGGTCCATCCGGCCCGACAGGAGCACCTCGCGATCGCGCTGCCAGCCGAGGCCCAGCAGCGGGTGCTCGAAGTGCAGCTTCGCCCCCGGCTCCGTGACCCACTGCCACACGGGGCCGCCCACCCGGGCGAGCTGCCCGCAGATCGCCACGATCCAATCCACGGCGTCGGGGTGGCTGCCGCCCCACTCGTCCTGCAGGTAGCGCTCGACCTCGGCCGGATCGACGGCCCCGCGGAACCGCCACGCCGCGAACCAGCCGTGGGCGAGGTTGCCCCAGTCGAACGGCTGCAGGTGGGCCAGCGGGTGGCCGGGCAGCCCGAGCCCCGTGACCGGGTCGGTCCCCACCGGGCCGATCGGCGGCCCGCCCACGTGCAGCCCGTTCGCGAGGCGGATCCGGTCCACGACGGCGAGGGCGTGGCGCTACCGGCTCTCGGCGTCGAGGTGGGCGCCGAGGTTGTAGGGCGCCCGCTCGGCCCAGCTCCGCGGGTCGGGCGGCGCCTTCGGCAGCGCGCTGCCGGGCAGCGGGTGGACCACGCGCGGCGGCGGCGGCGGGGCCGCGGGCGCCAATGACCCGCGCGACGCCGGGCAGCTCCACGCCGAGCCACGCCTTCGCCATCACCCGACAGGTACGGCCTCGCGCTTGCTCGGCGCCGACGCGCCGCGCTGAGCGCGAAGGTGACGGAGCGCTGCGCGCGCGTGACCGCGACGTAGGCGAGGCGGGCGGCCTCCTCGGTGTAGCGGACGGCGTAGATCCGCGCGGCCAGCCGCCCGAGCGGGTCGTGGAACGCGAGCAGCCCGCCGCGCGGGTCGAACTGGAGGCCCTCGAGGCGCAGCCGGCGGCCGTCGAGCGCCATCCAGCCGTCGTGGTGGTCGGCTGGGCTGCAGCCGGGCGTGCTGGCCGGGGCGGAGCACGCAGACGTGGTCCTAGGCGAGGCCCTTGGCCTGGAACACGGTGGTGCACGCGACGTGGCCCACCGGCCGCTCCACGTGGACGTGCGGCCGGTCGACCCGGCTGTCGTCGTCGAGCAGCGCCAGGACGGTGTCGGCCGCGCGCCCGTCGGCGTCCTGGTCGCGGACCCAGTCGAGCAGCACCGGGCGAGCGCCTCGCGCAGGCTCGCGGGCGCGCGCGAAGGCGGCGATGTCGTGATGCTGTGCGGCGGCCCTCAGCGCCGGCGCCTGCACGGCGAACCCGAGCGCGCCACCAGCCCGGCGGCGCTGCGCTGTCGTCGGCGGCGACGAAGCCGGCCCTCGCGACCATCCGCGCCAGGGCGGCGTCGGACAGGCCGACGGAGGGGTGCTTCCAGATGCCGACCCACGCGGCCTCATGGCGGTCGAGCAGCGCCCGCAGCCACAGGCGCAGGTCGTCGACCACCCGCCCGACGTTCTCGGTGCTGCCCTCGACGAACGCGGCGTCGCTGCGGCCGAGCCAGTCGCGATCCGCCGGCACGCCGCCTCGGCCGTGGCCCAGGTCGGCGCGAGCACCGCGGCGCTGTCGGCGGCGGCCTGCTCGCGGCGCGCGGCCTCGAGGCGGCGCAGGAACACCGACAGCTCGGTCGTCGAGGTCGGCGGGCTGGACGCGGCCGCGCTCCGGCGGCTCCACGATGACGACGGGCGCGTCGGGGTCGTGGTGGGCGGCGACAGCTCGAAGCGCGGCGTTGGCGGTCGCTCTGAGCCCGTCGAGCGGATCGAGCGGCCGCCAGCGCCAGGCCCGCATCGCTGGCGCCAGCGCGCGCCGAACAGCGCGCTGCGCCTCGACCAGCCGCGGGGAGCTGCGGCGGTTCGTCCACAGGTCGCGGACGTCGTCAGGGCCCGATTTCTCCAGCGCGGAGGCAGCGGGCCTGGGTGACTCGGCCTCGAAGCTCGCGCAGGCCGCCGGGCTCGGCGCCGCGGAACAGGTAGATGCTCGGCGCGGATCGCCGACGGTAGGCGCGGACGCCACCGAGCGAGCCGACGGCAGCGGAACAGACGCAGCTGGCGCGGATCGGCGTCCTGGATCTCGTCCACGAGGAGCGCCCGGAACCGCCGCCGGAGTCGATCGGGAGGCGCCTCGCACAGCGCGATCAGCGCCGCTTCCATGAGCTCGTCGTAGCCGAGCTCGCCGGCCAGCGCCGCGCCTGTGAGCCTGTGGAGACGACGCGTCGCCGCAGGCGCCACCGGGTCGCGCGGAGGTGGTCGCCAGGCGGACCTGCGCGCGTCGTCGTCGTAGGGGTAGCGGAGCGCGTGCACGACCCGCCACAGCGACAGCTCGGCCGGGCCGAAGGAGCGCACCTCGGCGACCAGCGCCCATCTTGCGCCGCGCCCCGCGGTTCTGGAGCCCTGCAGCCAGCCGCACAGCGCGTGGGCGCCCGGCCGGGCCCCGCCGTCCGCCAGCCAGCGCGCCACCGGCGGGACGGCCCACTTCCCGGCGTTGTTCGTGCTCCGCTCGAGGTGGCCGCCCACGCGGGCTCGCCGGGGCGCCCCACGTCGATGGCGCGCAGCGTGGCCAGCACCTCGGCCATCCAGCGCGGCGGTGGCGAGCACGTCGGTCGACGTGGCGAGGGGCAGGTGGTCCGGTCGGTGCGCCGCGCGAGGTCGGCGAGCAGCTGGTCGAGCGTGCGTAAGCGGCGAGCAGCGCCACGTCGGGATCGAGCGCCTCGGCGCCCGCCCTGGGCGGACGAGCACCCGCCGCGCTGCTCCAGCGCCCGGCCCATGCCGGCGCCAAGTATGGGCAGGTCGAGCGGCAGGACGCGCCTCCCTCGCCCCGACCGCAGCGCGGCGTCGAGCGCGAACTCGGTGAGCAGCTGCATCGAAGGCGTCGGTGGTGCCGATCGGCGCCTCCGGCAGCGCCGCCAGCGCCTCCTCGAGCGCGGCCGGGTCGCGCGGTCGCGGGCGCGGCCACGCCGGCTCTTCCGAGCTTCGCCTGCGCCTCGTCGGCGCCCGGCCCGCCGAGGCAGGCTCGCAGCGCCAGCGACACCCGCTCCTCGAAGCTCGGGCCGCCGCCTTGCGGGTGAAGGTGATGGCGATGGCCTGCTCGGCGGGCACGCCGTCGGCCAGGGAACGCCAGGTACTGTTGGCGAGACGGTCTTGCCGCAGCCGGCCGCCGCGCGGACCACGATCCACGGCGCGTCGTCGCTCACGGCGCTTCCGCGCCGGCGGCGCGCAGCCGGCAGGCGCCGGCGAGCGGCAGCGGTCGTGGCCGTAGCGCGACAGCATCGGGCAGGTAAAGGCCGCGCGGCTGCAGCGCTGCGCGCCCGGCCCGCGCCTCGTCGAGCATCCGGCCGAGCTGCCGCCCGCCCACCGCAGGACCGTGTGCTGTCGACGCACAGCCAGGTCTCGGGCGCCACGATCTGCTGGCCGCCGCCGGTCTCGGGGTCCTGCACACCTGCGTGACGAAGTCCTCCGCGACCACGGCGACCCGCACCCCCGCAGCGCCTCGGGATCGCGCCTGGTGACGACCACCAGTGCGTACAGCAGCAGCTGCGGGTCGCGAAGCTGCAGCCGCGGAACCGCCGGGCCCTCCTGGGCCGCCCCGTCTTGTAGTCCACCACCGCGGCGTAGCGCCCGTGCGGCCCCTCGAGCACGTCGATGCGGTCGATGCGCCCGCGCACCTCGAGCGGCTCCGCGCCGAGCTTGAGCGTGACCGGGCCGAGCTCGAGCCGCTCCACGGCGCCGTCGGGCGTGCGCGGCTCGAGCTTGCCGAACGCCACCTCGGCGAGCGTGGTCACGGGCGGCGTTCACAGCCATCTTTGCTTGATGCCGTCGAGGACGCGGCAGCGTGGCCAGCCTCCGGCCTGGCGACGAACGTCGGGTAGGTCGGGCAGGCATCGCGGCGGGCGCTCGCAGCGCTCCCCTGGCACAGCAGCACCTGCGGGCGAGCGACGACAGGGCATGGTTCGTAGCCTCCCGCCCAGACGACCCAGCTGCGGACGGTGCGCCGGGCAGCTTCGCCCTGGCCGGCACGTCGCGCCGGAACGCTGCGATCGCTTCGCGGACGCTCGCGCCCTCGACGAGGGCTCGGAACGCGCCGGGCGGCGAGAGGTCCGCGACGCGACGTACTGCGGCCAGTGCGTTCCAGCGGTCGCGCCGCCCTCGGGCCGACGCGCGCCGCGCCGCCGAGAGCGGGCCGAGCTCGCGCAGCGCTCTCGGAACGCCAGCAGGGTGGTTCTCGCATGCCGCCGCACGAGCGTTGTCGGCCCGCGCCTGGCCGCTCGGCTGGGCCGAGCCGTATCACGTCGCCCACCTGCTCGAGCGCCTGGTGACGGCGGTGCCGACCTCGCGCGGCTCAGCCCGGCCACGACCCGCGGCTCGTCGACCCGCAGCACTGCTTTGCCGAACGCCTGGCAGGCAGGGCGAGGGGACGGCAGCCGCCCGCCGAGGCGCGCGCCCGCGGGCAGCCTCGCCTTGTCGCACTGCCCGCGACGCCGAGGTAGGGCGCTGAGCCAGCGCGGCAGCCTCGGCGCACGGGTTCGCGCGCCCACTCCGCCGTGGCCTGCACCGCGAGGTGCCGGATGGCGGGGTCGCGCTCGGGCGGCGGCGGGGCGGGGGTCGGCGGGCGCCGAGCAGCACCTGGCGCGGCGGTCTCGGCAGGTCGCGTAGCCACGCGCCGTAGCTCGATGCGGGCGCCGGGCGGTGCGCTGGGCACCAGCACCCGCCGCAGCCGCAGCGATCGGCGGCACGACCTCGCGCTCCGCCGGCGTCGCGCTGGCGTGATCAACGCCAGGGCCGACGTCGGCGCAGCGCCTCGGCGCACCTGCTCGGCGGCGCCTGGTCATCGAGGCGCGGGCCCGACAGGGCGTTCAGCCCGGCGATTTCGGCGTCGGCGAGCAGGGATCGGGCGGGGCGCGGCGGGTGAGGCCGCGTGGTCGTGGACGTCGAGCAGGCGCCGGCACGGCCGGCCGTCCAGTCGTCGACCGCCACGATCGTCGACGCCGGACAGGACCCCCGAGGTCACAGCCCGATGCGCCTGGTGCACGTGCGACGCGTGATGCCAGTCGCGCCGGCGCAGCGACAGGATCGCGCAGGCGACCGGGTCGTCGTGAGGCGATCCGGCAGCCCACCAGGAACCGGCGGCACCCAGCCGATCGCCCGACGCTGTGGTCGTCGCTCGGCACGTCGTCGCCGAGCAGGGTGGCGAGGACGTCCTCGAAGTCGTCGACGTCGAAGTCGAGGGTGTCGCCCGTGAGCGTGCGCAGCGGGTCCTCGACGGGGACGGCCGCGAGGCAGGCCGACAGCAGCGCCAGCCGCACCGCCACCGCCGCCGCCGCCACCGCCGACGCCGGGCGCTTCACCGACAGCTCCGCCACGAGGTCGCCCATGCGCCGCAGCCAGGCCGACAGCGGCGCGTCGAGCAGGCGCGCGGCCTCGAGCGCGTCGACCAGCGCGCGCCGCCCGCTCCGGGCCGCCGGATCGAGCCCCACCCGCTCGAGCAGCTTGCGCCGCGCCTCCTCGGCGGCGGGGTGCAGCGCGCGCTGCAGCGCCGTGGCGCCGAGCACGAACGACAGGTCGCCCACCTGGATCGGCGGATCCGGCGCGTCCGCGAACCAGGCGGCGCACCGGCGCACCGCGCTCGCCAGGGTGTGCACCTCGAGGGCGTCGCTGTCGCGCCAGGCGCAGGGGACGCCGTTGCGCGCGAGCGCGTCGCGCACCCGCCGGGCCGTGGCCGCCTCCGAGACGAGGATCATGGTGCCCTCGGGATCGTCGCGCGCGAGCGACACGGCGAGCCGCGCCTCGGCGACCACGTCGGGCACGAACACCGCGTCGAGCGGCTCGCTGGCCTCGATCCGCGGGGTGGGCGGGATCACCGCGCGGCCCGCCAGGCCCTGGACCAGCGCGGGCTCCCACGGCGCGAGCGCGTCGAACGGGCGGTCGAAGCCGACGGCCAGCACCTTGTCCCAGCTGGTGGCGGCCGCCAGGTTCCGCCCGCGCGCCCGCACGGCGTCGACCAGGGCCAGCAGCGCGTCCTCCTCGTCTTCGCTGCCCCAGCCGAGGTCGACGAGCTCCTGCAGCCAGTCCGGCACGTCGAGCGCGACGCCGACCCGCTGCGCCCCGCGGACGTGCTGCACCCAGCGGCGGGCCCCTGACGTGAGCCCCGGCCGCGCGCCGATCCGCCGCCCGATCGCGGTGTGCCCCGGCACGAGGTCTTCCGGCCAGCGACGGCGCCGCCCGCCGCCGAGGATCGGGTCCTGCCGGACCTGGTGCGCCAGCGACGCGGGGGTGACCGCCTCGAGGCCGAGCACCCCGCCGCGCCGCGCCGCCCAGCGACGCACCATCGCGAGGGTGGCGCGGGTGCGGCACAGCACGAGCACCCGGCGCCCGAGGCGCACGGTGCCCACCTGCTTCGTGATCCAGGCTTCCCAGTCCGGCACGCTGCCCCGTAATCCGCCTGCCGGACAGAATCCGTCCGGGTCGGCTCGCGCCGCTGGCGCCGCCGGGGCCCCTGCCATAAGCGCCGACCGAACCAGGTTGGCGACTGCGACTTCGGGGGGAACGCGTCTGCGCTGTCCGCGCAGGCGGAGTCCGCCTCGGAGGGGCCATGCTCCAACCGTTGCTCCGCCTGCTGCGCCTCCTGCAGCGCATCGAGGCCGTCGTCGTGTCGGGCGGCATCCTCGGGATCGCCGCGCTGTCGGCGGCGAACGTCGTCTGCCGCACCGCCTTCGGCTTCAGCCTCGCCTGGGCGCAGGAGCTCTCGCAGTTCCTGATGATCGCCGTCACCTTCGTCGGCCTGTCCTACGCGGCCAGCCAGGGCCGCCACATCCGCATGACCGCCATCTACGACCAGCTGTCGCCGCGCGCGCAGAAGGCCACGATGGTGGGGATCTCCGCGACCACCTCCGCGCTGCTCGCCGTCCTCGCCGTCTACGGCGTGAGCTACGCCGCCACCGTCCACACCCTCGGCACCGTCTCGCCCGCCCTGCGCGTGCCGCTGTGGGTGGTCTACGCCGTCGCGCCGCTGGGGCTCGGCCTCGGCGCCGTGCAGTACGCGCTCGTCGTCGCGCGCAACCTGGTCGACGACGGCGTCTGGATCGGCCCGGACGTCCTCGACGAGTACGAAGACGCCGTCCAGCCCGGCATCTGAGGGGGTCCCGTGACGCTCATGCTCGTGGCCATCGCGGTCGTCCTGTTGGGCCTGCTCCTCGTCGGCTACCCGATGAAGGTCCCGCTCATCGCCGCCACCCTCGTCGTGCTGGTCGGCTTCTTCCCGGAGCTGTCGCTCGAGGTGGTGGTCCAGCAGATGATCGGCGGGGTCAAGCCCGCCGCGCTCGTCGCCGTGCCGATGTTCATCTTCGCCGCCGACATCATGTCGCGCGGCCAGGCGAGCGATCGGCTGCTCGACGTGGTCACCGCGTTCTTCGGCCACCTCCGCGGCGGGCTGCCCATCACCACCGCCATCGGCTGCACGCTGTTCGGCGCCCTGTCGGGCTCCACCCAGGCCACCGTGGTCGCCGTGGGCGGCCTGCCCGAGATGCTGGCCGCCGGCTACCCCGACACCTTCGCCACCGCGCTCATCATCAACGCGAGCGACATCGCGCTGCTCATCCCGCCGAGCATCCGGCATGATCGTCTACGGCGTCGTCTCCGGCACCTCGATCGGCGAGCTCTTCATCGCCGGCATCGGCCCCGGGCTCGTCATCCTCGCGCTGTTCTGCGGTTACTGCTGGGTGGCCGCCGTCCCGCTTCCGTCGAACGCCGCGCCGCAGCTGGCCCGAGCCCGAGCGGTGGGCGGCCGTCCGCCGCGCGATCCCCTGCCCGCTCGGCTTCCCCGATCATCGTGATCGGCGGCATCTACACGGGCCTATTTCTCGCCCACCGAGGCCGCCGCCGTCAGCGTCGTGTACGCGCTCGTCCTCGAGGTGCTCGTCTACCGGCAGCTCACCGTGCGCGACATCCCCGAGATCGCACTGTCGACCGGCATGGTGACCGCGGTGGTGTTCGTGCTCGTGGGCGCCGGCGCCGCGTTCTCCTGGGTCATCGCCTTCGCCGGGGTCCCTGGCGTGCTCGTCAGGCAGGTCCTCGGGCTGTCGGCCGCCAGCGGCTACTGGACGATCATGCTCACGATCTCCGCGGCGTTCTTCGTGGGCTGCATGTTCGTCGACCGATCGTCGTCATCCTCGTGCTCACGCCGATCTTCCACCCGATCGCGGTGGCGGCCGGCATCGACCCGGTCCTCGTCGGCGTGGTGGTCACGCTGCAGGTGGCGATCGGCAGCGCCACGCCGCCGTTCGGCTGCGACATCTTCACGGCCATCGCCGTCTTCCGACCCTACCTCGACGTGGTGCGCGGCACGCCGCCGTTCATCGCGATGCTGCTCCGGCGCCTCACTCTTCGTCCTCGCCGTCCCCGGCGTCCGCTGTTCCTGCGCGACCTGGCGTTCGGCTGAGGCGAGCGCCGCGCCCACCGCGTCCGAGCACCTCCTGGCCGCGCGCGCGCCATGGCCAGGTACTGGTCGCGCACCGGCCGGCTCGCGTCGCGGAAGGCCGCGCGCGCTCGGCTCGGTGAAGCTCGACGACGTGCAGCTCCGGGCCGCCGCGGATGAGGTCAGGCCGCTCGTCGTTGAACTCGCCGCTGGACGTCGAAGACGTAGTCCTGCAGCTGCAGGATCACCTCGTCGACCATCCGGCGATCGGCGTCGGACAGGCCCTGGTAGAACGCCCGGTTTGCCGCGGCGGTGGTGACGAACGGCGCCTGGTTCGCGAAAGATCATCCCAGTCGGTGACCTCGTAGAAGCTCATCTCTCCTGGATGGCGAAGACCGGGTTGACCTGCCCGTCGACCATCGACAGCTGCAGCGCGCTGTAGACCTCGGCGTAAGGGAGGGGGTCGGGCTCGCGCCGTAGGCCTCGTAGGCGGCGAGGAGCAGCGGCGAGGTCATCACGCGCATCTTCAGGCCGCGGAAGTCGTCGGGCGCACGCACCTGCCGGTCGAGCGTCCACACCATCCACCCCTCCGAGTAGATCGACAGCAGGCGGTAGCCCTTCTCGGCGTACAGCCCGTCGAGCAGCTGCAGCAGCGCGGGATCGCGCAGCGCCAGCGTGTTGATCCGCTCGTCTCGTCGCTCAACAGGAAGTGGAGGAGGAACGCCTGGACCTCGAGATCATCTTGCCGAGGTGGCCAGGCGACGCCATCGCGAACTGGATGGAGCCGTTGTGGAGCAGCTCGCTCGTCTGGTCCGAGTCCCGAGCGTGCCGTAGTCGTACACCTTCACGTCGACCCGGCCGCCGGTGCGCTCCTCCGACAGGCTCCTCGAGCTCGCTTGTGGCGTACTGGTGCTGCACGGGCCCTGCGTCTCCTCGATGGCGAACCGCCAGATCCGCGGCGCGTCGGGTCGCGGCCGCAGCCCGAGGAAGGAGAAGAGGGCGATCGGGCCAGGAGTTTCGTGCGCATCCGGCAGGGTAACGTACGGGGCTCACAGGGCGCGGGTGAGCACCTCGGCGCCGTCAGGGCCCCACGCAGACGGTGTGCTCGAACTGGGCGGTGAGCGAGCCGTCGGCGGTCCCACCGTCCACCCGTCAGGGATCGTGGCGGATCGTCGCGCCGCCGAGGCACACCATCGGCTCGATGGTGAAGCAGGCGCCGACCCGCATGCGGGGCCCGTCGAAGCCCGTGTCGACGTGCGGGACGGTCGGGGGCTCGTGCATCATCCGCCCGATGCCGTGCCCGCCGTAGTCCTCGACCACGGTGCAGCCCTCGCTGCGGGCGAAGGCCTCGATGGCGCGGCCGATCGCGCGCATCGGCGCGCCGGGGCGCACCTGGGCGATGCCCACCTCGAGCGCCCGCCGCGCGACCTCGACCACGTGCCGGGCCTCGGGGCCGGGCTCGCCGACGAAGACGGTGCGCGACGTGTCGCCGTGCCAGCCCTCGAGCTCGGTGGTGACGTCGATGTTGACGATGTCGCCGTCGCGCAGGACCACGTGAGGGGAGGGGACGCCGTGACAGACGACGTCGTTCGGGGAGACGCAGACGTGGCCGGGGAAGCGGCGCTCGCCCACGCGGTGGCCGTGCTGCGAGCAGCGGCCGCCCCGGCGCGCGGTGTCGGCGGCGACGAACGCGTCGATCCGGTCGGTCGACAGGCCCGGGCGGACGAGCGCGCAGGCCGCGTCGAGGGTGGCGGCGGCGGCGCGGCCGGCGCGCCGCATCTTGCGGAGCTCTCGGGGGTGCAGGACGTGCATGCCGACCCGTACGCCGGCGCCGGGCGGGCGTCCCATACCGATCCGGTATGCACGCGGGCCCGGATTCCGGACTATGCTCCCGAGATGTCGGTCGAGCAGCTCCAGACCGTGGTCGGGATCGCCGAGGAGGGCGCGCTGGGCCGCGCCGCGCGCCGGCTGCGGTTCAGCGAGCCGCCGATGACGCGCCGGCTGGCGGCCCTGGAGGACGAGCTCGGCGTCCGCCTCTTCGAGCGCCTGCCCCGCGGCATGCGCCCGACCCCCGCCGGAGAGGCGCTCCTGGGCTACGCCCGGCGCATCCTGGCGGCGATCGACGAGGCGCGCATCGCGGTGGCGCCCGCGCCGGGCAGTGCACGCGAGCCCAGTGCCCCCGAGCCCGACGAGGGATAGGCGGATCGGCCGGGGGTCACGATGTCGTTGCCGGTCGTCGCCGTGGTCGGGCGGCCGAACGTGGGCAAGTCCACGCTGTTCAACCGCCTGATCGGCTTTCAGAAGGCGGTGGTGCACGACCGGCCCGGGGTGACCCGCGACCGGCTGTACGAGGAGGCCGAGGTCCTCGATCGGCGGCTGCTGCTGGTCGACACCGGCGGCATCGAGACCGAGTCCGAGGAGGAGCTGCTCGCGTCGATGCGCCGGCAGTCGCTGATCGCGATCGACGAGGCCGACGTCATCGTGCTCGTCGTCGACGGCCGGTTCGGGATCAACCCCGCCGACACCGAGGTGGCCGAGCTCATCCGGCGGTCGGGCAAGTCGGTGGTGCTCTGCGTCAACAAGATCGACGGGCCCATGCAGGAGGCCAACGCCGCCGAGTTCTGGGCGCTCGGCTTCGAGGCGCTGTTCTCGGTGAGCGCGGCGCACGGGCGCGGGATGTTCGAGCTGTGCTCGGCGATCGTCGACGCGCTGCCCGAGCCGCTGACCGTCGACGAGGACGACCTCGGCGTCGCCATCGAGGACGCCGACGCCGACGGCGGCCCCATCCGCATCGCCGTGGTCGGCCGACCGAACATCGGCAAGTCCACGCTCATCAACGCGCTGCTGGGCGAAGATCGCCACGTGGTCGACGACGCGCCGGGCACCACGATGGATCCCATCGACAGCAAGCTCGTCGTGGAGGACCGGGAGTACGTCCTCGTCGACACGGCGGGGGTCCGGCGGAAGGCGCGCATCGGCGACGTCCTGGAGCGCTGGGTCTCGCTGCGGTCGATCCGCGCGATCGAGCGCTGCCACGTCACCCTGCTCATGATCGACGGCACCGAGGGGATCACCGACCAGGACCAGAAGCTCGCGCAGCTGGTCGTCGACCGCGGGCGCGCGCTCGTGCTGCTCCTCAACAAGTGGGACCTGTCGAAGGGCAACCCCGACCTCTCGGCGAAGAAGCTGGAGGAGGACATCCCGCGCCTGCTGCCCCACGCCGCCTGGGCGCCGCACCTGTTCCTGTCGGCGAAGACGCGCAAGGGGCTCCACCGCGTGCTGCCCACCGTCGACCGGGTCTACGCCGCGTTCGACACCCGCATCGAGACAGCGCGGCTCAACCAGTTCCTCGAGGCGGCCGTCCACGCGCACACGCCGCCGCAGCGCCACCACCGGCCCGTGCGGCTGTACTACGGCACGCAGACCCGCGTGCGTCCGCCCACCTTCACGTTCTTCTCCAACACGCCCGACGGGATCGGCCCGGCCTACCGGCGCTACCTCGCGAACCGGCTGCGCGAGGAGTTCGGCTTTGAGGGGGCGCCGCTGCGGCTGCAGTTCCGGCGGCGGCGCAAGCTCGGTGAGGGCAAGGAGGACGGCGGGTGAAGCCGGTCCGGCTGCTGCACAGCCGCGTCGTCGACCAGATCGCCGCGGGCGAGGTCGTGGAGCGGCCGGCGTCGGTGGTCAAGGAGCTGGTGGAGAACGCGCTCGACGCCGGCGCCCGCGCGGTGGACGTGTCGATCAAGGACGGTGGACGCGCGCTGATCCGCGTGGCCGACGACGGGCACGGCATGCGGCGCGAGGACGCGCTCATGGCCATCGAGCGGCACGCCACGTCGAAGATCGCGTCGGTGGAGGAGCTCGCGTCGGTGCGCACGCTCGGGTTCCGCGGCGAGGCGCTGCCGTCGATCGCGGCGGTGAGCCGGTTCGACCTGCTGACGCGCAGTGCGTCGGAGGACGCGGGCACGCGGGTGCGCATCGACGGGGGCGAGCTCGTGGACGTGCGGCCGGCGGGCGCGGCGCCGGGGACGGTGGTGACCGTGCGGGAGCTGTTCCGCGCGGTGCCGGCGCGGCGCGCGTTCCTGCGGGCCGCGGCGACCGAGGCGTCGCACTGCGCCGAGGCCATCGTGCGGGCGGCGATGGTGCGCACCGAGGCGGCGTTCACCCTGCGCCACGACGATCGCGACCGCATCCGGGTGGCCGCGGGCGAGACGCTGCGGCTGCGGGCGGCGGCGCTGCTCGGGCTCGAGGCGGACCGGCTGGCCGAGGTGGACGTGAGCGACGGCGTGTTCCGGCTGCGGGGGGTGGCGGCGCCGCCCGAGCTGCACCGGGCGTCGATCGGCACGGCCATCTACCTGTACGTGGGCGGGCGCTGGGTGCGGGATCCGCTGCTGCGGCGGGCCGTCCACACGGCGTACCGCGATCGCGTGCCCGCGGGGCGGCACCCGGTGGTGGTGCTCGATCTGGAGGTGCCCGACGGCGCGGTCGACGTGAACGTGCACCCGTCGAAGATCGAGGTGCGGTTCAAGGACCCGTCGGGGGTGGCCGCCTTCGTGGCGGAGCGGCTGCGGGAGGCGGTGCGCCACGACCCGCCCCGCGCCGGCCGCAGCCACCTGCAGCACGCCGCCCCGTCCCTGATCCCGGCGCTGCCCTTCTCCACCCCAGCCCCCACCCTTGCCCCTGCCGGCCCTGCCCCTGCCCCTGCCCCTGCCCCTGCCCCCGCCTTCGCCGCCGAGCCGCCCCCCCGCACCGCCCCGGCCGAGCAGATCCCACCAGCCCTGCCTTCCGACGCACGACCCTCCCTCGTCGGCACCGTCCACGACCGCTGGCTCGCCGTCGCCCGCGGCGGCGAGCTCCTCCTCGTCGGCGGCGGCGGCCTGGCCCGCCGCTTCGCCCTCGCCGACGGCGCCGGCGAGCCCCGCCGCCTGATGATCCCCGTCCGCGTCGCCCTCGGCCCCGCCGATCTCGAGCGGGTCGTCGCGCTGGAGGACGCCCTCGGCGCGCTCGGCCTCGTCGTCGGCCGCTTCTCCGCCAGCGAAGCCGTCGTCCGCGCCGTCCCCGCCGGCGCCGAAGACGCCGACCCCGCCGCGCTCGTCCGCGCCGCCCTCGGCCGCGGCGCCGATCCGCGCACCGCCTGGGCCGACGCCCTGCCGCTCCCCGCCGTCGACGACGCCGAGGCGCTCGTCGCCCGCGCCGCCGCGGAGCCGCCGCTGGGCCCGGTGGTGGGGTCCCTGCCGCTCCCGGAGCCCTGAGCGCTTCGCCTGTGACGTTCGCGGCGCACGCGATATGGGGGCCGACCCTGGAGGTCAGCCGTGGACGTCGTCCTCGACTTCGAGCGCCCCGTCGTGGAGCTGCGGCGCCGCATCGCGCAGCTCCGTCAGCTCCAGGCCGACAACGGCGTGGACCTGTCGGCCTCGATCGAGCAGCTCGAGGTCCAGGCCCAGCGCCTGCAGCACAACATCTTCGGCAAGCTCTCGCCGTGGCAGCGCACCCAGCTCGCGCGGCACCCGGCGCGCCCCTACATGCTCGACTACGTCGACGCGCTGTTCGAGGAGTGGACCGAGCTCCACGGCGACCGCTGCGGCTACGACGACCAGGCGATGGTCACCGGCACCGCCCGGTTCGCCGGCGGCACGGGCGATCCGCTCGACGGCCGCCCCGTGGTGCTCATCGGCCACCAGAAGGGCCGGAACACCAAGGAGAACATCCAGCGCAACTTCGGCATGGCGCGGCCCGACGGCTACCGCAAGGCGTTGCGGATGATGCACATGGCCGACCGCTTCTCGATGCCGATCGTCACGTTCATCGACACGAGCGGCGCCTACCCGGGCATCGACGCCGAGGAGCGCGGCCAGGCCGAGGCCATCGCGCGCAACATCATGGAGATGGCGCAGCTCAAGGTGCCCGTCGTCACTGTGGTCACGGGGGAGGGCGGCTCCGGCGGCGCGCTCGCCATCGGCGTGGCCAACCGCATCCTGATGCTCGAGAACAGCGTCTACTCCGTCATCAGCCCCGAGGGCTGCGCCGCCATCCTCTGGCGCGACCGGGCGGAGGCGTCGCGCGCAGCGTCGGCGATGAAGGTGACCGCGGGCGACTGCCTGCAGCTCGGCGTGGTCGACGAGGTCGTCCCCGAGCACCTCGGCTCCGCCCACCGCTACCCCGCGCAGACCATCGCCGCCGTCGGCGCCGCCATCCGGCGGCACCTGTCGTCGCTGCTCGACCTCGGCACCGCCGAGCTCGAAGCCGACCGCTACCAGCGGTTCCGCACGCTGGGCTCCTTCTCGCAGGCGTCGTGATGTCCGCGGGCCGCGCGCGCCTCGCCGTCGCGGTGGACGGCCCCGGCTCGTCGGGGAAGGGGACCGTGGCGCGCGGCGTGGCGCGGGCGCTGGGCTACCAGTACGTCGACACGGGCGCGATGTACCGCGCCGTGGCCCTGCTGGCCCGCCGGCAGGGCGTCGACTGGGACGACGAGCCGCGCCTCACCGCGCTCGCCGAGGGCTTGCGCTTCTCGTTCCGGTGGGACGGCGACCAGCTGGGGGTCGAGGTCGACGGCGAGGACCTGACCCACGCCATCCGCGCCGACGACATCGGGCGCGGGGCGAGCCGGGTCAGCCGCCACCCGGGCGTGCGTGGTGCACTGCTCGGGCGGCAGCGCGACCTCGCCGCCGACGGCGGTGTGGTCATGGACGGCCGCGACATCGGCACCGTCGTGCTCCCCGACGCCGACCTCAAGGTCTTCCTCGACGCCGCGCTGGACGAGCGCGCGCGCCGTCGCTACGAAGAGCTCCTCGGGCGCGGGGAACCCACCACGCTCGAGGCGGTGCGCTCGGCCCTGGCGGAGCGCGACCGGCAGGACCGCGAGCGAGCGACGGCGCCGCTGCGCCCCGCCGCCGACGCGGTGCGGATCGATTCCACGGCCTCGACCATCGACGAGGTGGTGGCGCAGATCTTGCACCTGGTCGGCGCGAGGACCGGCCCCGGAGCCCCCGAGCGCCGTTGACACGGTGCTGGGCGCCGGATAGTCGTCCGTCTCGCGCAGTCGCCTCTCGCTGCGAAGCGACGCGTGTGTCCGCTCGAGCGCAGCCGTCCTTCGGCGTCCGCCCGAGCCTCAACCTCCAGCCCTGCACGTCAGGCTCACTGGGCAGGCCGCGGCCTGTCCGCCCACAGGACCCCGTTCCATGACCGAACCGAACATCGCCGACATCCCCCTCAACCAGCTCACCGACGACCAGTTCAAGAACTTCTTCGACAACTACATGGGGGAGAAGGGCGTTCGGGAGAAGTCCGTCGTCAAGGGCCGCGTGATCGGCATCAACGACGACTGGGTGACCGTCGACATCTCCTACAAGGCCGAGGGGATGATCCCGGTCAACGAGTTCAAGACCCCCGAGGGTGAGCTTCACCATCAAGGTCGGCGACGAGGTCGACGTCTACCTCGACACCATGGAAGAGGAAGACGGCATGCTCGTCCTCTCCAAGGAGAAGGCCGACCTCATGCGGGCCTGGGACGAGATCTCGAAGGCCGTCGAGGCCGACGAGGTGGTCCACGGCACCATCGTCGGGCGGGTCAAGGGCGGCCTGCAGGTCGACATCGGCGTCAAGGCGTTCCTCCCGGCAGCCAGGTCGACCTGCGCCCGGTGAAGAACCTCGAGAAGCTGATGGGCGAGGAATACGACTTCAAGATCATCAAGTTCAACAAGAAGCGCGGCAACATCGTGCTCTCCCGCCGGGTCCTGCTCGAGCAGGAGCGCGAGCAAGCGCGACGAGACGATCCAGCGGCTGCAGATCGGCGCCATCATGACGGGCGTGGTGAAGAACATCACGGACTACGGCGCGTTCATCGATCTCGGCGGGATCGACGGCCTGCTGCACATCTCCGACATGAGCTACGGCCGTCCGCCGCACCCGAGCGAGGTCTTCGAGGTCGGCCAGTCGGTCGAGGTCAAGGTCCTGAAGTTCGACCCCGAGACCCAGCGGGTGAGCCTCGGCTACAAGCAGATCCGCCCCGATCCGTGGGAGGACGCCGAGTACAAGTACCCGGTGGGCGCCATCGTCCGCGGCAAGGTCGTCTCCATCCCGGACTACGGCGCGTTCGTCGAGCTCGAGGACGGCATCGAGGGCCTGGTCCACATCTCCGAGATGACCTGGAACAAGCGGGTCAAGCACCCGAGCAAGCTCGTCCAGGTCGCCGACGTGATCGAGGCCAAGGTCCTCGGGATCGACGTCGAGGAGAAGCGGATCAGCCTCGGCATGAAGCAGCTCGAGACCAACCCGTGGGACGTGGTCGAGCAGCAGTACCCGGTGGGCTCGATCGTGAAGGGCCGCGTGCGCAACGTGACCGACTTCGGCATCTTCGTCGGCATCGACGAGGGGATCGACGGCCTGGTGCACATCAGCGACCTGACCTGGGGCCAGCGCATCCGCCACCCCTCCGAGAAGTTCAAGAAGGGCGACGAGGTCGAGGCGCGCGTGCTGTCGATCGACAAGGAGAACGAGCGGTTCTCCCTCGGCATCAAGCAGCTGACCGAGGACCCCTGGTACACCGTCCACAGCCGGTTCTTCCTCGGCCAGGTGATGGAGGGCCCGGTGGTCCACCGCACCGACTTCGGCATCTTCGTCGAGATCGAGGACGGCGTGGAGGGCCTGGTCCACCTGTCGGAGCTCGCCAACGAGGGCGACGACTGGCAGACCCACTACCCCGAGGGCAAGGTCATCAAGGCCGAGATCATCCACATCGACAGCCACGACCGGAAGGTCTCGCTGTCGGAGCGGGGCGCCACGGAGCGCACGGCCGGTGACATCGAGGGCTACATGCAGAACCAGAACGACGCCTCGGCGCGCCTCGGCGACGTGATGGGCGACCTGTCGCGCAAGCTGCAGTCGAAGCGCGACGACGACGAAGGCAGCAACAACAACGAGTAGCGCTCGGCGCTCGGTGACCGCCGGGCGGTGAGGGGCGGCGCAGCCTGGCTTCTGCGTCGCCTTTCGATCTCGGGACCGGGCGGTTAACCGGGGAGCTGATGGGGTGCCCGATGCGTGCGACCGTGGTGACGATCCTGGTCCTGCTGGTCGTCCTGCTCGCGGGCCTGTTCGTGGTCAGAACGAAAGCGCCCGCACCGTCCAGCTGTCGCTCGACCTCGGCGTGGCGGCGTGGCGGCGCGGAGCCGAGTGTCGAGGGTGCCGCTGCTCATCGGGCTGTCGTTCGGCGGCGGCGCGCGCTGCTCGGCGAGGCGTGGTGTCGGTGCGCGCGATGCAGCTCGCGGCGCGGGCTGCGCGGCGCCTCGAGCAGCAGGTCGGGCTGTCGGCGCCGGCCGCCGGCGGCGCAGAAGAAGCGGGACCCGAGGACCTGGTGACCGCCAGCGCCGCGCGGCTCGCCGCTGCCCGGGCGCTCGTCGCCGTCGAGGGCGGCGCGCCCACCGCAGGCCCCGCCCTCGACGCGCGCTTCCAGGCGCCCGCCGGCGGAGCTACGACCGCGATCTGGCCTGGTTCCTCGGCTACGGCGTCCTGCGGCGCCGCAGCCACGTCGACGCCGCGCTGCGCGCGCGGTGCTGGGTAACCAGCCGCTGCAGGCGCCGACCGCCCGTGCGCGCCGCGCTGCGGGTCCGGGGCGTTCGAGCGCCTCTTCGCGCGGACCAGGACCACGCCGCCGTCCGCAGGCGCGGGTGGAGGTCGTGCGCGCGCTCAGGGGCCGGCCGCGCGCACGGCCTCGTCAACGCGGTGCTGCGCCGGGTGCGGCCCGTCCGGGGCTGACCTTCGCCGAGTCGCTCGACAAAAACCGCGAGCTGGCTCGTGGCGCGCTGGGTCGAGCGGTACGGCCGCGAGGCCACCGAGGCGCTGGTGCGTCGACAACGCGGAGCCGCCGCCGCTGTTCGTCGTGGCGCAGCCCGGCGCCGCCGCTCGCCGACTGGGTCGCCGTGGAGGTCGACGGGCAGCCCGTGCCGACATGTACCGGGCCGAGGCCACCGGCGCCATCCTGAGCGCGAAGGGCTTCCGCGAGGGCGCTGGTGGGTGCGGGACCTCGCGTCGGTGCGGGTGGCCGACCTGATGGGCCCGCTCGGCGCCGAGGCCCGCGTGCTCGACGCCTGCAGCGCCCGGCGGCAAGACCTACCGCCTGGCCAGCCGCGGCGCTCGGGTCGTCGCGGCCGACATCGACTCGGATCTGTGGAGCGGCTGATGTCCGGCGCCTCGCGGCTCGGCCTGACCGAGCGGATCCGGCCCGTCCAGGTGGACTGGCGCAGCGACGCCCCCGTCGCCGACGCAGCGCGGGGTCCGTTCGACGCGCCGTGCTGGTCGACGCGCGCCGTGCACTGGTATCGGCTTTTGGTCCGGCGCCCGGAGATCCGCTGGCGGCGCACCGAAGCCGACCTGCCGCGCTCAAGGCCGTCCGAGGAGAGCATCCTGCTCGCGGCGGCGACGCAGGTGGCGCACGGCGGCGTGCTCGTCTACGGGGTGTGCAGCCCCGAGCCCGGAGGGCCGAGGTCGTCGCCGCGCTCCTCGCGCGCGACCCGCGCTGGGTCCAGGCCACCGTCGACACGGCGCCGCCGCGCCAGGGGGGAAGACGCGCACTACGGCGCGCGCGCCTGCGGGGAAGGGACCGCGTGAGCAGCACGCCGATGTTCGAGCAGTACCGCTCGCTGAAGGCACAGCACCCCGACGCCCTGCTGATGTTCCGGATGGGCGACTTCTTCGAGCTGTTCTTCGACGACGCCGTGGTGGCGGCGAAGGTGCTCGACCTGACCCTGACGGCGCGCAACCGCCACGAGCCCGACCCGGTGCCCATGGCCGGGGTGCCGCACCACGCCTCGCCCGGCTACATCCAGCGCCTGGTCGACGCCGGCTTCCGCGTCGCCATCGCCGAGAGCAGACGGAGGACCCGGCCAGGCCAAGGGCCTCGTCCGGCGCGGCGAGATCGTGCGCGTAGGTGACGCCGGGAGTGGCACTGGATCCGGCGTCGCTGGCCAGCCACCGCGCGAACTGGCTCGCCGGCGTGTGCCGGGTGGCCGACGGCTACGACCTGGCCAGCTTCCTCGACGCGTCGACGAAGGCGCGCTGCGGTGCACCACGGTCGGCCAGCTCGACATCGCCGGCGGCCGAGGCTCGCGCGCCACGCGCCGCGCGAGGTGCTGCTGGTCGGGCCTCGACGCGGCCAGGGCTCCGGCGATGCACTCGCTGACGCCGTCGTGAAGCGACGGGGGGCAGGGGAGGGGACCTGGACAGCCCTGCAGGCGGCTCGCGAGGAGGCTCGCGGCCCTGCTCGGTGCGGAGGCGCTCGACGGCGTGGCCGAGCCGCGCGCGGCGGCGGCCGTGGTGCGTACGCGCGGGAGCGTCTTGGCGGGCGGCTCACCAACGTCCACGCGATCGGGGTGTACCGCGCCGAAGCGCACATGATGCTCGACGAGGTCACGCGCGCCGGAACCTCGAGCTGCACCGGACCAAAGCGTGATCGACCCAATACCGCAGCCGGAAGGGGAGGCCTGAGCCCGCGCTGATCGACGTGGCCGAGACCTCGATGGGCTCGCGGCGCCTGTCGGACTGGCTCGCGTTCCCGATGCTCGATCCGGCGGCCATCGCCGCCCGCTGCGGGCTCGTCTCGGCGCTCGTCGAGGCGCCGGAGGCGCGCGCCGCCCTGCGCGGCGCGCTCGGCGCGGTGGCCGACATCGAGCGGATCGTGGCGAGGGTGGGGCAGGGGAGCGGCAACGCGCGCGACCTCCGCGCGCTGGCCCGCTCGCTGGCCGCCGTGCCGCGCGCGCTCGACGCCGTCGCGCCGATCTCGCCGTTCGACCGGCGCCCGGCGCCCGACCGCTGCGAGGCGCTGCTCGCCGACATCGAGGCCACGCTGGTCGACGAGCCGCCGCTCACCACCACCGAGGGCGGCCTCATCCGGGAGGGCGTCCACGCCGAGCTCGACGAGCTGGTGAAGCTGTCGCTCGACTCGATGTCGGTGCTCGACCAGCTCGAGGCCGAGGAGCGCGACAAGACGGGCATCTCGTCGCTGAAGATCCGGAAGAACAAGGTCTTCGGCTACTACATCGAGATCACGACCGCCAACCTGCACAAGGTGCCCGACCGGTTCCTGCGCAAGCAGACGCTGTCGAACTGCGAGCGCTACGTCACGCCGGAGCTCGAGGAGCTCGAGGGGCGCATCCTCGGCGCGGACGGGCGGCGCAAGGAGCTCGAGTACGAGCTCTTCCTCGCGCTGCGCGAGCGGGTCGGCGCCCAGGCACGCGCGGCGCTGGCGCTCGCCCGGGCGCTCGCCGAGCTCGACGCGCTGGCGTCGCTCGCCGAGGTCGCGGTGCGGCGGCGCTGGTGCCGCCCGGTGGTCGACGACGGGCGCGGGCTCGAGCTCGTCGCCGCGCGCCACCCGATGGTCGAGGCGGCGGCCGAAGACCGCTTCGTGCCGAACGATCTCGTCCTGGACCCGCAGACCCGGCGGCTCGTCATCCTGACCGGGCCGAACATGGCGGGCAAGTCCACGGTCCTGCGGCAGGTCGCCATCGTGGTGCTGCTCGCGCACGTGGGCTCGTGGGTGCCCGCGACCGCCGCGCGCATCGGCCTGTGCGACCGCATCTTCACCCGCGTGGGCGCGGCCGACGACCTGCGGCGCGGCCAGTCGACCTTCATGGTGGAGATGGCGGAGACCGCGAACATCCTGCAGCACGCCTCGGCGCGGTCGCTCGTGGTGCTCGACGAGATCGGGCGCGGCACCTCGACCTACGACGGCCTCGCCATCGCCTGGTCGGTCGCCGAGGACCTGCGCGACCGCATCGGCTGTCGCGCGCTGTTCGCGACGCACTACCACGAGCTCACCGCGCTGTCCGACGAGGCGACCGGCGTGGCCAACCTGCAGATGGCCGTGAGCGACGCCGGGGGCGAGATCGTGTTCCTGCGCCGCCTGCGCGAGGGCGGCGCCAGCCGCTCCTACGGCATCCAGTGCGCGCGGCTCGCCGGGCTGCCCGCGCCGGTCATCGCCCGGGCGAAGACGCTGCTCACGGGCTTCGAGAAGAGCGACGGCGCGCCGAAGCAGCAGCTGGGCCTGTTCGGCGGCGCACCGCCGTCGCCGCCGTCGCCCGAGGACCGGCTGCGGGAGCGCCTGTCCACCGTCGACCCCGACGTCCTGTCGCCCCGCGACGCCCACGCGCTGCTGTACGAGCTGCGGACGCTGCTGTGATCGACGATGCCGTCGAAGGGTTCACGTACTACCTGAAGGTCGAGCGGAACCGGGCCGACCGCACCGTCGAAGCCTACGGGCGCGACCTGCGCGGGTTCACGCAGTGGCTGAAGGATCGCGACGTGACCGACGTGGCGCAGATCGAGCGCGACCAGGTCTCGGACTACCTGGTGTCGCTCGACGCCCGCGGCCTGTCGCTCCGCTCGATCGCCCGCGTCCGAAGCGCACTCCGGCACTTCTTCAAGTACCTCGTGAAGGACGGGATCCGGCCGACCGACCCGTCGGTGCGCGTGCGGAGCCCGGCGTTTCCGGCCGCGCTGCCGAAGGTGCTGACCGAGCCGCAGGTCGAGGCGCTGCTCGCCGCGCCCGACCGCACCACGCCGCTCGGCCTGCGCGACGCCGCGATGATCGAGGTGCTGTACGCCACCGGCCTGCGGGTGAGCGAGCTCGTCGGGCTGCTGCGCGCCGCGGTCGACCCCGAGATCGGCATCCTGCGCATCCGCGGCAAGGGCGACAAGGAGCGGCTCGTGCCCATCGGCGAGGTCGCGTTCGACCTGATGGTCCGCTACCTGCAGCAGGCGCGGCCGCTGCACGATCCCGGCGCCCACGCGCCCGAGGTGTTCGTCAGCCGCCGCGGCAGCCGCATGACCCGCCAGAACTTCTGGCAGCGCATCACGGCCTACGCCCGCACCGCCGGGCTGCCCGACGGCCTCGTGAGCCCGCACGTCCTGCGCCACTCGTTCGCGACGCACCTGCTGGAGCACGGCGCCGATCTGCGCTCGCTGCAGGCGATGCTCGGCCACGCCGACATCGGCACCACCCAGATCTACACGCACGTGACGCGGACCCGCCTCGCCGCGCTGCACGCGCAGTACCACCCGCGCGCGCAGGGGTAGCGCGAGGGCTCGCTCAGCGCGCGGCGGTCGCGATGGCCTGCACGAGGGCCTCGAGCTGGTCGGCGTGGATCGAGCAGTAGGCGACGCGCAGCGCGTTGGGGTCGGGGTAGGCGATGACGCCCACCGAGTGTCAGGGCGATGAGCTTCTGGCGCAGCGGCTCGGCCTGCAGGTCGCCCGACAGCTGCAGGAAGGCGAAGAACGCGGAGTTGAACGGCAGGAACCGGAGCTTGTCGCTGTCGATCCGCGCGACGGCCGCCTGGAGTGGGTAGCGCTCGGCGAGCAGCGCGTGGCGGCTCGGCGACGGCGCGCGAGCCGGTCCCGCAGCGCGCGAGTCGACCATCGCCATCGCGGGGCCCGACGCGCAGCCG
The DNA here is from genome assembly GCA_041389545.1 of Myxococcota bacterium. Classification (GTDB taxonomy): domain Bacteria; phylum Myxococcota_A; class UBA796; order UBA796; genus JACKER01. Next base: position 94,257 of record JAWKRQ010000028.1, on the reverse strand, counting down.
ACGGAGCCGCGGATGACGTACTTGAGCTCGACGCGAGCGCCTCTTCGGCTTCGGGGCCCGCCGCGAACGTCAGGAAGCCGACGCGCGAGGAGAAGAAGACCAGCCCTTGGTCGCGCCGTCGGCCTTGACGACGAGCGCGCGCTCCGGGTCGGTGGCCTCGGCGAGGTCCCAGAACAGCGAGCGGACCTGCGCGTCGGGCTCGTGACCCAGCCCTGGTAGGCGTCGTCGGTCACGGCGACCAGCGGGCCGGGTGCGCCGCGACCACCTCGACGATGGCGCGCCTGGTGGTGGTGGGGGGTCCAGCCGAGCGGGTTCGACGGGAAGTTGAGCACGAGCACGGCCTTGCGCCCCCGCACCGACGGCAGCGCCTGCTCGAGGCCGCTCGGGTCGAACCGGCCGTCGCGGAACAGGGCGTAGCGCGAGCCGCGCGCCCGTGCTCATGCGGAAGACGAGGTCGTAGTTCTCCCAGCCCGGGTCGGGCAGCAGCACGGTGGTCTCGGCGTCGGCGAACAGCGCCGCGACGAGCGACAGGCCGTGGGTCAGCCCGTGCGTGACCACGGGGCACGGTGGTCGTGACCCGGGTCGCCGGCGAGCCGCCGTCGCGCGCGGCCCAGGCCCGCGCAGCGCCACGGGCCGGCGACCGGCGCGTACAGGAACGAGGAGCGCGGGTCGAGGCCCTGGAGCGCCGCCTCGAGCGCGGGCAGCGGGATGGTGGCCGCGGCCGTCGGTGAGCTGGCCGATGGTGGCGTGATCTCGGTGTCGCGCGCCTGTGCGGCCTGGAACGGATACCTTCGGGAAGGCGGCCCCGATCCCGAGCGTGGAGGAGCGCGCGGGCGGCCGCGGGGTGGGCGCGGCGCAGCGCATCGTTGAGGTGTTCGGCGTCGGACATCGCTACTCCCGGCGGTCGTGCAAAGAACGGTAGCCGTCCTGCGTATCCCTCCTGGAGGCTCACGTGCACGAACCCGACAAGAGGACTGGGCTGCCTGTGATGGTCGGCGCGCGTACCGGGCGGTGCAGGCGTTGTACCTGATCCGCCGATCGACCTCATCCCGGACGTGGTGCCCGTGATCGGGTTCGGCGACGACCTCGTGGGCGTGTTGTTGGGGCTGTTCGTGACGGCGTTCGGCGTCTACAAGGCGTTCGGCGACCGGATCGCGCTGCCGGGGGCCGGACGCGAGGAGCTCCCGGAGCGGGAGGTCATCGACGTCACGCCGGTGCCGGAGGCGGGCTTCGAGGGGTACACGCGCCGCGCACCGAGCACGCGGACTACGAGCCGCTCACGCCGGACGAGCTAGGCGCCTGAAGCCGCCGGGCGCTCCGGAGCGTAGACGAGATGCGTGCGGCCCGAGACCGTGGCCGGTTCCCGGCGCCCGCTACTTTACATAATATCCATTATCGGACATCCAGCAGGGGCCGAGAGGGGCCCCGCTGCGGCGTCCGTCACGCCCGATCGGCGCGACCCACGTGCGCTATCGCGCCGGCCACGGCGACAGCTCGACCTTCGGCACGCTCGCCTTCGGCGCGATCGGCTGTACAGGAAGCCCGCGTTCGTCACGAACACCGCCTGCCGCCCTCGGACCGCGGCTCCGCCGACACCCCGCGCAGCAGGTACGGCTCCCGCCACCGCCACAGCTCGTCCCCGTCGGGATCGACGAGGTACACGGGCCGCCTTCGCTCGAGCCCACGAGCAGCTCGGCCGGCGTGGCCACCGGCGCCGTCAGCGTGCCCGTGGTGCCGCTGTTCCAGCGCGCCACAGCTCGGCGCCCGTAGCGTGGCCACGGCGCGCAGCCGGCCGTCGGTGCCCGGATGGATCAGCGCCGCCGGGCGCTCGCCCTCGGCGGGCAGCGCAGCGGCGCGTTCGCGCTGCCGGCGTCGAGCCGCCAGCGCACGTTGTGGCTCTCCAGGTCGATCGCCACGAGCGGCTCGTAGTAGCCGCTCGTGTACACGTCGCCGTCGCGCGTGACCGGATCCGGCGACGACGTCGGGATAGCGGCCCTCGCCGACGGAGCGCTTCCACTTCTCCTCGCCGCTGCGCAGATCGACCGCGACGAGCGCGCCGTTGCTGAAGCCGAGCAGCACCTCGTCGCCGACGATGTCGGCCTTCGGCGCGGCATACAGCGACAGCTCGGCCTGGCGCGGGTGAGGTCGCGCTTGGCCCGGTACTGCCACTCGAGCGCGCCCGTCTCGCCCGACAGCGCCACCGCGAGGTCGTCGACGTTGGTGACGACCACCAGCGACCCGTCGTCGCTCACGGCCGGGCCACCAGCAGCGGGCGCGCTGCCGTCGTGCTTCCAGACGAGGTCGCCGCCGATGTCGTAGCAGTAGGTGTTGCCGCCGGTGTCGGCGAAGACAGCCGGTCGCCGCGGATCGGGCCGTCGCCTCGACGGAGGCTTCGGCCGGGTACTTGCGGATGACGGTGCCGTCCTGCCGCGACAGTGTGCGTACAGCGCGTGGCCCGACGCCGAGCCCACCAGGATCCAGCCGCCCTCGAGCACGGGCGCGCTCCACTCCGAGTGGCTCGCCGCGTTGAGCCGCGGACCGGGCAGCCGGGCGCGGAACTGGAGCGCGGGCGGACGGTCGAACGCGCCGGGGAACGGCGATCGGTCGCCGGGCGATGCCGGCCGGCGCGTGCGCGAGGCCTTCGGGGACGAGCTGGGTATCCGGCGATGCCGGCCGGCCGGCTCGGGGTCGGCTGCGACCGCGACCTCGGCTGCCGGCTCGGGCACGGGCGCCGGCTCGGTGGCCACCGGTGCGGGCACGGCCGGTGCGGGCACGGCCGGCGCGGGCACAGCCGGCGCAGGCTCAGGCTCGTCGGGGAGCGGCGCGGGCCGGCTCTGGTGCATCGGCCGGCGTCTGGCCCGGTCCGTCGACATCCGGTGCGTCGGCGCCCGGTCCGTCGACATCCGGTGCGTCGGCGCCCGGTGCGTCGGCGCCCGGTGGGTCGGACGGCTCGGCGGTCGGCGCTGCCGGCGGCGCCGGCTCGGGCGTGTCGGCGAGCGCCGCCGCCACCCACAGCAACGTCCAGGTGGTCACCCGGCGCTCCCCTCGCTCCCGCCGGCGCCCGCAGCGGTGACCCGGTCGCGGCGCTGCTCCACGATCGCGCGCCGCGGGGAGTCCGGGAACTGGTCCAGGAACTTCTGGTACACGTCGGCGGCTTCCTGGTTCCGCCCGAGGTGCTCGAGCGCCAGCGCGAGGTCGATCTGCGCCTGCTCCGCCAGGTAGCCTTCGTTCTCGCTGCCGAGCTCGCGGAAGCGCTTCACCGCCTCGTCGCCCTGGCCCTGCTCGAGCTCGAGGTTCGCGAGCGCCGACGACGCCGAGTAGTGCAGCACGCCCCGCGCCAGCGGGACCGCCTCCGACAGCGCCTCGCGCTGCTTGTCGGGCGCACCGGCCAGCCGGTACGCCTCCGCGGCCGTGAGCAGCGCCTCGACCTTCGCCGTGCCCCGGGTGCCGTTGGCGATGGCGACGAGCCCGTCGCCGACCTCCTGCACCTTCGCCGCGTCGATCTCCTCGCCGCTCGCGATCGCCTGCGACAGCATCGGCAGCGGCTGGGGCAGCTCGCTCACCTTCTCGGCGATCCGCGCCGTCGCCTCGCGCTGCGTGCGCCGCGTGATGTCCTGGTACTGGCCCCAGGCCAGGATGAGCACCAGGAACACGACCACCACGGCGACCAGCTGCTTCCAGTAGCCGAGGAGGAAGTTCGTCGTGAACATCTCGAGCCGGAACATGGTGCCCGCGTTCGCGGGCTTGAGCTCGAGATCGTCGTCCGCATCGGCGGTGTTGTCGGCCACCGGGCCCTCCGAGGGCCACCCGGTAACACGTCTCCGCGCGCTTGTGCCGATCGCCGTGCACGGGGTACAACTCCGCGTGCCTGGAGGGCGCGGGTGCAGTGGTGCTGTCGTGATTCCTGGGGCGTCCTCTGGGTGGCGCTGGCGGCTGGCGGCCTGGCCGGTTGTGGCGAGTGGCCTCGCTTCTCCCACCTCGACAACCCGCCGCTGACACCGGCCGACGACGTGTTGCCGGTCGAAGGCGCGCTCCTCGTGGAGGAGGCGGACTGGACGGGCGACCCCGACTGGTCCACCGATCCGGCCTCCGCGGCGCCGGTGGCCGACCTGAGCGGCGTCACGCCGTTCGAGTACCTCGCCGTCGAGGGCAGCCTCACCACCTTCGGCAGCGTCGTCGGCGGCGACGCGCCGGTGTTCGACTGCGGGCAGGACCTCGGCCCCGCCACCGTCACGGGCGCCTATGCGGGCGACGTCGACTTCGTGCAGGTGGCCACCGGCGGCGAAGAGTGGATCTGCGCCTACCTCTCCGTGTCGGGGCCCTGCGCCGACGCCGGCGCCGAGATCAAGGTCGACGTCATCGCGTACCAGGTCGTCGGCGACCCGAGCCGCGGGTGCGACTACCTCGGCGGGTCGTTCCTCACCGGGCGCTCCGACGAAGACGGGCCTGCCTACACCCGAGCCGGCAGCTACACGAAGATCAGCACCGAGGGCGTCTCGGATCTCCTGCTCTACGTCGCGGGGGTCACGGGCTGCGACCCGAACGACGCCGTGGGCTACGAGCTGAAGCTGGTCCCGACCCGCAACGACGCGCGGTGCGCGAACCTCGACACGAAGGGCTTCTGAACATGGCGCAGACCGCATCCGACCTGCACCGCCTGGGCTCGGCCCTGCTCGGCGCCGGGCTGTTGGGCCTCGCCGTGTCCGCCGGCGCGACCGAGCCGCAGTACCGGCGGGTCCAGCTGGTCGACGGGCGCGAGCTGCTCGCCGAGGTCGAGTCCACCGAGGCCCAGGGCCTGCGGATGAAGGTGCCCCAGGGCAGCACGCTCGTCTCGTTCGAGCTGCTGCGCGACATGGTGCCCATCAGCTACGCCGAGTACGTCGAGCAGCCCGACTGGATCGTCTACTACAACGTCCCGGACGACCTCGAGGACGAGGTGGTCGACCTGCTCCGCGGGATCGGCGGCATCGCCCCGCAGCACTACCGGATGATGGCCAACGGCGTGAACGGCGCCGTGATCTCCGACGTCGAGGCCTGCTCGCGCGCGGTCGACTGCGTCGCCGCCGCAGTGAGCGGGCTCGACCGGTGGATGTGGGTCCTCACCATCGACTCCAACCCCGCCGGGCTGGTGATGCAGGCGAAGGTCAGCAAGAGCGGCGCGACGGGCCATGTGGGCAAGGTCCAGCTCGAGGACACCGACCGCCAGACGGTGTGGGACGCGCTGCAGGAGGTCCTGATGGTGACCTCCGACAAGAGCGCGCCGCGGCCCGACGCGTCGGCCCAGCCCCGGCCCGTGGCGCGCACCCCGTTCACCGCCAAGCGGGTCAACGACCTGTCGTTCGTCCCCGTCCCCGGCATCACCTCGCTCGCTCAGGGCGACCTGGTGGGGTTCGGCGCGGGCGGGGGGATGGTGGGGCTCGGCGCGGGCGTGTGGTTCGCGCTGGTGGGCCAGGCGGAGCAGTCGCCGGCGGGCCTCGCGGCGGTGGGTGGCATCGGCTACTGCGCGATGACGGTGTGGGCGAACCGGGTGGTCGGCCACCGGTCGCTGGAGCGCCGCGGCGGACGCGGGGTGACGGTCACGGCCCTGCCGACGGAGGGTGGCGGCGCCCAGCTGACGGTGAGCTCGCGCCGCTAGGCGCTCGTTCGTCGCGACGCGATCAACTCACTGCCCGACGAACCGCAGGCGCCCGTCGGACGTGTCGCCCTTCAGGATCAGCGGCGACGGGCCGGTGCGGACGTCGCAGGAAGCCGCCTGGCTCGTTCCGTCGTCGAACGACAGCGCGCAGGAGTGCCCGCCCGCCGGGAGGTCGAGGTTCAACGGCAGCGTGCCCGCGTCGACGTTGTCGATGGAGAGCCTCGCCCCGATCGGACTGGTGAAGAACACCTTGACGAGGGGACCGCTGGCGGGCGACGGCTTCGGCTGCGCCACCTCGGCCGGCTGCGGGGTGTCGCAGCCCGGGGGCAGCCTCGCGGTGACCTTCCGCAGCGGGCCGTCCCAGGTGATCTGCTGCGCGCAGTGGCCCGGCGCCGAGACGACGAACGTCTGCGGCGGCGGCGAGACCATGGCCGTGCTGTCGCCGGACAGCCGCAGCGCCTTGCCCTTCCACGCCACCGTCGCCGTGCTCGGCTCCAGCGCGAAGGTCACCATCACGGGCGATGCGGGGTTCGGCTCCGCGGGCTGCGGGCGCGGCCCCGTCGGCGCCGGCTTCGGCTGCGACATCTCGTTGTCGGGGACGGGATCCCCTACCTCCAGCGCGGCGTCCGTCGGCACCGGCGGGGCCGGCTCGGGCTGCTCGACCTGCATCGGCGCGGGCGCCGGCGCGCTCGCCTCGGGCACCGGCCGCGGGGCGACCGCCACGGCGTCGCTGCTGTCGTCGGTGGGGTTGATGCCCACCACCAGCGCCAAGATGACCGCCACGCCTATCAGGAACGGCACCGCGATGGCGACGCCCAGCAGGATCGCGCCGAACCACAGCCAGCCCGTCCGATCCTGGGGGTCCTGCGGCGGCGGCGGCGCCCCCCGCCGCTTCGGCGGCGGCGGGATGTGCAGCGGCGGCGGCGCCTGCGGCGCGCGGGCCACCGGCGGCGGCGACACCGGCGTGGTGACATCGCGCTGCGGCCGCTCGAACGGCACCGTCTCGGCCGCGGACGCGCTCGACAGCGGCGCCACCGGCATCGGCTCCCGCAGATCCGGCGGCGGGACCGTCGCGGCGTTGGACGCGCCCCGGCGGCCGGCCTCGGGCTCGTGCTGCTGCCGGTGCGCCTCGTCGTCGGGCGGCGCCAGGTCGTCCGCCTCTTCGTCGAGCAGCACCTCGGTCGCCTCGGGGTCCACGTCGTCGTGGGTGCCCAGCGGCGCGGGCGTCTCGTCGAGCGGCGCGTCTTCGACCGGCGTCTCTTCGACGGCCTCGGCGTCGACCGGCGTCTCTTCGTCGTCTACGGGGGTGTTCGCCGCCGGGACGGTGCCCCCCGCCGGCATCTCCGCCACGCGGCCGGGGCGGGGCAGCGGCATCGTCTCGGCGTTGCTGGTCGAGGCGCTCGCGGCCGCCGCCTGCGGCCCCTGGACCATGCGGGGCAGCGGCGCATCCAGCTCCGAGGACGGCTCGGACGACGCCGCGTCGTCGATCGCGTCGGCGTCGGCGAGCATCAGGATCTCGCCGTCGATGAAGCAGAAATCGACGTGATCTCGGTAGGTCTCGCCACACGTCTGGCAGAGCTTCATCGTGCGCCGAACCCCGCGACCCCGATCCGGGTCCAGCCAAGTATACGCAGGCGCGGCGGCCGCGGGCAAACCGCGACCCCGTGCACATCGGCCACGCGGCGCACGAGCCGCCTCACCCGAGCCGCTCGCCGTAGCGCTGGCGGAGGCTCCGGGAGATCACGAGGCGCTGGATCTGGTTCGTGCCCTCCACGATCTGCATCACCTTCGCATCGCGCATGTACCGCTCGACGGGGTGCTCCCGCGTGTAGCCGTAACCGCCGAGGACCTGCACGGCATCGGTGGTGACGGCCATCGCGGCGTCGGTCGAGACCACCTTCGCCATCGCCGCCACCGGCCCGAAGGCGCGATCGTGGTCCTTGAGCCACGCTGCCTTGTGGACCAGCAGCCGCGCGGTCTCGATGCGGCACGCCATGTCGGCGAGCATGAACCCCACGCCCTGGAAGTCGATGATGGCCGTGTCGAACTGCTTGCGCTGCACGGCGTAGCCCGCTGCCACGTCGAGCGCGGCCTGCGCGAGCCCGACGCTCGTGGCGCCGATCGTGATCCGCCCGGAGTCCAGCGCGGTCATGGCGACGCTGAAGCCCGTCCCCTCCTCGCCGATCCGCGCGTCCTCCGGGACGAGCACGTCCTCGAGCACGACCTCGACGGTCGGCGAGGCCCGCAGGCCCATCTTCTCTTCCTTGCGCCCGAACGACAGCCCCGGCGCGTCGCCCGGGACGAGGAAGGCCGTGACGCCGCGCGGGCCGCGTCCCGCCGTCGCGCCTTGTCACCGCGTACCACCAGATCGGCCACGCCGCCGTGGAGTCCAGAACTTGGTGCCGTTGAGCCAGTAGCCGTCGCTCGTGCGCTCGGCCGTGGTCTTGAGCGAGGCGGCGTCGGACCCCGAGTCGGGCTCCGACAGCGCGAACGCGCCCAGCAGCTCGCCCGCGGCCAGACCCGGCAGCCAGCGCTCCTGCTGCGCCTCGCTGCCGAACCGGTTGAGATCACCTGCGGCAGGCCGGTCACGGCGACGGACACCGCGCGTACGACGCTGACCCGGTGATCTACCAGTACGATGCATTACTCGACGTAGCCGAGGCCGAGGCCACCGAAGCGCTCGGGGGTGGGCACGCCGCACAGGCCCACTGCACTCGCCCATCCCGGCGATGAGGTCCTTGCGGAACCGCTCCGCCTCGTCGTCTTCTACAGGCGTGGAAGCCCCAGCGCGGCGCGGCGGTAGTCGCGCGCCGCTCGGCGAGGGGGCCAGCTGCTGCCGGCGTGAAGACTCGAACACGGTACCTCCCCAGTCGCCGGCTCCTGATACGGTGCGCGCCCCGCGGCGCGTCGGTCCTCGGGCGCGACCGCCGACCACAACGACGCCACGTCGTCGCTGTCGCGCGATACCGACGAGCATCGACTCGAGCTGCCCGCCCCGGCGCGTCGGCGTGTCCCGCTGCATACGACGGCGCGGGCGCGGCCGGTGCGTGAGCCGGTCGAGCACCTCGCGCGCCCTTCGCCGGCGCCCGTCGACCTCGGCCAGCCGCAGATCGACGGCCGGCACGGCGCCCTCGTCGCGCACGGTCAGCGACACCGCGTGCAGCCGCAAGGTCGAACACCCGGCCACCCTTGGTGCGCCTCCCCCCTTCACCGGCCGCGCGGCGCGCTCGATCGGCAGCGACTCCGCGGCGAGCAGGGCCGCGACCCGCTCGCGGACGGCCTCGACGGGCTCGTCGGGCAGCCAGAACGTGTACTCCTGGCCGTGGTTGAGCGACATGAGCGACGGCGCCGACAGCACGATCTCGGTCGCGCCGTGGACCCAGAAGCCCTCCGGCAGCCGCTCGCTGCAGCTTCGCCCGCCGAGCTCGGCGAGGTCGACCGCTGATGAACACCGTCCTTCATGCTCGCCCGTGCTCTGCTCGTTCTGCGGCATCGCCGACGAGAACGCCGCGCGCGTGCAGGTGGAAGCCCTGGCTGGCGACATCGGCGCGCCGCCGCCGCAGCGCTGGCCAGCGCGTTCATCGCCTCGAGGTGGGTCAGGTAGCGCGCGGCGCCCGTGCGGCTGATCGCAGCCCTGGCGCGCTGCAGGCTGCGGCTCGCGTGCGGCGCGCCGTCACCGGCGGAGTCCAGGCCGACTCCGGCTTGCGCCCCTGGATGGAGCGGCGCAGCATCGACGCGCACAGCGGGCGCTCGTGGTCGATGACCCCGCACTTGTGGCACTTGCTGTGCCGACAGTCCTGGGCGTGCTGCATGGCTCGCGCGCTCCAGTCCTCGACGAACCGCACTGCTTGTCGACTGGGACGTCGATGTGGTCCCAGGGCAGCCGCTCGTCGACGGCGCGGGCGCGCAGCGCGTCGACCGTGTCGTAGCCCACGTCCTCGATGGCGCCGCGCCAGGCGTCCATGTCGAGGTGCTCGCGCCAGGCGTCGAAGCGCGCGCCGCGGCGCTGGAGCACCTCGATGAAGTCGCCGGCGCGCCGATCCGCACGCGACACCAGCCCCTGGGAAGGTCTCCAGGCTCGTGGCGGCCGAACTTGATCCGCCGATCGCCGCCGGGCCTCTGCAGGGAGATCCTGGCGCCGCTCCGTCTCCTCGTGCCGATCTGCTCGGCCCACTGGAACGGCGTGAACGGCTTCGGGACGAAGGTGGAGACGCCCAGGTTGGCCTTCGCCCCGGCCGGACCCCTGCCCCGCTTGCACCGCGCGCCGCGCGAGGTCGGCGATGGCGAGGATGTCGTCGTCGCGCTCGGTCGGCAGGCCGATCATGAAGTACATCTTCACGTGGCCCCACCCGCGCTCGTAGGCCGCGCAGGTCCATGTCGAGCAGCTCGTCGTCGAGGATCCACTTGTTGATCACCGCGCGCAGCCGCGGCGATGCGGCCTCGGGCGCGACGCAGTCAGGCCCGTGCGGCGCGTCTCGGCGACCATGTCTACGGCCAGCTCGACCGAGAAGCTGTCGAGAGCCGCAGCGAGGGCAGCGACACGCTCACCCGCCGCGGGCGCACGGTCTCGACCGTGTTCTCGACGGCTTGCGCGTAGTCGCAGGTCGACAGCGAGACGAGCGAGACCTCCTCGTAGCCCGTGGCGTCGAGGGTGCGCCCGAGCAGGTCCTGCAGGTTGTCGAGGAGCGCTCCGCACGGGGCGCGTGGTCATCCCCGCCTGGCAGAACCGGCACCCCTGCGTGCACCCGCGCAGGACCTCGAGGCTCACGCGGTCGTGGACCTGCTGGGTGAACGGCACGATGTAGTCGACGGGGAAGGTCGCGCCGTCGAACCGCCGATGCGCTTGCGATCTGGCCAGTCGACGGGCGGCAGCACCGCCCGTCCAGGGGCGTCTCCATCGGGTAGAGCGCCGGGACGTAGGCGCCCTGCGACTCGGCGAGCGCCGCGAGCTTGTCGGCCCGCGTGGCGCCACGCATCCGCCGCAGCAGCGCGGCGATCTCCAGGATCGCGTCGCCGTCGCCGATGACGAAGAAGTCGACGAACGGCGCCAGCGGCTCCGGGTTGGTACCGCCAGCCCGCCCGCGCAGGTCAGCGGGTCGTCTTCGCTGGCGGTCGGCCGTGCGCAGCGACATCGGCGGATCGAGCAGGTTCAGGATGTTCGTGTAGGTGAGCTCGGACTGCAGCGTGAAGCCCAGCAGGTCGAGCTCCCGCACGGGCGAGCGCGTCTCGAGCGTGAACAGCGGCAGCCCGTGGGCCCGCAGCTCCCGCTCGAGGTCGACGCCCGGGGCGTACAGCCGCTCGCACGACGCCCACGGCAGCGCGTTCACCGCGGCGTACAGGATGTGGATGCCGAGGTTGCCGAGCCCGAGGTCGTACAGGTCGGGGAACGCGAGCGCCATCCGCACGTCGACCGAGTCGGGCTCCTTGCGGACGGCGTTGTGCTCGTTGCCGAGGTACCGCGAGGGCTTGTCGACGACGGGCAGGACGTCGCGCTCGAGGATCTCGGTGAGCTCCGCGCGCGACACGGCGCGGACGTGCGCTTCGGCGACCCGGGACATGGAAGGCTCCAACGGCAGCGAGCGACGCTCGGGACGCGGCCTGCACAGGGGTGCGCCGGTCGCTCGCGTCCCCGGATCCTATCGAGCTGCCCGCGACCCTGCACCCCGCCGCCGCACGACGTTACGATCGGCGCAAGGACGGAGGGACCCGATGCTGCTCGGCATGCTGCTGGCCTGCGGCGCCCACGCCGGCCCGGAGCTGCCGCGCGCCACCGTGCCCGACGGCTTCTGGGAGCACTGGGGCGACGGGCGGGCCGAGCTCGACAGCTACCGCCTCGTCCAGCCGCGCTACGGCGGGGCGCGCGCCACCCCGCGCGACGGCACGGCGCTGCTGATCTTCGTGACCGAGGACTTCACCGAGGCCCAGCGCGTCAAGAGCGACGGCAGCCACGGCGACGAGTACCCCGTGCTGAAGCTCAACGACATCCGCCACTTCCAGACGGGGATCTACGACTACGAGGTGATGGCCAGCACCTTCGTGCGCCTCGACGGCGCGTGGCCCGTCGGGCGGCCCGTGAAGACCTCCCTGTCGGTCCAGGAGTGGTGCGGCCACGTCTACGAGCAGCTCCTGCCGCGCGACGGCGCGCTGCAGTGGACGGGCCACAGCTACTTCGACGGCGAGGGCGACCACGACGAGCGGCTCCCCCTCCCCGCCGACGGCGTGCTCGGCGAGGCGCTGCCCATCGTCGCCCGCGGGCTGACGGGCGACTGGCCGGCGCCGGGCACCGAGGTCACCGTCCCGTACCTGCCGACGCTGCTGGCGAGCCGGTTCGCGCACCGCGATCCGGCCTGGGGGCGCGCCACGATCCGTCGGGGCGCCGAGCCGCAGCGGGTCGAGGTGCCCGCGGGTGCCTTCGACGCCGTCGAGGTCACCGTGGCGGTGGAGGGCGGGCCGACCGTCCGCTACCTGGTGGAGGCGGCAGCACCGCACCGCATCGTGCGGTGGGCGTCGTCGGACGGGGAGGAGGCCGAGCTCGTGGCGTCGGAGCGGCTCGCCTACTGGAAGCTCAACCACGAGGGCGACGAGGCGCGGCTGCGCGAGCTCGGGCTGGCGGAGCTGCCGCTGCCGGTGGCCCCCGCGTCGCCGGAGCCCGCCACCCCGTGATCGCGCTGCTGGTCGTCGCCGGGTGCGCCCGCGGCGGGCTGCACTCCCCTGCCCTGCCCCGCGCGCCGCAGCGCTGGGAGGTCGACGTGCTCTCGGCCGTCGGTCCGCGCACGCTCGAGGCGCACTACGCGCTGTGCACGGAGCGCACGGGGCGCGACCGCTGGCGGTTCCGCACGCTCCGCACCCGCGGCGAGTGGCTCGACCACAGCGGGCGCGCCACCTACGACTCCGACGCGCCGCAGCCCGCCGACCCGTGGCCGCTGACGCTGCAACACGCCGTCAGCGCCGTGCCGGCGGACGTGGTGGTCGAGGAGGGACGCCCCGTCTCGCTCGTCGACGCGGACGCCTGGCGGAGCGCAGCGCACGCCGCGATCTACGCGGCGCCCGTCCCCGCGGAAGCGCTGGTCGTCGGCGACCAGCTCGTCGACCCCGAGGGGCTCGTCGACGACCTGGCGCGCACCTTCCCGGGCGTGCCCGCCGAGGCGGGCGCATGGGAGCGGCGCGAGCGCCTCGGCGGGGTCGAGGCGGTGGTCCGCGAGGACTGCGCCCCCGCCGACGACGGCTGGGCCTGCACCGGCGCCGCCGAGGCCGCGCCGGGGGCGGAGGCCAAGCTGTTCGAGGTGGCGACCTCCGCGGCCGTCGCCGTCGACCGGCAGGGCCTCGCCTCGCTGACCTCGCGCTACACGGGCACGCTCGTGACCCTGGCGCCGGGCGGCCACGGCGTCGCCGACCAGCCCATCTCCGGCATCCGCAGCGTCCGCCGCACCGGCAGCTGCGAGGCCGCGCCGTGAGCATCCGCGGCCTGGGCGACGGGTACGCCTACCGCCTGCTGTGGCTGCTCGTCGGCACGGTCATCGTCCCGACGGTGCTGCTGTCGCTGTTCGGCGTGGCCGCCATCCGCAACCAGGGCGCGGCGGTGCTCCAGGGCTCGACCGCATGCGCACCGAGCGGCGCAGGCTCGATGGCGCCCGCGCGCTCGCCGCGAGGTCGGCGCCGTCGAGCGGCGATGCTGCAGCGCTCCACCGCCTGTGTCCCGGCCCGCCGGGCTGCGAGGCCGGCCGTGCCGGGCACCTCCCGCGGCCTGGAGCTGGTCGGTCGCCGCGGTGCCCGCGGCGATCGCATCGCTCGGCGATGCCCGCGAGCCAGCGCCGAGGGCCACGTCGTCTGGGTGCTCCCCGTGGACGGCTCCGAGCCGCTCGGCCTCGTGAGCCGCGGGGCGCGCCGCTTCGCCTGGCGCCTCGATCCGCGAGGCTGCAGGCGAGCCTCGACAGGCTCCCGCGCCGAGCGCCTGCCGGAGCGGGTCGCGCTGCGGCTGGCCGGCCCCGAGCCCGCCGCCCGCCGGCAGCTTCGGCGACCTGGCCGTCCGCGGGCCCGCGGAGGTCGCCCTCGCGCCCGCTGTCGGGCTGGCGCCTCGTCCTCGACGACGCCGACGACCCGAGCCGCGCCGCCCTCACCCGCAACAGCTGGCTGTACCCGGCGAGCCTCGTGCTGCTCGTCGCCGTGGTGATCGTGGGCGCCGTGGTCACGCTCGGCTCCGCCTACCGCGAGATCCGCCTGTCGCGCCTGCAGACGGACTTCGTCTCGAGCGTCTCGCACGAGCTGCGCACCCCGCTCACCGCCATCCGCCTGTTCGTGGAGACGCTGCAGTCCGGCCGCCTCGACCCGGTGCGCGCCCAGGAGTGCCTCGACCGGCTCGCCCAGGAGACCGACCGCCTGTCGCGGATGATCGAGCGCGTGCTCGACTGGGCCCGGATGGAGGACGGGCGGCGCGTCTACGAGTTCGAGGCGGTCCGCGCCGAGGAGGTCGCGGCCGAGGCGCTCCGGGCGCTGCGCACCCACCACCTGCTCGACGACGAGCCGGACCCCGTCGAGGTCCGGGTCGAGCCGGGCCTGCCCGACATCCGCGCCGACCGCGACGCGCTGGTGGAGGCGCTCCTCAACCTGCTGCACAACGCCATCAAGCACACCGCGCCGCCGCGCCGCATCGTGCTCAGCGCCGACCGGCGGGGCGACTGGGTCGGCATCGGGGTCCACGACAACGGGCCCGGCATCCCCAAGCGCGACCGGCGCCGCGTCTTCGAGAAGTTCTACCAGGTCGACCCGCTGCTGTCGTCGCCCAAGCAGGGCCGGATGGACCGCGGGAGCGGCCTCGGGCTCGCGATCGTGCGCTCGGTGGCCCGCGCACTGGCCGGGTCGAGCTCGACAGCGAGGTCGGGCAGGGAGCCGGTTCACCCTGTGGCTGCCCGCAGCCGGCTGACGGCGCACGGGTGCGCCAGGCATGACCCGCGTTAACGACGGTCGGTGCGGTGGAGGACCGGTGGACAACAACTCTCGTCAGGGGCTCGATCTTTATCGTGGTACTGGCGTTGGCGGCCGTGTTGGAGGCATCGGGTACGCCGGGACCGGCAGCGGCTGCGCCAGCACCCCACGGCCCAGCTGCAGAGCGAGGTCGACGACCTCGCGAAGCGGATGCCAAGCTTCCAGGCCAGGTCCGCAAGATCGAGGGCGGGGCGAAGGCGGCGCGCGCCGGGAAGGCGAAGGGCAAGGGCAAGGGCGGCAAGAGCTCTCGCTCCCCGGCGGTGCGAAGGCCAAGAGCGGCGCCGGCGGCGCGGCATCTCGCGCGCGGTAAGGCCAAGGGCGCCAAGGCGCAGCAGCCTGCGGTCGACGCGCCGGCTCCCGAGACCGACGACGAGGCGCAGCCGCCCGGCTGAGCCCGGACCCGGACAGGGTCAGTCCCGCCAGCCCCGTCGCGGCTCCAGCGCGCGCGGTGAACTCGCCCCCGCACCCCTCGGGGCCGGGCATCCGCAGCGACAGCTCGAGCGCCTCGTCGGCCAGGGTGACGAGCCACCAGCCGCGCGCAGCGCGTGCGCTCCAGCGGGTAGTCGCCGCGCTCGGCCGTGGGGCCAGTGCTGGCGCCAGGCCTGCTGCAGCCCGTCGGCAGGGGCAGCGCGTCGGTCCGGCGCTGCAGCGTGCCGACGGGCCCGGCGGCGTGGCCGATGCCGAGCCAGCCTCGCCCCAGGGGCCGCCGGGCAGCGTCAGCTCCGGCGGCGTGGTGCCCGCGGCCGCGATCAGCGCGAGGCGGTTGGGGTCGGCGTAGCGCTCGACGGCTCGTGCAGCAGGTGCGCGCCGCGGGAGCGCGCGGGTCCCAGCCCGCCGCCAGGGTGTCGACGGGGCGGTCGAGCAGGACGAGCAGCGGCGCGTCGCCGTCGCCGTCGCTGCAGGCGCGCGGCAGCCAGAACGTCTCGTCGTCGAAGCGCGTGCCGAGGCGCTCCCGCGCGGCGTCGAGGGCGTGACCCGCCACGCCGCGCCGCCGTGAGCTCGAAGGCCCGCGAGGTCGGGCGCCCGGTCTCGGCGCTGCCCAGGCTCGTCCCAGGCGGCGTGCCAGCGGTGGAGCCGAGGGTCGCCGCGGGCCTCGCCGTCGCCGGGCAGCGGCAGCACGGGCAGCCCCGCCAGCGCGGCCTGGACAGCCTCGTAGCGGTCGGCGGTGCCGCGGGAGTTGGTGTCGCCCCGCCAGCGCGAGCAGGGTGAGGTCCGCCGCGCGCAGATCGGCCAGCAGCGGCTCGTCGGCGTCGGCGAGGCCGCCCACCAGACCGAGCCGCACCGTCGCGCCTCGATCCGCTGCCCGTCGCGGGCGGCGACCGGCACCGGGCGGCGCGTGGCGCCAGGCGCAGCCGACGGTCCGCGAGGACGACCAGCCCGAGGTGTGGTCTCATGCGGTGGCACCGTACCCAGCGCCGCCCCGAGGTCCGTGCTCGCCCTCTCGCTCTGGCTCCTGGCGTGCAGCGCCCCGCAGCCGCCGGCGCCCACGCAGCCGCCGCACCGCCAGCCCCCTCCGCCGACCTGGTCGGCGGTGGATACGTCGACACGCTCACCGAGGCGGGCGATCGCGGCGTGGGCTTCGACGATCCGGGCCTGCAGGCCGGGCTCCCCGCGCTGAAGGCCGGCGGCACCAACGTCGTCGTGAACGTGCTGTGGCCCCGCGCGACGCGAAGCCCGACCCGGACACCTCACCCTCGCCCAGCTCGATCGCTTCGACGCCGAGCTGGCGCGCGTGAGCGACCGCCTGGTGCTCGCGCGCTCCGTCGACAGGGATGTGGGGCGCTCCGCGACGGCCACGTCTCGCCACGCTGCTTCGCGCTCGAGGGTGCCCACGGGATCGGCACCTCCGGCCTGAACGGGCTCCGCGCGCTGCACCAGCGCGGCCTGCGCATCCTCGGCCTGACCTGGAGCCTGTCAGGCCGCTACGGCAGCTCCTCCAGCGACGGCGGCGGCGGGCTCACCGACGACGGCCGCGCGCTCGTCGCCGAGGCCCAGCGGCTCAACATCCTCGTCGACCTGTCCACGCTTCGCGCCAGACCACGCTCGACGTCACCGCCGTCACCACGCCCCTGCTCGCCACCCACAGCGACGCCCGCCGGCTCCGCGACGTCCCGCGCAACCTGTCCGACGAGGAGCTCGCCTGCATCGCCAGCACCGGCGGCGTGGTCGGCGTCATGTTCCACGCGCCGTTCGTCGCCGACGGCCCCGTCGACCTGGCCCGGGTCGCCGACCAGGTCGACGCGCTGGTCGCCGCCGCGGGGATCGCGCACGTGGGCCTCGGCTCCGACTTCGACGGCGACATCCAGGTGCCCACCGGCCTCGCCGACGCCCGGCAGCTCCCGGCGCTGTGGGCCGAGCTCGCCCGCCGCGGCTACGACGAGGCCGCGCTCACCGCCCTCCGCGGCGGCAACTTCCGCCGCGCGCTGGCCGCCGCGCAGGCGACGCGCTGACCTCGGGTGTTACGACGCCCTCCCCCTCCTCCCCCCTCCCCTGGCGGTCCGATGGGCGACGCGTACGACCTGGTGGTGATCGGCGGCGGCTCGGGTGGCGTGCGCGCCGCCCGCGTCTCGGCCCAGCTCGGCGCGCGCGTCGCGCTCGTCGAGGGCGCCCGCATGGGCGGCACCTGCGTGAACGTGGGCTGCGTGCCGAAGAAGCTGCTGTCCTACGGCGCGCGCTTCGGCGAGGCGCTCGACGACATGCGCGGCTACGGCTGGTCCACCACCGGCCGCCGCTTCGACTGGTCGGCGCTCATCGCGGCCAAGGATCGCGAGATCGAGCGGCTGAACGGCGTCTACCGCGGCCTGCTCGACCGTGCCGGCGTCACCGTCGTCGAGGGCTGGGCGCGCGTGACGGGCCCCGAGACGGTCTCCGTCGCCCTCGCCGGCGGGGGCGAGCGCGAGCTGCGCGGCGAGCGGCTGCTCGTCGCCGTCGGCGGCAAGCCCTGGCGCCCGTCGGCCGACGAGGTGCCCGGCATCGAGCAGACCTGGGTGAGCGACGACCTGTTCGCCCTGCCGGAGCTCCCGCCGCGCGTGCTCATCGTCGGCGCCGGCTACATCGGCTGCGAGTTCGCCACCATCTTCCGCGGCCTCGGCGTGCAGGTCACCCTCGCCCACCGCTCCGACCTGCCCCTGCGCGGCTTCGACGAGGAGGTCCGGCGCTTCCTCGCCCAGCAGATGGCCGCGTCGGGCATCGAGTGCATCACGGGCTGCATGCCCACCTACATCGACCGCGACCACAACGGCCTGCGCGTCCGCTGGAGCGACGGCGGCACCTCCCACGCCGACGGCATCCTCATGGCCACGGGCCGCATCCCCAACACCGCGGGCCTGGGCCTCGAAGACGTGGGCGTGGCGCTCGGCCCCGAGGGATCCGTGCCCGTCGACGAGCGGTTCTGCACCACCGTGCCCTCCATCTTCGCCGTGGGCGACGTCATCGACCGGGTGCAGCTCACGCCGGTCGCCCTCGCCGAGGCCACCGCCTTCGCCCACCAGCAGTTCGCCGACGACCGCGCGCTGTCCTACGAGAACGTGCCCTCGGCGGTGTTCACCTCGCCGCAGCTCGGCACCGTGGGCCTGTGCGAGGCGAAGGCCCGCGCGAAGTACGGCGACATCGACGTCTATGCCAGCACCTTCCGCTCGCTCGTCCACACCCTCACCGGCCGCGACCGCAAGTCGATGCTGAAGCTGCTGGTCGACCGCGCCTCCGACCGGCTCGTGGGCGTGCACATCGTCGACCCTGACGCCGCCGAGATCGCCCAGGGCTTCGCCGCCGCGATGCAGGCCGGCATCACCAAGCGGCAGCTCGACGCCACCATCGGCATCCACCCCACCGTGGCCGAGGAGCTCGTGACCATGCGCACCCCGCGCACCGACTCGGCGGTCCCGTGACGGCCGGCCCGCCCGAGGGGCTGCCGCCCGACGCCGCGGCCCTGCTCGACGACTTCTCCCTGTTCGACGACTGGGAGGACCGCTACGCCTACCTCGTCGACCTGGGCAAGCGCCTGCCCGCGCTGCCCGAGGCCGAGCGCACCGAGGAGCACAAGGTGCGCGGCTGCATGAGCCAGGTCTGGTTCGTCCGCCGGCCCGACCCCGACGGGCGGCTGGTGTGGGACGGCGACTCCGACGCCGTCATCGTCCGCGGCCTCATCGCGGTGCTCGCGGTGCTCTACCGCGGCAAGACCGTCGAGGAGGCCCGGAACATCGACGTGGAGGGGATCTTCAACCAGCTCGGGCTCGAGCGGCACCTCTCCACCAACCGGCGCAACGGATTCCACGCCATGGTCGCCAGGATCCGCGCGTGGCTCGAGGGGGATCCCCCGAGCGTGTGACGGATCGGCGGCGCGGCGCATCTGCGGGTGGAGGTGTCGATGACGACCCGTATGCCCGCCCACCCCGCCTCGGACCCGCCGTCCCCCGGCCGATCACACCCCTACCTCCACGCCTTGCTGGTCGGCGTCGACGACTACCGGGTCTTCGATCCCAGCGGCGCCCTCGATCTCGCCGGCTCCGTCGAGGACGTGGGCCTGTGGCGCAGCGTGTGCGAGCGCCTGGGGGCCGTCGCCCCCGAGGTCCTCACCGCGCCGCTGCGCGCCGACGGCGCCCGCGCGCTCGGCGCCGCCACCCGCGACCGGATCGGCGCCGCCTTCCAGGGCCTGCTCGACGCCCTCGCCGACCCGGCGCCCGGCCCGCGCCAGGGCGTCTTCGTCTTCGCGGGCCACGGCCTGCAGCAGGGCGATGGCCTCGCGCTGTGCGCCACCGACCACGCGCCCGGCTCGCCGCGGCTGGTCCTGCTCCAGGAGCTGCTCGATCGCGTGCGCGACGCCTGCCTCGCCGCCGACCGCTCCCTCACCCTGGTGCTCGACTGCTGCTTCTCGGGCGAGCTCGGCGGTGCCGTCGCCGGGGCGCGGCCGCGCGTCATCGGCGAGCCCGTCCGCCGCACCGCATCGGCGCTGCGCCGCTACCTGGGCCAGGTGGCGCTGCCGCCCGGCGTGGTGGTCGTGGGCGCCGGCGACCGCGCCGTCGAGGCCTGGGGCCCCGCGGCTGGGCCGGCAGCTTCAGCTTCGCCGCGACCGCCGCGCTGACCCGCTGGACCCCCTACGGCGAGGTCCGCGTCCGCGCCGACGGCTCCGACGTCGACCACGACGGCGCCTTCTTCGACGTGACCTACGACCGCTGGCTCGACGCGACCCAGCGCGTGCTGCGCGCCCTCGACGTGTGGGCCGAGCCCGTGGTCGCCCCGCAGGACGGGCGCACGGCCGGCCTGGCCGTGTTCCAGAACCAGCAGAGCGCGCCGAAGCTCACGTTCGAGCGCCCCACCGCGCGGCTGCGCGCCATGCAGCTCGATCCGGGGGTCAACGGGATCTCGGCGTACGAGGTCGAGGCCTACAGCGGCGGGAGCTGGAGCACCGTCGGCTGCGCGATCGCCGTGGGGTCCACCGCGAAGACGGTGAGCGGCCGCACCTGGACGGCGGACTCCGAGTACTGGGACGTCGACAAGAGCAGCCTCAACGGAAACCCCATGCGCCTGACGCTGCAGGGCAGCACGCCACCGAGCGGGCTGCCCAAGCGCTCCGACCAGTGGCGGGTCGACGTGGCGTCGAGCGAGACGGTGTTCGTCGCCAGCGGCTCGCTGCCCACGAGCGCCTCCTGGAAGCTCGCCACGGCCACGCTCCCCGCGTTCCACATCGA
The DNA here is from genome assembly GCA_041389545.1 of Myxococcota bacterium. Lineage (GTDB taxonomy): Bacteria > Myxococcota_A > UBA796 > UBA796 > JACKER01. Next base: position 73,953 of record JAWKRQ010000028.1, on the reverse strand, counting down.
CGGGAGCGCCGGGCACACCGACTGGATCCGCACCGCCGTCGCCGACGTGGGCGGCACCACCCTGTGGGACGCCATCACGAGCACGCCGTACGCCTACACCAACGCCCTGCGCACCCGCGACGTGCACCTCGCGTACAGCACGTGAGCGCGTGAGCACCGCTCAGACGCTGCGGGCGAGCCGGAAGCCGGTGTTCCAGTAGCGGTTCGCCGGCGCCCCGCCGAAGCGCGACGCGGGGCGCCCGAGCGCGCTCGTGCTCGTCCAGGCGCCGCCGCGCACGACCTGGTGCTCGCCCGTCTCGTCGACGACCCGCGCCACGGACCCCTCGGCGGGGGGCTCGGGCGTCCACGCCGACGCCGTCCAGTCGCGGACCCCGCCGGCCAGCCCGCGCACGCCGTAGACGCTCTCGTCGCTCGGGAAGGCGCGGACGGGCGCGAGCCGCGGCTCGGGGGCCGAGCTCACGGTGCAGGCCCAGGCGGGCTCGAAGTGGTCGCCCCACGGCCAGGGTCGCCCGTCGACGCCGCGCGCCGCCTTCTCGCGCTCGATCTCGGTCGGCAGGCGCCACGGCAGGCCGTCCCGCGCGGCGCGCCAGGCGGCGTAGGCGCGGGCGGAGGCCAGGTCGACGAGGACGACGGGCGTGTCGGGGTCGACGTCGTCGGGGAGCGCCAGGCCGCCGTCGCGCAGCACGCGCGGCGCGCCGGAGTCGGGGGCGCGCGGCAGGTACCGCTCGACGTCGCCGTCCACCAGCGCCCGCAGGAAGGCGAGGTACTCGCCGGCGGTGACGGGGAACCGCCCGACGACGAAGGCGTCGACCCACACGCGGCGGCGCGGGAAGGCGTCGGGGGCGAGCTCGTCGCCGCCGACCACGGCCCAGCCGGCCGGCACCCAGCACTGGTCGTCGGGCAGCGCCGCGGGGACGGCGTGGACGACGGGCTCGCCGCCCGGCCCCGCCGTCGGCGACGGCGCGCCGCGGGCGAGCCACAGCGGCACGCCCGCGCCGCCGAGCTCGATCCGCCAGCTCCCGGGCGGCAGCGACGTCGACAGGGGCGTGGCGCCGAGCGGGCGCGGCGCGCCGAGCACGAGGCGCCGCCCGACCCGCTCGTACGGGCGCGCGACCGCGGGCAGCCCCGGCGGGTCGGTGCGCAGCTCGAGCGGGATCTCGGCGTCGAGCCAGGCGTCCAGCGCGCCGTTGTGGCGCAGGAGCCCGGTGAACCGCGCCACGTCGCGCGGATCGCGCCGCGCCTCGGCGTCGAGGAGGCGCTGGCGCCAGTGCTCGGCCTGCGCCGTGCGCGCCTCGGGGAGGTCGGGCCAGCGGCGGATGGCCGCGGCGATCTCGTGCTCGTAGCGCAGGTCGAGGGCGTCGGCGCGGGCCAGCGCCTCGTCGGCGGCGTCCTGCTGCGCCCAGGCGGCCTCCTTGGCGCTGGGCGGCGCGTCCGCCGGCACCTGCGCCAGCAGCGCGTGCGCCTGCGCGCGCAGCGCCTCGGCCTCGGCCCGCGCGGCGTCGGCGTCGCGCCCCAGCGGTGCCGCGCGGGTCACGATCTCACGCGCCTCGGCCAGGCGCGCCTCGCCGTCGAGCCAGGCGCGCAGCGCGTCGCCGAGCGCGCGAGCCGAGATCCGCGCCGCCGGGTGGCGCGCCATGGCCGCCGCGCACAGCCCGGCCAGGGCGGGATCCACTCCCGACAGCGCGGGCGGCGGCCCGGCCTCGATCTGGTCGAGCACCTCGCCGGTGTCGCCGTCGTAGGGGAGGCGCCCGCCGAGGACCTCGTAGAGCATCACGCCGATCGCGTAGACGTCGGCGGAGGCCTGCGCCCGGCCGCCGTGGACGAGCTCCGGCGGCAGGTAGCTCGCTGTGCCGGCCCGCGACACGTCCGCGCCGCGGGTCGAGGACAGCCCGAAGTCCACGATGGTGAGCTCGTCGAAGTCGCCGAGGACCACGTTCTCGGGCTTCAGGTCGCGGTGGACGATGCCGGCGGTGTGGGCGTACGCGATGGCCTCGCAGACCCGCTGCAGCAGCGACACGGCGCGGCGGGTGCCGATCGGGTCCCGCGCCGCCAGCTCCGCCCGCAGCGGCCGGCCGGCCACGATCTTCATCACGTAGAACGGACGCCCGTCGCACAGGGTGCCGCTGTGGTGCACGGGGATGATCGCCGCGTGGGCCAGCGACGCGGCGATGCGCGCCTCGGTCAGCAGCGCGTCGACGCCCTCTGCGCCCCCGGCGCCGCGCGCCGGCAGCAGGAGCTTGACCGCCACGTCGCGATCGAGCTGCGCGTCGCGCACCCGCAGCACCGTGCCCATGCCCCCCTGGCCGAGCCAGCCGCGGATCCGGTAGCGGCCGGGGTCGACGGCGGTGCGCAGGGTGCAGTCGAAGGCGCCGTCGTCGCCGCGGTAGGCGGCGCGGTCGAAGCGGCAGCGGACGCAGGCGAGCAGGTGGGCGACGACCTCCGGCGGCGGGTCGTCCGGCGCCAGGTCGTCGAGCTCGGGGTGGTTCACGGCGAGGTCACCCGATCGAGGTCCGGAAGAAGCTGGAGGAGTGCCCGCGGTACGCGAGCGCGTCGCGCAGCCGCTGGCTCAGGTGGCGCCGGGCGCGGACCAGCACGCTGCGCGCGCCGGAGCGGTTGTGCAGGCCGAGCTGGCGCGTGATCGCGTCGACCGACAGCCCGTCGACGTACTGCAGGTAGAGGGCGATCTGCTCGTCCTGCGGCAGGTCGGCCATCGCGTCGAGCAGCACCTCCTCCTGCTCCTCGTTGCGCAGCACGGCGAGGCCGTCGTGCAGCTCGCCCGCCACCTCGGGGAAGTCGGCCTGCAGCCGCTCCGAGATCTTGCGGTAGCCGCTGCGCTGCCGGTTGCGGGCCACGCCGATGACGAACGCCTGGAACGACGGCAACCGGATCTCTGGCAGCCGCTGCCAGGCGATGGCCAGCGACTCCTGCACGACGTCCTCGGCGTGTGGACGGTCTCCGGAGAACCAGCCGGTGCACAACTTCACGACCTTGACCCGGATCCGTTCTACCGCTGCGTCCACAGCGACGGCCAGATCGCGCTCCAGGGGCTCGGCGGCGACCATTCGGGTCTGCGCCAACATCAAGACTTCGTCGTCGTTCATGGGGCACCTCCGCGGCCCTCCTGGATACCATGGACGGGCGCGGCAGCGGTGCCGTCGCGGCACGCGGGCGGCCACTCCGGTGCACAGTCCCCACGGTGACCGGGCGGCACCGGTCGGTCGGGGCCGGGTTACCCCGCGGTGACGCCCGCCCCGTGCGCCGGAGGTCCCGTGCCCGCACCGTTCGCCGACCGCCTCGACACCCTCGTCCGGCCGCTCGATCCGGCGCGCCACGCGCACGAGATCGCGCTGCTGCAGCGATGCCGCTCGCTGCCCGAGCTCGAGGGCCTGGTGGGCTGGCTCAGCCCGGAGGGGCAGGCGGTGCGGCTGAAGCTCGTGCGCCACGGCAGCGGCACCCTCCTCGTCGTCTCCTACGATCAGGGCTGGAGCAGCACCCTGTCGCAGGGCTAGAGCGCCACCCCGGTCGGCGCGACGTTGAAGCCCCGCACCTCGACCCGCGCCGCCGCCCGCGGCAGCTGCGCCCGCACGGTGCGGACCTCGCCCGGCAGCAGGTCGAGCCAGCCGTCGTCCCAGACCGCGCCGAGGACCTCCTCGCCCGCTTCGTCCAGCGCGGCGACGGCGACCGACAGCGCCACACGTTCCCCGTTCTGCAGCGTGACGGCGACGCCGCCCGGCGTCCGCTCCGCCGACACCGCCACCGACGCCGCCGGCAGCGCCGCGAGCGCCGACAGGTCCGCCACCCGCTCGGTCGGCGTGACGAACCAGTCGGTGTGCGGGTCGCGGTGGTCGAAGGCGATGCGGTCGGGCGTCCCCGCCAGCGCGTAGGTGTTCGCGTCGAGGAGCACGCCGGCGCCATCGCGCAGCTCGAGGCGCACCAGCGACGGGCGCCCAGGCGGCACCACGACGCTCCCGGCGCGCACCACCCGTCGCCCGCGGGCACGGTGACGGTGCGCGCCAGCCCGGAGCGCTGCTGGCCGGCCAGATCGAGCACCCGGGCCGTGACGGTGACCTCCGCCGGCGCGCCCGTCGCGTTCACCACCACCACGGCGTGGTCGTCGAGGCGGAGCAGCGCGTGGAGCGGCCGGTTCGCCTCGCGGGTGCCGGCCGCGGCGGGGCTGTCGCGCAGATCCCAGTCCAGCACGCTCCAGTACAGCTCGGGACGCGGGCTCGTGAGCATCCAGGCGACGACGCCGGTCGCGCCGCGCCGAGCGTTGGCCCGGTACGCCTCGAACATCGCCCGGTGCGCGTCGTAGGCCACGCGCTGCGCCTTGCGGAGCCAGTCGTCCAGATCGGCGGGCGGGCCGTACCGCGGCGGTCACCAGCGCGTCGAGGCGGCCGAGGTGGTCGAAGGTCGCCGGCCCGGCGTGCTGCCGCCAGACGGCGTCCGGCGGCCACAGCGGCCCCGGGCCGTGCAGCGCCGCCAGGCCGCGCCGCGACGGCACCGCGACCCCGGGCCCGACCTCGGTCGCGAAGCCGAAGGCGCCGCCCCGCTCGCGGTCGCGCAGCCAGTACGACGGCACCACGAGCGCGTACGGCCCGCGCATCTTCACGCCCGTCGGCCCGCTGACCGTCGAGCTCCGCTCGCTCGCCGCCGCGAGCACCGCGGCGTCCCACCCCTCGGCCAGCACCGCGCGGTACGCGGCCTCCACCTCGGGCGCCGGCCGGTCGTCGCTGCCGTACAGGAACGCGAGCGTGGAGGGATGGCGGCGCAGCAGCCCGATCCGGTCCCGCAGGCTCTGCACGGCGAGCGCGCGCTCGTCGCCGGTCCAGAACCCGCTCTGTTCCCAGCGATCGCAGCAGGACCAGCCGGCGAGCACGAGGATGCCGAGCTCGTCGCACCGGGCGTGGAACGCCTCGGGCTCCACCATGCCCTCGAGTCGCACGGCGTCGAGCCCGAGCGACCGGACGAGCGCCAGCTGCGCCTCGGCCTTCCCCGGCGGGCGGCGCAGGAGCAGGTCCGACGCCCAGCCGCCCCCGCGGATCAGCACCGGGCGCCCGTTGACGAGGAAGCGCCGGACGCCGTCCACGAGCTCGCTGCGCACCTCCCGCACGCCGAACCGCACCCGCTCGGCGTCCGAGACCTGCCCGCCGACCCGCGCCCGCACGTCGAGCGTGTACAGCGGCTGCTCGCCGGCGCCGGCCGGCCACCACAGCCGCGGCGCCGCGAGGCGCACCTCCCCCGACGCCTCGGCGCCCACGGCGTCGCCGACCCAGCGCCCGACCTCGGCCCCCGCCGGGTCGAGGATCCGCGCCTCCACCTGCACGACGTCCGCGGGCGCCAGGGCGCGCAGCGGCGCGTGGACGGTGAGCACGGCCGCGTCGCCGTCGAGGCGGGTGGCGACCCACGGGCCGTCGAGCGCGACGGGGCCGGTGCGCTCGAGCCACACCCGGTCGTGCAGGCCGAGGTCGGCGTCGGGCGGGGTGGGGCCCCAGTCGAGCCAGGTGATGCCGAGGCCCTTCGGCGGCTGCGGCCACACCTTCACGGCCAGCAGGTTGTCGCGCTGCAGCCGGCCGGTCACGTCGAGCGCGAACCGCCGGAAGGTGCCGCGCACCGTGTCGGGCCCGGCGACGCGCTGGCCGTTGAGCCAGACCTCGGCGCGGTCGTTCACCCCGTCGAGGTGCAGGAGCGCGGGCCCGGCCGGGTCGTCGACGGAGAAGCGCGTGCGGTACCACCAGGGCGCCGCGAACGGGCTGTCGGCGGGCATCGGCGCCCGCCGCAGGTCGTCGCGCCAGCCCGGCCAGCGGGTGAGGCCGTCGCCGGCGTACGGGTCGGGCACCCGGCCGGCCTCGTACAGCGCCGCCCCCACCGTCATCGGCTCGCGGATGGGGATCCAGGCCCCCTCCCCTGCCCCGTCCGCGCCGACGACCGCGCTCGACTGGACCTCCCAGCCCGACTCGAGCGCGAGGTCGGGGGTCACGGCGCGGCCGCCGCCGCGCCGTCGCCGGCGAGCCAGGCCTCGATCCGGTCGCGCACCGGCGAGTCGGGCACCATCTGCAGGTAGGTCCCGTAGGCCGCGCGGGCGGGCTCGGCCTGGCCGAGCTCGCGGTAGCTGTCGCCCAGGTTGAGGTAGGCCACGGCGCGATCGGGGTCCAGCGCGACGGCCTGCTGCAGGTACGTCAGCGACCGCTCGTAGCCGCCGAGCTCCTGCAGCAGGTAGCCGAGGTTGTTCACGATCTCGACGTTGTCGGGGTCGAGCTCGGCGGCCTGGCGGATGGCCTCGTAGGCCTCGGCGAGCTTCCCCTTGCGGTACATCTGCAGCCCGTAGCCGTGCAGCAGCTCGGCCTCGGCGGCCGGGTCGTCGGCGTCGGCGCCACGGCGGCCGCGGAGCGCCGCCAGCTCGCCCTGCATGGCGGTCATGGCGGCCACGAGCTCCGCGTTGCGGGCCTCGGTCGCGGCGATCAGCTCCCGCGCCCGCTCGAGCTCGACCCCGCGCGCCGGCCCCGCGCTCGCCGGCGACGCCGACACGTCCGACAGCAGCGTGCCGCCCGCCAGCGGGAACACGAACTCGCCGCCGGCGCCGCCCAGCAGCTCGCCGAACGCGGGGGTCTGGCGGGAGGCGGACGAGACCCGCGGCGCGACGTAGCCGGCGAGCTCGGTCGCGGTGACGAAGCCGTTGCCGTCGAGGTCGGCCGGCCCCTCGAGCCCCTGCAGCAGGGTCCAGGTGAAGACGGAGTGCCCGCCGGGCCCGCCGTCGGCGACGGGCTCGTCGGCGCCACCCGCGGTCAGGATCTGCCGAGAGCGCCGCTTGGTGACCTCGCGCAGGTAGCGGCGCGGATCGGTGACCCCCACGCCGCCCGAGCGGGTCAGCGCGAGGCCGCTGTAGCAGGCGTCCATCACGAACAGGACGTGCTTCGCGGGCAGCGCCTCGGCCACGTCGGCGAGCTGCGACATCGCCACGGCGCGGCTCTGCAGGTGCGTCCGGTCGGCGTCGGCGGGGACGATGTAGCCGCGATCGGTGCCGTCGGGCAGGCGCCGGGTGGCGCCGTGGCCGGCGAAGAAGACGAAGACGCGGTCGTCGGGCCCGACCCGCGCGGGCAGCTCGTCGCCCAGCACCTCGAGGATGCGCTGCCGGGTGGCGTCGCCGTCGAACAGCGAGACCACGTGGTCGGCGGGGAAGCCGAAGCGGTCGACGAGGGCGTCGCGCACGCCCTGCGCGTCGCGGACGGCGTAGGCCAGGCGCGGCCAGCTCGCGTAGCGGTCGACGCCGACGACCACGGCCCAGGAGGCGCCGGGCAGCGCGTCCGGCGGCTCGGCCTCGGGCGCCGACGCGACCGCGGCCTCGCCCGGCGTCACGATCGCGCTGCCGTCCCACAGGACGAGCCGGATGCCGTCCTGCTCGAGCTGGTCGAGGATGAGCGGCAGGGCCGCCACGGTCTGGCGGTGCACGTCGTGCATCAGGATGACGCCGTGGCCGACCTTCTGGACCTGCTCGTGCACCGAGGCGGCGATGGACTCGGGGATCGGGTCGGCCCAGTCGCGCGAGTCGACGTTCCACAGGTACGCCCGCGTCTTCCGCGCCTCGAGCGCCGAGAGCACGCGCGCGTCGCGCTCGCCGTAGGGCGGGCGGAACAGCACGACCTCCCCGCCGCTCGCGGCGTCCAGCGCCTCGGTGGCGAGGTCGAGCTCCTGTGCGAGCACCGCGTCGCTCGTCTTCGGCAGGTTCCGGTGCGACCAGGTGTGGTTGCCGAGCAGGTGGCCCTCGGCGATGACCCGGCGGGTCAGCGCCGCCGTCTCGGCCGTGACGAGCGCGCCGTCCGATCGGCGACGTGGTCGCCGAGCTCGAAGAACACGGCGTGCACGCCGTGCTCCCGCAGGATGTCGAGGATCTCGGGCGTGTGCTCGGCCGAGGGGCCGTCGTCGAAGCTCAGCACGAAGGTGCCCTCGGGCAGGCTCGTGCCGTACAGCTCGAGGGCGTTGTCGCGCAGGCCGCGGGTCGGCGCGGCCGCCAGCTCGTCGGCGTGGGCCCGCAGCAGGGCCTCGGCGCTGCGATCGGCCCGCACGGCGGCGAGGTAGGCGTCCCAGCGCTGGCGCGACCCGGCGAGCCCGCGGGTGCCCGGCGCGCCGAGCGCCTGCGCCTCCTCGCGGTAGCGCGCCTCGAGGTCGATCAGGGCGGCCTCGTCGGCGACCACCCGGCCGAGGAGCGCGTCGTGGCGTCGGTCGCGCGGCCCGGCCTGCAGCGCGACCCGGAGCGCGGCCACGACGTCGAGCAGCGCGAGCCGATCGCCGTCGAGCAGGTCGCGGTCGTGCTCCAGCGCGGCGAGGAAGCGCTGCGTGAGGCGGCCCTTGTCGGCGGCATCGGCGCCCAGCGCGTCGCTCAGCGCGTCGGTCGCCGCGGCCCGGCGCGCGGCCAGCATCCGCCCCAGGGCGGTGGCCTGCGGCGCGCCGTCGTCGTCGGCGCGCGCGGCCTCGGCGAGCACCAGCCCGTCGCGGTACCACCCGACGATCTCGTCGACCGCCGGCGCGACCGGGTCGCCGGCGAGCGCGCTCGGGCAGAGCAGCGCCAGGAACGCCCAGGTCATCCCTCCCTCCCGTGGCCGAGTACTCTAACGGACGGCCGGGACGCCGCGGCGGGTTCGGTGGACGGGAGGGGTGATGGCGGGTGGTGCGCGCGGGCTCGCGGGGCTGGCTTGGGTGTCGTTGATCGCAGCCTCGTGGGCGACCTCTCTCGCAGCCGCGCCCCCCGCTCCCCCTCCTCAGGCTCGACCGCTCGCCGCCAGCGCCGATCCCGCGCGGGTGGAGCGCGTCCTCGCCTCGCTGTCGCTCGACGAGCGCATCGATCAGATGCTCCTCGCCTACCCCCAGCTCGACCGCGAGGCGCCGGTGAAGGTGGGCGGCGTGCTGTTCGTCGGCAAGTCGCTCGACGACGTGCCGGCGGCCAAGGCGCGCATCGCCGCCTCCACCGCGCGCGCCCGCGTCCCGCCGCTGTACGCCGTCGACATGGAGGGCGGCCGCATCAACCGCCTGCGCCACCTGCCGAGCGTGGCGGAGGTGCCCTCGGCGCTGGCCATGAGCCGCCTGCCCGACGCCGAGGTCGAGCAGTGGGGCTTCACCGTCGGCCAGGCGATGCGCGAGGTCGGGCTGAACGTGAACCTCGCGCCGGTGCTCGACGTGGCCGGCACGGGCCACCTCTTCGACGGGGAGCGCACCTTCGGCGGCGACCCCGCCGTGGTCGCCGCCAAGGGCCGCGCGTACTGCGAGGGGCTGCGCCGCGCCGGCGTGGCCTCGGTGGGCAAGCACTACCCGGGCTACGGCGACCTCGCCGCCGACTCCGACCACGTCCGCGTGGCCGCCCCGTGGCCGCGCGAGCGGGTCCAGCGCGAGGCCGGCGTGTTCGCCCGGGTGGGGGCGGCGCCGATGCAGGGCGTGATGCTGTCCAACGTGATCTACGACGCCATCGGCCCGCAGCCGGCGGTGCTGTCGCCCGACATCGTCGCGATGGGCCACGCCCGCGGCTGGCTCACCGTCACCGACGACCTCGCCATCGGCACCCTGGCCACGGCCCTCGGCGGCAAGACCGAGGACGTGGTGCGGGCCGCGTTCCTCGCCGGCAACGACCTGCTGCTCACCACCGCCCCGCCCGACTGGGAGCAGGGCATCGACTACCACGCGGTGATCGCCCGGGCGGTGGCGGAGGATCCGGCGCGGAAGGCGCGGGTGGACGACGCCGCGCGCCGGGTGCTCGGCCTCAAGGACCGGCTCGGCCTGCTCGACGGGCGCTGACGAGCAGCGCCAGCGCGGCCCACAGCCAGCCGCCCCCGGGCGCGCCGCCGCCGCAGCCGCACCCGACGATCACCGAGACCCCCGAGCCCTCCGCGGCGGGCGCGCGGTCGGGCGGCTCGGGCGGCGCGGTGTCGGGCGCCGCGGTCGCCGCAGCGGTGTCGCCCGTGCGGCGGCGCCGGCCCCGTCGCTGCCGTCGCAGTCCTCGTCGACGCCGTTGCCCGGCAGGTCGTCGGCGCCCGGGTGGACGGCCGGATCGTCGTCGTCGCAGTCGTCGCAGCTCGGGGAGCCGTCGGCGTCGGCGTCGACCTCGTCCGCGAGGTCGGGGCACGGGTCGCAGGCGTCGGGGGTGCCGTCGGCGTCGGCGTCGAAGCCGTCGTTGCCCCCGGCGCAGACGTCGTCGTCGTCGCAGATGCCGTCGGCGTCGGCGTCGTCCCGCCAGGAGGAGCACCAGGTGGTGAGCGTGCCTCGGCGTTGGCGAGCTCGGCGTCGATCCATTCAGCCCCGAGCGCGCCACGCCCTCGGCGCGGACCTCGTCGATCGCCCCGTCGAACCAGCGGTCGGAGCGGTCGCTGTTGTTGCCGATCCACACTCGGCGTCGTCGACCCGCGGGTGCGGGTCTCGAACGCCTCCTGGACCACGCCGTCGACGTACACGCTGTGCCGATCGGCGTCCGGATCGAACACGCCGACCAGGTAGTGCCAGGCGTTCGGCGTCACGTCGCGCTGGTCGTTGCACAGGTCGCGCAGCCCGCCCTGGGCGAAGTTCACCGAGAAGCCCACGCGCGAGGCCCCACCGCAGCGGTGGAGCCGCCAGGTCGCGTCGCCCTTGGTGATGACGCCCTGCCAGTCGTGGCGCCAGCTGTCGACCCACACCCAGGCCGAGACGGTGATGGCCGCGGTGTAGTCGAACGCCGACTCGTCGAGGATCTCGATCTGCTGGGTGTCGCCGTCGAAGTCGCGCCCGTCGCCGAAGCGGCCCCAGCGCGCCGGGCCCGCCAGGTCCGTGGCGCCGAGCGCGTGGACGGTGGCGTCGGCGGCGTCGCCGTCGAGGTGCCAGGACCCCCGTGTAGGCGCTCGACCACGTCCCCGCGGCGTCCTCGCCCGCGGCCACGCCGGCGGGGCCGCCGAAGTACATCCAGACCGTGGTCGTGCTGCTCGCGGCGATCGTGGGGACGCGCACCCAGATGCGCGAGGTCCCCGAGCGGTCCCAGCCGTCGAGGTCGTAGGACAGCTCGGTGACGCCGTCGTCGGCCACGAAGCGCAGGTCGTCGCCGCCGGCCGCGGTCAGGCTGTGCGAGAAGGTGATGCCCTCCTCGAGCAGCACGAGGAGCGGGAAGTCGGTGAAGGTCTCGGCGCGGGCCGTGTTGTCGATGCGCAGCTGCGCTCGCCCGCTCCAGGCGGGGTCCCACCACGCTTGCGCGTGGGCGGCGGTGGCGAGCCAGAGGACCACGGCGCCGAGTATAGCGCCGAGGGGGTTACCAGGGCGCGCTGGAGGCCCCTTGGTCCTGTGGTCGAGCTGGCTCGCGTGCACTCCCTCCCCTCCCCCGCCGGCGGCTGCGACCGAGGAGGCGGCGCGGCTCGACCACGACGCGTTCGTCCGCGCGGCCTTCGCTGCCGATCGCGGCTGGTTCTGGGTCCACGACGCCGACGGCGACGGCGAGGTCGACGCCGACGAGCTCGTGCCGCTGCTGGGCCGCCCGGCGGATCCGCACCCCTGGGTCGCCGACGGCGCGCTGACCGACGCCTTCCGCGCCGACCTCCGGGCGATGAGCGCCGTGGCGACGGTGGCGGAGGCCCCGCCGGCGCCCGACGGCAGCGAGGCGCGGCGGATGCAGCTCGTCCGCGCCGAGCTCGACCAGGCGCGCCCGGCCCTGGTCCTGAGCGACCTGCGCGACCTGCCCGCGCCCGACCTCGAGATGGCGCGGCACCTGCTGCGGGTCGGCGATCTCGTCGACGGGCTGTTCCAGGCCCAGCGCGGCAGCGACGGCTTGCAGGCGCCGCCCGATCCGGCCTCGCGCGCGCTCGTGTGGCGCAACCAGGGCCCGTGGTGCTCGCAGCCCGCCACCCGCGACGATCCGGAGTGCAACGCGCTGCCGAGCTTCCCGCCCGAGCGCTCCGGGCTGTACCCGGCCGATCTGCAGGAAGACCCGGCGTTCTGCGACGACCTCGACGAGTCGCTGCTGACGCCGTTCACGGCCGTCCGCCGCGTCGACGGCGCGCTCGCGGCCGTGCCCTACCACGAGGCCTGGCCCGACCGGGTCGCGGCCGTCCACGACGAGCTCGTCGCCGCCGCCGACGCCCTCGGCCCCGACGAGGCGGCGCTGGCGACCTACCTGCGCGCCGCCGCGGCCGCCTTCCTCGACGACGACTGGTTCGCGGCCGACGAGGCCTGGGCCGCGATGCACGGCGCGGGCTCGAAGTGGTACGTCCGGGTCGGCCCCGACGAGACCTACGCCGAGCCGTGCGACCGCAAGGCGCAGTTCCACCTGACCTTCGCGCGGATCGATCCGTCCTCCGCCGCCTGGGAGCAGACGCTCGAGCCCGTGAAGGCCCAGCTCGAGGCCCACGTCGCCGAGCTGACCGGCGCGCCGTACACCGCGCGCGAGGTGGCGTTCGCGCTGCCCGAGTTCATCGCCGTGGTCCGCAACGCCGGCGACGATCGGCGCGCGACCGGCGCGACCATCGGGCAGAGCCTGCCGAACTGGGGCCCCGTGGCCGAGCAGAGCCGCGGGCGCACCGTGGCGATGACCAACCTCGGCCAGGACGCCGCCGCGCTCGAGGCGCTGGCGCCCGTCACCGCGTCGGTGCTGTGCGAGGACCTCGCGGCGGACTGGTCGCCCGATCCGGAGCCGCTGGTCCTGTCGACGGTGCTCCACGAGGCGTCGCACAACCTCGGGCCCAACGGATCGTGGCGGGTGGACGGGGTCAACGACGAGGCGGCGTTCGGCGGCGCCCTGGCGAGCGTGCTCGAGGAGCTCAAGGCGCAGACGGCGGCGATGGCGCTGTACGGCTGGCTGCCGTCGCAGGGCGTGCTCGACGACGCGATGGCCCGGCGGGCGCGGGCGCACGACCTGGTGTGGGCGCTCGGCAAGGTCGCCGAGGGCACCTACGACGGCGACGATCCGCTGACCTACGGGCAGATGGCGGCGATCCAGCTCGGGGTGCTGCAGCAGACGGGCGCCATCGCCTGGCGGGCCGACGAGGTGGCGGCCAACGGCACCGATCAGGGCTGCCTCTCGGTCGTCGACGACCGCTGGGACGCCGGGCTCGACGAGCTCGCGCGCGACGTCCTCGGGATCAAGGCGCGCAACGACGCCCCCGCGGCGCGGGCGCTGATCGAGCAGCACGTCGACGGCGAGGACGCGCGGGCGCTGGCCGCGATCCTCGAGGAGCGGTTCGGGCGGGTGCGGGCCGCGAGCTACGTCTACGCGGTGCGGATGCCCTGATCCGCGGTCGTGTTTCAAGACGTGTCGCAGCCGTGCCGGGTCGGCACGACGGGCTTACCGGGACTGGGCCCGGAGGCCCGATGCGACCCGTGTTCCTGTTCCCTGCCCTGCTGTTCGCCGCCTGCACCGCCCCGGCCGACCCCGACGCCCCCGACCTCGGCACCGCCCCCACCGCCGACGCGCGGGACTGGGCCGCCGCGGTCACCGCCGGGGTCGACCCGCAGCGCGCCGACGAGGCGCGGCAGCGCTTCACCCAGGCCGTGGTCCGGCGGGCCGCGGAGGCCGGCTACACCCTCGACGACGCCCGCGGGCTGCAGCTGCTCGCCGACGCCGGCGACGAGCCGCCCCCGCCCGGCGGCGTCGGCTACGGCTTCTGGTACGGCGACACCGAGTTCGCCTGGACCGCCGAGACCGTCCTCATCCAGGGCCTCGTCGCCCCGCGCAAGCCGGGCGGCGACGTGACGACCTGGCTGTACAACACGGCCACCAACCGCTCGAACCTCGGCGTCGAGAGCTTCGTCTCGTACTACGGGCAGGACGACTTCTCGTTCAAGGTCTTCGACTGGGCGCGCTACCCGGCCGATCCGTGGCAGATCGAGCTCCCCTACGCCGACCTCGACGAGTACCTCGACGTGGTCGCCTCGCCCGACGGCGTGATGCGCCAGGAGCTGAAGCTCGCGAACCGCACGGCGCTGGTGGCCGCGCCGACCGACTGGGTCAACGAGGTCTACCTCCGCAACTTCGCCCGCGGCACCTGGGACCTCGTCTACAGCTACGCCTACACCACGGCGACGGCGGCCGACAACACCTTCGAGCCCGGCGACTTCTACGGCAGCTGGGCGCCCATCTTCGAGACCTTCCAGAACCACGACGGCTCCAACCTCCCCATCGGCTCGCGCGGCTCCTGGCTCGTGCAGGACGGCACCCGCCGCCGGCTGACCGCGGCGAACACCGTCCGCCAGATCGACGACCCCGACCTCGACCCGCCGGTGTTCGAGCACGCGAGCTACGGCTTCGCCGTGGGCGACCCGAGCGGCGAGCCCGCCGTCACGGCGCTCGAGGCCGAAGACGGCGCGCACACCATGGGCCACGCCCTCGGCGTCGGCTGGGCCGCCGATCCCGCCGACGGCGCGGGCACCCTCGTGAGCCGCAGCGCGGTGCTGCCCGGCGGGCGGGTCGTGGCCGCGTTCGAGCTGGCCGTCCCCGCGCCGGCTGCGCTCGGCGTGGCCGTCGGCGCCGTCGAGGTCTGGGACGACACCACCGGCACGCTCGTGGGCAGCGTCTCCGTCCTCGACAGCGACTTCCACCGTCCGCAGGCGCTCCGCCCGTTCCGGATCGAGCTCGACAGCGTCGCCGGGCACGACTACCGCTTCGAGGTCCAGGTGGACGGCGTGCAGACGGTGATGGTCGACCGCGTCGGCCTCGCCTCGATCTGACGGCCCGACCGGGCGCTCAGGGCGCGGGCACCAGCACCGGGCGGATCCGGGCCAGCGGCGAGGCGAACAGCTCGAGCTGGTCGGGGTCCGCGAACACGGCCGCGCGATCGGCGGGGGCGAAGGCGCGCTCCAGCCGCGCGGCGTAGGTGTCGCGGAGCAGGCGGACGTAGTGGTCGACGTCGTAGTCGCGCGGCGCGTCCGGGTCGTCCTCGTCGACGAGCCGCGGCCCCGCGGCGGCGCGGTAGACGTGGACCCGGTCGCCCACGCTCCATTGCGTGCGCCCGCTGGCGAGGACCGCCTCGTAGGCGTGCTCCCGGCGCGTGCCCCGGAGGGCGGCGTAGGCGGCGGGCGTCTTCGTGAGCCGCACCTTCGACGACAGCTCGGGCGTCGGCACGGCCCGCGCCCGGAGCGCCGCCACGGCGTCGAGCCAGACGGCGCGCACCCCGGGGACGTCGGCCACCAGCAGCCGCGCCAGGGCGCGCCGCAGGAAGGCCTCGCCGAACGGCTCCGCCCGGCTCGAGCGGAAGGCGACGCCGCGCAGCACGATCTCGCCGTCGTAGCCGAGCAGGGCGTAGTTCTTCGGCTCGTGCGACAGCATGGCGGCGTAGCGGCCCTCGTGCTCGAGGCGCACCAGCGGCGGCAGCAGGGCGTCCACCTCGGCGACGACGCGGCGCTCGTCGGCCTCGGTCCAGGACGGCGGCACCGCGAAGTAGACGCCGTCGGTGTCGGCCTCCAGCAGCGTGCCCCCGCGCCGCGCGAGCTCGCGGCACATCAGGTCGAGCACCTCGCGGCCGCGCCGCGTGACCTCGTTGGCGGCGTGGACGTCGGAGAAGCGCGTGAGGTCGCCCGCGGCGAGGTAGCCGTAGGCCGAGTTGACCACGAGCTTCATGGCCGCCGACATGGCCTCGGCCGTGGCCCGCTCGCGCGAGCCGGGTGGCGCGGCGCGCCCGCGGTCCTTGGCGGCCAGGCGCTGCGCCACCAGCTCGTCCACCAGCGCGAGCAGCGCCTCGAGGCGGTCGCGAGCCGGCCCGATGCGCCAGGTGCGCATCAGCGAGGGGTACAGGCTCGCCACGTCGGCCTTCACGATCCGCTCGGCCACGCCCACGTGGAACAGGCGCAGGGCCGCGCCCTGGTGGACGGTGCCGTCGCCCGGCTGGTGGACGGGCAGCGCCGCCCGGCCTGCAGGTAGGCGCGCACCAGCAGCGGATCGATGACGCCGGTGGCGGGGCCCGGCGTCGGCGAGCCGGTCGTAGCGGCGCGGGCGAGCTGGGCGAGCGCGTGAAGGCGGGGCCGCCGAGCAGCCGCGCGACGGCCTCCGCCTCGGCCACGTCGGCCAGCGCGTAGCGGCGCACGCGGTCGGGGTCGGTGAGGTGGACGGCGTGGACCTGATCGCCGCGGATCCGCTCCCGCTCGGGGCCCGACACGCCGAGGTGCCGGGCCACGACCTTCAGCCCGTGGCCGGGCAGGTCGCGGGCGGCGAAGTCGTGGCGGAGCACGGCGTCGAGCGAGGTCGACGAGGCGTCGCGCCCCGGCGCCACGAAGCGGATGCGGCGCGACGCGTCGTGCGGGCTGACGGCGCCGCGCCGCGCGCCCCGGTGGCGCAGGGTGGGCTCTGCGATGCGCCCGAGCGCCAGCGGCACGCCGAGCGCGCGGGCGCGGCGGTCGAGGAACGGCAGGTCGAACCCGTGCAGGTTGTGGTTCTCGATCACGTCGGGGTCGGCCTCGCGCACCGCCGCGACCAGCCGGGCGACGAGGTCGGCCTCCGCGGCGTCACCGTCGCCGTCCGCCTCGATCACCCAGGCGCGGCCGTCCGGATCGCGGATGGCGACCAGGAAGATGCGGTCGTGCTCGGGGTCGATGCCCGTCGTCTCGAGGTCGAACTGCATCCGACGCAGGTCGTCGAGCTGCAGGCCGCGGAAGTAGGTGCGCCCGGTGGCCACGAGGTCCTGCTCGTCGGGCGGCAGCACCAGGCGGGCCGCCTCGCGGGGCAGCGCGCGGGTGAGCGGGCGCAGGTCGGCGGCCTCGATGCGGTACCGGAGTGCGCCCTCGCCGGTGAGCTCGCGGATCGCGACCTGGTCGATGCGCTCGAACGGTGCCGTGCGGTCGCAGAGGATCCACGGGCGGAAGCGCTCGTCGCGCTGCGAGAGGCGCCCGTCGAGCCGCTGCCAGACGGTGGCCCGGCCCGTGGGCTCCGCCCAGACCGACACGATGCCGGGGGTGGGGTCGACGCCCCAGAGGTCCGCGAGGGAGGTGGCCATGGGCTCACTCCAGGTAGCCCAGGGCCTCCAGCGCTTCGACGTTGATGTCCGCCTGCCGGGTCTGATCCGGCCCGCGGACGGCGCGGGCGGCGCGCACCAGCGGCGCGTCGTCGGGCAGCGACAGCTCGGCGTGCTCCGTCGGGTCGGCCGCGAGATCGTAGGCGTGCACGGTGCCGTCGGGGTCGACGAGGACGCGCAGCGAGCCCTGGCGGGCGCTGCGGGCCGGCGCGACGTAGGCGTTGCCGTAGGCCGTGGCGATCCGGTCGGCGGGGAGCGGCCCGCGCAGGTCGATCCCCTCCCCCACCGGCGGGAGCCCCGCGACGGCGCGGATCGTGGCCGGCACATCCACCAGCGACGCGACCCCCGGCGGCGCCGCCGCCGCGACGCCCGGCCCCGACACGACGAGCCCCACGTCGACGACCTCGCCGTGGTGGCTGTGGCCGTGCTCCCAGGAGCCGTGGTCGTAGAGCTCCTCGCCGTGGTCGGCCGTGAGGAAGACGTAGCCGCGGTCGAGCCAGCCGCGCGCCTGCAGGCCGTCGAGCAGGCGCTCGAGGTGGGCGTCGAGGAGATCGACCTCGTGCGCGTAGCCGGCGCGGATGTCGGCGCGCGCGGCGTCGTCGAGGATGAGGCCCTGGCGCAGGCGGTTGTCGGCGAGTCCACCCGTGAGCGCGTCCTCGGCGTGGGCCCAGGGCAGGTGCGGGTCGACGTAGTGCACCCAGAGGAAGGCGCCGCGGTCGGGCAGGCCCGCGGCGACGGCCAGGGCGCGGTCGGTGACGGCGGCGCCCGTCCAGGCGGGGGTGCGCGGGACGCCGGCGATGATCAGGCGGTGCGGGCGCGCCTGGTTGACGTGCCAGAAGCGGTGGAACCCCGCGCGGAAGCCCAGCGCGTCGGTGAGCCAGGCGTTGGAGAAGACGGCGGCCGTGGTGTAGCCGGCGCGGGCGAGGTCGACGGGCAGGCGGGGCGCCGCCGGGTCGACGCCCTGGTAGCCGCCGTTGGTGCGCGCGGTGGCGCCGTGGGACGCCGGCAGCTCGCCCGTGAGCAGCGAGGCCATCGCCGGCAGCGTCCACGAGGACGTCGACATGGCGCGCGGGAAGGCGCGGCCGCGCTCGGCCAGGCGCTGCCAGGCCCGGGTGCGGACCAGGTGGTCCCAGCGGAGCGTGTCGACGGTGACGAGCACCACGGGCGGCCCGTCGCTGCCGCTGCCCGACGCCGGGAGCGGGGTGAGCTCGTCGAGGAGCACGGTGGCGGGGCCGTCGACGGCGCTGCGGCCCTCGTCGTCCCACGCGAGGACGGCCCAGCGCTGGGCGACGACGGCGAGCAGCGAGGCGGCGAGGCCGGCGGCGCGCGGCGTGCCCAGGCGGTGCGCGCCGGCGACGGCGCCGGCGAGGATCCCCACCAGCCCGACGGCGTAGACCAGGCGGCTCGCGGGGCCGCCGGGGGCCAGCGCGATCAGGGTGACGCCGACGGCGACGGCCGCGGGCCACAGCGGCGAGCGGAGCCAGCCGCGGGGCGCGAAGTGGACGTGGTTCGCGGCGAGGATGGCGAACGCGCCGAGCTCCACGGCGATCTGCCAGGCGGCGGGGCGCACGAAGCCCTGGGCGGCGAAGGCGAGCTCCCCGAGCGGGATGACGGCCCAGGCGAGCGCCAGCAGCAGGTCGTCGCGGCTCACCGTCGCCACCCCAGGGCGACGAGGAGGATGGCGGCGCTGCTCCACCAGCAGGCGGGCGGCGCGGCGCGCCCGAAGCCGAGGGCCAGGGCGGGGCCGAGCCAGGCGAGGGCCGCGGCGGCGGGGCGCTCGCGGGCGACGACGAGCCAGGGGACCATGAGGACAGCGTAGTCGTAGTTGCGCAGGTACGGGAGGACGAGCGGTGTCAGCGCGCAGGCGGCGGCGATCGCGCGGTCGGGCGGGGCGTGCCGCAGGCGCCAGGCGGTGGCGGGGACCAGCGGCGCGAGGGCGAGCGCGGCGAGGCCGGGGTGCGCGGGCGACAGGGCGCGGGGGGCGCCGGCGCAGGTGTCGCAGGCGACGGCGACGGTGGCGGCGAAGCGGGCGAGCGCGGCGGGCCAGGCGGTGCCGGCGGCGAGCAGGGCCGCGACGAGCAGGGCGGCGGCCAGGCGCCGGGAGCGCGCGAGCGCGACGGCCGCGAGGAGCGGGAGCAGCCCGAGGTGGGGCTTGAGCGCCAGCAGCGCGACCGCGACGGCGAGCCACCCGCCTCGGCGCTCCGCGAGCGCCCAGGCCGCCAGGGCCGCGCCGAGCGCCGTGAGGAGCGAGGTCTGGCCCACCAGCAGGACGCCGACGACGGGCGGGAACAGCGCGGCGGCGAGGCCCGTGGCGAGTGGGGCGGGGCCCGGCGGCTCGCGGTGCAGGCCGAGGGCGGCGACGGCGAGCGCGGCGGCGACGTTCAGGCCGAACCACAGGGCCGCGGCGGCGCCGCGGGGAGCGCGCCGAGGGGCAGGAGCGCGAGCAGCGTCCACGGGGGGTAGGCGAAGGGCGGGTCGGCGGCGTAGGGGGAGGCGCCGTGCAGGGCGCTGCGGGCGGCGGTCCACAGGGCGAGGAAGTCGACGTCGGGCTGCAGCGGCAGCACCGCACCCAGGGCGGCGGCGACCGCGGCGAGGGCGGCGAAGGCGGCGACGGCGCGGCGGTCGGCGGGGGGCACGACGGGGAGTCTACGCGGCCGGGTTACGAAACGCGCTCCGGAGGCGTGATGCTGGACCACTTCGGCCTGAACGTGCGCGACCTCGACCGGAGCGTCCGCTTCTACGAGGCGTGCCTCCTGCCGCTCGGGCTGCGCGTCATCGAGCGGCACGACTACGGGGCGGTGATCATCGCGCGCTCCGAGGCCGAGTCCGTCCCGTTCTTCTGGCTGGGCACGGCGCGGCCGTCCTTCTGGGCGGCGGAGCACACCGCCGGCCGGAGCCCCATGCACCTCTGCTTCACCGCCCCGTCGCGCGCGGCGGTCGACGCCTTCCACGCGGCGGCGCTGGCGACGGGCGGCACCGACAACGGCGCGCCCGGCGAGCGGTCGGCGGACGACTACGGCGCCTACGTGCTGGACCCCGACGGCAACAACGTCGAGGCCTCCCTCCGCGGGACCGGCCCCTGATCGGGCGCTACGGCTGCCGCTGCATCGTCTCCCACGACGTGTCGTTGAACGCGCGGTCGACGTTCGGGTCGAACAGCGCGCTGTTCGTCAGCAGGAAGTCCCCCTGCCCGTTGCTGTAGACGTTGTCGTACCCGCTCGGCAGCTGCACAGCACTGCTCCCGCTCGGCGAGACGTAGTCGTCGACCTCCCGGATGCCGTTGACGATGCGCCGCTGCGTCGCGTCCATCGAGGCCATGCGCTGCTCGAACGCATCGTCCCGGATCTTCGCCGTCTGCGACAGGATCGCCGACCGGTCCCGCGCCCCCTTCATCGCGATGCCCTGCAGCTTCGCGATGTGCTCCTGCTTCATCTGCGCCCACTGCGGCGTCGGCTGCACCGAGGTCGCCAGCGACACGAGCAGCGGCATCGACAGCTCGAGCGCCCCCTTCGGCGCCCGGAACCCCAGGTTGGGCTCGATGCCCCACCAGGTCTGCCGCCCCGTCTGCATGTCGCTGCCGAGCCACAGCACCCCGAACACGAGCATCGTGTCCCACGCCTTCCCCTCGCGCGTGTAGGTGGCCGACGCCCCGAGCGCCACGGCGCCCACGAACGGCCGCGCCCCGAACTGGTTCATCGACTGCTGCTGCTGCCGGATCTGCTCGACCGTCGGGGTCAGCAGCGCGGTCACCTCGGGCACCTCGACGATGTCGGTCACCTGGATGTCCTGCGCCCCGGGCTCGTTGTCGGCCACGGCCTTCTCGACCAGCGGCCGCCAGGCGTCGGGGCTCGGCGGCAGGCGCATCATCGGGGTGCCGTTGTCGGCCTGGCCCTCCTTCGGCGGCGGCATGCCCAGGAACGGCGCCGGGTCGAACCAGGTGAACGACAGCGCCGGGCCCACGGGCAGCTTGCGCCCATCCGGCGCTTCGACCCGGATGTCCTGGCTCGGGACCACGTTGAACGCCGCCGGCGGGGCCCACCAGGCGCCGCCAGACGCCGTCCACCCGTCGGGGACGAGCACGGTGTGCGACGGCATCCCGCCCATCCCGGGGTCGGTCAGCGTCTGCTGGTGGAGCACCATCGCGTCGGCGCCCGGCCCCGATGCTCCGCTGCCGCCGAGCCCCGCACAGCCGAGCAGCCACCCGAGCGTCACCAGGCCGACCGTCCGTCCCACCGCGCCTCCGTCCCCGGCAGATACCCTCGCGACCGGTCGCAGCGCGGTTACGCAGGACGGGCTGGAGGACGTGGTGCTGCTGGCACGGGGGCTGACCCGCACCGTCGGGGCGCGGACGCTGTTCGCCGGGCTCGACCTCGACGTCGCCACGGGCAGCATCGTCGGCGTGCGCGGCCCGTCGGGCACCGGCAAGACCCTGCTCCTGCGCCTGCTCGCCGGACTCGATCCGCTCGAGCAGGGCACGGTGACGCTGGACGGGCAGCCCCCCGAGGCCGTGGGGCTGCCGGCGTGGCGCGCGCGCGTCGCCTACGTGGCGCAGGGCGCGCCGCCGCGGCCCGGCACGCCCGCCGAGCTCGAGGCCACGGTCGCCCGCTTCGCCAGCCAGCGCCGCGCGCGCGCGGCGGCGGCGTGGCCGCCATCGGCAAACGGTTCGACGCGACCCGCCCGCTGGGCGCAGCCGTTGGGAGCGAGCTGTCGGGGCGAGCGCCAGCGGGCCCACCTCGCCGTCGCGCTCGCCGGGGCGCCGGACGTGCTGCTCCTCGACGAGCCGACCGCCGCGCTCGACGCCGACGCCGTCGCCCGGGTCGAGCCGCGCTCGCGGGCACGGCCGTGTGGGCGCACGATCGGCGCAGCTCGAGCGGGTCGCCAGCACCGTCTCGACCTGGCGGCCGCGTGAGCGACGGCCCCGTCCCGGTCGGCTGGGCCCAGCTCGCGGGCGCCGCGGCGCTGCTCCTCGTCGACGGCGCGCTCTCGGCCTGGCTCGGGCTCGGGCTCGAGGGGCGGCTGCTCGTGGCGGGCGTGCGCGCCGTGGTCCAGCTGACGCTGCTCGGCGCCGTCCTCGCGCCGGTGATGCGGGCGGAGTCGCCGTGGATCGTGGCCATCGTGTGCGCGACGATGGTGGCGCTCGGCGCGCGAGGCGGTGCGCCGGGTGAAGCGCGGCTACCGCGGCATGTACCCGCCCGGCGCTGCTGTCGCTGGCCCTCGCCGGCGGGTCCACGTCGATCCTGGCGACGGGGGCCCTGCTGCAGGTCGCGCCGTGGTGGGAGCCGCGGTACCTCATCCCGTTGCTCGGCATGATCCTCGGCAACGGCCTGACGGGCATCGGCCTCGGCCTCGACCTTCCATCGACCGCCTCGACGCCGGCCGCGCCGAGGTCGAGGTGCGCCTCGCGCGGGGCGCCACCTGGTGGGAGGCCGCGCGCCCCGTCACAACCGACGCCGTGCGGTCAGGCACCATCCCCATCCTGAACACGATGAGCGTGGTGGGCATCGTCTCCATCCCCGGAAGCGGGATGATGACGGGGCAAGATCCTGGGCGGCTCCGACCCGGCCTCGCGGCGCGGTACCAGATCCTCATCCTGTTCCTGATCGCGGGGGCGACGGGGCTCGGCACGGCCGGCGCGGTGCTGGTCTCGATCCGCGCGCTGTTCGACGCGGGCGATCGGCTGCGGACCGACCGGCTGCGGTAGGCGCCCGGCCTGCGACGGAGCTGCGACACAACGCCTCCGGTGCCACGCGAGGTTGTCACCGTGGCCAGGCCACCGGAGGACCAGATGAACGCTCGCTCGCTGATCGCCCTGCCCCTCGCCGGGGCGCTCCTCGCCCTGAACGCTCCCGCCCACGCTGCGTGCAGCCTCACGCCGCACGCGGCCGTCCCCTTCGTGGAGACCGTCCCCTACGACGACGCCTACATCCGGGTCGACGGGCCGCTCGGCCCCAACCCGGGCGCCGCCGTCGACAACGCAGAGATGGGCTACGAGCTCGTGGTCACGCAGTCCCTCTACGATGCGCTGTACGCCTCGGCGAGCCACGGCTGCGGGTTCGGCGTCGGCGCAGCGCCCGCGGTGATCGACTACTGGGCCTTCGTCCAGACGAGCGCGTCGAGCGGGGCGACGAGCAACGCGCACCTCACCGTCCACACCCGGTCGAGCGGCACGCTCCTCGACACGCTGCCCCTGAGCGCGTCCTCGCCGCTGCCGGCGGGCGTCGACCAGGCGGGCGGGTACCACGACGTCCCCCTCGGCGCAGCGGTGCTGGCCGGCACCGTGCTGCCGGGCGACGTGCTCACCATCCGGAGCTCGACGTTGCTCGGGATGGCCACCGCGTCCGGCAGCGCGGCGGGGCTCGACTCGGCGACCGCGACGGTCGAGATGGCGCCGGTCGGGACGACGGCGCCGGTCGGGCCGGGCGCGCCGATCATCGTCTACTACGCGAGCAGCGACGCCTCGAGCGGCGTGAGCGCGACGCGATCGCCGCCCAGCACGACGCAGCGCTCGTGCAGGTCGACGGCCGCCCGGCCGAGGTGGAACGAAGTCGGCGTCTCCCCTCCCCTCGCCTCCTACCCCGGCGATCCGCGGGCGTCGGGCGCACACGACGGATACGCCGCCGCATGCTGCAGCTCACCGCCTGCCGGGTGGACCTGTCGCGCGGCACCGTCCACCCCCACGCGAGCGACGACGCCGTCGGCCTCACCACCCGCGAGGCCGACCTGCTGCGCTACTTCGTGGCGCACCCGTCGCGGCCCGTGGCCCGCGAGGAGCTGCTCGCCGCCGTGTGGGGCTACACCGACCTCGTGGTCAGCCGCGCCTGCGACAACACCGTGCGGCGGCTGCGCGAGAAGATCGAGGCCGATCCGGCACATCCGGACCACGTCCTCACGGTGCACGGCAGCGGCTACCGCTTCGAGCCGCTGGCCGCCGCCGCACCCGCGCCCGCGCCCGCGCCGTCCGAGCCCCCGGTCGCGCTCGGCGAGCTGCAGCTCGATCTCGCGCGGCTGCGCCTGCACCGCCCCGACGGCGAGGTCGTCGCGCTGACGCCGGCCGAGGCCGCCCTGCTGCGCGCCCTGCTCGACGCGCGCGGCGGCGTGGTCGACCGCGCGGCGCTGACCCGGGCCGGCTGGGGCCGCGCGGCGCCGCGCTCCCGCCTGGTCGACGGCGCGGTCCGCCGCCTGCGCACGAAGCTCGAGCGCGACCCGTCCGCCCCGACCCTGCTGCTCACGGCGCGCGGCGGCGGCTACCAGCTGGTCGTGCCGAGCGAGCGCGACGCGCTGCCCCCGCTGCTCGGGCGCGAGCCGACCCTGGCCGAAGCGGGTCGGGCGCTCGCCGAGGCCCGTTGGGTGCTGCTCCTCGGGCCCGCCGGGGTCGGGAAGTCCTCGCTCGCGCGCCACCTCGCCGACCGGCAGCGCAACGCCGTGTGGGTGGACCTGGCGACGGCCGCCACCCCCGAGCAGGCCGCCGCGCTCGTCGCCCGCGCGCTGCAGGTGGACCTGTCCGGCGACGACCCGATCGCGCGGGTCGGCGCGGCGCTCGATCGGCGCGCCGACGGCCTCGTCGTGCTCGACAACCTCGAGGGCCTGCGCGATGCCGCGTCGACCGTCGGGCGGTGGCTCGATCGCGCCGGCCAGGTGCGGCTGCTCGGCACGTCGCGGGTCCGGATCGACGGCGCACGCGTGGTGGACGTCGAGCCCCTCGGCCACGACGACGCAGTGGCGCTGTTCGTCCAGCGGGCGCGCGCCGCCTCGCCCGTCAACCGCACCATCGACGAGCACGGCGCGCTGATCGGCACCCTCGTCGACCGCCTCGAGCGGATGCCGCTGGCCATCGAGCTCGCCGCCGCGCGGACGTCGTCCGTCGGCGTCGCCGATCTGCTCGCCCACCTCAAGCTCGGCCTGCTCGCCGACGCCGGGTCGGCCGATCCGCGCCACCGCACGCTCCGCGGCGTGATCGACGCCTCGCTGCAGGCGCTGGCGCCCGTCCACCGCGACGCGCTGCGCGATCTGGCGCTCTTCCGCGCGGGCCTGACCGTGGACGACGCCGTGGGCGTGCTGGGCGACGGCGCGTTCGACGCGCTGCAGGTGCTGCGCGACCACAGTCTTCTGTGGGCGGCGCCCCGCGGCGCCACCCTGCGGCTCGACGTGTGGCAGTCGGTGCGCGAGCGCCTCGACGAGGAGGCGCCGCCCGAGCCCGAGCGGATCCGCCGCCACGCCGCCCACCTGGCGCGCTTCGGCGCGGCCGAGACCTTCGAGCGGCTGGGGTGGACCGGCTCGGAGCCCGTCATGGAGCGGATCCGCGAGCAGGTGGACGATCTGGCGCGCGCCGCCCGCGCCGCCCGCGCGGTGGGGGACGCGGAGGTCGCCGCGGCCTGCGCCTCCGCCGCGGCGTGGGCGTACGAGCAGGACGGCCCCTACCCCACCGGTGTGGCGCTGGTGCGCGAGGTCCTCGACGACGCGCTGCCCGGCCCGCTGCGCGCGCGGCTGTGGGGCCAGCTCGGCACCCTCCTCCGCTTCGCCAGCCGCGACGACGAGGCGGAGGCCGCCTGGAACGAGGCGGTCGCGCTGGCGCAGGCCCACGACGCCCCCTGGGTCGAGCAGCACGCGCTGTGGGGCCTGTCGCGTCACCTGCGCCGCCGCGGGCGCACCGCGCCGCTGCGCGCGCTGGCGGTGGCGGGGGCGGACGCCGCGCGGCGCGCCGAGCCGCGGTCCGGCGTCGCCGAGCTGTTCCTCGCCCTCGTCGCCGAGCGCGACCGCGACGCGGCACAGCGGACGGAGCAGCTCGAGGCGGGCCTGGCGCGGGCGCGCCTGTCCGGCAACCTGCTGATGGCCGCCCAGATCGCGCTGATGCTCAACGAGCACGCCCTCGGCCAGGGGCGGGTCCGGCGGGCCCGCACCGCCGCCGAGGACGCCTGGCAGTGGTTCGACGCGTTCCGCATCCGCAGCGGCCGCACGCTCGCCGCCGTGGCCGCCGCCGACGCCGCGCTGACCCAGCGGGACCGCGCCGGCGCGCGGCTGTGGACGGAGCGGCTGCGCCAGGCGGCGTCCGCGGTCGAGTCGCCGCTGTTCCAGGCCCTCGCCCAGCAGCTCACCGCGCGGTCGCACCTGCTGGACGGCGCGCTCGACGAGGCCGCCACCGCGCTGCACCTCGCCCGCGCCGCCTGGCCGCCCGCCGCTGCTCAACGCCAGGCCGAGGGCTGTGGTGCCGCTCACCGTCCGGCGCGGGGACGCCGCCGCGCCGCCCGCGCCGAGCGGGCGCCGAGACTGCTCTGCCTCCGGGCTTCTCCCACGCCGCCGCGGCGGCCGCCTGGGGCGCCGCGGGCTGGCTCGCGGCAGGCGACGTGGCGGCCTCGGGCGGTGCTCGGCGCCTCACGAGGCCGACGTCCCCGTGATGCCGGTGCGGCTCGCCGCGAGGCCGCGGTCGCCCTGAGGCCGCGGCGAGCCGAGGCACTGCTGGCCGAGCTGCGCGCCCCAGCCGGCGGTCGCCGAGCTGGCGCCGCCGAGCGACGACGCTGCTGGCGGTGTTCCTGGGCCCTGGTACGAACCGGTACAGGCCCGCACAGCGCCACAGGGGGAGCCCGGTACCGCCAGGCACGGATCGCGACGATCCGCAGGAGGCAACCCCATGTTCGTCATCCCCGCCGCCGTGCTCGCCGACCTCGCCACCGCCGCCCCGACGAGGTGGTGGACGGCATCATCGCCGCCGCCGCGGCGCAGGGCGTCGCCCTGACCGACACCACCGTCGACGACCTGCTGTCGGACGACTCGCCGTTCGCCGCCGCACGCCCGCGCGCGCGGCGCCGAGCGCCCTGCCGAAGGAGACCTGGGGCGCCGACTGCGGCAACAACACGTTCGGCCACACCTGCTGCTGGCACTGCTGATGACCGCGTCCTGAACCCGCGCCCTCGGAGGTCCACGTGCACGCTGCCTCGACGTCGATCCCGCCGTGGGCGGAGACGCTCGCGGCGATCTGCGCGGCAGCGCGGGAGCCGCCGGCGCCAGCGCCGTGGCGTGACCCCGAGGCGCTCGTCCCGTTCGAGGAGCTGCTGGCGCCGCTCGCCGCGGTGGTGGACCGGCGCCTCGCTGCCTGCGCGGGCGCGCGGCACGGTGCTGCGGGCGACCGGTGACGCACTTCGCGGATCGCGGGGCCGACCACTCGACAGCGCTGGCCAGGCGCAACCGCAGGCGCAGCGCCTGCTCAACTGCTCCACACCAGGCGCCGCCGCGCCTCGCTTGCGCTCCGCTGCCTCGCCTTCGTGGAGGCCCCACCTGGCGAGCGGCTACGCTGGGCTCTTCGCCGCACACACCCCGTCCTCGGGCGGCTCCTCGCGGTGCTGGTCGACCAGTGGGTCGACGCCATGGGGGCCTTCCTCGCCCGGCTGGCCGTCGATCTGCCGGCGGTGGCGGCGCTCGCCGGCGGCCGGCCCGCGCTCGCCGGGCTCGTTTTGTGCGGCGTCGACCCGCACAGGCGGCCAGCGCGTCGTCATCGTGACGCTGGCGAGCGGCGCGCGCCCGTGTACAAGCCGCGCGACGTGGCGGTGGACGCCGCGTTCCACGGCTTCGTCGAGTGGATGCGCGCGACGGCGCCAGCGGCGGTGCCGGATCCCGGTCGCGCCGCGCGTGCGCGCGACGGCGGCTGGGTGGCGTTCGTGCCGACCCGCCCTGCCGCGACGCCGCGGGCGTCCGCCGTTCACGCGCCCGGGCCGGCGCGCTGACCGCCGTGGTCCGCCGGTTGCGCAGGGGACGGACGGGCACTTCGAGAACGTCGTCGCCTCGGGGGAGCACCCGGTGCTCGTCGACCCCGAGACGCTGCTGCACGACGCGCTCGCCGGCGAGGCCGCGGATCCGCTCGACGCCCCACTCGCCGACAGCGTCCTGCGGACGGGGCTCGTCCCGATGTGGACCCGGAGCCCCGGCGGCGCTGCCTTCGACGTGAGCGCCCTCGGCAGCTGCTTCGAGGGCGACGCGCTCGTCCAGCTCACCTGGGTGGACCCGAACACCGACGACCTCGGCGTCCGCTACCAGCCCGGCCCGCCCCCGGCTCAGGCCAACCTGCCGACGCTGGACGGGGCGGTGCTTCCCGTCCACGACCACGCCGCGGCGGTGCTGGCCGGCTACGAGGCGGCCGCCCGCTGGCTGCACGGCCAGGCCGACGCGCTGCTCGCGCCCGACGGCCCCCTGGCGGCGTTCGAGGGCGTGGCGGTGCGGATCGTGCCCCGCGCGACCCGCACCTACCTGACGGCGCTCGCCGCCTGCACGCTGCCCGGCGCGCTGACCGACAGTAGCGTTCGAAGGCGGCACCTCGAGCCTCGCCCGAGCGCCGGTCGGCGGCAGGCCGGCGCTGCGCTGCCGAGCGCGAGGCGCTGCGGCGGCTCGACGTCCCGCGCTTCTGGGTCCGCGCAGACGAGGTGCAGCTGCACGCCGGGACGCAGGCGGTCGCCGAGGCGCGGACGGTGCGGCCCGGCCTGGACGCGGTCCGGACGGTGCGCGACGTCGACGCCGACGTGCGCGTGCTCTCGGCTGCGCTGGCCGTCCGCCGCCCCGTCGGGACGCCGCCGGACCCGCCGCCTCCGGGCGCGTGGTCCGACGCTGCGGCGCTCACTGCGGCCCGCGCTCTCGGCGACGCCCTCGACGCCGCAGGCCTGGGCGAGGCGCCCCGCCACTCGCTCGGCCTCGCCTTCCTGGAGGCGGCGGGCCGCTACCAGCTCGCACCGCTCGGCCACGACCTCTACGGCGGTCGGCCCGGCGTCGCCGTCTTCGCGCGGCCGCGCTGCGCCGCGTCGCCGGCACCAGGCGCGACCTCGCGCTGGCGCTGCTCGCCCGGCCGCCTGCCGCGCGAGCGGCTCCTCGACCGCCACGGCCTCGGCCTGGAGGGCGCCGGCGGCGCGCTGTGGGCGCTCACCACCGATCGCCCGGCTGGCCGACGCGCCACAGCGCTGCTGGAACCGGCGGCGGCGCGCTCGCCGCCGCGATCCCGCCGCGCCTGCCGCCGACGGCGCCCCGACGTTCTCGGCGGCGCCGCTGTACGCTGCTCGGCCTGCTCGCCCTCCACGAGGGCGCGGCCAGGGTCGCTCGAGCTGCGCCGTGCGCTGCGCCGGCACCTCCTCGCGCGCCAGGATCGGCGGCGGCTGGCCCGTGAGCGGCCGGGTCCCCGGCGTGGGCCTCGCCCACGGCGCGAGCGGCATCGCCCTGGCGCTCGCCCGCCTGCAGCCACACCCGCGACCTGGCCCTGCTCGACGCCGTCCGGGCCGCGCTGGCCTTCGGGGCTTATCGGCCCGCACCGGCGGCCGCTGGTTGCACAGCGCGCCCGGCGCACCGTCCTCGCGCGCCACCGCCAGGCGCCGCCGCCGCCGCCGGCCTCGACCTCGACCTGGCGCCCCTGCTCGGCAGCGTGGCCGGCGGCATCCGCCTCGACCCTCTGCTGCAGCAACGCGGGCGCCTCGACGCCCTGGTCGCCGCCGGCTACCTCGACGCCGCCCGCGCCCTCGGCGGCCGCCTGCTCGCGCGCGGCGAGTTCTCGCTGGGCGGGCCGCCCGGCCTCGGCCTGGGGCTGTTCCAGGGCGCGGCGGGGGTGGGCCTCGCGCTGCTGCGGGTCGTCGACCCCACCCTGCCCTCGCCCGGCGCCCTCGGCTGACTACGGCGACAGCGCGGGCACCCAGCGGCCGCGCCCGAGCGTGGCCTGCGCCTCGACCCGCCAGACCTCGTCGCCGGCGGGCGTGTACTCGGCGAGCACGCCGCCGCGCCGGTCCGAGCCCGTCCACGTCACGAGCGTGTCGCCGCCCGGCAGGCGCTGCGCGTCGCCCAGAAACGTCGTCATCCGCTGTGCGGGGTCCGACAGCGACCAGACCGCGCGCATCGTGCCGTCGCCCTCGGGCGGCGGCGACAGCACGAGCTCGACCGCGCGCGACACCACGGGCGGCGGGCCGTGGCTGCCGTTGTCGAACATCAGCAGGTGGAGGCCGTCGGGCGCGTCCCAGGCGTCCGATGCGTGGCCGTGGCGGAACAGGGGGCCGCCCTCCGCCGTGAGCGTGGCGTGGCGGCCGCCCGCCTGCCAGCCGAAGGCGCCGTCCGCCGTCACCTGCACGATGGCGTCGAGGTAGCGCGGGACGAGCAGCCAGCCGCCGCGGGGCGAGCGGATCAGCGAGTTCGTGTGCGTCCACTCCGAGGCGTCGTCGACGAAGCGGTCGTAGCCGGCGTGCTTGCAGGGGAACCAGGGCTCGTACGGGTAGTCGTCGAAGAAGTCGAAGCCGTCGACGGCGTCGTCGCCGGTGGCGCTGCCCTCGGGCACGGTGCGCAGCACGTCCGACGCGGTCGGCAGGCGCGCGTGCGGCATCCGCTCGGTGTCGGACAGCAGGTGCGCGACGTAGGTGAAGGTGCCGTCGCCCTCCTGGAAGTCGTGGCTCGCGTCGGGCGCGGCGGTGACGAGGCGGCGCTGGCCGTCGAGGTCGAAGCGCACGATGCGGCGCAGCGCCGGATCGGGGTGGTCCTCCAGGACCAGCACGGAGCGCCCGTCGAGGCTCGGCCGGACGCGCAGCACGCGCCCGCCGTCGGTCGACGGGGGCGCCCACCACACGACGCTGCCGTGGGCGTCGAGCACCAGCGCCACGTCGGGCGCGTACTGGTGGCCGACCCAGTAGCCGCTCGAGAACGCGGCGCCGGGCTGGATCGTGGCCGTCAGCGCCACGTCGGGCGCGGGCGGGAGGTACACCTCGCCGGGCGGGCTCTCCCAGGTCGCGCCGTCGTCGGCGTCGACGGTGACCCGCCAGCGCCAGACGTGCGCCACGGGCAGCAGCGCGACGGGCAGCGCGCTCGCCCCCTCGGCGACGGTGGCCGCGGCGTGGGCCTCCCAGGCGTCCGAGCCGTCGGGTGCCGTCCACAGGGTGGCCTCGCCGGCCGGCCCCTCCCACGACAGCGTCGCCACCGCGGGCAGCTCGGGGCTCGGCGCGACCCGGACCGCCAGCGAGCGGTCGGGGGGCGGCGTCGAGGGCGCGGGCGCGCCTTCGGGGGCGGGCGCGCAGGCCCACAGCCAGGCGAGCATCTACTTGGCGGCGACCTGCAGCCGGTCCACCGTCACCGCGCACACCTTGTACTCGGCGGTGCCCGTGATGGTGTCGCCGGCGTCGTTGGTGAGGCGGTTGGTGAGCGACTCGGGGAAGTGCAGCGGCATCCAGACGCAGCCGCGGCGCATGCGCGGGCTGACGAGCACCCTCGCCTCGACCTCGCCGCGCCGCGAGCTGACGCGCACCACGTCGCCGTCGGACAGGCCGCGCACCGCGGCGTCGCGCCGGTGCATCTCGATGAAGTTGCCGCCCTGCTTGGCCATGGGGCCGCTGGCGCGGCGGGTCTGCGTGCCCGCGTTGTAGTGGTAGAGGGTGCGCCCGGTCGACAGCAGCAGCGGGTAGGCCTCGTCGGGCAGCTCGTCGCTCGGGCGGTAGGCGATGGCCTGGAACGGCGCCTTGCCGCGGATGGGCCCGGAGCCGTGCAGGTAGGGGGTGCCCGGGTGGTCGGGGGTCGGGCAGGGCCACTGGAGCCCGCCCTCGGCGTCGATGCGCGCGTGGCTGATCCCGGCGTAGCTCGTGGTGAGCGCCGCCATCTCGGCGTAGACCTCGGCGGGGCTCTCGTAGTGCGGCATGTCGTAGCCGCAGGCGCGCGCCAGATCGCAGACGATCTGCCAGTCGGCGCGGGCCTCGCCCGGCGGGGAGACGGCCTTGCGGACGCGCTGCACCCGGCGGTCGCTGTTGGTGAACACGCCGTCCTTCTCGGCGAAGCAGGCGGCGGGCAGGATCACGTCGGCGAAGCGGGCCGTCTCGTTGAGGAAGATGTCCTGCAGGACGACGAACTCGCAGCGGTTCAGCCCCTCCTCGACCTTCCCGGCGTTGGGCTCGGACAGCACGATGTCTTCGCCCACGACGTACAGACCCTTCACCTTGCCGGCCTGCATCGCCTTCATCATGACGTTGAGGTTGAGCCCCTCGTCGGGCGACAGCGGCACGCCCCAGGCGGCCTCGAACTTCTGCCGGACGGCGTCGTCGGTGACGCGCTGGTAGCCGGGGTAGAAGATCGGCGTGGCGCCGGCGTCGTTGGCGCCCTGGACGTTGTTCTGCCCGCGCAGCGGGTTCATCCCCGACGAGGGCTTGCCGAGGTGCCCGGTCATGAGGACCAGGTTCGCCAGGCCGTAGACGTTGTCGGTGCCGTGGGTGTGCTCGGTGATGCCGAGCGTGTAGTAGATGCCGGCCTTCTCGGTGGTGGCGTACCACCGGGCGGCGGTGCGGATGTCGTCGGCCGGGACGCCCGTGATCTCCTCGGCCCACTCGGGGGTGCAGGCCCGCGAGCTCGCGGCGGCGGCCTCGTCGCCCTCGGTGTGGGCCCGGACGAAGGCCTCGTCGACGAGGCCCTCGGCGATGATCACGTGGGCCATCGCCTGGAGCAGCGCCACGTCGGTGCCGGGCTTCAGCTGCAGGTGCAGATCGGCCACCTCGGTGAGCCAGATCTTCCGCGGATCCGCCACGATCAGCTTCGCGCCGCGGCGCGCCGCGCGCTTCATCTCCGTCGCGATGATGGGGTGGGCCTCGGTCGTGTTGGAGCCGATGACGAACATCAGCTCGGTGTCCCGGATCTCCGGGATGCCGTTCGTCATCGCGCCCGCACCGAACATGGTCACCAGACCGGCGACCGTGGGAGCGTGTCAAGTGGCGGCGCACTGGTGGCAGTTGTTCGTGCCGAATGCCGCGCGCGCCAGCTTCTGGACGAGGTAGTTCTCCTCGCCCGTGCACCGGCTGCTGGAGATGAACCCGAGCGCGTCGGCGCCGTGGCGCTGCTTGACCCCGAGGAGGCCCTGCGCCGCGATGCGCAGCGCGTCGTCCCAGCTCGCGGGGTGCAGCTCGCCGTCGGCCCCGCGCACGAGCGGCGTGGTGAGCCGCTCCTCGTGGTGGACGAACTCCCAGGCGAACCGGCCCTTGATGCACAGGTTGCCGTCGTTGACGGTCTCGCCGGGGGTGGGCGAGGTCACCCGCACCACCCGGTCGTCCTTGACGTGGAGATCGAGCTGGCAGCCGACGCCGCAGAAGTTGCAGGTGGTCCGCACCTTCTCTTCGAGCCGCCAGTCCGAGGCCCGCGACGGCTTCTCGGTCATCGCGCCCGTGGGGCACACGGCGATGCAGCCGCCGCACATCTCGCAGGTGGTGTCGAGCAGCGAGCGCTGGTCGGCCGTGGCGATGGTGGTGCCAGCGCCGCGGCCGGCGAGCGTGATGGCGGAGACGGCCTCCACCTCGTCGCAGTAGCGGACGCACAGGTTGCACAGGATGCAGGCTTCGGGGTCGAAGTGGACGTAGGGGTTGGCGTCGACCCGGTAGTGGCGCGGGGCCTCGATCGGCGGCAGCGCCGCGGCCGTGCCGTGCTCGAGGACGTGCTTGCGGAGCTTGTT
Source organism: Myxococcota bacterium (assembly GCA_041389545.1). Lineage (GTDB taxonomy): Bacteria > Myxococcota_A > UBA796 > UBA796 > JACKER01. The sequence continues at coordinate 40,593 of JAWKRQ010000028.1, read as the reverse complement.
CCCGGTGCCCCGCTCGCGCGGCAGGCCGTCCTCGTCGAGCTCGTGGTCGGCCAGGTACATGGAGAGCAGCATCTGGCGGTGCCGCTTCACCCGCGGGCTGGCGGTCGACACGACCATGCCGTCGGTCGCGCGGAAGGCGCAGCCGGGCTGCAGCCGGCGCTGGCCCTCGATCTCGACCAGGCACATGCGGCAGGAGCCCATGGGGTCGACGCGATCCTCGTGGCACAGCGTGGGGACGTCGACCCCGAGCCGCCGCGCCACGTCGAGCACCGTGTCGCCGGGCGTGGCCTCGACCTCGACCCCGTCGATCGTCAGGCGGAAGGCGCTCATCGCGAGAAGTCCTCCGGAAAGTGCCGCATCGCGGTGACGAGCGGCAGGCTCGCCGTCATGCCGAGGCCGCAGATGGAGCCCTCCTCCATCTCCCAGTGTACGTCTTCGACGGATCTCAGGCTCGTATCGTCGCGCCGATCGATCCAGGCGTCGAGCGCGCGCTTCTGCAGCGATCAGCCGATCCGGCAGGGCGCGCACTGGCCGCAGGTCTCGTCCTGGAAGAACACGGCCTGCGAGCGCGCGGCGACCGCCATGTCGACGCTGTCGTCGAGCACCACGACGCCCGCGGAGCCGAGCATGGAGCCCGCGCGCTGCAGCCCGCGGAAGTCGAGGGGCTCGGCGCGCAGCGACATCGGCAGGAAGCCCGACGAGGCGCCGCCGGGCGAGAACGCCTTCGGGGTGCCGAGGTAGCCGCCCGCGGCCGCGACCACCTCGTCGAGGCAGACGCCGAGGGGCAGCTCGTAGACGCCTGGCGCCGCGACGTGGCCCGAGACGCAGTACAGCTTGGTGCCGGGCTCGGTGCGGCCGAGGGCGCGGAACCGGGCGCCGCCGCGCAGCACGATGTCGGGGACGCAGGCCAGCGTCTCGACGTTGTTCATGAGGGTGGGCTTGCCCCACAGCCCCGCCTGCGTCGGGAAGGGCGGCTTGAGGCGGGGCATCCCGCGGCGGCCCTCCAGGGCCTCGAGCAGGGCGGTCTCCTCGCCGCAGATGTAGGCGCCGTGGCCCACGGCGACGTGGACCGTGACGCCGATGGCGGCCAGGTGCGGCCCCGCGGCGGCGATGGCGTCGATCAGGCTGCGGCGGGCGTCGGCGAACTCGCCGCGGATGTAGACGTAGGCGTCGCGCGCGCCGGCGAACCACGCCGCGATGGCGGTGCCCTCGACGAGCAGGTGGGGCCGGCGGAGCAGCACCTCGCGGTCCTTGAAGGTGCCGGGCTCGCTCTCGTCGGCGTTGACGACGACGTACTTGGTGGGCTCGGCCTCGCCGCGCACCGCCTTCCACTTGAGGTGGGCGGGGAAGCCCGCGCCGCCGCGGCCCTGGAGCCCCGAGGCCTCGAGCTCGGCGAGCACGGCGTCGGGGCCGAGCTCGCGGGCGCGGGCCAGCGCGGCGTAGTCGGCGCGGTCGGTGCCGCCGAGGTTCATGGGGAGCGCCGGGTCGTCCGGCGTCACGCCGCCGCGCGGGCCCCAGGCGCGCAGCTCGAGGTCCTCGTCGAGCGCGACCGGGCCGCGGTCGCACTGCCCGAGGCAGCTCACCCGCTCCACCTCGGCGCCCTCGGCCTCGAGCTCGGCGATGCGGGCCTCGGCGCCGGCGAGCTGGCAGGTCAGGCCCTGGCAGACGCGGAGGCGGGCGCCGGGGCGCGAGACCAGGCGGTAGAAGGTGGCCACGCCGTAGACGTCGGCCTCGGGCACGCCGGTCTCGGCGCTGATCCGCGCCGCCACGCCGGGGTGCAGCCCGCCGTGCTCCTCGAGCAGCTCGAGGACCCGGTGCCGCTGTGCGCCCTTCCGCTCCATCCACGCTCCCGAGCGCCCATCCTAACCGCTGTCACACGGGATCGGCGTCGGTCGTGTCCGGCGGGACGGCTTCGAGGAACGAGTGGACGAAGGTGCCGAGCCGCTCGAAGCCCTCTCGCCGCAGGGTCACGGTGCTGCGGCCGAGCTCCGCGGTGGACGTTGACGAGCTCGGCGCGCTCGAGGACCTGCAGGTGCTGGGAGACGGCCTGCTGGGTGACCTCGGTGCGGGCGGCGAGCTGGCCGACGGTGAGGGGGCCGGCCTCGCGGAGCAAGCGGAGGATCTCGCGGCGGCGGGGGGCGCCGATCGCGTCGAGGGGGGATGGCTTCGACAAGGATGTCCTCCGGTGCGGGCGGTATCACAAGAGAGAGCTTGTCTCGGACGTATGCCGCGGAGACGCGTTTGGGGTACGCCGGCGGGGGAGGCCGGCTGTGGCGGGCCGAGCGGCCAGCCACAAGTATCTGCTTGTGGCGCCCGACGCTTCCACAAGCAATCGCTTGTTGGCCGGAGGCGGATCGGGCCCGACCCGATCTCTTCCGGTTCCGGAGGCAGATCGGTGCCGGGCATCCGGCCCACTGCTGCGCCATCCTCTGCGAAGCAGCGGAGCGATCGCCGAAGCGGAAGCGGATCGGGCCCGACCCGATTGCTTCCGGTGGCGGATGCAGAACGGGCCGGGCATCGCCGAAGCGCGCGCCGTCCTTGCGCTTCGCCCCGCGGCCGGGAACACTCGCCCCCATGCTCCTGCCCCTCGCCCTGCTCGGCTGCCACGGCGACCCCAACCCCGCGCCGCCCGCCGACACCCTCGCCGTCACCGAGGGGCCCACGCTCGACGCCCCGCCGCCCGGCCCCGTCGTGGGCGGCGTCCGCACGCTCCACGTCGCCACGGACCGCCCCGCCGCCCTCTCCGCCACCCTGACCGGCCCCGAGGGCCCCCGCACCCTGGCCTGGCCCGCCGCCGACCGCCACGACGTCCCCATCGTCGGCCTCCGCCCCGACGCCGACTACGAGCTCGCCGTCACCCTGTCCGCCGACGGCGACGACCTCGCCCTCACCCCCCTCCCCCTCCGCGGCGACCCGCTCCCCGACGGCTTCCCCGACGTCACCGTCCTCGAGGCGCACCCCGACCGCGCCGCCCCCGGCGCCACCCTGCTCGGCGCGTACTCCCCGGGCGGCCCCGGCGCCTGGGTCCTGCTCTTCGACGCCGCGGGCGTCCCCGTCTGGTGGCTCGCCGTCGACCCCTTCCTGTCGGTGCTCCTGCCCACCGACGACGGCCTCGTCGCGCTGGGCGCCGACGACATCCTCGCCCTCGACTGGACCGGCGCCGTCACCCGCCACCTCACGCCGAACCCGCAGGACCCGGCCGACGTCCCGCTCGCCGTGCCCTACATCCACCACGAGCTGTTCCCGCTGCCCGACGGCGGCTGGCTCACGCTCGGCCAGCGCGCCGTCGACGTCGACGCCTACCCCGTCAGCTACGCCGACCCCGAGACGCTGCAGCCCGCGACCATCGCCGACAACCTCGTCTACGAGCTGTCCGCCGACGGCGCCGTCCGGCGCGAGCTGTCTCTCGCCGAGGTGCTCGACACCACGCGCATCGGGTTCAACGGCCTCGACCGCGCCCTGTTCCAGCTGCCCGGCTACGACTGGGCCCACGCCAACGGCGTCGTCCTCGATCCGCGCGACGGCGACTGGATCGTCTCCGTCCGCCACCAGGACGCGCTCGTGAAGCTGACCCCCGCCGGCGAGATCCGCTGGATCCTCGGCGATCCGGCCGGCTGGCAGGCGCCGTGGGCCGAGCACCTGCTCACCCAGGCCGCTCCGTTCCGCTGGCCCTACCACGCCCACGCGCCCGAGCTCGATCCCGACGGCCTCGTCCTGCTCTTCGACAACGGCAACGACGGCCACACCCCCTACGACCCGCCGCCCGCCGAGGTGCCCACCAGCCGCCTCGTCGCGCTGGACGTCGACGAGGACGCCGGCACCGTCTCGCTCGCCTGGTCGTTCGCCCCCGAGCGCGACGGGCCGCTGTCGTCGCTCGCGCTCGGCGACTGCGATCGCCTCGCCAACGGCGACGTCCTCGGCGTCTGGGGCCTGCTCGTGGCCGAGGGCGGCGCCACCAACCTCGCTCAGGGCCGCGGGCTGTACTCGACCCGCGTGATCGAGGTCGATCCCACCGACGACGCCAGCGTGCTCGACCTCCGCCTGTCCTCGGACCGCGCCGCCAACGACGTGGGCTGGGGCGTGTACCGCGCGGAGCGCATCCTGTTGCCGGGCGCGCGATGATCCTGCGCCTGGCGCTCGCCTGCGCGCCGCCCGACGACCCGCCGCTCCCGACCGACCCCGTCGCCCCCGAGCCCCCGACCCTGCAGCTGACCAGCGAGGTCCTCGACGTGCCGCCCGGCTCGCCGCAGCACCACGCCACCGTCGCCATCCGCCCCGACGGCGTCGCCATCGGCGCCTGGCGCGGACGCGGGCGCACCGACGCCCTGCGCCTCGCGGACGGCCGCGGCGAGCCCCTGCAGCTCGCCACCCTCGCCCCCGTCAACCACCCCCAGGTGCGCGCCACCGACGACGGCTACCTCGTCGTGGCGACCATGGACCAGGCGCGCGGCCTGGCCGGCGTCGCCGTGGCGGCGGGGGCGCGGGAGGTCTACGGCGCCGTGATCCTGGAGGCCGGGCTCGCCGCGTTGCTGCCCGACCTCGACGTCCGCGGCGACCAGGGCCTGCTCGTCTGGGGCGAGCCCGACGGCATCCACTGCGTCGCGTTCACCGGGGCCTTCGAGGACCAGCGTCCCGCCGCCTGTCCGCAGGCCGACGGCGTCGTCTACAGCGTCACCGCCCGCCTCGGCGAGGGGCGCACCGCCTTCGCCTGGGACGCCCTGCGCGCCGACGGCTTCGAGACGGTCGTGGCGGTCGACCGCGGCGACGGCCCGGTGGCGGAGGTGCTGGCTGCGGGCTCGACGGTGCCGGGGCGCCCCGGCGTCGCCGTCGACGACGCCAGCGGGCGGCACACGGTGGTGTGGACGGCGTCCGCCAGCGACGACGACCCCGTCTCGGCCTGGCTCGCCACCTACGACCCGGACGGCGCCCTGCAGGCCGGCCCGCTGCCCCTCGGCCACGCCCCGGGCGCCGCCTCCGTCACCTGGCCCACGCTCGCGGGGCCGCTGGACGGCCAGCTGCTCCTCGCCTGGGTCGAGGGCGACGCGCTGTGGCTGCAGCTGCGGGACGCCGCCACCGGCGAGCCCGTCGGCGAGCCGCTCGACGCTGCGGCCGACTTCGACGGCGCCGCGCTGCGTCCGAGCGTCGACGTGGCGCAGCCCCCGGACGGTGGCCTCATCGGCATCGTGTCGTGGGAGACGCCCATCGACGGCGCGGTGTACGATACCGACCGCACGCTCCACGTGCGCACGTTCGCCCTGCTGCCGTGACGACCGTGACGACCGTGGCTACGGGCGCAGCTCCAGCCCGTAGACCCGCTCGAGGACCTGCGACGGGCCCCAGCCCCGCGCCTTCGCCGCCTCCGTGATGTCGAGCGTCTCGAGCTCCCGCGCAGTGGCGAAGTGCCGGTGGACCTCGTCGTCGCCCACGGCGAAGGGCGGCCCGTCGCGCTCCTCCTGCGGGTAGTCGTAGGTCACCAGCAGGCCCGGCCCGTCGACCAGCTGGCGGACGCGCTGGGCGTAGCGCGCGCGCATCGGCGGCGGCAGCGCGACGAGCGCCGCGCGGTCCCACACGGCGTCGAAGCGGCCGGCGAGCTCGAAGAAGTCGCCCTGGAACACGGTGAGTCGGTCGGTCCGCCAGGTCGTGAACAGCCCCTCGGGGCTCACCGACGGCGTGATGCCCTTCTCGGCGAACAGCGCCTCGACCGCCTGCTCGACGATCTCCACGCCGATCACCTCGTGGCCCTGGTCGCGCAGCCACCACAGATCGAGCGACTTGCCGCACAGCGGCACCAGGACCCGCCCGGCGCCGGCGAGCACCTCGTGGTGCCGCACCAGCAGCGGGTTGACCTCGTCGTTGTGGAACGCCGTGCGCCCCTCGGCCCAGCGGTCGTGCCAGAAGCCCTTGTCCATGTCGTGACCTCGTCGTCGCGACCCCTCCCCTATCGTGCGCGCCCGCCCGAAGTTGAAAATGCATTTCAATTTCAATAAACTGGACCCACCACGGAGGACGCGGATGGAGCCCACCCCGGCAGCGGTACCCGACCTCGATCTCCAGCTGGCCCCGGCGTCGCTGGCCTGGGTGCTCGAGCAGCTCGATCGCGAGGGCGTGGTGCCCGTGCTCGAGCAGCCCTCGCCCGACGGGTGGACGTCCCAGCGTACGACCGGCGCCGCACTGCAGCAGATCGTGGCGCGCGCCGCGGACGCCTGGATCGTGCAGCGCCCCCGCTGCGTCGGGCTCGTCACGCGGGTGCTGCTCTGCGACGGCGACGGCGCCCCCTTCGCCTCGCTCGCCGCCGCGCGCGGTCCGAGCCAGCCCGAGCCGACGGCGTGGCGGGTGGTGCTGCTCGTGGCGCTCCTCGACGGGCGCGACCGGCAGCCGCAGGCGCAGGCCGCCAAGTAGCGCGACCGTCGTGCGAGCACGCCGCGGGGTTACGGTCGAGGCACCCGGAGGTCCCGTGCAGACCACCCCACCGAGCTACCTCGGCGCCATCCGCGACCTGTACGCCGAGGCCGCCGCGACCCCCGACAGCAGCCTGTGCTGCGTCGCCGTGCCGCCCTGGCGGATGCCCGACCTCGACATCCCGCAGGTCATGTTCGACATGAACTACGGCTGCGGCACCACCGTCCAGCCGCGCGACGTGCCCGATCGCGGCTCCGTCCTCTACGTCGGCGTGGGCGGCGGCCTCGAGCTGCTGCAGTTCGCGGCGCTCACCCGGCGCGCGGAGGGCGTCGTCGGCATCGACAACGTCCCCGAGATGATCGCGCGCTGCCGCGACAACCTGCGCCAGGCGCAGCAGACCAACCCCTGGCTCACCGAGGACATGGTCTCGCTGCGCGAGGGCGACGCGCTGGACCTGCCCGTCGCCGACGGCTCGGTGCAGCTGTTCGCCCAGAACTGCCTGTTCAACGTCTTCCGCGCCGACGAGCTCGATCGCGCGCTGGCCGAGGCCCACCGGGTGCTCGGGCCGGCCGGGGCGCTGTCGATGTCCGATCCCGTCTGCCAGCAGCCGATCCCCGAGGCCCTGCAGGCCGACGAGCGGCTGCGGGCCATGTGCCTGTCGGGCGCGCTGCCGCTCGAGGCCTACCTCGACCGCATCGTGGCCGCGGGCTTCGGCACCATCGAGGTCCGCGCGCGGCGGCCCTACCGCATCCTCGATCCGCGGCAGTTCCCGGCGCTCGAGGCGCGGCTGCTGCTCGAGTCGGTCGAGGTCGTGGCGTACAAGACCCCCGTGCCCGCCGACGGCCCTTGCATCTTCACGGGGCGCACCGCCACCTGGCTCGGCAGCGGCGACGTCTTCGACGACGGCAAGGGCCACGTGCTGCAGCGCGGCATCCCCGCGGCGGTCTGCGACAAGACGGCGGGGGCGCTGGCGCAGCGCGGCGACCCCGACCTCGTGTTCACCCCGTCGACCTGGCACTACCACGGCGGCGGCTGCTGCTGACGTGGCCGGACGCTTCGACCCCACCGAGGTCCCCGACGCGCTGCCGCCCCGTGCGGCGCGCGCCGTCCTCGTCGCCGGGCGCTACCGCCTCGGCCCGCTGCTCGGGCGCGGCGGCACCGGCACCGTCTACGCCGTCGACGACCCTTTCGGCGGCGACCGCGCGCTCGCCATCAAGTTCGTGGACGGGCGCGCCCCCGGCGCGATGCGCCAGCTCCGCCGCGAGCTGACGGCCCTGCGCCTGCTCGACCTCCCGGGGGTCGTGCGGATGTACGACGACGGCGTCGACGACGGACAGACCTTCCTGGTCATGGACCGCCTGCCGGGCGGCACCTTCGACCGCCTCGCCGACCGCGGCCCGTGGGAGGCGTGGCGCGACCGCGCCTGGGCGCTGCTGGAGGTCCTCGCGCGCGTCCACTTCGCCGGGGTCGTCCACCGGGACCTCAAGCCCGGCAACGTCCTGCTGGACGCAGACGAGCGCCCGGTCCTCACCGACTTCGGCCTCGCCACGGGCGACGCCGTCGACGTCGACCCCGTGCTGCTCCGGGAGGGCACCCCCCGCTACATGGCGCCGGAGCAGCGCGCCGGGACGGCCTGCGACGCCCGCACCGATCTGTACGCCGTCGGCGTGATGTTCGCGGAGATGCTCGCCCGCAGCGGCGGCCCGCCCGAGATCCTCGCGGCGGCGGACCGGATGCGTGCCGAGCGCCCCGAAGATCGGTTCGCGTCCGCCGTCGATGCGCTCGCCGCGCTCGGCGCGCGCACCGACGCGCTGCTGCCCGGCATCGCGCTGCCGGAGCAGGCCGATCACGCCGCGCTGGAGCAGCTGTTCGCCGAGGCGGCGCCGTCGTTCCGCCACCTCGCCACGGACGGCGCCGCGGAGCTGCTCGCCCGCACCGGTGGCGAGCGCGACGCCGTCCACCGCGAGCTCGAGCGCTGGGTCCGCGCGGGGCTGGCCCACTGGGTGCCCGACGGCGTCCGGATCCAGCGCAAGGCGCTCGAGGCCCTCGCCTGGGAGCGCGATCCGCGCCGCGCGGAGCTGCTGAGCGCCGCGCGCGACGGGCGCCGGGCCGGCGCGCCGCGCTCCAGCTCGCCCGGGAGGCCCACGGCCGCGGCGAGACAGGCCGCGCCCTGGCGATGCTCGCGCCGCTGGCCACCGACGCCGAGGACGAGCTGGCCGGGCAGATCACCGTCCTGTCGCTCGCCTCCCAGCAGCTCGACCGCATCCGCCACGCAGCCTACCTCGCCGAGCGCCACCAGTGGCCCCACTGCCGCGGCCTGCTCCACGCCGCCCAGGAGGCCCTGCACGGCGACGCCGCCCGCGGGCACGACGCGCTCGCTGCCCTCGGCCCCCTGCCCGCCCCCGCGCTCGAGGGCTGGCGGCTCGCGCTCGGCGTGTACACCGCGAGCCACGCCGCCACCGGCGCGCGGACGCCTGGCTCGCCACCGCCGAGGCCTGGGCCGGCGACGACCCGGGCGCCGGAGCCGCGTGGCGAGCTGGCGGGCGCGCGTGGCCTACAGCCGCGGCGACTTCGCGGGCGCGCTGGCCGCCGAGCTCGAGGCGCTGGCCGGCGCGAGCACGCCGCTGGACCGGCTCACGCGGATGGCGAACGGCGCCGCCACCGCCCTCGAGGCGCCCGATCCGGCGCTGGCGCAGGAGCTGGGGGAGCGCGCCCTCGCGCTCGCTCGGGAGCTCCGGCTCGGCGCCGTGGAGTGCAACGCCGCCTGGGTGCTGCGCACCGCGGCGTACCAGCGCGGCGCGCCGCTTCCGCCCGATCCGGCGCTGATCGCCGCGGCCGCCGAGGGTCTCGCCCGGCGTCGCGGCGCAACTCGGCGTCACCGACGCCGCGACCGCCTGGCGCACGGGCGAGCTCGACACCGCGCGCCGCCTGTCCGCCGACGCCGCGTCCACCTTCGCCCGCCTCCGCTTCCCCGACGGCGACGTGCTGGCGCGGGCGCTGAACGCGGCCGCGGGCGGGGCGCCCGAGCGCGTGACGGCGGCCGAGATCGCCGCCTGCCACCCGATCATCGCCGCACAGGCGCTGGCGCTCTTCGCGATGGCCGGCGCGCCGCTCGCGGGCGTCCCGCCGCCGGACCTCGACGGCCTGCTCGAGCGCACCCTCAACGTGCTGACGGGCGAGGAGTGCGTCGCGGCGCTGCGCCCTACGGGAAGTCCGCCCCCACCCCGTCCAGGGTGAACCCGGGCGCGGCGTAGCCCTTGATGGGCTCGCTGTCCCCAGAACTGGATCCATGCGAGGTGGTCGCCATCCCGGGCACCGCGTGCGGCACCACGTTCACCCGATCCCCGATGTCCGTCAGGACCCTGGTACTCGGCGTAGTTCGGGTTCGAGCTCCCCTCGTCGAAGAAAGCCAATGCTCCCGGAATCCGGTGACTGCGCCGGTGTAGGTCTTCAGCCGCTCGCGGCACATCGCCCCCACGGTGTCGCCGTCCTGCACAGGCGGAAGAAGTAGTAGTCGACCTGGCCAGCGGCGTAGTCGAGGTCGTACAGGCTGTCGGGGAAGGTCGACGCGTAGGTGTCCGCCACGGCGTAGTAGGGGCTGGTCTCCCAGCCGGTGAACAGCGCGGGCGGCACGTCCGCTTCCAGCACGCCGGGGTCGAGCATCTGGATGTAGAACGGCCGGCTCGGATCGTCGTACCAGCCCGGCTGCTGCAGGAACCAGTGCTGGGTGCGCTCGTTGCCGGCCGCCACGTCGAGGTCGACCCAGGCCATGGCGACCTGGGTGGTCGACAGGTCGACCGTGCCGACGATCGTGACGAGGCCGCGGTTGATGCGTGGATCCACCCGCGGGTCGCCGCCAGCGATCCACCGATCGATGCCGTCGAGGATGGCGACGTGCGCGGTGTAGTCCGGGTCGTCGTGGGCCAGTGCGGGCGTGGCGAGCGTCATCCAGGCTGCGATCGGGATCATGTGTCCTCCGTCCCCCGCGGCGGGCTGAGCGCAACTTCCGCGCCAGGCCGCGCCTCGACCTCGTCGGTGTCCGCTTCGCTCGGTTCGCTCGGTCCGCTCGGCGCGCGCGCCGACCGAGCGGGCGCGCGGACCCGCGTGCGCAGCCCGTGCCGGGTCACGAACCGCGCGAGGACGTGCCGGTTGGCGAGGCCGAGCTCGCGCCACGCCCGCTCCTGGAAGCCGCCGTGCCGGTCGAGCACCTGCTGCACGTGCGCCGGATCGAGCGCCCCCGGGTCGGTCGGGCCGCGCTGCGCCCGCGGCGCGCTCGGCGGGGGCGGCTCGCTCGGCGCGACCTCGTCGAGGGGGCCGTGCTCGGCCGCCGCGACCGACCGCCACAGCAGCGCCTCGAGCTCGCGCACGTGGGTGGTGTACGGGTGCGTCAGCAGCTGGCGGAGCAGCGCCATCGTGATCTGGGGGTGCCGCGCGTCGCCCTCGAAGATGCGCCCCGCCAACGCCGGGTCGTCGCGGGCGATGCCCCGCAGCAGGTGGGCGGCGATGAGCGGCACGTCCTCGATGCGCTCGGACAGCGACGGCACGCGGATCTCGAGCTTGAGCCGCGCGCGGACGTCGTGCTTGAGCAGCGCCGGGTCGCGGTTGGTGGCAGCGACCAGCCGGATGTCGGCCGTGCGCGGGCGCGCCTCGCCGAGCCGCGTGTACTCGCCGGTGTCGAGGACGCGGAGCAGCCGCGCCTGGACCTCGGTGGAGAGCTCGCCGAACTCGTCCAGGTACAGCGTGGACCGGTCGGCGTGGCCGATGAGCCCGGGGCGAGCGGCCATCCCGGGGTTCGGGTACCCCTGGAGGTTGCCGAAGAGCTCGGCGTCGGCGAGCGACTCGGGGATGGTGGCGGCGTTGCGGGACACGAGCTCGGCGCGACGGCGGCCCGGGCTCCCGTGGTGCAGGCCGCGCGCGACGAGCTCCTTGCCCGTCCCCGAGGCGCCGGTCACCAGCACGTGGACGTGGCGGGGCGCCGCGAAGGCGATCTGCTCCCGCAGCGCCCACGCCGCGGGCGTCTCCCCGACGATGCCCAGGGCGTCCGCTTCACCGAAGGGGTGCGCCGCGGGCGCCGTCCCGCCCAGATCCGCCGGGCGGGTCCCCACCAGCAGCAGCAGCCGGTCCCCCACCTCCAGCAGGTCGCCGACGCGCAGCGGCCCCTGCGCGAGCGGGCGCCCGTTCACCAGCAGCGGGATCCGCCCCAGCAGCTCCACGTGGAGCTGGCGCTCGACGACGACCAGCCGCAGGTGCTCGCGCGACAGGCTCGGGTCGCCGAGCGGCCCCGTGCGCTGCACCTGGCCCGGGCGGTGCCGCGACCAGCCAGGGTGCCGTTGCGGCCGAGCACCCACCCGTCCGGGTTCGGGTCGAGGAACGCCACCTCCCCCACCCGACCGGGCTCGTGGACCGAGCCCACGAGGGTGAGGACGAGGCGGGGCGGCTCGCCGCTGTCGGGTGGCGGCGGCTGCCAATCGGCCGTGGTCGTCTGGCTTCCCATGGCGCGCAGCCTACCGCAGCGGCTCTGCGGCTGCCGCCGCTCAGGGCGGCAGCCGCAGCGTGATCCGCAGGCCCGGTCCGGCGGCCGCCGCCGCGTCGCCGCCGTGCAGCCGCGCGATCTGGCGGACGATGGCCAGGCCGAGGCCGTGCCCCTCGGCCTCGGTGGCGCTGCGGAAGAACGGCTCGAACAGCCGCGGAAGGTCCTCCGCGGGGACGCCCGGGCCGTCGTCGGCCACGGCGAGGCCGTCGGGCAGCGCGGTGACGGTGATCCGCGCGCCGGGCGCGTGCCGGCGCGTTGCGCACCAGGTTGTCGACGGCGCGCCGCACCAGGCGGCGATCGACCCGCAGCACGCCGTCTCCGCGCACGTCGACGTCGAGGTCGGCCACGAGCTCGCGCACCGACACCGGCTCGCGCTGGAGCGCCTGGTGCCCGAGCTCGAGCCGCGACAGCGCCAGGAGCTCGCCGACGAGCGCGTCCACCTGGACCACCTCGCCCTCGAGCGCCGCGAGCCGGTCGCCGTCGAGCCCGGCCCGCCGCGCGAGTCCACCTCGAGGCGCATCCGGGTCAGCGGCGTCCGCAGCTCGTGCGACAGCGCCGCCAGCCGCTCGCGCTCCAGGCGCACCCGCCGCTCGACCTCCTCCGCCATCCGGTTGAACGTCGCCGCCATCTGGCGCAGCTCGGGCGGGCCGCGCGTGGGGTCGAGCCGGTGCGCCAGGTCGCCGTCGGCCACCTGGGCCATCGCGCGTCGCGCGGCGTCGACCGGCCGGAGCGCGGCCGCGGCGACGGCCGTCGCGCCGAGCCCGATGGCGAGGCCCCCGGCGAGCAGCGCGCCGGCGAGGCGCCACTCGGGCGGCGGCCCGAAGGGGTCGTGCGCCACGAGCCAGCCCTGGCCCGACCAGACCGCCACCTCGTTGCCCGGCCCGCGCCGCGTGTACACGATCCGCTCGCCGCGCAGCGAACGCGCCCACGACGCCGGGCCGAACGGGGACTGGGGCGGCCCGGCCGCCGGCCCGGGATCGCGGCGCAGGTCCACGCCGAGCCGCCGCTCGAGCGGCGCCATCCCCTCCCTCGCTCGAGGGCGTCGGCCGCGAAGAGCAGGCGGTCGATCCTGGCGCGCAGGAGCTGCTCGTCGAGCGGCGCCACGACCGTCGGACGGACGAGCAGCCCGGCCGTGAGCGCCGTCACGGCCACGAGCACGGCCACCGCGAGGGCGACCCGAGCGCGCAGGCTCATCCCGGCTCCGCGACGAGCTGGTACCCGACGCCGTGGACCGTCTTGATCAGGCGCGGCGCGCGCGGATCGTCGCCGAGCTTGCGGCGCAGGTGGCTGACGTGCACGTCCACGCCGCGGTCGAACGCCCCGAAGGCCTCGCCCCGCGCCAGCGCCATGATCCGGTCGCGCGGCACCACCTCGCCGGCGTTCGCCACGAGCACCCGCAGCAGGTCGAACTCCGTGGTGGTCAGCGCGACGGGCTCCCCGCCGACGGTGGCCGTCCGGGCCCGCAGATCGAGCGCCACCGCCCCCGCGACCAGCCGATCGGCGCGGTGGGCGGGCCCCGCTCGCCGCAGGATGGCCTCGATGCGCGCGAGCAGCTCGCGCGGGTCGAAGGGCTTCGCGAGGTAGTCGTCGGCGCCCAGGCCGAGCCCGGCGACGCGGTCGTCGGGGTCGCCGCGCGCGGTGAGCATCAGCACCGGCACCTGGGAGAAGCCCCGCAGCGCCGCGCACACCGCGAAGCCGTCGCGCCGGGGGAGCATGACGTCGAGCAGCACGAGGTCGAACACGCGGGCGCGCGCGAGCAGGAGCGCCTGGTCGCCGTCGGCGGCGCGCTCGACCGCGTGGCCCGCCCCCGACAGCAGCGCGTCGAGGAGCTCGGCGGTGCGGCGGTCGTCCTCCACGACGAGGAGCTGCGCCATCTCACCTCCCCTCCTCCCCTACCCCCGCGGCGCCCGCGCAGTTCCGAAGGTTTGTAAAGGCCGGCGGGGCGCGGGCGCGGCGGCGGTACCGGATCCGTGGGGGGGCGGCCCCCGAGGAGGATCGATGGACGATGTGCACGACGGCGGCCTGCAGGCGGACCTCGCGGTGCTGTGGGCGCGCTTCGGGCGGCGCCGGGTGCTGAAGGGGATGGCCATGTTCTCGGCGGCCTGCGCCACGCCCGGGCTCGGCGGGCTCACGGGCGACACGGGCGGCGGCGGCGCCTGCGCGCGCATCCCCGAGGAGACCGAGGGCCCCTACCCCGGCGACGGGACCAACGGCCCCGACGCGCTCGCGCTCGACGGCATCGTCCGCAGCGACCTCACGGGCAGCATCGGCAGCGGGGTCGGCACCGCGGCCGGGGTCCCGCTGACCCTGCGGCTGCGCATCGTCGACGCGTCGGGCTGCACGCCGCTCGCCGGCGCCGCCGTCTACGTCTGGCACTGCGACCAGGACGGGAACTACTCGATGTACACGGCCGCGGCGGCGACCTACCTCCGCGGGGTCCAGGTGACCGACGCCGACGGCTACGTCGAGTTCACCACCATCTTCCCCGGCTGCTACAGCGGGCGCTGGCCGCACGTGCACTTCGAGGTCTACCCGGACCTCGACGCCATCGACGACGCGCGCAACAAGATCGCCACGTCGCAGGTCGCGCTGCCCGAGGCGACCTGCGACGAGGTCTACGCCACCTCGGGCTACGAGGCGAGCGTGGCGAACCTGGCGCGGACCTCGCTGTCGTCCGACATGGTGTTCTCCGACAGCTGGCCGGCCGAGCTCGCCGGCATCGCGGGCACGGTGACCGACGGCCTCGTCGCGTCGCTGTCGGTCCCCGTCTCGGCGTGAGGGCGCTCAGCGGACCTCGAAGGTGCCGCCGTCGCCGTCGCTCCAGGTCGGGATCGAGACGCGGCCCCGCGCGACCGACACCTCCAGGTCCCACGGGAGCCGCGCCTGCACGGTCTCGCGGACGCTCGCGGCGCGCGGCTCGGTCACCGTCACGTCGACGGTGACGGGCAGGCCCGCGGCCACGCGGCCGTAGCCGGTGCGGTCGAGGGCGACGGGCTCGCCGAGATCGATGTCGGTGATCTCCAGCGTGGTGCCGACGGGGTAGCCCGACGCCAGGCTCGACCCGAGGTCGTCGATCGTCAGGCGCACCGGCACGGGCAGCGACAGGTCGGTGATGGCGTCCCCGGTGCGGTCGCTCGTCACCCAGACCGTCCCCCGCGCGCTCTCGCCGCTCCCGGCGGCGTCGAAGTGGTCGATGGTGCCGTCGTAGGGGGCGCCGTCGGTGCCGGAGCTGCCGCCGGGCCCGGGGTCGGTGTCGTTCGGGTCCCCGCCGCCCGTGCTCCCCCCACCCGTGGTGCCGCCCGGGGGGCAGTCCCCCTGCGTGGGGCAGGGATCGGTACACTCGCCGGCCACCAGCAGGGCGGCCATCAGCGCCATCTTCATCGCTTCACCTCTCGGGCGGCCACGGGGTGCAGAGGCGGGGGCCGGATCGAGGGCGGCCGCTGCGGCCGTCGGCGGTGCGCGGGGTGCGCGGCCGCGCGCGCTCGCGCCATGAGCACGCGGCCGCGGGCCGGCACCGGAAGGTTACGCCACGCACGGTGACCGGGCCGCGCGGGCAATACCCGCAGAGGAGGCCGCCCGGTGGCGAGCACCGACACCGCGAGCCCCTGGACCCGCTCGCCCCCCTGCCCGCTGTGCGACTCGGGCGGCTCCGGCGCGGCCCTCGAGGAGGGCAGCGCCCGCGCCCGCCCGCCAGGACGCCCCGCTGGTGGTCACGATGTGCGAGCTGCTGGCCGAGTCGTCCCGCGTTCCGCCTGGGCGCACCGGTCGACCGCGGCGCGTTCGCCAGGCTGTCCGACCGCTCCGCGCGCTCGGGAACCCCGGCAACGCCCGTCGCCGTGGTGGTACCTGGGCGGCGCGCTGCTCGAGGTGGGCCCGGTCGACGAGGCCGTGGTCTGCCTGCAGCGCGCCCTCGCGATGGCCGAGGCCGTGGGCGTGGGCGAGCGCCAGCTCGCGAGCCTCCGCTCGCACCTGGCGCTCGGGCAGCTCGCGCTCGGCGCCGTCGACGACGCCGAGGCCACCCTGGCCGCGATCCCCGACGCAGACGGCGACGGCCAGGCGTTCGACGCCGCCGAGCTGCAGCTCGTCCGCGGCGCCCTGCTCGCCCTCCGCGGCGACCGCGCCGGCGCACGCCCGCTGCTGCTCCGCTCCGACCTGGCCGACGCGCGCACGCGCAGCGCCGACCGGCCCGCCGCGGCGCTGCTGGCCGCGCTCGACGGCGCGCCGGCGCCCGAGATCGACAGCGTCGCCATCCGCGCGCTGGTCTCGGCGCTGTGAGCGCTACCAGCCGCAGTCTTCCTCGGCGATGTACATGGCCCGGTCCAGCGTCTCGCGGTGCTGCGCGTCGTTGGTGAGCTCGTCGTACAGCGCATCCGAGTCCGTGATCTCGTTCCCGGCGACGCCGTCGGCGTAGCAGGTGCACTGCCACCAGTCGCCGTCCTGCGCCACGCACTGGACCTCCCGGACGACGCCGTCCTCGCAGCGCGACCCGCGCAGGTAGAACGTGTCCGCGCCGAGCTCGCCCGCGGTGCTCTTGAGGTTCGCGCAGGGGTAGGAGACGGCGCACGCGGACAGCAGCCCGGCGGCGAGCGGGAAGGTGAGTGCCATCGTCAGTCGGTCCATCGGATCCTCCGTGCCGACGGGCTTATGGCCGCCCTCGCCCGGATCCGCGCCTGGTCACACGGTGTTGCCGGAGGTCACCGAGCGCCGGGCGATCCTGCCCGGCGTCGAATCGGACGAACGACGATTAATCCCGAGGGTCGCAGATTTGCGCTTCCGGGGACCGCGCCTGCTTATGCTCCCGAGACACCAGGGAGGTCCGACGATGTCCGTGATTCATCCGGTCCGTGTCCGCGCGGCCCGCTCGACGCTCGCCGTGCTCGCCGCCTTCGCCGCGGGCTGCGACGACCTGCCCACCGAGAACGGCGTCGAGTGGCCGTGCCGCGTGCAGGTCGAGCGCGGCGGCCTCGTCGTCGGCAGCCACCCCGAGAACGGCCCGCTGTGGGTCTGCACCGATCCCGGCCAGTCGCCGAGCGACGTCCGCGATCAGTGCGAGGACCAGTGCGAGGACAAGTGGTGCACCTGGGGCCTGACCTCGAGCTTCCCGTTCATCTCGTTCTGCACCGACGCGACCTGCACGGTCGTGGGGGACAACCCGTCGCCGACCGGCATCCGCTGCGACGAGAACTCCGATCCGGGCGGCCCGGCCAAGGCCTCGGTCGACGTGACCGGCTCGGCCCACGTCACGGTCGACGACGAGAGCGGCACCGCGTCCGGGGTGACGGGCTTCGTCCGCTACACGATCTGGGACTGCGGCGCGACGGTGTGCCCGATCACCTTCGCCGAGATCTCGCTCGACGTGCCGACGTTCGACATCGACGGCTACGACATCACGGCCCACATCCACAACGGCATCAACGCCCAGGGCACCTACGCGTCCGACACGAAGACCTTCCACCTCGATCCCGGCGTCCTGCTCATCAACACCAACTTCACCGTGGACGGCGACGCGGGCTCGGCGGGCCTGATCAACGACGCCGCCATCGAGGGCACGATCGACCCCGACAACGACGTCTTCGCGTTCGCGCCGGCGTCCTTCTCGCAGGACGACGTGACGGTGGACCTGACGACGCTCTCGGGGACCCACACGCACCGGCCGCCGACGGCCGTGATCGACCCCGAGAGCCCCATCGAGTGCAACCAGACGGAGTCGGCGGCGGTCCTGCTGGACGGCACGGGGTCCTCCGACCCCGACGGCGACATCGCCGCCTACGACTGGCGGGTGGACGATGCAGACGTGGGCAGCGGCGCGCTCCTTGCCCAGGAGCTGCCGCTCGGCGCGAGCTTCGTGGAGCTCACGGTCGTCGACACGCTCGCCGCGTTCGACAAGGAGGAGCAGACCCTCGAGGTGGTCGACACGACGCCGCCGACGCTGACGCCCCCGCCGGACCTGGTCGCGGAGTGCACCTCGTCGGCGGGGACGCCGATCGACGTGGGGGAGGCCGCGGCCTCGGACGTCTGCGACGACGCAGTGGTCGTGCAGGACGACGCCCTCGGCACCTACCCGCTCGGGGAGACCGTCGTCACCTGGACGGCCGAGGACGCCAGCGGCAACACCTCGTCGGCCAGCCAGTCCGTGCTCGTCGTCGACACCACCCCCCCGGATCTGTCGCTGTCGGTTTCGCCCAGCAGCCTGTGGCCGCCGAACCACAAGCTCCGGACCATCACCGCCACCGTCTCGGCGACCGACGTGTGCGACGCGGCGCCCACCATCCAGCTGCTGTCGATCACCAGCAACGAGGCCGACAACGGCACGGGCGACGGCGACACGGCCAACGACATCCAGAACGCCGCGACGGGCACCGACGACCGGACCTTCGATCTGCGAGCCGAGCGCGCGGGCACCGGGACGGGCCGCGTGTACACGATCACCTACCGGGCGACGGACGCGAGCGGCAACACGACGGATCGCCAGGCCACGGTGACCGTGGCCCACTGACCCGGGCGGTGCCGGATCAGCCCGGCGCCGCCAGCCGCTCGGCCAGCAGGTCGAACACCACCCGCATCCGGCGGCTCGTCTGCAGCTCCCGGTGCGTGACCAGCCACATCGGCACGGGAAACGGCGCCATCCCCGGCACCGCCCGCACCACCGCGGGCTCGGCGTCCCCCACGAAGGTGGTCATGATCACCGCGCCGACCCCCTGCTTCGCGAGCTCCCACTGCACCAGCTGGTCCTCGGTGAACACCCGGAAGTTGTCGCCCGTGAGGCGGAAGCCGAGCGCCTCCATCCCCACCCGGAAGGTGTCGGAGCGGTCGAAGCCGATGATGCGCCCCCGCGCCGAGAACGCGGTCGGGTCCGCGGGGTTGCCGATCCGCGCGAGGTACGCGGGCGTCGCGTAGAGCACGGCCTCGTCCTCGCGCAGCTTGCGCCCGATCAGGTCGGGCTGACGCGGCCGGAAGCTCCGCAGCGCGATGTCGGCCTCGCGCCGGCGCAGGTCGCTCGTGGCGTTGGTCGCGACGAGCTCGATCTCGATGCCGGGATGCAGCGCGTGGAGCTCGGCGAGGACGGGCGGCAGCAGGAAGGTGGCGTTGACCTGGCTGGCGCTCAGGCAGACGGCGCCGTCGAGCGCGGTGGCCTGGCCGGTCGCCGCGAGCGACACCCGCGTCGCGGCGGCGCCCATGCTCCGCACGTGCTCCAGCAGCTCGATGCCGGCGGGCGTGAGCGAAAGGCCGTTCACCCGGTCGAACAGCGCCACCCCGAGCTCCTCCTCGAGGGCGGCGACCTGGCGGCCGACGGTGGGCTGCGCCATGCCGAGGGCCCGGCCGGCGGCCGAGAAGGAGCCCTCCTCGGCCGTCACGAGGAACGCCCGCGCCCGGTTCCAGTCGAAGCACACCGATCGCCAGTCCATGCAGGAACGCATACCACGCACCAGGATCTGGGGGATCGCCCCCTCGAACCCGCAGGCCTATCTCAGGGAGGCAAGCCACCCCGGAGTTCCCATGAAGGCCATCGTCCAGCACCAGTACGGCTCCCCCGACGTCCTCCACGTCGCCGAGCGCCCCGTCCCCACCCCCGGCCCCGGCGAGATCCTGGTCCGGGTGCACGCCACGTCCATCTCGGAGGGCGACCGCCGCCTGCGGGAAGCCGACTTCCCGGGGTGGTTCATGACCCTGGTGGGCCGGCTGATGTTCGGCCTCACCGGCCCGCGCGACCCGGTCCGCGGCGGCAACTTCGCCGGGCGGGTCGCCGCCCTGGGGCCCGACGTGACCGCCTTCTCGGTCGGGCAGGACGTCTACGGCGCCGCGGACCGCTCGGCCGCCGAGTACGTCGTCGTGAAGGCCTCCGGCGCGGTGGCCCCCATCCCGCCGGGCGTCGACTTCGCCGAGGCCGCGGCCCTGCCGTACGGGCTGCTCACGGCCCACACCTTCCTGCGCGACGCAGGCGGGATCGAGCCCGGCCAGCGGGTCCTCGTGCTCGGGGCGTCGGGCGGGGTGGGGCGGTTCGTCGTCCAGCTCGCCAAGCGGGCGGGCGCGCACGTCACCGGCGTGGCCGGCCCGAGCCGCGCGGACCTGATGCGCACGCTGGGGGCCGACGTCTACCTGGACTACACCCGCGAGGACTACCGCCAGCGCGGCGAGCGGTACGACCTGGTCTTCGACACCACGCTGGCGGTGCGCTTCCGCGACGTGCGGCCCGTCCTGGCGCCCACGGGCCGCTTCCTCACCCTCGGCATGACGCTCGACAGCGTCGGCGCCATGCTGTTCAACGGCCTGCGCGGCGGACAGCGCGTGTTCACCGGGGTGGCGGTGCCGAGCCGTGCGGCGCTCGACGAGGTGCGCGACGCCGTGGCCGCCGGCGCCACGCGGCCGGTCCTCGCCGCTCGCTACCCCGTGGAGCAGGTCGTGGAGGCCCACCGGCACCACGACCGGCGGCTGGGCGGCACGGTCGTGGTGGAGCTGGGCGAGCCCGGCGCGGCCCGGCCGGCGCTCGCGGCGTCCTGAGCGCCGCTCAGCGGCCGAAGAACGCCGTCAGCACGGGGGCGAGGCGGGCGTCGAGGTCGTGCGTCCCGCCCGCGAGCACCGTCGCCTGCCCGTCCGGCACGGCCCGCGCCACCGCCTCCGCCGCCTCGCGCATCCCCGGGAAGCCGCCCTCCGCCACGATCGCGAGCGTCCGCACCCCGACCCGCGCCAGCAGGTCGGCCGGGCGCCGCCCCGCCGACACCAGCGCCGCGTCGGTCACGAGCGTGTGCGCCACCGCCTCCAGCGCCGGCCGGAACGGCGCCCGCCGCAGCCCCTGCACGACGTCCTCGGGCAGCCCCACCAGGCGGCGCTGGAAGTACTCCACGGCGTCGCCGCGCCGGCCCGCGTCGATCAGCGCCGCGAGCGCCGCGACGTGCTCGGGCGGCTGCTCGGGCGGCAGGTCGTACAGCGCGAGCGCGGCCATCGGCACCCCTGCCGCGGCGGCCTCGAGCACCAGCGCCGCCCCCGACGAGAACCCGAGCACCGCCGCGGGCGCGCCCGCCGCCGCGAGCACGGCGTCCAGGTCCTCGATCTCCGCTCCACGCCGCCCTCGCCGTCGCCGCTGTCGCCACGCCCGCGCCGGTCGTAGGTGATCACGCCGAACCGCGTGGCCAGCGCCGCCGCGAGCTCGGTCCCCGTCCGCCGGTCGTTGAAGGCGCCCACCACCAGCACCACGGGCGGGCCGTCGCCCGTCCGCTCGCTCGCGATCCGCGTCCCGTCCTTCGATGTCGTCCACCGCATCTCGACCTCCTGGTCCCCACCAGGACTCCGGTCGCGGCCCGGACTCATCGGTCGATCGTCGCGGGCAGCCGGAAGCCCGCGCACAGCGAGGCGCCGAACGCCACGATCTCCGAGAGCCGCCCGTCGCGCACGCCGAGCGCGTGGACCCCGACGAACCGCCAGACGTCGTCGTCCGCGGCCCGCAGGTACATCGCCGCGGCGGGCTGCCGGTTCGCGCCCACGGGGACGCAGCGGAACGACCGCCCCTCCCACGTCGGCGGGTAGCGGCGCAGCAGCTGCTCGATCGCGGCGCGCCCCTCGAACCACAGGCGGGCGGGCGGCATGCTCCAGCGGGCGTCGTCGCGGAGGAGGGCGACGAGTCCGTCGACATCACCCTGCTCCCAGGCGGCGACGAAGCGCCGCAGGACGTCCTGCTCGTCCGCCACCGGCGCAGGCGCCTGCCAGGCCGCGGCGCGCTCGCGCAGGGTGGCGCGCGCCCGCTGCAGCGCGCTGTTGACCGACGCGACGGTGGTGTCGAGCGCGGCGGCCACCTCCGCCGCGGAGCCGTCGAGCACCTCGGCCAGCAGCAGCGCCGCGCGCTGGCGCGGGGGCAGCAGCTGCAGCGCGGCCAGGAAGGCCAGCGCCACCGACTCGCGCGCGCCGAGCTGCGCGTCGGGCAGGCGAGCGTCGGGGTACGGCTGCAGCCAGGGCAGGTCGAGCGCCAGCTCGGGCGCCGCGCGGGCCTCGGACGCCGGCGTCGACCCGGTGACGGGCGCCACCACGTCGAGGGGCAGCACCCGGCGCGGCGCGCGGCCAGCGCCGTGAGGCAGGCGTGGGTGGCGATGCGGTACAGCCAGGTCCGCACGCGCGAGCGCCCTCGAACCCGCCGCGGGCGCGCCAGGCGCGCAGGAGCGTCTCCTGCACGAGGTCCTCCGCCTCGTCGAACGAGCCGACCATCCGGTAGCAGTGCAGGCGGAGCGCGTCGCGGTGCTGCGCGGCCACGACGCCGAACGCCTCGGGATCGTCGGAGCGCAGGGCCGCGAGCGCCGCGTCTTCGTCCACCGGACCTCCCCCGACGGGCTAACGCGCGGCGCCCTCCAGCAGCGCCGCCCACGCGATCCGCCCGCCGTCGGTCCAGGCGAGCCACACCCGGCCGTCCGCGGTCGCGAACACGTCGGAGGGGCCGGGCGGCACGCAGCCGGGGAGCGGCGCCCAGCCGCTGCCGTCGTCCGCGAGCACCCGGCCCGCCGAGGCGCCGGGGTACAGCCAGAACCGCGCGACGACCGCCGCCGGGCCCGCAGCGAAGCCCGCCGCCGACGAGAAGTCCGCATACAGCGGGCAGACGCCCTCGAGGCCTGCGGGCAGCGGCGCGTCGGGCAGGAACGGCGCCAGGCCGGGATCGGGCACGGGCGCTCCGCTGTCGAGGTCGAGGGTGACGAACGACACGTCGACGCCGCTGTCGAGGCGCAGCGCGATGCGCCCCGGATCGTCGAGCCCGAGCACGTCGAAGGTGTAGGGCGGCTGCGGCGGCACCCACGAGGCGTGCGGCTCGCCGAGCGGCGGCAGGGGCGGCACGTCGGACGCGCGCCACACGCGGCGGGCCAGGAACCGGAAGACGTCGGTGTCCTCCGGCGCCTCCTCCGGGCAGGGGTCGCGGAGGGCGTGCGCCACGAGCGGGCCGAGCTCGCAGTACCGCGCGAACGCCTCGCTCCGCCGGATCCGGGGCCCGTCGAGCCCGGCCGTGTCGACGGCGCCGAGCCGGAAGAGCGTGCGCACCTGGTCGTCCCACCGCGGATCCGGGTCGGCGACGAGGTCCTCCTGGAAGTCGAGCGCGTGGCACAGCTCGTGCCGCAGGACCCGCTCCAGCACGGCGCCGTGCAGCGCGTGATCGAGGCGCACCCGCTGGTGCACGGAGTCGTACTGCCCGAGCGCGCCATAGACGTCGTCGAAGACGATGCGCCGCAAGGTCACGCGCCCGGCACCACTCGCCGCCTCGAAGGCCGCGATCCCCCGCTGCACCGTCGCCGCCTGCGCGTCCGTGCCGTGCAGGACGGGGACCTCGTCGAGCGGCACCTGCTGCGCACACCCCGCCGCCAGCGCCAGCGCCGCGACCCTCACGGCTCCTCCCAGACGAGCACCACGAACTCGACGAGGCGGTCGTTCGCGGGCTGCGACAGCCGCACGGACTCGCCCGAGCCGAGCGGCACCAGGCGCTCGGCGGCGACCCCGCGCGCCACGAGCGCCGCCACCACCGCCCGCGCCCGCGCCTCGGACAGCCCGAGGTTGTAGCGAGGGTCGCCGCTGTCGTCGGCGTGGCCCTCGACCCGGAGGAGCTCGATCTCCGGGTGCGCCGCGAGCCAGCGCGCGACGGCGTCGAGCGCGCCGCGGGCGCTGGGCGCCAGGTCTGCCCGATCGCGCGCGAAGCGGACGAGGTCGCCCGTCACGAGCTCGCCGCCCACCAGCGCCACGTCGGGCGGCGCCAGCACGACCTCGACGTCCACGGCGCCCTCCTCGGGCACCACGGCGTCCACCCGCGCCGCGACGAGGCCCTCGGCCGTCGCCCCCACCGTGGCGGGCCCGGCGGGGAAGGGCACCACGAGCGCTCCGTCGGGGGCCGGCTGCGGCGTCGCCTCGTCGAGGTCCGCCCCGGCGGCGGCGACGCGCACCTCCGCCGCGACCGGCGCCCCGTCCCGATCGCGGACGTGCACCGCCACGGCCCCGCGCGGCAGCGGCTCGAGCGTGAGCGTCAGGCGCTGCGGCCCCTCCGCGAGGTCCTCGACCCGCTGCACCGGCAGATAGCCCGCCGCCGCCGCCGCGATCTCGACGGGGCCGGGATCGACCTCCACCGTGCGGGGCAGGTCCGGCAGGACGAGGAACGTCGTGCCCGCCACGGCCACCGACGCGCCCTCGAGCGTCTCGGGGCGGACCTCCACCGTGAGCGTGGCGCGCGCGTCGGGGCAGCCGTCGGCGTCGCGCCAGCCGTTGAACGTCTCGGGCTCCAGCCTGCAGGCGTCGTCGGCGTCGAGGATGCCGTCGCGGTCGTCGTCGAGGTCGGGGCAGCCGTCGGCGTCGCGGTGGCCGTCGCGGTCCTCGGGCCGGTGCGGGCACAGGTCGCGCAGGTCGGGGTAGCCGTCGCCGTCGGCGTCGCCGTCGCCCGTGCGGACCTCCAGCGCGAGCAGCCCGCGCAGCTGCGGGTTGCCGATGCCGTGGCCGATGCCGCCGCCGGCGCCGAGGCGCAGCGCGACCTTCGACCGCGCCGGCAGGCGGGCCGTGGCGAGCCACTCGAGCGGCATCACGGCGCGGGTGTCGTCCCGCAGGCCGAGCGCGCCGTACACCTCGAGGCCGAGCGCCAGCGCCTCGAGCGGCCGCACCGCGCCGGCGACGCCGTACTCGACGGCGTTGCCCCACCGGGTCGCCGACAGCTGCTCGTCGGGCTGCAGGCGCAGGCCGAGCGCGAAGCCGGCCTCGGTGCGCTCGCTCACCGCGACGTGGGCGGCGCCGGTCGCGTGCACGGCCCCCACGCCGCCGAGGAACCGGGCGCGATCGCCCGTCGGGAAGTCGCCGCGGACGGTCCAGCTCCCCTGCACGCGCGCGCCCTCGGGCGACAGGGGCACCGCCAGCGACGCGGACACGTCGCCCGGCGTCGCCACGGCCACCGCGCCGAAGCCGTCGACCGCGACGGGGTGGACGGGGACGACGAGCCCCACCCGGATCCGCGGGTCGAACGTCAACGACGCGCCGAGCGCGGTGGTGGAGACGAGGCCCACGAGCGGGAACTCCCGGCCGCTGCGGTACCGCGCGACGATCGGCCGGGCGGCGAGCCCGGCCGACAGCGCCGCCCGCGCCTGCCACGCAGCGCCCACGTCGCCGTCGGTCAGGGCCGCCCAGCTGCGGCCGTCGCCGTAGGGCAGCCCGTCGGCGTCGACGGCGCGGGCCGGCGGCGCCAGCAGCAGGGCGAGCAGCGCGATCGGGAGCACCCGCCGCAGCAGCACCACGGCCACCAGCAGCAGCGCCGGCGGCGCCAGCGGGTGCGCGCCCACGGCGCACCCCGACGGGCTGCCCGACAGCGCCCCCGTGTCGTCCGGCGCGCCGAAGGCGACGGCTGCTTCGTCGCAGTGCGGCGGACGCGGATCGCACCCCGCGCTGCAGCCGCCCGTCCCCTCGATCGCCACGCACTTCGGCGCCTCGAGCAGGGCCAGCGCTGCGCGGTGGTCGCCGCGATCGGCGGCGGCCTGGGCCACGTTCATGAGCGTGAGGCCGGCCAGGGCGTCGCGGCCGGTGGCCGAGAGCGCGTCGGCGACGGCGGGGCCAGTGGCCTCGACCTCGTCGGGCCGGTCGGCGGTGGAGGCCGCGCTCAGGCGCGCCCAGGCGGCGATGGCGCGGTCGTCGGGGGCCTCCTGGCCGCGGGTCAGCGCGGCGAGGCGCTCGGGGAGGCCCTCGTGGGGGCCGAAGGTGCGGTAGGCGTGGAGCAGCGCCTGCAGGATGGCGTAGAGGGCCTCGCCGGTGGCGTGGGGCGCGCCCAGGCCAGGGCCTCGCGCATCGCGCGGGCGCCGCGCAGGTCGTCGCGCCGGATCAGGCTGGCGGCGCGCGCGGCGACGGCGTCGACCAGGCGGTCGCGCAGGCCGGGCTCGCCCCGCGCGGCGACGTGGCGGCGGATGGGCGCGAGCAGGCGCAGATGGCCGTCCTCCACCACCCAGGAGGCCCTGGCAGGCGAGGGTCGCCGCGAGGGCGTCGGTGGCGCTCGGCGGGCGGTCCGACAGGGCGTGCACCAGGGCGCGGTCCAGCGGCACCGGCGCGACGGCGAGCTCGGTGAGGAGCGCGCGCGTCGGCGGGCGTGCGGGCCCAGGCGCAGGCGATGGAGCAGGCCAGGGGCCGGCGTCGGCGGCGTCGGCGTGGCCTCGGCCAGGCCGCCCCAGCTGGCCGCCAGGGCCAGGGCGAGTGGGATGCCGTCGGCGGCCGCGACGACGCGCTCGGCGGTGTCGGGGGCAGCGGGGACAGGTCGAGCGCGGCGCAGCGGGCGGCGAGCAGCGCGTGGGCGCTGGCGGCGTCGAGGGGCGCAGGCGGACGGGGCCCAATCGACGCCCGGCGGCGCCCCACCGCGACGGTGGCGGCGAGGAAGACGCGGGGTCGAGGTCGAGGTCGTCGAGGTCGTCGATCAGCGGGGACGAGGTGCGGGTCGGCCAGGGCGCCGGCGACGGCGTCGGCGGTGACGGGTCCGTGCCCAGGGGCGTCGCCGAAGGCGGCGAGGTCGAGCGGGCCGTGGAGGTCGAGCCGGACGACGCGGCGCCCGCGGGCGGCAGCGCCGGCCGAGGGCCGTGAGGGCGTGCTGCGGCCGAGGCCGGGGCCGCCCAGCAGGGCCACGGGGCGGCCGGCGGCCAGGGCGGCTTCGGCGCGCTCGAGCTCGCGGTCGCGGCGGGGCAGGCGGGCGGCGGCTCGACGGGGTCGGCCGCGGGGAGGACGAGCTGGTAGCCCTCGCCGCGGGCCGTGGCGAGCAGGCCCGGCGGGGCGCCGACGGCGTCGAGCTTGGCGCGCAGGCGCTTGACCGTGGTGTCGACGGCGCGGGAGGCGGCGTGGGGGTGGTAGCCCCAGACCTCGAGGAGGAGCTCGTCGCGGGGGACCACGCGCGGGGCGGCGTGGTGCAGGTAGCGCAGGAGCTCCTTCTCCTTGTCGCGGAGGGAGTGGGTGCGGTCGCGCCAGTGCAGGACGCCGGCCGGGTCCAGCCAGCCCTCGCCCAGCGGGAGGGTGCGGTCGGCGAGCCAGGCGGGCGGGCTGGAGGGCATCGGCGGGGGGCATCGTATCGCGGCGGGCGCGCGGGGGGCGCTCCGGCTACGTCGGCTCGCTGGAGGCTCCGTGCCGCTGCGTCCCGAGCTGCTGGACTCGATCCGCCGCGTCGTGGACGAGGGCGACGTGAACCACGCCGGCGTGGTGGCCCGGATCGTCGACGAGCACTGGCAGGCGCTGGGGCTGTCGGCGGAGCCGTCGCCGGCGGACGCGCCGGTGCTGGACGCGCTGGAGGCTGCCGTCGCCGACGCCTTCGCGGCGCAGGCGGCGAAGGCGTGGCCGGCGGTCACCGACAACGATCGGCTCCGTGTGGCGTTCGCGGCGCTGCAGGCGCAGGGGATCGACGCCTTCGGGCCTGCCGGGTGGGACACGGCCGAGGCGCAGGCGGTCGCGGTGTCGCGCTCGCTGGCGCTGGAGGGGCTCGGTCCGCCGGTTGGCTACGTGGCCTTCCACCGCCAGGACGTCTGGAGCGCGCAGGAGCGCGGCGGGCTCGGGCTGGGCTTCGGCTCGTTCGTCGGCGACACGCCCGAAGACGGGGTCGCGGTGGGCCGGGCCGCGGCGACGGCGCTGCGCGACGCCGGGCTGACGGTAGTGTGGGACGGCACGGCTCGCCAGCGGCTCGTCCTCGCCGGGTTCACGTGGCGGGCGCGGCTCCCGCGGATGGTTGCGGCGGACCTCCAGGACTTCCTCGACGGCTGGACGCTCGCGCTGCGCACCCTCGCGCCGTGGCCCGGGGACGAGGCCGTGTTCGAGACCTGAGGCGCAGGCGTCCGCCTGGTTCGCGGGCTTCGCGGACTTCGGCCCCGCCACGCTCGATCGGCTCCGCCGAGCCGCGGCGCAGGAGCTGGACGCGCTGCGGGCGCAGGAGGCCGGCTGGCGCGAGCGGACCGCCAACGATTGGCTCGGCGGCGTTCGCTGCGCTGCGCGAGCGCGGGGTGGCGGCGCTGGAGGACGTGGGCGTCACGCTGCAGGACGCCTGGGGCCTCGCCGGGTGGCGCGCCGGCCCGACGACCGCGGGGCCGTCGTGTACCACGCGGAGGACGTGCTGGACGCCTGCAGGCGGCCGCTGCACCTCAGGTTCCTCGGCTTCCGCCCACGCGTCGGCGGATGGCGCGGGAGGGTGTTCGCCCGCCCGCCGCCCGGCCCTGCGCGCACTCCAGCCCCACGCGCGAGAGGCCCGGCACGGGCGCTCCGGCGTGTACCGAATCCATCCGATCCTGCACGGTCGCTGCACACCCGCCCGATAAGCCGGAGAGCGGAGGGAAGATGCTCGCTCTCACGCTCCTCGCCTGGCTCCCCCGCGCCGACGCCGCCGACCTGCACACGGGCGACCTCGTCTTCCACCGCTCGCGCACCCGCCAGAGCGCGCTGCTGGCCCGCGTCACCGGCTCGCAGTGGACCCACGTGGGCGTCGTCTTCGTGCAGGACGGGACGACGAACGTCCTCGAGGCCGGCGACCCCGTGCGGTTCGTCCCGTTCGCCGACTGGGCCGCCCGCGCCGCCGACGGCCGCATCGGCATCCGCCGCCTGGCCGCCCACCCCGACGGCCTCCCGGACGACGTCGTCTCGAAGATGGAGGCCCTCGCGGCGTCCTGGCTCGGCCGCCGCTACGACGCGGCGTTCTCCTGGACCGACGACCGCCTCTACTGCTCCGAGCTCGCCTACAAGCTCCTCACCGAGGCGCTCGGCGCGCCGTCGGCGAGCTGCGCCGGTTCGGCTCGTTCGACCTCTCCGACCCGCTGGTCCAGGCCGCGATCGCCGTGCGCTGGGGGACGCCGCCCCTCGACGAGCCCGTCATCGCGCCGTCGGACCTGTACGCGGACCCGCGGTGGACGGCGGTGTGCGAGGGCCCCACAGCCCCCTGCCGGTAATTGTCGTACGCCCGGCTTCGCGCGGGCGAACGCCAATTCCCATCACCGCCGCGCGTGCTCGCACGACGGGCGCGCCATGCGACCACGAGCTCGTGGCGGTCGAAGCTCGGTAGGCGGCCGCATCGCGCGCCCGCCGGCTCCGCTCGCGCAATTGCCACGGGCCACCGGGCGGGGGACCCTACTTCGTCGCGAATAGGCGTTTACCTTCATTTCTGGCACGCACACGACCACCCCCACGACCACCACGGCCTGGTGCCCGGCCAAGCCGCGTGCCCAGCCAGTGGCTGCCGGTGTGGTCGTGGTGGTGGGGGTGGGGGTGGTCGTGGTCGTGGCCCCGCATGAACAGTACCGCCGGTCGGGGGACCCGGTCGGTCAGGCGCAGCCAGCGGGCGTCTTCGCCAGATCTGCTCAGCGCCCGCCAATCGTCCCCTTTCGCCCGTCAGCACGGTCCGCCCCGGCATACCTGCCGGTAAGCCAGGTCGTATCGCACACCCCGGGGAGGTATGTCCCCCTCGATCGCACACCTGGGCCCTCGTGGACGGCCGGCGCCACGAATGAACCTTCGGAATCCGCGTGTGCGGCGGCCGCGGAGGGCCGGATCGGGCCTCGAGTGTGCGATCGAGGGCGGCTTGCCTCTCGGAGGTGTGCGATCCAGGGCAGCTTGCTCGGCGCGCCGACCGCCGGTGCGAGGCGTACGCGGGCTCGGGGCAGGTGTCGGCGCTGCTGACCCCGAAGGCGCCCGCTCGTAGTGCGTCAGAGTGCACCGGAGTGCATCAAAGTGCATCACGGTGCTGGAGGGTCCGTGGAGCCCCCTCCCCCGCCGGCGTACGACAGCGGTGGAGGATCGGATGGAAGCAGGTCTGATCTTGCTCGTCGCGGGCGTCGTCATGGCCCTCGTCGAGCGCTGCAAGCCGGGGCACGATCTGCCCGCGGTCGAACGCTGGAAGCCACGCGCCGTCACCCTCAGCGCGATCCAGATCGCCGCCGCCGCAGTCGGCGCCGTGGCCATCGGCCCGCACGTCCGCTGGGTGAGCCTCGTCGACGCCGAGCCCCTCGGCTTCTGGCTCGGCTCGCTCTACGGCTACCTCGGCGTCACCTTCCTCTACTACTGGTGGCACCGCGCCCGGCACGAGATCGGGTGGCTGTGGCGCGGTCTGCACCAGGTGCACCACAGCCCCGGCCGCATCGAGCTCCTCACGACCTACTACAAGCACCCGCTCGAGTCCGTCAGCAACGTGGTGCTCGGCGCCGTCCTGCTCTACGCCGTGCTCGGGCTCACGCCGGCCCAGGCCGGCGCGGTGACCGTCGCGTGCGGCCTGGCCGAGTTCTTCTACCACTGGAACGTCCGCACCCCGCGCTGGCTGCGCTACGTCATCCAGCGCCCCGAGGCCCACCGGCTGCACCACGAGCTCGGCGTCCACGCCGGGAACTACGCGGACCTGCCGATCTGGGACCTGCTGTTCGGGACCTACCGCGATCCCGACGGTGCGCCGGTGCGCTGCGGCTTCGGGCCCGCCGAGCGCCTGCTGCGCGAGATGCTCCGGTTCCGCAAGGTGGCCGAGTGAAGCGCGCCTGGGCCCTGCTCGCGCTCGGGCTGGTCGCGATGGCGGGCGACGCGCTGCACGCCACGCCGGTGTTCGCCGTCGCCACGGCCTGGGGCGCGTCTCCCGCACCGAAGGTGTTCACGACCCGCGACGGGCTGGAGGGCTTCTCGGCCCGGTTCACGCTCGAGGGCCCCGGCGGCTCCGTGGACCTCGACCCCGAGACCTACCGCCGCCTGCGCGGCCCCTACAACCGGCGCAACGTGTACGGCGCCGCGCTCGCGGGCGGGCCCTACCTCGTCGACCACCCCTACCTCGGCGCGCTGCACCACCAGGTCGCGACCTACGCGTTCTGCCGGGAGACCTCGGTGCTCGACGAGCTCGGCGTGCCGCTCGAGGGGCCGGTCACCCTGGTCGTGACGCCGCGCACCGGCACGCACACCGACCTCCCCCTGCGGATCGGGAGCCCCTGTGGCCGATGAGGTTCGCTGGTGGGCGGCGCTGCGGGTCGCCCTCGGCGGGTACCTGCTGGTGCACTTCGCGGCGCTCGTCCCCTGGGGCCGGGAGCTGTTCTCCTCGCGGGGGCTGGTCGCCGACGGCGACGCGTCGCCCATCCTCCACCTGTTCCCCAACGTGCTCGCGGTCGCCGACAGCCCCCTCGCGGTGACGGTGCTGCTCCTGATCGGCGCGGCCGCGGCCGTCGCGCTCGCCGTCGGGGGCGGGATCGGCTCGCCGCCGTCGCCTGCTGGTACGTCCTCACGTGTCTGCTCGGCCGGAACCCCTGATCCAGAACCCCAGCCTGGCGCACGTCGGGTGGACGCTGCTCGCGGTCGCGGCGGTGACGCCGGCCCCGTCGCTCGTGGCGCTGCTCCGCGACCCGTCCGCGGGGCGGGACTGGCGGGTGCCGCCGGCGATCCGCACGGTGGCGTGGCTGGTGCTCGGCGCCGCGTACACCTACAGCGGGATCACCAAGCTCTGGAGCGCATCGTGGCTCGACGGCAGCGCGCTGCACCACGTCCTCGACAACCCGCTCGCCCGCCCCGGGCTGCTGCGGACCTGGCTGCTCGGGGCGCCGGTGCTCACGACGGCGGCGTCGTTCGCGGCGCTCGGGGTCGAGCTCGTCGCGCTGCCGCTCGCGTGCTGGCCCCGCGCGCGACCGTGGCTGTGGCTCGCCCTGCTGGGGCTGCAGGTGGGGCTGCTGGTGCTGGTCGACTTCGCCGACCTCACGCTCGGGATGGTGGTGGTCCAGCTGCTGGTGTTCGACCCGAGCTGGCTCTCTGGCGCCCGAGTCGACGACGGCTCCCGTCGTCGGCCCGAGCGCTCCGCGGGTCAGTCGGGCAGCCCCACCAGGGCGTAGCGCTCGCCCAGGAACCACAGGGCCGTGACGATGTTGCCGTCGGACTCGACGTCCACCTGCTGGATGCCGTACGGGCAATCGCTGTTGGTGTACAGGAACCCGTTGGCCAGTCGCAGCGACCACGAGACGCCTGCCGCGTTGCTCCAGGTCAGCGCGCCGTCGTCGTCCACCGTGACCTCGACGTCGTGCCAGTCGTTCTCGATCGGGTAGCGCGCGAAGCCACCGACCGCCTCCGAGGTCGCGTCGAGGGCCCACGTCTCGGACGCGTTGGTGATCTGCCCGAAATCGAGCGCCACGTCCTGGGTCTGGCCGTGCTGCTCCGAGACCGTGGACCGGCTGTTGTGGCAGGCGAACAGGTAGAACTTGCTGTCGACCTTCGACTTGCGGACCGTCTGCTGGTGGAACATCCGGAACCTGGGGCTGCCGGTGTAGGTGGGGTCGACCCGGAAGATCGCCGCGACCTCGGGCGCGATGGTGCTCGTCGCGGAGGTGGGCAGCGAGCGCACGTCCTGGCAGCCCGTCCACACATTGGTCTCGTAGATGTCCGTCCAGGTGTCGTAGGACGCTCCGTCGACCGCCATCAGCTCGTACGTCCAATCGAGCTGCGTCCCGGTGCTGTTGTCGGTCACCCCCACTCCGGGATGCTCTTCGTCAGCGTGTCGCTCTCACTGTACGACGCCGAGATCCCCGCCACGCCCTCGCTGGTCGCGTCCGCGCCGATGGTCCAGCCCGTCGTGGTCGCGAACGTCTGGCTGATCTGGGTGGTCTTGGGGTTGTGATCGTACAGCGAGAAGCTCGCCGCGTCGTCGAGCGGCCGCACCTCGACGTCGACCGCCTCCTGGAAGTAGCCGCGGTGCGAGCTGCTGTTGACGTAGAGGCTGCCGGGCTGGAAAGCCTCGGCCCGGGACCGGATGTGCGCGAACTTGCCCTGCGGCAGGGCGAACAGCTCGACCTCGTAGTCCATGCCCAGGTTGGCGGTCTGGGACACGCCGCCCGGGCTGTACGAGAGGGTGCCGTTGTCGATGTAGTAGTACCGGTAGGCCGCCTGGGGCATGAACCTGCCGTCGATCGTGGAGGCCCACTCGGTCACGGCGTGCAGGCCCAGCTGCTCGGCAGCCTCCCGGTGCGCGATCTGGTCGGCGATCTCGAGCGCGATGTCGTCCGCCGGCGGCACGTCCAGGGGCACGCCCGCGGTGGTCGCGTCCGCCTCCTCCTCCGAGACGGAGACGGTGCTCTCGCCCCCGAACACGCGCACGTCGTAGCCCTTGCCGTTCGGGGTGGCGTAGAGCACGTCGCCCGACAGGCCGATGCCGATCAGCCGGGACGCGTGGTCCGCGTCGTGGACGTTCTCGAGCACGATCGTGAGGCCGAACGCGTCGGCCGCGCGCCCGATGACGCTCAGCGTCCCCGGATCGACGTCCGAGAGCGCTTCGGCGTCGGCGGCGAGGATCGACGCGTCGCCGAGCGCTTCGATGAGGCGCTCGAGCTCGAGGCCCGCGCCGTCCACGACGTCGAAGCGGCTGGCGAGGGCGCCGATGACCGGGTCCTGTGCCGCGTCGCCCGCTGTGAGCCGGACGAGGGTCCCCTGGGGACCGAGGGGCGCGGGGCCCCCGTCGTCGGCACAGCCGACCATGAGGGCAGCCAGGCCGATCGTGAGCATGGGGGTACGCATCTGCTGTCTCCTGTTCAGCGTGTTGGTGTCGGCGGTGCCGAGCGCCCCACTGACGCGTGAGGAGTAGCCGTGCGCTTTGCGTTATGACGCTTAATCGGCTCTTAATCCGCGGTGCTGGTTCATCGGAGGAACCGAGTCTCGGCCGTGCGCGGACGGATCCTGGTCGTTTCGGTACATTGACGATTCGGACCGTGAGATCGCTGGAGCGTGCGCTGGCCGACGCGACACCGAGGGCGCACCCGCGGACCCAGGGCGACCGTCGGACGATTGCGAACGAAATCGAGACGACGCGTCATGGTCCGTCTGGGGTGGCTCCGGGTAGGTCCAAGGTGCAACCGCGGCCTCCGTCGCGCACCTCGGAGCGAACATGTCCCGACCCTCGTCCTCTCCCGGCAACGGCCTCGATGGGGCCGTGAAGACCGTCCTCGTCACCGGGGCGTCCTCCGGCTACGGCCTGAGCACCGCGCGGCTGTTCCACGCCCAGGGCTGGCGCGTCGTCGCGACCATGCGCACGCCGCACACCGACCCTGATGCGCCGTCGGAGCGATGGCGGGTCCTGCCGCTGGACGTCACGCGCGAGGCGAGCATCGGCGCCGCCCTCGACGCGTGCGGTCCGCTCGACGTCCTGGTGAACAACGCGGGGATCGGGGGCTTCGGGCCGCTCGAGGCCATGTCGATGGAGCAGATCCGAGCGCTGTTCGAGACGAACACGCTCGGGACGATCGCGATGTCGCGGGCCGTGCTGCCGGGGTTTCGGGCGCGCGGCGGCGGCGTCGTCGTGAACGTGACCTCGAGCGCGACCTTCGCCCCGATGCCGCTCGTCGCGCCGTACACCGCGACCAAGGCGGCGATCGAGGGCTTCACGGCGTCGTTGGCCCACGAGCTCGCGGCCTTGAACGTCCGGGTGAAGCTGGTGGAGCCCGGGTACTGCCCCACCACGCGCTTCACGCAGAACAGCGGTTCCCGCATCGTGACGCGGGCACCGGAGGCCTACGCGTCGCTCGTCTCGCGCGTCCTGGCGGGGGCCGCCCGTCCCGGCGAGGTGACCACGCCCGGAGACGTCGCGCAGGCCGTGCTCCGTGCGGCGCTCGACCCGTCCGATCGGCTTCGCTACCCGGCTGGTGTCGACGCCGTCGCGATCGCGCCCCCGGACGTCGGCGCTCGTTAGGCTCGGAGGGTGTCGTCCGATCCCCTCGCATCCGTGATCGCGCTGCTGCGGCCGCACACCGTCCTGTCCAAGGTCATCCGCGGCGCCGGGGCCTGGAGCGTGCGCTACGAGGCGCAGCGCGATCCGGGCTTCTGCCTGATGCTCGAGGGGACGTGCCTCCTCGGGGTCGACGGATGCGAGCCCATCGCGCTCGAGGCGGGGGACTTCGTGCTGCTGCCTGCGGTGCCGGGCTTCACGATGGCGAGCGATCTGCGCGTGCCGCCGAGCGCCGGCGTCGTGAGCGACCGTGACGTGTGGCACGGCAGCGCCACCGGGCTGCCCGACATGCGGCAGCTCGGTGGCTACTTCCGAGTGGACCGCGCCAATGCGCAGCTCGTCGTCGGTCTGCTGCCGTCGGTCGTCCACGTTCGCCGCGGGGCGCCGGGGGGCCTGCGGCTCCAGCGCGTGGTCGAGCTCATCGCCGACGAGACGGCGGACGAGCGGCCCGGGCGCGAGCTCGTCCTCCAACGGCTCGTCGACGTGCTCCTCATCGAGGCGCTCCGGGTGGGGCCCGCGCCCGAGGTGCGAGAGCGCGGGCTCCTGAGCGGGTTGAGCGATCCGGGGCTCGCGCGCGCGCTGCAGCGCATCCACGCCGACGCCGCGCATCCGTGGACGGTGGCGGAGCTCGGCCGGGTCGCGGGCATGTCGCGGGCGACGTTCGCCGAGCGCTTCGCGGGGCGGGTGGGGATGGCGCCGATGGCGTACGTGACCGCGTGGCGGATGGCGCTGGCGAAGGACGCCCTCGAGCGGGAGGCGGTGGGGCTGGCCGAGATCGCCGAGCGCGTCGGGTTCCGGTCCGCGAGTGCGTTCAGCACGGCGTTCTCCCGGCACGTGGGATGTTCGCCGCGGGCGTTCCGTCGCTCGGTGCGTGCGGTCGGGGCGACTGGATTCGAACACGCCCGCAGTTGAGCCGCTGGCACACGCTGGTACAAGCCGCAACCGGGCCGTGAGCGGCCGCCCGCTACCGAGTAGGTGCACCCGAGACCGGTGGACACGGACTCAGGGCGCTGGTCGCGGACTGGCCCGCGACCACGGATGGGGAGCACAACTTGCTGATCGACAACGAAGACAAGGGTGAGACCGAGGCCAACGAGGCCACCGAGGCGCTCGACCTGTTCGGCACCGACGTGACGCCGGAGGACCTCGAGTCCTACATGCAGTCGAACTACAGCACCGGCGCCCAGAAGTCGCTCATGACCGCGGTCCTCCTCGCGACCCTGTAGCGCATCCCGGCGTCGCCACGCTTCGGCGTGGCGACGTCGCCCTGCGGCGCGCCGCCCGCAGCCGCCTCCGCCGCCAGCACACTCCCCGGGGTGTTCCCGATGCCCACGCACGCCTCGACCGCAACGCGCCACGAGTCCGTCCCGCGCCTGGTGTGGGGGGAGCCCGCGCCGATGACGCGCGAGGCGGGGACCTCGACGCCGCTCACCGCCGACAACGTCTCTGCCTGGCTGTCGTCCCGCGACCTGCTCGCAGGCCGGCGGCTCGTGCAGCTGGACCGCCTCTCCGGGCGCGCCTTCGCCGCGCTCGTCCGCTTCGACGACGGCTCCGCGCTGTTCCTCAAGCAGCCGATCGAGGCCATCCCCCCGGTCGGCGCGCTGCGCGAGGGCCAGCTGCTGCGGCTCGTCGCCACCAGCGAGGCCCTGCGCGGCGTGCGCTGCCTCCTGCCCCGCACCGTCCTGTACGACGAAGCTGACAACGTCGTCGTGACCGAGGGGCTGCTCCGCCACCGCCCGCTGCGCGACGCCACCGTGCCGCCACCCGAGCCCCTGCTGCAGCACACCGCCCGCTGCCTCGCCGCGCTCCACGGCGCGTCGTCGGGGGGGGCGTCCGACACGAGCGCCTACCTGTCCATCCACCCGGTGTTCGACTTCTCTCGGGTCACACCGCACAGCTTCGCCCGCGCCCCCGGTGACGCCTTCGGGGCCTACCTCGCCGCGATGCAGGCGCTCGAGGGCCCGCTCGGCGCCCTGGCCGACGGTTGGCGCCCGACCTGCCTCATCCACGGCGACTTCCGCGACGACAACGTGATGGTCGACACCTCCGCCGAGCACCCCTCGATCCGGTTCGTGGACTGGGAGCTCGGCGGTTGGGGGGATCCGATGTGGGATCTGGGCGCCTTCATCGGACAGCTGCTCTACCACTGGGTGGAGTCCATCCAGGCGGCCGAGGGCGACTTCTCGTCCTGGGTCCGGGGCGCCACCGTCCCGTTCCCGCGGATCCAACAGGCCTCGCGGACCATCCTGACGAGCTACGCCGAGGCCTCGGGCCGAACGCTGCGCGGAACGGACGGCTTCGCCGCGCGGGCGCTGCAGTTCGCCGGCCTGTTCCTGCTGCACCGCGTGCTCGGCTCGCTCGAGAGCGTCGGGACCATCCACGCCCCCGCGTTCTGCAGCCTGCAGGTCGGGCGCACGCTGCTGACCCAGCCCGCGCGGGCGACGGGGATCCTCGCATGATCGGCGCGGCGACCCGCGAGGCGCGCGCGCTGCGGCGCGAGCCTCCCCTCCCCCTCTTCGGGCGGATCGCGGCGGAGGTCCGGCTGACCAGCGCGACCACCTTCGACCACCGGCCAGCCACCCCCCCGCTGGGCGAGCCGCTCGCGGCGCTCGCGCCGGACCTGCCCGCCCCGCCGCGGCTGCCCGACGGCCTGTCGCACTTCCTGTACGCCCACTACTACCTGCAGGACCCCACCGAGGTCGACAACGGGCGCACCCACGCCCTGTCCCGCATCCCGATCCGCGCGCGGGAGGACGTGGGCTTCGGCCTCGCGCTGCGCGCCGCCAACCTCGGGCGCGGCTGGGCCGATCCGGGCTGGACGATCGTCGACCGGCGCGACGGCGGCACGTTCGCCCGCAAGGGCGGCGTGACCCTGTTCCTGTCGGACGGCGACATCGCGGGGCGAGACGCTGCAGGCGGCACGGTGGCCGTCCGCTTCCCGAACGATCGCCCGTACGCCTCGCCGGGCTTCTACACCGCCATCGGCGACGGCGGCCCCACCACCCCCGAGGCCGGACCGCTGGTCCGCGTGTACTTCGACGTGCTGCCCGCCCACGCCCCTGCCCTGCTCTCGGCGCTCACCAGCACGCTCGGCGCCTCCCTGTCCCGGTTCTCGGTGAAGCTGCTGAACAACCCGCGGTGGTACACCCGGCCCGACGCTGCCGTGGCCTGGCTGCTGCGCGAGGAGTACCCGCGGGCCCGGCCGGTGCTGGGCGACATCGTGCGCACGCTGGGCGACCGAATCGGCGAGCGCACCCCCGCGCTCGCGCGCCCCGTCGCTCGCGGCGTGGCGGTCGCGGAGGAGCCCACGGGCGACCCGAGCCGGCCCCACCCGCCGAGCTTCGGCTTCCACCGCTGCGACCTCGTCGCGACCGGCCTCGCCCGCGCGTTCGCCGCCGGCGCCGCCGACGCCGACGCCCGACACGCCTGGATCCTCCGCGAGCTCGTCGCAGCCGGGCTCGATCCCGCCCGCCCCTGGCTGAACCCCGGCTCGGCGGACTTCGCGCCGCTCCACCCCGAGGAGACCCCATGAGACTGAACAGCTCACCCAAGCTGCCCGGCTACCACCGCGGCAGGACGCCGGCCGCGACGCTGGACCACGTGAGCCCGCTGATGGCGCGCCTGGGGATCACCCGGCTGTCCGACATCACCGGCCTCGACCGCCTCGGCATCCCGGTGTGGAGCGCGGTGGTGCCGAAGTCGCGCGACATCCTGTCGGTCTACAACGGCAAGGGATCGAGCCACATCGCCTCCAAGGTCGGCGCGATCATGGAGGCGTTCGAGCGCCAGTCCGGCCTGCGCACCGACGGGGTCGCCATCCGCGGCTCGTACGCCGCCCTGTCCCGCGAGCGCCGGGTCATGGACCCCGCGTCGATGATCCTGCCGCTGCGCGCAGGCTACACCGCCGACAAGGAGCTGACCTGGACGGTCGGCCACCTGCTGTCGTCGGGCGAGGAGATCCTCGTGCCCTTCGATCTGGCGTGGCTCATCACCGAGCCGGCGCTGCGGTCGTACGTGGTCACCACGAGCAAC
This sequence comes from Myxococcota bacterium, assembly GCA_041389545.1. Lineage (GTDB taxonomy): Bacteria > Myxococcota_A > UBA796 > UBA796 > JACKER01. Next base: position 1,966 of record JAWKRQ010000028.1, on the reverse strand, counting down.
GGCCTGTCAGCCGGCAACACCTACGAAGAGGCGGTCTGCCAGGCGCTGTGCGAGATCATCGAGCGCGACGCGTGGACCATCGCCGAGGTCCTCGCCCACTGGCTGCCGCGCGCCCGGTTCGACGCGCAGCGGGCCCGCGCCGGCCTGCCGAAGATCGCGTGGACCGGCGAGGGCGAGCAGCCGTTCGACGACGACTGCGATCGGTTCGCCGAGCTCGATCCGGAGACGTTCCAGGGCGAGCTGCGCCGAGTGTACGACAGCTTCGTCGAGGCGGGGCTCGAGACCCGCATCCGCCACGTCTCCTGCGACACCGGCCTGCCGGTCATGGTCGCCACCACGGTCGAGCTCGTCGGCCCGAACCTGCCCCGGTCGCACATGGGGGCGGGATGCCACCCCGATCCCACCATCGCCGCGATGCGGGCGCTGACCGAAGCGGCACAGAGTCGGGTGGTCGACATCCAGGGGGTGCGCGAGGACATGCGGGCGGCCGACGAGGACGTGCCCGCCTACCTGACCCACGCTCAGCGGGTGTCGGGCATCAACCGCAAGAGCTGGCTCATCCGCCCGAGCAACCGGCGCAAGGCGTTCGGCGAGGTCGATCGGATCCGGAACGAGGACACCCTCGACGACATCCGCCTGTTGGTGGGTCGGCTGCAGCAGGTCGGGCTCGAGCCCATCGAGGTCGACTGACCGACCCGGCGCTCGGGGTCCCCGTGACGCGGGTGATCGTGCCCGGCGCGGAGTCCTGGGCGGCGGATCACTGCCGAATCGGCAAGCGAGCCGCGATGCACTGGAAGGCGAACCTGGCGCTGGAGGAAGCATGCAACTGAACAGCTCCCCCAAGCGGCCGGGGTTCCACCGCGGGCTGACCCCCGAGCAGACGCTCCAGCGCGTGCTGCCGCTGCTGCGGCTGGCCGGCATCACCCGCCTGGCCGACATCACCGGCCTCGACCGGACCGGCATCCCCGTGTGGAGCTCGGTCGTGCCCAAGTCGCCCGACGTGCTGTCGGTCTACAACGGCAAGGGCGCGACCCACGTGGGCTCCAAGGTCGGCGCCATCATGGAGGCCTTCGAGCGCAACGCCGCGTTCCTCGTGCACCAGCCCGTGGTGCGCGGCAGCTACCGCGACCTGGCGCGGCAGCGCCCCACGCTGGACCCCGCGTCGGTGGTGCTGGCGCTCAAGCCCGGGCACACGGTCGACACCGAGATCGCCTGGACCGCCGCCCGGGATCTCGCGACCGACGAGGAGGTGCTCGTCCCCGCGGACCTGGTCTGGATGGGCCTCGACCCCGCGATGCGCTGCTACCGGTGGGCGTCCACCACCGGGCTGTCGGCGGGCAACACCTACGAGGAGGCCGTCAGCCAGGCGCTGTGCGAGATCATCGAGCGGGACGCCTGGACCATCGCCGAGGTCCTGGCGCACTGGCTCCCGCGCTCCCGCTGGGACGCCGCCCGGGCGGGGCTCGGGCTGCCGCCGCCCGACGACGACGCGCCGCAGCCGTTCGACGACGACTACGAGCGATACCCCGAGCTCGATCCCGACTCGTTCTCCGGTGATCTGCGCTGGGTCTGGGACCGCTACGTCGCCGCCGAGCTCACGCCGCGGGTGCGGGACATCACAGCAGACACCGGGATCCCCACCATGATCGCGATGGTCACGGCGGACAACGTGCCCGGGGCCTGGGCGCAGGCCCACGCCGGCGTCGGCACGCACCCCGACCCGGTGATCGCCGCGACGCGCGCCCTGACCGAGGCGGCGCAGGGCCGCACCGTCGACATCCAGGGCCAACGGGAGGACATGATCCCCGCCGGTCAGGCCGTCCCCGCCCACATGATGCACGCCAAGCGGCCCACCACCGTCGAGCCGCGGTACTGGCTCATCCACCGCAGCCAGGGGCGCAAGTCGCTCGACGAGGTCGCGCGGCCGCCCCGCAACGAGGACACCCTCGACGACATCCGTCTGATG